>JAJPIS010000049.1 GCA_021324635.1 Gemmatimonadota bacterium
GCCCGCCGTTCGCCGTTCGGCCCGTCATGCCGCCCGCCGTTCGCCGTTCGGCCCGTCATGCCGCCCGCCGTTCGCCGTTCGGCCCGTCATGCCGCCCGCCGTTCGCCCGTTCGACATTCACCGCCCACGCCGGGTGGCATGAAAGCCCAACGGCGAACGGCGACCGGGTGAATGCCGAACCGGGCCTCGGTGTGGGATGCCGGCCGACCTGGATGGCGACCCCGTTCGTGTGACGAGCGGGGTCGCCGTCGGGTCGTCGGGCAAGTGCTTTCGGGGGAAGCATTTCCCGCGCAGCACCCGCGGGCGGGCGGCTGCCGGCGACCGTGCAGGTCGCACCGCGGCATACCGCCGAGCTCGCTGACGCAGGCTACGGCCGACTTGCCCGGGGCGGGGAATCTCCCGAAATCTCGGGGAGGTGCGGCGCCATCGGGCACCTCCGGAGCGGCCGCGCGAGGCGTGCGAACGAGCGTCTCCGTCTCGGGCGACTGGCCGGCGAGTGCGCGGGAGCCGTGGTACGCTGCGGCACGCAGCGGCACGCTCAGCGTGCCTGCCCGACCCGAGTCAGCGGAGGTGAGCGATGCACGCGTACGGCACGGACAGGATCCGCAACGTGGGGGTAGTCGGTCACGGCGACACCGGGAAGACACAACTGGTCGCGGCGTGTCTCTACACCGCGGGGATGACCCCGCGGATGGGGCGGGTGAGCGACGGGTCGACCGTGACCGATTGGGACGAGGAGGAGATCGCGCGGAAGATCTCCATTCAGACGGGCGTGGCGCACGCCGAGTGGGCACCGACCGGCCAGCCGGCGGGTCAGGAGGGGAAGACCAAGATCAATCTCCTCGACACACCCGGCTACTCGACATTCATCAACGACACCAAAGGGGCGCTCATCGCCGCCGATGCGGTGCTGGTCGTGGTCGACGCCGTCGCCGGCGTCCAGGTGGTGACCGAGAAGGTCTGGGAGTACGCGACAGAGTACGCGCTCCCCCGCGCGATCGTGGTGAACCGGATGGACCGCGAGCAGGCGAGCCTCGACCGCACGCTGACGGCGCTGCGCGAGGTGTTCGGCCGGGCGGTCGTGCCGATCCAGCTCCCGATCGGGGAGGAGCGGAAGTTCGAGGGCGTGATCGACCTCGTGACGATGGAGGCGCTCCGCTACGCGCCGGACGGTGACGGCCGCGCGCGGCGCGGGGCGATCCCGCCCGAGATGGCGGCGGCCGCGCAGGCGGCGCACGAGGCCCTGGTCGAGATGGTGGCCGAGGGGGACGACGCCCTCATGCAGGAGTTCTTCGACGAGGGCACCCTGCCGGTCCACGATCTCAGGAAGGGGCTCCACGAGGCCGTCCAGGAGCGGCGGCTCTTCCCGGTCCTCCTCACCTCGACGGTGCACAACATCGGGACCGACGCGGTGCTCGACTTCGTGACCGACATCCTCCCCTCGCCGGCCGCGCGCGGTGCGGCGATCGGGACCAACGTGCCCGAGAGCGCGGGCGACGGGGAGACGGTACGCCGGCGGATCGCCGACACCGAGCCCCTCTCACTGTTCGTGTACAAGACGCTCGCGGATCCCTTTGCCGGGCGTGTGAGCTACTTCAAGGTGATGTCCGGCGTGCTGCACACCGACGCCACCGTGACCAACTTCACGCGCGGTACGGCCGAGCGGTTCCAGCACCTTCAGACGATGCAGGGGAAGACGGCCGTGCCCGTGAGCGAGCTTCACGCCGGCGACCTGGGGGCGGTCACGAAGCTCAAGGAGACGGCGACCGGTGACTCGCTGGGCGACAAGCACGCGCCGATCTTCTATCCTCGTCCGCGGCTGCCGGAGCCGTCGATCACCTTCGCCGTCGAGGCGAAGACGCGGGCCGATGAGGATCGCATCGGGACCGCGATGCACCGGATTCTGGACGAGGATCCGGTGCTCCGCTTCAGCCGCGACCCGCAGACCAAGGAGTTCCTGCTCTCGGGCGCGGGGCAGCAGCATATCGAGGTGGTGGTGGCCAAGCTTCGGAAGCGGTACCACGTCGAGCTGACGCTCAAACCGCCCAAGGTCGCCTATCGAGAGACGATCCGCGGCCGCGCCGAAGGGGAAGGTCGGCACAAGAAGCAGAGCGGCGGACATGGTCAGTTCGGCGTCTGTCGGATCAAGGTCGAGCCGCTGCCGCGCGGAGCGGGAATCGAGTTCGTGGACGAGATCGTGGGGGGCGCGATCCCGCGCACCTGGATTCCGTCGGTGGACAAGGGCGTGCGCGAAGCGGCCGAACGCGGCTTCCTGGCGGGCTTTCCCGTCGTCGACTTCCGCGTGCGGCTCTACGACGGCAAGTATCACGATGTCGATTCGTCCGACATCGCCTTCCAGATCGCCGGGTCGCTCGCGTTCAAGGAGGCGGTGCGGCAGGCGCGACCGTCACTCCTGGAGCCGCTGATGCATGTCGAGGTGGAGGCGCCCGACCAGTATTCCGGCGCGCTCCTGGGTGATCTGAGCGCGCGCCGCGCGCGGATCAGCGGCAGTGAGGCGCGGGGCCATTCGGTCGTGATCAAGGCGACGGTGCCGCTGGCCGAGATGCTGAGTTACGGCACGGACCTGACGTCGATGACGCAGGGCCGCGGCACGTACTCGATGGAGTTCTCCCACTACGACTACGTCCCGTCCGAGATCGCCGACAAGGTCGTGGCGGCCCACAAACCGCGCCGCGCGCACGAGGAGGCGCACGCGGTGGCCTGACCGCCACCGCCGGTGCGGTGGGTCGGTGGGGGCGGCATTCATGCCGCCCCCGACTTGCATCCCGCACCGATGCCGGTCGGCATGGGGCGCCGGCGGGTGCATCCCCGGGGGATGTCGGGGACGTCACCCCGCCGCCCCGCCGGCGTCCGATCAGCAGTCGCCCAGGATCTCGGTCGTGTCGGGAAGGTTGGGCACGACGCACAGGAACTCGAACGGCTCCCCGTCGTGGGCTCGGTACCAGTGGGGCGTGCCGGCGGGGATGTAGACGACGTCGCCCGTCGCCACCTCGAGCGTCCGGTCGCCGATGCCGATCGTCGCGCGGCCGGCGAGCACGTACTGCTCGTGCTCCACGGTGTTGGTGTGGCGAGGCATCCCGCCACCCGGCTGCATCACGAACCGCCGCATGGCGAAATGCGGCCCCTCGTCGGGACCGATCAGGACCTGGCGGATCGTGTCCTTCCCCGCCGCGACCGACTGCGCCGGCACGTCGGCGGCGCGTTTCACTGACATGGGTCACACCTCCCTGAGCAGCCGATGACGGACACGGCATCCGAGCCGCCTCGTCCGGCGCACTCTCAAGCTACCCGGGCCCGCCGCACGGTCGAAAGAGGCAGCTCGGCCAGCGCATGCACGTGCCGGCAGGTGCACGGTCAGGGCGACAGCTCCGGCGAGTAGCTGAGCGCGAACTCCACGAACCTGGACACTTCCACCATGTCGCGCCCGACGAACTCGATCGCGTGGGAGCTCGTCCGCTGCACGATCGGCAGGTAGCTGAGCACCTCGGCCGGACGATAGTTCTTGAATGTCAGGCCCAGGTGAATCGGTGCCTTGGCGATGTACGGGTGGAGCTCGGCCCGCCGCTGCACCCCCGCCCTGACCTTTTCACGGATGAGCGCCTGCGCCGCCTGCGGCGTCATGGTGGCCGCCGAATGAAAGCCGAGCGCGCGCTTGACCACCGCACCCTCGATCGGGCCGAGCAGGTGCTGGGCTTCGGCCACCGCGACGTTGTCGCCGGAGATCGCCACCACCGGCACGCCGAACTCCCCCGCGATCGCCGCGTTCACGCCCGCCTCCGGCATCGCGACGCCGTCGAGATACACGGCGGCGAGATTGGCGCTGGAGAAGGTGTGCGCGCGGACGCCGGCCGGACTGGTCGTCGAGGCGTGATAGCCGATGAACACCGCCGCCGCGAACGAGGAATCGATCCCCTCCATCATCCCGAGCGGGCGAGGCGCCGATCGGATGATGGTCGCGTCGGTCGGGAACTGCTCGATGAGCAGGTTCTCCTGATTGCCGTGCGAGTCGCTGATGACGAACTCCGTCGCCCCCGCCTCGCGCGCACCCTGGATCGCGGCCAGCACTTCGCTGGTCATGAACTGCCGGAAGCGCTCGTACTCGAAGCCGGTCGGGAGGAGCTGGTCAGCCGTCACCGCACCCGCCACGCCCTCCATGTCGGCCGAGATGTAGACCTTGATCGGGCGCTGCGCCCGCGCGGCGGGGGCGAGAGCGACGGTCGCCAGCGCGGCGAGAACCAATCGAGCGACTCGTGTCATCGGGGTGGCGTGATCCGGGGAAGGGGAGGACGGGGGGCGGAGCGGGAGAGGGCGGGGGGAGGTCGGCGAGCGCCGGCGGTTACGAGGGGCCTCGGGCACGACGACAGGCCATCCGCATGAAGTCCTGGAGTGCACGGACGGGCGGTGGCTGATAGAACGGCGTCGGCGCGCTCTCCTCGGCGACCGCCTGGTCGGCGCCATCGTACGTGATCGAGCGGCGGAGCGACAGGCGGAAGCCGACACAGTCGATGGCGTACTGGACGACCACCGACTTGGGCTCGTTGGCGGCTTTCACCTTGTACCACGCGGTGACGGTGCTGTCGGGCGCGAGCGCGATGTGCGACGTGTCGCCCCACTCGCTTCCCGACGCGTCGGTCCCGAGCGGCGTCCACTGGAGGTCGGGCGGCGCCTGGGCCGCGGCCGTGCGCGGCGGGGCGGCGGCGAGGATGGCCGACGCCGCGAGGAGGGGGAGGAGGACTCTCATGCGCCGAGCGCCACCTGCACCGGCGCAGGTCGAACGGCGACGAGCGGAAGCCGACGGTCGGCGGCCCACCTGTCCCAGGCTTCGGCGCCGCGCGCCCTGAACGCACGCTCGAGGGCGGGCCGGTCGGCGTCGGCCGGGAGATCCAACGCGCTCAGCAACCCGCGCCAGAAGTGGGGCTCGAGCGCGGCCACCGCGACCCAGCCGTCGGCGGCCTGGTAGAGTCCGTAGGATGGCGAGCCGCCGCCGAGCAACGCGCCCGGCGCGGCGATGCCATAGCGGAGCGGATCGGCGAACGACTCGACGGCGTCGGCAAGCGCGACGTCGTGCCGCGCGACGGCCTGCCCGCGGGCGCGGCCCAGCAGAAGCGCGACGGCGGCCAGCGCGGCCCGCTCGGCCCCGGCGAGGTCGGCGAGCAGGGTCCGGGGCATCTCGGGCGGGTGCACGAGGCCGATGTGCGCCTGGTAGGTGAGGTCGTGACCCGGCTCCTCGACAGCGGGCGCGGGATAGCCGACGATCGCGACGTGCGAGAGCGCCGGATGCCTCGCGTGCAGCGCCGCCCAGCCGAGGCCCAGCCGGTCGAGCGCCGACGGGCGCAAGGCCGTGAGCAGCAGGTCGGCGTGGGCGAGGTGCCCATGCAGCGCCGCCGACCCCTCTCCGCTCTTGAGGTCGAGCCGGCAGGTGGTCTGCCCGGTGTGCAGCGCGTCGTACCACGCCGGACACATCGTCGCCAGCGGGTCACCGGCCGGCGGCTCGACGATCGTGACCGCCGCGCCGAGCTCGCGGAGCCGCTGTGCGGCCACGAGCGCCGGGACATAGACGGCGATGCAAACGACGCCGATGCCCGCGAGTGGCATCGGCGTCGTCTCCGGTCCCGTAGCCATGGCCGCCAACCTAGCGGCGCCCTCCGACCCTCGCCAGGGAACGCCGCCGCGCTGAAGAGAACCCTTGCACGCCCTCGGGCGTCTAAGTAGGGATCGAGTCACCGGCGCGAGAGCGGACCGCGGCCGAGCGCCCGGGCCGGCGCGCCCGCCGCGCTTCCGCCTCGGGCGCCGCCAGCTCCCCACCTCCGCCAGCTCGCCACCCGCCACCTCGCCACCCCCGCCACCTTCGCCACCCCGCCACCTTCGCCACCCCGCCTCACCGCCATGCCATCGTGTCGCGATCTCCGCCGCACGGCGTGCCCTCCACCCGCAACGGTCGCGCTCCCGCTCGGCTTCGCGCTTGCTCTCGCGCTCGCGACGTCCGCACTGCGCGCGCAGGCGCCCGGCCCGGGCGTCACGAGCGCCAGTCTCTCGGCGGCACCGGTGCTTCGGGTGGTCGATCCGGCGTACATGGACCGCACGGCCAACGCGTGCACGGACTTCTTCCAGTTCGCCAACGGCGGATGGCTCGCGCACGACACGATCCCCGCCGCGTACTCGAGCTCGGGGGTCGCGCGCGACATGAGCGACGGAAACGAGCTGGTCGTCCGGGCGGTGCTCGAGGACGCGGCCGCGCGGCGGAGCGCGGCCCCCGCCGGTAGCACGCTGCGCAAGCTCGGCAGCTTCTACGCCTCCTGCATGGACTCGAGCGCCGCCGAGCACGCCGGGCTGGGGCCCATCCGGCCGGAGCTCGACCAGATCGACGCCCTCGGGTCGCGCGGCGACCTCGTGCCCGCCATCGCCGCGCTCCAGCGGCGCGGCGCCACGGCGCTCTTCGACTACACGCCGCTCCCCGATCCGCACGACGCGGCCCACTACATGGTCTGGCTCTCCCAGGGCGGCCTGGGACTCCCGGACCGCGACTACTACACCGACCGCGGAGCGTCGGCCGACTCCACCCGGCGGCAGTACGTCGCCCATGTCGCCCGCCTGCTCTCGCTCGCCGGCGAGACGCCCGAGGCGGCGCGGCACGACGCGGACCGCGTGATGCGGCTCGAGACCGCCCTTGCCCGCGCGTCGCTCACGCGCGTGGCGCTGCGCGCGCCGTCGGCCGTCGATCACCCGATGCCCGTCGCTCGACTCCGGACCCTCGCCCCGGGCCTCGACTGGCCCCGGTATGCCCGCCTGGCCGGACTCTCGGCGACCGTCGCGCGCGTCAACGTCGCCGAGCCCGCCTTCTTCCACCGCGCCGACTCGCTCCTCCGCGCCGCCCCGCTCGCCGACTGGCGCGCGTACCTCCGCTATCACCTGCTCGCGCAGAGCGCGCGCTGGCTCTCGACGCCCTTCGTGCAGGAGGACTTCGCGTTCTCGCGACGATTCACCGGGGCCAAGGCGATGCTGCCCCGGTGGAAGCGGTGCGCACGCGAGACCGACGGCGACATCGGCGAGGCGCTGGGCGAGGCCTACGTGGCGCGCACCTTCCCGCCCGAGGCCAAGACACGGGCCCGCACGGTGATCGACGACATCCGGAGTGCGTTCCGGACCCGGCTCCAGCATCTCCCGTGGATGTCGGACTCGACCCGGACGTTCGCGCTGGAGAAGCTGGACCGGATGCACGAGAAGGTCGGCTACCCGGACCGGTGGCGGGACTACACTCGCCTCGTCGTCGGCGACAGCGAGCCGTTCGTCCGCAACGTCGCCCGGGCCGCGGCGTTCGAGTGGGATCGGGTGGTCGACCGCCCCGGCTCGCCGGTCGACACCACCGAGTGGGGGATGACCGTACCGACGGTCAACGCGTACTACGATCCCGGGAAGAACGAGATGGTCTTCCCGGCCGGTGCCCTGCTCCCCCAGACCTTCGACCCGCGGGCGGACGACGGCGCCAACTACGGCTCGCTTGGCGCGAGCTGGGCCGGCCACGAGCTGACCCACGGCTTCGACGACGCCGGGCGCCACTTCGACGCCGCCGGCAACCTGCGCGACTGGTGGACGGCGCGCGACTCGGCGGCCTTCGAGCGCGAGGCGCACCGCGTCGTCCGCCAGTACGACGGCTACATCCAGGTCGACACGTTCCACGTCAACGGGTCGCTCACCGAAGGGGAGAACATCGCCGACCTGGGCGGCGTGCTCACCGGCTACGACGCGCTGGAGCGCGCCCTCGAGCGCGACGGCCGACCCGGACCGATCGACGGCTTCACGCCCGAGCAGCGATTCTTCCTCGGCTACGCCCAGAGCTTCCGCACGCATACCCGCCCCGAGGAGGAGCGGACCCGCGTCACGGTCGACCCGCACGCGCCCGAGCGGTGGCGCGTCAACGGCCCGCTCTCCAACTCGACCGCCTTCGCCGCCGCCTTCGGGTGCACGGCCGGGGATCCGATGGTGCGACCGGCAGCCGACGTGCCGCACATCTGGTGACGCCCGGATAGCTCTTGCCGGGCGCGGCGCCCGCGAGGCAATGTACCGGGTTCGCCGCCGGCTCCGACCGGCGGCGCCCGATGTACCCTCCTCAGCCGGGAGATCGTCGTGACCGTCGTTCCGTGCCGCGCCGCGCGCGGCCTGCCCGCGTACAGCCGCACCTTCGCGCCGACCCCCGCGCCCCGGCGCGCCGCCCCCGCGTCGACCCGCTCGGCCATCCCGCTACAGCGACTCGCGGTGGCGGGTCTCATCGTCGTGGGACTCGCGGCCGGCGCCCGCCCGATCCGGGCGCAGCGCGCCGCGCCCTACGACACGTCGATGTTCACAGGGCTCACCTGGCGCGAGATCGGTCCGTATCGGGGCGGCCGCTCGGTCGCCGTCAGCGGCTCGGCCGCCCGCCCGCTCGAGTACTGGTTCGGGACGACCGGCGGGGGCGTGTTCAAGTCGACCGATGGCGGCATGCACTGGAGCCCGGCGACGGACAAGTACTTCGGCGGCACGATCGGCGCCATCGGCGTCAGCGAGTCCAATCCCGATATCGTGTACGTCGGCACCGGCGAGTCCGACATCCGCGGCAACGTGTCGCACGGCGACGGCGTGTACAAGACCACCGACGGCGGCAAGACGTGGACGAAGGTCGGGCTCGAGTCGACCCGGCAGATCGCCCGCGTGCGGGTCGACCCGCGCAATCCCGATGTCGTCTACGTCGGCGCGTTCGGGCACGTGTGGGCGCCCAACCCCGATCGTGGGGTCTTCAAGACCACCGACGGCGGGAAGAGCTGGACGAAGGTCCTCTTCCGGAACGACTCGACCGGCGTCACCGATCTCGTGCTCGACCCGCACGACCCCAGCACGCTGTATGCGGCGCTCTGGCAAGCCGGGCGCACGCCCTGGCAACTGGTGAGCGGCGGGGCGGGCAGCGGCATCTTCAAGAGCACCGACGCCGGCGCCACCTGGACCGAGCTGACCCGGAACCCCGGGCTCCCGCACGGGATCATCGGCAACATCGGGCTCGCCGTTTCGCCGGTCAATCCGCAACGCGTGTGGGCGCTCGTCGAGGCCGACTCGGGCGGTGTCTTCCGCTCCGACGATGGCGGCCGGACGTGGACGCGGACCAACGACGAGCGCAAGCTCCGCCAGCGCGCCTGGTACTACACGCGCATCTTCGCCGACCCCAAGGACGCCGAGACCGTCTACGCGCTGAATACGGATTTCTACCGCAGCGTGAACGGCGGCAAGACGTTCAAGAAGATCCCCGTGCCACACGGCGACAACCACGACCTGTGGATCGCGCCCAACGATGCGCAGCGGATGATCGAGGCGAACGACGGCAGCGCCAACGTCTCCGTGAACGGCGGCAAGTCGTGGACGCCGCAGGATGTGGCCACGGCCCAGTTCTACCACGTCACGACGACGACCGACTTCCCCTACAAGGTCTGCGGCGCACAGCAGGACAACACGACGCTCTGCGGCCCGAGCCGGGCCTCCGGCGGGATCGACATTGCCGACTGGAAGGAGGCGGGCGGCGGCGAGAGCGGCTACATCCAGGTGCGCCCCGACGAGACGAACATCGTCTACGCCGGCAGCTACTCGTACCTGTCCCGCAAGGACATGACCACCG
Organism: Gemmatimonadota bacterium; assembly: GCA_021324635.1. Taxonomy (GTDB): domain Bacteria; phylum Gemmatimonadota; class Gemmatimonadetes; order Gemmatimonadales; family Gemmatimonadaceae; genus Palsa-1248. The sequence continues at coordinate 9,659 of JAJPIS010000049.1, forward strand.
GGATCCAGAAGGAGATCACCCCCTGGCCCGAGAACCCGATGGGACACTCCGCCGGCGACCTGAAGTATCGCTTCCAGTGGACGTTCCCGATCCTGATCTCGCCCCACGACCCGCACGTGCTCTACGCCGGCGCGAACGTGCTGTTCAAGTCGACGACCGACGGCCAGACGTGGCAGGTGATCTCGCCCGACCTCACGCGCCACGATCCGGCGACGCTCGGACCCTCGGGCGGGCCGATCACCAAGGACCAGACATCGGTCGAGTACTACGCGACGATCTTCGCGATCGCCGAGTCGCCGGTGCGGGTCGGCGTGATCTGGACGGGCAGCGATGATGGCGTGCTCTCCGTCACACGCGACGGCGGCGCCACCTGGCGCACGGTGTCGCCGCCGGGCGTCGGTCCCTGGCTCCGCATCTCGAGCATCGAGCCGTCGCACACCGACCCCGGCACCGTCTACGTCGCCGCCAATCGATATCAGCTCGACGACATGGCGCCGTATCTCTTCAAGTCGACCGACTACGGCGCCACCTGGACCCGGATCTCGGACGGGATCCCGGCCACCGAGTTCACCCGCGTGCTCCGCGAGGATCCGGTGCGCCCCGGGCTCCTCTACGCCGGCACCGAGCGCGGGGTCTGGATCAGCTTCGACGACGGGAGCCACTGGCAGTCGCTCCAGCGCAACCTGCCGCCCGTCCCCGTGCACGACCTCGCGGTCGCCGGCAACGACCTGGTCGCGGCCACCCACGGCCGGTCGTTCTGGATCCTCGACGACATCTCGCCGCTCCGCCAGCTCACCCCCGCCGTCGCCACCGCACCGGTCCACCTGTTCCGGCCGGCGACTGCGTACCGGGTCAACTGGGGGCGCGGCGGCGGCGGGGGCGATGCGCTCGCCCGCCCCAAGGGCAAGAACCCGCCCAACGGCGCGGTGATCTACTACACGCTCGCGGACGCGAACCAGGAAGTGACGATGGAGTTCCTCGACGCGCAGGGACACCTCGTCCGCCGACTCAGCTCGCGGCTCGACAGCGCCGGCCGAGCCGACAGCATCCAGCACGCGGACAGCATCCACCGCGTCCGCCGCGACAGCCTCGCCAGAGCCGGCTTCGCCCCGGACAGCATCACCAAGCTGCTCGCGGCCGCCGACACGGCGCGGCCCGGCGCCGGGGAGGAGAGCGACGAGGACGAAGGCACGCACCATGTGCCGCGCCCGCCGCGCGTCCCCGCCAAGCACGGGCTCAATCAGTTCGCGTGGAACATGCGTGAGCCGGACGCGAGCGCGTTCGACAATCTCATCGTGTGGGCCGGCAACGTGAACGGGCCGGTCGTCCCGCCCGGGACGTACACGGTGCGCCTCTCGGTCGGGGGCGTCACGCAGTCGCAGCCGCTCGTGATTCGCAACGACCCGCGGAGCCACGCCACGCAGCTCGCGCTCGAGGCGCAATTCGCGCTGCTGATGAAGATCCGCGACCGGCTGAGCGCGGCCAACGACGCGGTGAAGACCATCCGCAATGTCGACTACCAGATCCACACGGTCGGGCCCAAGGCGCCGCCCGCCTTCACCGATGCGGCCACGCGCCTCGTCGGCCGGATCGACGCGATCGAGGCCGAGATCTACCAGGTCAAGAACCAGAGCGACCAGGACCCGCTCAACTTCCCGATCAGGCTGAACAACGAGATCGCCGCCCTCGCGAACACGGTAGCCAGCGCCGACGGCCGCCCCACCGCCCCGTCGTACGCGGTCTTCACGACGCTCTCGCGCCAGCTACAGACGCAGCTCTCGGCCCTCCAGTCGACGCTGGCCACGGAGTTGCCGCCGCTCAACGCGATGCTGCGAGGCGCCGGGCTCCCCGAGATCGTGCCCAAGGCGACCGAGCCGCCGCCGACCAAGCCACCGGTCACCACCGCCGTGATCGGCGCCGAAGAGTGAGCGGATGATCCAAGGCCCCCCGGGCCCCCGCCGGGCCGCCTACTACCGGGTGCCGGCCGGAGAGACCACTATTGGCCCATGAGAGCTCGCCTCACGACTGTTGCTGGTGTTGCTGTTGTTGCTGTCATTGCTGTCGTCGCGACCGTGGGCGCTGCGGGTGTCCTCCCCGCGCAGACGCCGGCACGCGCGGCCGCCGAGCCGGCGCCACCGCTCGCGACGCTCCCACCGCACGCGCTCGATGCGATGCACTGGCGGCTCGTCGGCCCCGCGCGCGGCGGGCGGGCGCTGGCGATCGAGGGCGTGCCGGGGGACCCGTCGTCGTTCTATTTCGGGTCCGTGGCCGGCGGCGTCTGGCGCACGCGCGATGCCGGCGCCACCTGGCAGTCGCTCACCGACTCCGTCCCCCTCGTCTCGGTCGGCGCTCTGGCGATCGCGCCCTCCGACCCACGGATCATCTATGTCGGCTCGGGCGAGGCCGACATGCGCTCCGACATCACGTACGGCAACGGGGTGTGGAAGTCGACGGATAGCGGCGCCCACTGGAGCCGGATCGGACTCGCCGACACGCGCCAGATCGCGCGCATCCTCGTCGACCCCCATGACGCCGATGTCGTGCTCGTCGCCGCACTCGGGCACGCCTACGGACCCAATCCCGACCGCGGCGTCTACCGCTCGCGCGATGGCGGCCGGTCCTGGACCAGGGTGCTCTTCCGCGACGAGCACACCGGGGCGATCGATCTGGCGTCCGATCCGTCGGATCCACGCGTGGTCTACGCCGCGCTCTGGCAGGCACAGCGCACGCCGTGGAGCCAGTACCCGCCGGACGAAGGGCCGGGGAGCGGTCTGTTCAAGTCGACGGACGAGGGCGCGACGTGGACGGAGATCACGGGGCACGGGCTGCCCCAGGGCCCGCTCGGGCGCGTGGGGCTCGCGGTCGCCCGCGGATCCGGCGGCGCCACGGTCTACGCGCTCTGCTCCGAGGCCAAGGACGCGCCTGGGGTCTACCGGTCCGACGACGGCGGAGCGACCTGGCGGCGGACGGGCGCCGATCACCGCATGGGGCGCGGGTGGTACTTCGGACAGCTGTTCGTCGACCCCACGAATCCCGACGTGGTGTACGTCCCCAACCAGTCGATCCTCGAGTCGACGGACGGCGGTCGCACGTTCACGGCGATCAAGGGTGCGCCGGGCGGCGACGACTACCACGTCGTGTGGATCGACCCGACCAATCCGCGTCGGATCGCGTTCGCGAGCGACCAGGGTGTGGGCGTGAGTCTCGACGGCGGGGCGACCTGGAGCTCGTGGTACAACCAGCCGACGGCGCAGTTCTATCACGTCGCGACCGATGGGCGCTGGCCCTACTGGATCTACGGCGCGCAGCAGGACGCGGGCGCGGTGGCGATCGCCAGCCGGAGTGACTACGGCGAGATCACGTTCCGCGACTGGTTCCCCCCGGGCGCCGGCGAGAGCGGCTACATCGCGCCCGACCCCCGCGACTCGACGATCATCTACGGCGGCGGCCCGTACGGTGAGCTGGTGCGCTTCGACCGCACGACGGGACAGTTCCAGGACATCCGCCCCTGGCCGCACGGCGCGTTCGGCGAGCGGATGCCGGAGCGGCGGTATCGCTTCACGTGGACGTCGCCACTCGTCTTCGATCCGGTCGATCGCCGCACGCTCTATTTCGGCGCGCAGCTCGTGCTCCGGTCGACGGACGGCGGGTTGCACTGGACGGAAGCGAGCCCCGACCTCACCGGCGTCGATTCGGCGGCTCGGCGCGCCGACGGCCCACCGACCCGCGCCGACGCCTCCGCCAAGGGCTGGGGGGTCGTGTACACGATCGCGCCGTCGCCGCTCCGCGAGGGAGTGATCTGGGCCGGCACGGACAACGGGCGGATCCAGGTCACGACGGACCGCGGCGCGCACTGGCGCGATGTGACGCCGCCCGGCCTCGAGCCGTGGAGCAAGGTCAGTCTCATCGACGCCTCGGCGCTCGACGCCGGCGCAGCCTACGCCGCGATCGACCGCCACCGGCTCGACGATGTCGCGCCGTACATCTATCGCACCCATGACTTCGGCCGGCACTGGAGCCGCGCCGACCAGGGGATCCCGGCCGGCGCGATCGTGCGGGCGGTGCGCGCGGACCCGATCCGGCCCGGGCTGCTGTACGCCGGCACGGAGCTGGGTGTCTATGTCTCGCTCAACGATGGCGACCACTGGCAGTCGCTCCAGCTCGACCTCCCGATGTCGCCCGTGCACGACCTGGTGATCCACGACGCGGACCTGATCGTCGCCACACACGGCCGCGCGTTCTGGGTGCTCGACGATGTGACGCCGCTCCGCCAGCTCTCGCCGACGGTGGTCGACGCGGCGGCTCGGCTCCTGCGACCGGCGCCGGCGGTGCGTGTCCGGCCGAGCCAGAACCGCGACACGCCGCTCCCGCCCGAAGTACCGCATGGCGACAATCCGCCGACGGGCGCGATCATCGACTACTGGTTGGCAGACGCGCCGCACGTGCCGGTGAGCCTCGACATCCTCGATCGCACGGGCGCCATCGTCCGGCACTTCGCGAGCGACGCGCCCACCGACTCGACCCTCGCCATGCACCCGGCGGAGGCGCCCTACTTCATGGCCCAGTTTCTCCCGTCCGCCGAGCCGCTGCCGGCGCACGCGGGGCTCAACCGCTTCGTCTGGAACCTGCGCTACCCGCGGCCACCGGCCGAGTCGTACGACTACAGCAGCGGCGTCGTCCCGGGGCTGGGCGGCGCGGCCGAGCCGGACGGCCCGCTCGTCGCGCCGGGCGAGTATCGGGTGCGACTCACCGCCGCCGGCGCGACGGAGACCGTGCCGCTCCGGGTGCTGGCAGACCCGCGCGTCCGCGTTGCGCCGAGTGTCTTCGCGCAGCAGGTCGACCTCGCGACACGACTCTGGAACGCCCTCGCCGAGGCCACGGCCCTGGCGAGAGCGGCCGGGTCGCTGCGTGATACGCTCGCGGCGCGCGAGCCCGGGCTCCACGATGCGGCCGGTCAGACTGCGACGGCCCTCCGCGCGGCGCTCGACTCGCTTCAGGCGCCGGCGATCGCGGCCTCACTCGCCGGGCTCGAGATCGCCGTGGAGGGTGCCGATCGCGAGCCGACGGCCGCGATGCGCGCCGTCTTTGCCCAGCTCGTGCGGCAGCTCGCGGCCGCCCGCGGCCGGTGGAGCACGGTCGAGACGCGGGTCGCCGCGCTGTCGGCCGCGCTCCGGTCGGCGGGTGCACCGCCGATCACCGTGCGCGCGGCGACGCCGTCGCGCCTGACGCTCCCCACGGCAGCGGGGGCTACAGCCTCCACGTCGTCGCGCACGCCCCGCACACGTAGCGGATCGGCCGGAGGCTGATCGCCGGGAGCGTGCGGGCGCACGACGGGCAGCGATAGTGCCGCACGTAGTGCACGGCCCAGAGTCGCCAGATGACGAAGCCGGGTACGAGGAGGGCAAGCAGGATCCGGCCGTCCGGCTTCTCCGCGGGTGTCAGGCTGAGCCAGTACAGAAGCGGCACATAGAACAGGCCCAGGAGCGGCCCGGCGATCCGCGCCGAGCTCCAGAGGCGATCCCGGCGCTCATTACCGAACACGTCGCCGGCCGCCGCGTCGCGGACGACCGGATCGGCCTCGAGCGCGGCGATCTGCTCCTCCAGCGGGAGCATCGCCACCCGTCGGCGGATGGCGCGCTCGGCCCGCCAGGTCGCGAGCCACGCGCCGGCGGCGAGCACGAGCACCAGCGTCCCGATGGTCGCCTCGGCGCGAACGCTCAGATAGGCGCGGGTGATCGGGAGCAGCGCGAGGAGGGCGACGAAGCAGAGGCGCAGGGTGAGCCGATAGCGCATCGACGGTCGTGGGCTGGTCCGGCGGCGGTGTGATACTATCGCCGCCGCCCCCATGCGGGCAAATTGCGCGCGACCCGGGGCCGGCCCGGCCGGTCAACCGTCCAGCCCGGCGCCACGGCCCCCCGGCCCCCCGGCCGCCCGTCGCCCGCCCTCCGTCGCGTCCTTCCTACAGATGATCGGCGGTGTAATTCACCTTCCCGTAGAGCTGCGGGACCGTCTGGAGATAGAGGCCCGTGAGGGCCGCGACGCCGCAGGCGAGCCGCCCGTGCCAGCCGACGATCGCAATGGCCGCCGCCACGCCGAGGACGGCCCAGAACCGGGTGATGACATGCCAGCGACGCTCCAGCCCGGCGAGGCCGAACAGTGCCGCGCCCACGACCAGCGCGAAGCGCCGCGCTACGACGAGCGGCACATGCAACGCCTGCATCCGGTGCTCCCTGGTCCGACCGTATCAATGACCGTGGCCGAGCGGCCCCTGTAACCGCCGCCAGGGAACGCCAGGGCGGCGGCGGATGACTAAGGAAACGACGCGGCCAGCCTCCGGGCCCGCGCCGGCCGCACCGCTCGACCCTTCACCCGATCAGGAGCACGTCCATGCTGCATCCCCGCACCTTCGGCCGCCGGCGCGTTCGCGGCCCCCGTCAGGCTTTCTCCCTCGTCATCGGGCTCGCCTTCGGGCTCGCCGCCGGCGCGGGGACGCTCGCCGCGCAGGACCCGGCCCCCGGCGTGCCCAATCGCGAGTCCGCGCTCGAGGTGCGCAAGCAGTTCATGGAGGATCTCGACACCCTCCAGGTGAAGTTCCTGGCCCTGGCCAACGCCTTTCCGGCGGACAAGTACGCGTGGCGCCCGGCGGCGGGCGTGCGGTCGGTCGGTGAGGCGTTCATGCACGTCGCGAGCGAGTTCTACGTGTACACGCCGATGGCGTACGGCGCGCCGCCGTCGCCCGTCATCCCCCGCGAGAAGGGCGCGATGAAGAAGTTCGAGGCCATGTCATCGAAGCCGGAGGTCCTCGAGCATCTCAAGAATGGCTTCGCCTACACCAAGGCGACCCTCGGCGCGCTCGACGCACAGGCGCTCACCGGCCCGAAGAAACTCTTCGGCGGCGAGCATACAATCATCGAGACCTCGATCGGAATGGGGGCCGACCTCCACGAGCACCTGGGGCAGCTGATCGCCTACGCCCGCATGAACGGGATCACCCCGCCCTGGAGCAAGTGACGCGACATCGGCCGCGCGCCCCGCGATCGCGGCGCGTGCGGCGTGCGCGCCGTGTGAGCGGACGCCGCGCGTCTCAGTGCAGCGTGTACAGGTAGGCGGTCATGTCCCGGGCCTCCTGCTCGGTCACGCCGAGGTCCGGCATGGCGGTGCCGGACTCGATCGCCTGCGGGTGCTCGATCCACCGGATGAGATTGTCCTGCGTGTTGATCACCTCTCCCGCGATGTAGCCACGCCTCGCGAACGCGGTGAGGGGCGGTCCGACCATCCCGGCCGCGTCCGGGATGCCGGGGATGACGTGGCACGCCCCACAGCCGTAGTGGACGAGCGCCTGCGCGCCGCGCGAGGGATTGCCGCCCTCGACCGGGCGGTAGCTGTCACTCCCGCTCCGTGCGCAGCCGGTCCCGACCAGGGCGCCGATCGCGCTCGCGACCACGAGCAGGCGCCGGCGCCGCTCGGGCGCGATCATCGCGTGAGCCCACCCGGGCGACCGGACGGGTGACCGTCCGGGCGACCGGGGCAACCCGCCTCGCCTGCGCTCTCGCGGCTGTCGTGGGGAGACACTGCCATGGCGCTCCGATCCGGGTGCCGCGGCTGGACCGTCCAGGGTCCTCGCGCGCGCTCGCTGCTCCCGCATGCGGGACGGCAGGAGCCGTGCCGCCCGGGCGCCCCGGGGCGCGCCCGGGCACGCGCGCGACGCCGGCTCCCACTCATTCCATGGGTGTCAATGTGATTCCGCCATCGGCGGCCGCGCGGGGGCGAACGGCATGAATGTGGCAGTCCTGCCGGCCGGGCCCGCGCAGCTGGCAGTCGAGGTCGCGTCCACCGTCCGTCGGTGGCGCGCGACCACCTCCACTGCGCGTGTCGACTCCCAGGAGGAGGGCGGCGGAATGAGACGGGTGGCGGAGGCGGCCGTGGACCCGATCGCGCGGCTCCGCGCCGACCCGGCGCGCGCCCTGGCGGGAGCGACTGCGCACGACGACCCGGAGCGGCGGGCGCGGATCGCCGCCGCGTTGGCGGCGGCGGGACTCGATGGGCTGGTCTGTGCGCGGCCCCGCAACGTCCTCCTCCTCTCCGGATACTGGCCCGTCGTCGGCACGGCCTGTACCGTCGTCGGGCCCAACGGGACGATCGTGATCGCTCCAGCGGACGAGTACGCCCTCGCCGCACGCGGATGGGCGGACGCGATTCTGTCGTTCGAGCCGGCGTCGCTCGAATCGATGGAGACGCCGGCCGACGCGATCGCCGAGCCGCTCCTGGTGGCGCTGCGCCGGGTCGGCGCCCGGCACGGCCGCGTCGGCGTGGAGACCGGCATCGGCTACGAGCCCAGTCCGTACGTCGGCGTGCATTCGTATGGCCTTCGCCTCCGAGCACTGGTCGAGCGCCACGCCGACCTGGCGCCGACGCCGGCCGACGCCGCGCTCGCGGGTCTCGCCGCGGTCGCCACGTCGCGCGAGCGGGCGGCGATTCGCTCGGCCTGCCGGATCGCCGCTCATGCGTTCGCCGAGGGCGCGCGTCGATTGCGGCCGGGGATGACCGAGCTCGAGGCGGCGACGTGTTTCCGTGCGCCGCTCTGCGCCCACATCGTCGAGCCGGACGTCGACCGCGCCGACGGATTCGCCTTCTGCATGGCCGGCCCGAACGCCGCTCGCGCCTACGGCGCCTTCGCCCGATCGACGACGACGCGGCTCGCCCCCGGCGATCTCGTGCTCGTCCACTGTAACTCGTACGCCGACGGGTACTGGACCGACATCACGCGCACCTACTGCCTGGGCGCGCCCGACCGGCGGCAGCGGGGGATGTACGACGCGGTGTTCGCCGCGCGCGCCGCCGCCCTCGCCGCCGTGCGGCCGGGCGCCTCCGCGGCCGACGTCGACGCGGCGGCCCGCGGGACGCTTCGGGAGCGCGGCTTCGGGGGCGCGTTCCGCCATTCCACGGGCCACGGGGTCGGGTTCGCCGCGATCGACCACGAGGCACTGCCACGTCTGCATCCCTGCTCCCCCGATGTGCTCGAGGTCGGGATGGTCTTCAACGTGGAGCCGGGCATCTACCTGAACGGGTACGGTGGCATGCGCCACTGCGATGTGGTCGCCGTGGGCCAGAGTGGGGCGGAGATCCTGACGCCGTTTCACGAGCAGGTCGATGATCTGGTGCTCGGTCCCGCATGGGATCGTCGGGCATGACGGACACCGCCACTCCGGTCACGGTGGACGGCTCGGGCGCGCCGCCGGCACGGCGGCGCTTCCTCGCCTGGGTGAGCCTCGGGCTCGCGAGTCTCGCAGCGGCCGCCGTCGGCGTGCCGGTGATCGGCCTGCTGGTCGCGCCGCTCGCGCGACCGGTGGGCGACCGGTGGCATCCCGTCGGTCCGGCGTCGCGATTCCGCATCGGCGAGACGGTGAAGGTCACGTTCGCGGATACGCAATCCACGCCGTGGAGCGGCCGCACGGCCGCCACCGCGGCCTGGCTCCGCCGGGTCAGCGACACGGAGTTCACCGCCTTCTCCCTCAACTGCACACACCTCGGGTGTCCCGTCCGATGGGTCGCCGGCGCGAAGCTCTTCATGTGCCCATGCCACGGCGGGGTCTTCTACGAGGACGGCGCGGTGGCCGCCGGCCCGCCCCAACGCGCGCTCACGCGCTATCCGGTGCGCGTGAGTCAGGGGACGGTGCAGATCCAGACGTCCGGTCTCCCGATCACATGAGCGACGCCAGCTGATGGCGGGGTCGCGGCTCGGCACCTGGCTCGACGACCGGACGGGAATCGGTGCCCTCGTCCGGCGGCTGCTCGATCATCCGGTGCCGCCGCGCGTCGGCTGGCGCTACGTCCTGGGCAGCGCCACGCTGGTGGCGTTTCTCCTCCAGGTCGCGACCGGGATCGCGCTCGCGACGCTCTACGTGCCGTCCACGGCCGACGCCTACCAGAGTCTCCAGTACATCACGCACGACGCCGCCTTCGGGCGCGCCCTCCGCGGGCTGCACTACTTCGGCGCGAGCGCGATGATGATCCTCATCGGGGCGCATCTCGCGCGCGTCTTCCTGACGGGCTCGTACAAATTCCCGCGCGAGGTCAACTGGCTCTCGGGCGTGCTGCTCCTCTTCCTGACGACGCTGATGGCGTTCACGGGGCAGCTCCTGCGGTGGGACCAGGATGGTGTCTGGTCGGAGGTGGTGGCCGCCGAGCAGGCGGGGCGGGTTCCGGGCATCGGACGGGCGATCGCGCACTTCCTGCTCGCGGGCGACCGGATCGGCGGCCCGACGCTCACCCGGTCGTTCGCGTTTCACGTCTTCTTCATCCCCGCGCTGATCTTCGCCGGCGTCGGCCTGCACATCTATCTCGTCCTGCGGACCGGGGTCTCCGAGCCGCCGGAGGTGAGCGCGCCCGCCGATCCGCGGACCTACCGGCCCTGGTACACTCGGCTCCTCGAGCGCGAGGGCCGGCCCTTCTGGCCGAGCGCCGCGTGGCGCGATCTGCTCTTCGCGACCGTGGTGCTGGCGACCGTGATCGTGCTCGCGTGGGTCGTCGGCCCGGCGCCGCTGGGCAAGCCGCCGGACCCGACGCTCGTCGATGCGTCTCCGCGCCCCGACTGGTACTTCCTCTGGTACTACGCCCTGCTCGCCACCGTGCCGCACTGGCTCGAGTCGCTGACCATGGTGTTGGCGCCGGTGATCGCGATCATCGTCCTGCTGGCGCTGCCATTCGTGGCCGGGCGGGGGAGCCGGCATCTCCGCGACCGTCCGTGGGCGCCCGTGATCGTGCTCGTCATCGTGGGGGGCGTCGCCTGGTTCGCGTACGAGGGGGGTCGCGCACCGTGGTCGCCGCGCTTCGGCGCCGACCCGATCGCCGCCGCCGTCGTCGGCACCACCGCCGGCCCCGTGTCCGACGGCGCGCAGCTCTTTCACGACAAGGGCTGCGAGTACTGTCACATGATCGCCGGGACGGGCGGCGTGCGGGGGCCGGACCTGACGCACGTGGCCCGCCGGCTCGACCGCGCGCAGCTCGTCTCGCGCGTGCTGGGCGGCGGCGGCGACATGCCGGCCTACGCCGGCACCCTGACCGACGCCGAGCTCCAGTCGCTCATCGCCTTCCTCGAGTCCCGCCGCTGACGCCCGAGATGGCTGGAATGCCATCATCGGCTCGACCGGCTGCGGGCACCTGCGCCGCCGCCGCGCGTCGCCCCTCGAGTCGCAGCCACTCGGCGAAGCACCAGAGCGCGGCGCCGAGGTAGACGACGCCGGCCGGGATCCACATGATGAGGCCGGCGAGCTGCTGGTCGGCCAGCGGCGTGAGACCCCAGGCGCCCGTGCGCGGCGCGTGACCCGAGTACCAGGGGCTGCGGCCAAAGGTGAGCACGGCGCCGTAAATCCCCATCGCCGCGCCCATCGCCGTGACAGACAGGATCGCCGAGCCGTAGCCGAGGCGCGTCCGGCCGGTGCCCGGGAGCACCATCCACCAGAAGACACAGGCGGTCACGACGAAGCTCACATGCTCCACCGCGTGGAGCGCGTCCCGCCGGAGCGCCGCATCGTAGAGACTCGGGACGTGCCAGAGCGCCAGCGCGAGCGCGTGCATCGTCCAGGCGACGCCCGGGATGCCCAGGATGGCGAGCGCCGTGCGCGCGCCGGGGCGAGTACCCCACCAGCGCCCGAGCCCCGCCCGCCAGCGGGAAGGAAGTGCCCAGAGCGCCGCCACGAGCGGCCTGCCGAGCACCAGCAGCGGCGCCGCGACCGTGATCAGCAACAGATGCTGGATCATGTGGGCGGAGAAGAGATCCTCCGCCAGTGCGTCGAGCGGTGAGAGCAGGGCGGCCGCCAGCACGAGGAGCCCCGCGGCGTAGAGCCGGGCGCTCGTGCGCGACACCCCGTGCCCGACCCCGGCGCCCCGCCAGAGCCGCCGGACCCCCAGCCAGTACCAGCCCCCGGCGACGAGCAACCCGCCGGCGACCCCGGGATCGGCGACGACGTATGGCAGCACGGGAGTCACCGCCATCATCGGTGCCGGCGGCGGTGCGGGCGGCCGCTCACGCCACCCTCAGCGGTTGCACGGGCGATCCGGGCTACCCGGGCGCCGGGACCGCGGTGCGATGGATGCCGCCGCCGCGCCGCCGCCGTTCCCGCGTGTGAGCCACGCACCGCCACGACGGCCGGGGGGCCGGCGGGCAGCTGGAAAGAGGCCGGCGACGCGCGCCATCACGCGATCGCCCGGGTCCGACCGGCCGCCGTCCACGCGCCGAGGATGAATAGGCGCCGATCCGGCCGGTCGCCGCGCGCGGGTGGAGCGGGAGCCGTCATGAGCGCCTCCTCGCGCCGATCGGGGCACGTCTATTGATAACCATACATTGACCAGTGGAGGCATATGCCAGGCCACCTCGGGAGCGCGCCCCGTCGCCGAGACCCGGCGCCGTCGGCGGGCCCGGCCGCGGGCGGCAGACTCGGCGGGGGGCCGGTCCGGTCCCGGCGCCGGTGGCCTGAGCCTGGCACTGGGAGTCGAGGCCGATGATCGCCTGCCCGGACTGCGGGACGCTCCAGGAGCTACCACGCCTCCCCCTCGGGGCGGCGGCGATCTGTCCCGCGTGCGACTCTCACCTCGAGCGGACGAGCGGCCGGAGCGTCGTCGCGGCTTTCTCCTGTGCCTTCTCGACCTTCGTCCTTCTCTTCCCGGCGAACCTGCTCCCGCTCATGAGCGTCGGCATGCTCGGGACGCACCGCTCGAGCCACATCGCCTCCGGGGTGACGATGCTCTGGACGCACCAGCACCCGCTCGTCGCGGCGCTGGTGTGCGCGTTCGTGATCGTCTTTCCCTTCCTGCGGTTCGGGATCCTCAGCGTCGTGCTCGGCTGCGTGCTGCTCCGGACGGTGCCGCGGTGGCTGGGTCGAGCGTTCCGCTGGACGCAGCACCTCGATCTCTGGGCGATGCCGGACGTCTTCCTCATCGCCACCGCCGTCGGCTACAGCCGAGTGCGTGCCAACCTGCCGGTCACCATCCATTGGGGCGGCGTCTGCTTCATCGCCGCCGCGCTCCTCTGCATGTTGTCGCGCGCGACGCTCGACCGCCGCACGGTGTGGCGCGCGGTCGGGGGTGAGCGGAACGCGTCCGGGGACCGGCCGATCATCTCGTGCACGAGCTGCGATCTGGTCGTCCCGGCGGAGCGCGAGGGGACCGCCTGCCCCCGGTGCGCGCTCCGGCTGAGCGCCAGACGACCCGATTCGGTGCTGCGGACCGTCGCGCTCGGTACCGCGGCCGCCGCGCTCTACCTCCCGGCCAACATCTACCCGATGAGTACGGACCTCCAGATGGGCCATCTCGTGCCGCACCGCATCATCGATGGCATCCGCGAGCTGATCCAGGCCGGGCTCTGGCCGCTCGCCATTCTCATCTCCTGCACCAGCATCGCGATCCCCGCGCTCAAGCTCGCCGGCCTGGGATGGTTCGTGGTCTCGGTCCGTCGCCGGTCCCCGACGCCGCGCGAATGGCTCGTCCGCAAGACCAAGCTCTACCGCCTCATCGACGAGATCGGCCGCTGGTCGAACGTCGATGTGTTCACCGTCGCGGTCTTCCTGCCGCTGCTCCAGTTCGGGAGTCTCGCGACCGCCAGCGCCGGCACGGGGGAGCCCGCCTTCCTGCTGGTCGTGGTGCTGACGATGATCGCCTCGCGCGCGTTCGACCCACGGCTCCTGTGGGACGCCGCGGAGGGAGCGGCGGAGGGAGCGGCGGAGGGAGCGCCGGCATGACCGCACCTGGCGGCGCGCCGCCGTCGCACCCCACCGCCCCACCGCCGTCCGGGGCCCAGCCGCCCGGCGGGTCGCCGCCCGGCTCCGACGCCCGGGTGCACCTGCGCCGGACGATGGCGGGCGTCCGAACGTCCCGCTGGCCCGGGTGGATCTGGGGCGTGCCGATCGCGGCGGTCGCGATCGTGGTCTGGTTGCTCATCCGCGCGATCAGCGGCCGCGGGGTCGACGTCACGGTCGTCTTCGACGAGGCGGCCGGGATGACGGCCAATGGCACGACGGTCACGTACCGCGGTGTCGATGTCGGCCAGGTCACCGATGTCGCGATCGCGGCCGACGGCCGCCACGTGAACGTGCGGCTCTCGATCGACGACCAGCGGAAGGCGGATCTCACCACCGGCACGCGCTTCTACGTCGAGGGCGCGCACCCCAGCCTCTCCGATCTCTCGTCGCTCAAGGCGGTGCTCTCGGGCCCGACGATCGTGATGGTGCCCGGGACGGGCGTCCCCACGCGGCGGTTCGTCGGCACGACGGAGCCTCCGCCGGACAGTGTCCGGCCGGTGGTCCCCTATCTCGTGCACCTGGACGGCGCCGTGGGCGACCTGCACGTCGGCGCGCCGGTCACGATGCGGGGATTCACGGTCGGTCATGTGATCGGGGTCGAGCTCACGTACGACGCGAGCACCGGCGCGATCGCGACGCCGGTCACGATCGGGCTCGATCCGGGGCGCTTCCATCTCGCCGGAGCGGCCGCGGCCGCGCCCTCGGACAGCACCGCCTGGGTCCCCGTGATGAATGCCGCCATCGCGACGCTCGTGCGGGAGGGGCTGCGCGCCGAGCTCACGCGCCAGCCTCCGCTCATCGGTGCCGCCCAGGTCGAGCTGGCGATCCAGCGCGCACCGCGCGCCGCGTCCGACCGTCGGGGCGGCGCTCGCGCGGCGACGCTGCTGTCCGGCGGTCGGTATCCCGAGATCCCGGCCGGCTCGGCCGGCGGCATCGACGCGATCGCGACCACGCTCGCCGCGATGCCGGTCGACTCGATCGGTGCCAACGTGCTCGCGATCACGGCGCGGATGCGGGCGCTCGTGTCGGCGCCAGCGGTGCGGTCGACGATCGATCACCTGAATCGCACGGTGGCCGCGCTCGACTCCACGGTCCATGACGTCGCGCCCGAGCTGCCGGCCATGGTCCGCACGCTGGGTCAGACGGCGGCCGAGATCGACGCGACGGTCACCTCGGTGCGCCGGGTGGCGGGCGGAAGCCTCGGCGCGCCCGACGCCAACGTGCAGCAGGCACTCCACGAGCTGACGGAGGCCGCGCGCTCGCTGCGCACGCTGGCCGACTTTCTCGACCAGCATCCGGAGGCGTTGATCAAGGGGCGCTCGCGATGAGCGGCATCGCGCGTGATGTCGGCTGTCGTGGTGGCTGTCGTGGTGGCTGTCGTGGTGGCGGCGGACGGCGGAGGCGGAGGGAGGCGCGGTGGCCGCTCGCGGTCGCGGCCGCGCTGAGCGCTCTCCTCACGGCGTGCGGATCGAGCCCGCCGGTCCAGTTCTTCACGCTCGAGCCCGTACATCCGGTCGCGGCCCCAGCCCGCGCCGCCGGCCATCCGATCCAGGTCGCGGCGGTCCACATCCCGGCCGCGCTCGACCGGCAGGAGATGGTTCGTGAGACGGCGCCCGCGCGGCTGGCGCTGAGCGACGAGCATCGCTGGGGTGCGCCGTTCGCGGAGATGACGCGACGGGTGCTGACGCTGGACCTGGCCGAACGGTTGCCGCCGGGCGCGGTCCTCTTCCCGAACGAGCCGGTGCCGCCCCGGGCGAATCAGTTGGTGGTCGAGATCCTCGACTTCTCGGCTGACCCGTCCGGGACAGTGGTGTTCGACGGCGGCTGGTCGCTCGTGCCGAGCGGGTCCGACACCGCGGCGATGGGCCGACACGTCCATCTGAGCGCGCCCGCCTCGCCCACGGACTATGCCGCGCAGGCGCGCGCGATGAGCCAGATCCTCGGGCAGCTCGCTGATCGGATCGCGGCATCGGTGGCTGCGACCGAGGGCAGCAACGGAAGCGGCCATTCCTGACGGCCGGCGCGAGCGCGACGCACGTCGCGCCGGGTCGGTCCCGTCGCTCGGATCGCGCGAGACGGTCGCCCGGTCCCGGGGGCGGCATCGGGTGGGCTGGTACGACAATCGCGGCGGCACCGACGCGGCGTCGGGCGTCGCGCGGCGTGCGGTCCAGGCTCGGGGGTACTGCGACGCAGAACCATTCCACGTGGGGGATGAGGCCGTGAGATCCGATTGTCTCGGAGCGGAGCGCGTCGCCGTCGGCCTGTTGCTCGCGCTCGTGGCGTGCGGTGGAGGCGGGAGCAACCAGGCGAACACAGCCGGCGGGACGGAATCGACGGCCGCGGCGACCTCCGCCACCCCGGCCAGCTCGACCGGCACGGCCGCTCCCGCCGGGGCTGCCGCGACCACGACCGCGGGCCCCGGCGGGTTGCCCGACCCACAGCCCGGGAAACCGCCAGTGGGGACGACGCCGGCGATGCTCGCCGAGGGGGACAGCATCTTCCACGGCCTCAAAGCCGGGGGACTCTGTCAAACATGTCACGGGCCCGACGCCAAGGGCACGCCGCTCGCGCCGCCGCTCATCGCCCACAAGTGGCTGACGGGGGACGGCAGCTTCACCTTCATCCAGCAGCGCGTACGCGATGGCATGCCCAAGCCGACCCCGCCGTATCCCGGTCCCATGCTGCCGATGGGTGGGGCGCAGTTGACGCCTGCGCAGATCAAGTCCGTCTCCGCCTACGAGTACTCGATCAGTCACGGGTAGCGGGCGGCGGAGTGCGATGTGACCGCGCCCACTCGCGGACCGAGTGGGCGCTGTCGTCGATCGGCAGACGCAGTCCGGCCGGCTCAGCCGGCGACCATGCCCGGGTCCATCCAGAACACGTCCCAGTAGTGACCGTCGAGGTCGAAGAAACTGTTGCTGTACATGAAGCCGTGGTCCTGCGGCTCGCCGGCGCGCGTTGCGCCCGCGGCGAGCGCCTTCTTCACCATCGCGTCGACCTCCGGGCGGCTGTCCACGCTGATCGCGAACATGGCGCTCGTCTCCTTGCGTGCGTCGCCGATCGGCCGCTTGCCGGTGGCCGCACCGCCGTCGCCAGGCGCGTCCGCTGTTTCAGGCGCGGTGCTGCTCAGGCGCGCGTGCGATGAACGGAGCTGTGCGCCCGCTCGCATCCAGGATTCCTGGATGAAGCCTCCCCGAGTCGGCGAGCGTCCTCCTCGATCTCAGCGGGCGCGCCACGCTGATCGTGGTCGGCGCGTTGGGTCGTTCATGCCGGTATCGACCGTGTGCCACGGGCGAGTGTGCCATTGTCGGCGCCGTCGTTGCAATCCTGCACGCGACTGGCTCGACTCTTGAGGCATCGCGCCCCTGGACAGGTGAGCCGGAGGGGCGTCGACATGCGCACGAGGGATGGCAGCGTGCTGGGCGACATGATCGCCGGCGCGATCGGGGGCGCGATCGCGACGTGGGCCATGGGCGAGGTTACCACGTATCTCTACGATCACGAGGCGAAGCCGGCACGCGAGGCAGAGGATCGCGCCCGGGGTGGCGACACGGCGTATGGTGCCGCGGCGCAGAAGGTGGCGCGGCTCGCCGGCACGACGCTGACCAACGCGGATCGCCAGCGCTACGGCACCGTCATCCACTGGGGGATGGGCGTTGGGGCCGCTGCGCTCTACGGCGCGCTTCGGGACCGCGTGCCCGGCAGTCCGCTCGCGCGCGGGCTCCTGTTCGGGACCGCCGTCTGGCTGTTGATGGACGAAGGTGCCGTGTACGCCCTCGGCCTCACGCCGGGCCCGACGCACTTCCCCTGGCAGACGCACGCCCGCGGCCTCGCCGGCCACCTCGTCTTCGGCGCCGTCACCGACGCCGCCCTCGCCGTACTCCCCGCCTAGCCCCCCCTGGCCCCCCCTGGCCCCGACTGGCGGGCCGGTCGGATGACGTACGATCACGACAGGGCGACTGGTGGTTACACCAGGGCGGTACTGATTCCGGTCGGCTATGAGCTCCGTCTCCGCCCGCAAGATGGTCGCACGGCCGTGATTCGAGCGTCCGACGGATCGGTGAAGTTCGACCGTGAGCTTCTGCCGGACTTCGACATCGCCGAGGCGATCGACCAGGTCCGTGCCGCCCGTGTGCGGTCGCAGTGGTAGGAGTGAGCGGCGCATTGGCGACGCGATGGGCTAGGCGTATTCGCGCTCACTCGTCGGGCGCACGGGGTGGGGCTGCCTCCGCGCGTCGGTCAGTCCGTTCGCAGGCGCGACCAGAGGCGCACGTCTTCGGGGATGCCGCGCTTGATCACGCGGGAGCGGAGCAGCCCTTCGGGCTGGAACCGTAGCCGCGCCAGCACGCGGCCGGACGCGGCGTTGCGCACCATGTGGTAGGCCTCGACGCGGTTGAGCGCGAGGGCCGCGAAGCCATGGGCGAGCACGGCCTCGGCCGCTTCGGTCGCGAGACCGGCCCCACGCACGGCCGGCGACAGCCAGAAGCTGAGCTCCGCACAGGCGTGGTCCCGGTCGATGTGCCGGAGCGACGTCACGCCGACCACCGCCGGGTCGCCGAGCCGCCGCACGGCGAGCGTGACCGCACGCCCGGCCCCCATGGCGGCTCGCTCGCCGTCGATCCACTCCCGCGCGACCGCCGGCGTCAGCGGGTCCGGTACCGTGATCATCGTGTCGGCGATGTCGCCGGTCCGCGCCACGTGTGAGAGCGCATCGGCGTCGGCGACCGCCACCGGCCGCAGGACGAGTCGTGCCGACTCCAGCACCAGTGCGAGCGCCGCGTCGCCCGCACTCACCGTGTGTGCCGCTCCGGTCCCGGTGCGGCGGGCGTGTCGACGGAGAGGATGTCGGCGAGCCCGCGGCGGAGCCCGACGCGGTCCGCAACGTGTCGGATCGCGGCCAGGCATCCGGCGATGTAGGGCGCCGCGCTGCTGCCCCCGTCGTAGCGGATCGAGAGGCGCTCATCCATGCTGCCGAAAACTACTTCGGCGCCGATGACCTGGCCCGGCAGCCGGATCGAGTGGACCTGGACACCGTGCAGCGTGAGGCCGCGGGCGGCGGGCGCGCCGAGTGTCTGGTCGACCGGCCGGGCGACCTCCGGTTGGCGTACCTCGGCGAGCCGGTACGCCAACTGCCGGGCCGTGCCGCTCGGCGCGTCGGGCTTGTCCGCCTGGGCGTAGTCGAGCACCTCCCAGCTCGTCATGTGGCGCGCCGCGATGAGCGCCAGATGCTCGAGCAGCACGGCCGCGATCGCGAAGTTCGCGCCCGCGATCGCGCCCACCCCTCGCTCGCGGGCGGCCCGATCGATCTCCTCGAGATCGCGGTCGGTGAGCCCCGAGGTGCCGATGACGACGTGCACACCCGCCCGGATCGCGGTGAGGGCGTGCGCCTTGGCCACCAGCGGGGAGGTGAAATCCACGAGCACGTCCGCCCCGGCGCGGAGCGCCTCGCCGAGCGTGCCGCTGATGGGCACCCCGCCCGGCCCGATCGTCCCCTGCGCGCGTCGCGCCACGGCGCCGGTGAGCGCGAGGTCGGCGGCCGCGACGATTGCCGGTACCAGGCTCCGGCCGACCCAGCCGGTGGCACCCGCGACGCAGACGCGAATCGTCACGATGCCCGACGCTCCTCGGCCCGCGCTGCCCCGCGCATCGGCCGGAAGAACGCGGCGATGTCGGCCGCCAACAGCTCCGGCTCCTCGTGGGCCGGGAAGTGGCCACCGCGCGGCATCTCCGTCCACCGGGTGATGCGGTACGCCCGCTCGCCCCACTCGCGGGGCGGGCGCGCGATGTCTCTCGGGAAGAGCGCGGCGGCACACGGCACCTCGACGCGCTCGCCGGGGCGCAGGCGGCGCGGGTGCGCTCGCCCCTCGTGATAGAGGCGAATCGAGGACCCGATCGTGCCCGTCACCCAGTAGAGCGTGATCGTCGTCAGCAGCTCATCGAGCGTGAACCGGCGCGTGAGGTCGCCCCCGCAATCGGACCAGGCGCGATACTTCTCGACGATCCAGGCGGCGAGTCCGACCGGCGAGTCGTTGAGGGCGTGCGCGAGCGACTGCGGCTTCGTCCGCTGCACGTGCGCGTAGCCCCCCTCCGCCTCCGTCCACTGGTCCGCATCGGCGAGGAACCGCATCTCCGCCTCGGTGAGTGGCGGCGCGCCCTCCCCGAGCCAGCGGACGATCGCCGACCCGGTGACCGAGGTGAGATGAATCCCGAACAGCCGCTCCGGCACGAGCAGTCCGAGGAGGCTCGTGACGCCGGCGCCGATGTCACTGCCGTGCGCGGCGAATCGGTCGTAGCCCAACACATCCGTCATCAGCTCCGCCCAGATCGACGCGATCCGCTCGACGTGCATCCCCGGCGCCGTCGGCCGGTCGGAGAAGCCGTACCCTGGGAGCGACGGGATGACGAGGTCGAAGGCGTCCGCGGGGTCGCCCCCATGCGCCGCGGGATCGGTGAGGAGCGGGATGATCTTGCCATACTCGAGGAACGAGCCGGGCCAGCCGTGGGTGAGGATGAGCGGCATCGGGCACGGGCCGCGCCCACGTACATGCACGAAATGGATGCGCGTGCCGCCGACGGTCGCCCGGTGGTGTGACAGGGCGTTGATCCGCGACTCGGCGATCCGCCAGTCGTAGTCATGAAGCCAGTGGTGCACCAGCGTGCGCAGGAAATCCTGGTCGGTTCCGTCCCCCCAGGGCGTGCCGGCCACCTGGTCGGGCCAGCGTGTCCGCCAGAGTCGCACGCGCAGGTCGTCGAGCACCCAGCCGGGCACCTCGCTCGTGAACGGCTCGACACGGGCGTGCGGCGCGTGCGGCGTGTCGGGGTCGTGGGGGTCGTGGGGCGCCTGGGCCCTCGGGACCCGGGCGCCGGCCCCGGGCAGTGCCGTTCGTTCCATGGAGGTCGTGAGTTACACCGGCGCTTATCACTTGTCAACTGGCACATATCGGTTATTCATTGCACCATGGCCCCGCCTGGCCGTCCCCGCCGTCGCCCGGAGGGCGAGCGCCCGCCGTTCGCCTGGATCGGCGGGGCGCTGTGCCTGGACTTCGTGAACACCGTCACCTGGGCGGAGCCCGGTGTCCTGCTCAACGAGCGCCTCGTGCGTGGCGCCGACGTGGTCGAGTGGGGGCATGCCGCGGGACTTCTCGTGGCGCACGGGGCGCCGGGCGCGGAGCGAGCCTGTGAGGCGCCGCCGTGCAACCGGCTGCTGCGCGACGCGCGCGCGCTGCGGGGCGTGCTGCATGCGGTGCTCGAGGATGCGGCCCATGGACGGCCGCCGACGCCGTCGACGGTCGCCGCGTTCGATGCGTGGGTGCGCTGGGGGTTTCGGCGGCTGCGATTCGCGCCGCCGGATGGAGGCGGTGCGCGTCGCGCGTCGCCCGGTGCGCTGCCGGCTGCGCCGCCCACGCCCGCGGGCTCCTGGACGTGGACGGTGCCGGTGATCGGCGCTGGGCGGAGCCCTGGCCCCGAGCTGGGCGCGGCGGTGCTCGCCCCGGTCATCCGCTCGGCGATCGACCTCCTGGGCGGCTCCGAGCTCGCGCGTCTGCGCGGCTGCGCGAACCCCCGATGCGGGTGGCTCTTCGTCGACCGCAGCCGCAAGCACAACCGTCGCTGGTGCGACATGCGGGAGTGTGGCAACCGGGCGAAAGCGCGGCGCTACTATCGCCGCCGGCGCGCTGCCGGCGGTGATGTGAAACTGGCCTCCGCCTCGCCGCGTAGGATATGGGTGGCGGTGTAGGCAATCGGCCGGTGATCGCGCGTGATAGCCTGTCGGGGCGCCGGACCGCGACCGCGCACGTTGGGCTACACGTGTTCAGGCCGGTAGCGCACAGTGTGTCGGTGTCGCGTCGCTGACCTCCCCGACTGGAGAACGCTATGAAGCGCGAGCGCGCCTCGCAGGTCATCCTGGTCCTGGTGGGCCTGTTCTACTTCATCTGGACCTACCTCACGTTCGCGAGCCTGTGGCACTCCAGTTGGCTCCGGGGCGATCAGGATGCCTTGCCGATGTTCGAGAGTCTCAACGCCGTGCTCGGGGTCTTCCTGTTGCTGGCCGTGAAGCAGCCGGCACGGCATCGGTCGCTGATCGCCTATGGGGCCTGGTCGAGCCTCGCCCATGCGTTCACGATGACGATCATGTCAGCCGAGGCCTGGGCGCATGGAGGTCACCGCGCCGACGGTCCCTGGGACATCGTGATCATCGGCGGGATCGGAGTCCTGCTCCTGTTTGCCCTTCCGGCAAGAACACCAGGACCGGCCCGCGCCGAGACACCTCGGCCCGCTTCGATCGGTGAGCCACGCTTCGCCGCGCCGTAGGGGATCCTGCCCACCGC
>JAJPIS010000082.1 GCA_021324635.1 Gemmatimonadota bacterium
CTTCTCCTCGAAGGTCACCGTGGTGACAGGGCCGTCCGCGCCACCTTCGTCATTGGTCCAGACGAGGCGGGAATACGGCTTCACGTCGACATACGTGCCGAAGAACGCCACCGGCTCGGGGCGGTGGTCGAAGACCAGCCGGTACTTGCCTCCGACCCGAGCATCCACCTCGCAGGACAGCAGGGTCATTCCCGTCGACCTGGGCACCCACCACCGCTCGAGCAGCTCGGCCTTGGTAAATGCCTCGAACACGATACGCGGCGCGCCGTTGACGGTCCGCGTGACAGTCACCTCGCGGTCGGACGTCCGCTCCACCGTGGTGCGGTTCTTCACGGGGGCGGGCTTACTTTCGACTCGTGCGTTCATCGCGCTTCTCCTTCCGTGTGAGTTCCTCGACGACCCTGTCCAACGCGTCGAAGCGTTCGTCCCAGCGCCGGCGGTACCGCTCGAGCCACGCCGCCTCCTCCTCCAGCCGGCGCGCGCCCAGCCTGCAGGTCCGCACGCGCCCGACCTTCTCCGTGGTGACGAGCTCGGCCTCCTCCAGGATGCCGACGTGCTTCATCATCCCCGCCAGAGTCATCCGGAACCTGTCGGCCAGCTCCGAGATCGAGGCGTCGGACCGGCCGAGCTGCTCCAGCACACCGCGCCGGGTGGCATCCGAGAGCGCGGCGAACGACGCATCCAGGCGGGCAGGCGCATACTTTACCATTCGGTCAAGTATTTAACACAACGCCTCGCGTCATGCAAGGGGTGGCCGCGAAGACAACGGGTGAGCGCGAACGGGGTGATGCCCGTCTCGATCGGTGAGCCGCCGTTCACCGCACGCCAGTGGCCTTGCTCCAACGCCGCCTCGGCCCCGCGACCTGCGCCCCGTGGCCCCGGCGCGTGCACTTCAACCCGGGTTCCCAATACGCTTCGGGCTTGCCGCGCTCCTGCTCGCGGTAATCGGCCTCTACGGCATCATGGCGTCGGCCGTCCGTGAGCAGACGCGCGACATCGCCGTACGGATAGCGCTCGGCGCGACGCCGGCGCGAGTGCGTGGTGAGGTGCTCCGGCGCGCGATGGCGGTCTCACTCGTGGGCTCGGCGGTTGGCCTTGCGGTCGCGCTGATCGCCTCCCACCTCGCCAGGTCACTGCTCTTCGATGTCAGTCCCACGGATCCCGTGGCGTTGCTCGCCGCCTGTGGCGTGCTGCTCGCCGTGGCGTCGATCGCGGCATACGTGCCGGCGTACCGGGCGAGCCGGATCCACCCGGCTCGCGCACTGCGAACGGAGTAGGCGAGAGCCCGACGACGTGACGGCGTTCGTGATCGGTGTAGTCCCGCGGGCGTGCTCACCGCAGGTTGTAGAACGTCGGGATCCCCGTCGACTCGTACGTCGCCATGAGGACGCCGGTGGGCGTCATTTCGCTGGCGACGAGCTTCATCTTGACTGGATGGGTCGTGTTCCCGAAGAGCTTCTTCCCCTTGCCGAGCATGACGGGGAAGATCAGCAGCAGCAGGCGATCGATGAGATTGGCTTCCAGCAACTGCGGATAGAGCGTCGAGCTGCCCCAGAGCACGATGTCCGCGCCGGTGCCCCCCTTGATCGTCTTCAGCTCGTCGATGCTGTGGACCGGGTGACTGTTGGCCCAGGCGAGCTCCCCGCTGCCGCTCGTCATCACATACTTGTTGGCCCTGGTGAACACCGGGCCAATGGGATTGTCCGCCGGAGCGTTCGGCCAGAACCCCGCAAAGATGTCGTACGTCTTGCGCCCGAGCAGCAGGTCGTTGGGCCGCGCGAGGGTGCCGACCATCCGCATGACGGCACCACCGGACTTCTCCTCCGAGTACTCCATCGTCCACCCGCCAAGGTCGAACCCGCCGCTCGGATCCTCGGTTGCGCCACCAGGCGCCTGCATGACCCCATCCAACGACACGAATGGACTCGCTATGATCCGTCTCACGTGTGTCTCCTGGCTCGAGAGGTCGAACTCCGCTGTTCCAGAGGTCATGCTCCGGTCCTTCCGAAAGGTGGGATCGCCGGACGGACCCACGCGCCTACTGCGCCGTGGCGGTCCGCCACCACCGATCCAGGTCGGTGGCGTACTCCGGCAGCTCCCGCCGCATCACCACCGACGTCGAGTCGGTGCCGGCAACGGCAGCGTTCAAGGCCCGCAGGCCGGCCGCCCCATGTCGCCGGTAGACGGCAGCGACGAACATCGCACCGGTGATCCTCAGCGCATCGCTTCGGTCGGTGTACGAGCCGGCCGCCGGGTCGCCGTGGAGAAGCTCCTCGAGTCGAAGCGAGGGGTGGTCTGCCTGGTACCGACGGAGCTGTGGAATCAGCTGGTGATACGACCGCCCCTGTGAGCCACCGAGCCAGATCGCGATCCCCTCTCCGATGAGAAAGCTTCGGAATGGGAACGGCCCCAGGACGGCGTGCACGAGCTCGTGCAGGTACGAGTCCCCCAGGGTCGGATTCCCGGAGAACACCATGCCCGCCCGTGGCAGGGTCAGCCCTCTCAGCTCTTCTCGCGGCCCGGACGCCGTGACGAAGAAGTCGAGACCGAGGATCCGGTGGACCGCGTCCGCCGAGCTCGTGACGTAGTAGTCCAACCTGGCCGGCGGCTGCACGCCGAAGAGCGCCGCCACGGAGTCGACGAACCGCCCGGCGCGTCGCACCGCGGTGGGATGCGGCTGTTGCCCGGGCTCGTACCAATAGGTGATGTGGCCCGCGCGCAACCGGCGCCAGCCGCGGGTCACCCGCGGCAACGAGTTGCTCAGGCGCCACTCGTTGCCCTCGCGAACGGCGTACACCCGCTGGAGCGCCACGACGCTGACAGCCCGGCCCGCGCTGTCGGCGCTCGCGTAGAGCGTTTTCACCACGTACAGGCTATCGCCGGCGTCCGTGCCCAGCACGCCGAGTATGGTGCCGGGCACGCCCTGATAGGCGAGGGTCGCCGAGATGTCGCCCCAGCGTCGGTCGGCCGGATCGCGCGTGCTCCAGAGGGTGCTGCGACGATCCGCGGAGTCGGGATGCGCCAGATAGGCCCGCACCACGGCGACGATCGCGCGGACCTCCGGTATGGTCGTGTCGACACCGAAGCTCGTGCTGACCATGGGGACCGCCGTCTGGGCGCCAGCCACGGGTGCGTACCCCCAGCACAGGGCTGCGAGGAGCCAGGTGACCCTCCACGCCGCCGCGCCTCGACGCTTGAAACCAGTTCCTCCAGGATGGAGTAGTGGAGGTTCCGCCCATGCTATCTCGTTCCCCCTGAACGGAACGCGCCTGTGCACTGCTCGATCCACGCGATTGCGGTGATGGCCGCCAGCGTCCTGATCCTCCCGCCCGCTCATGCCCGCCAGGCCTCGGCCCCGGCGCGGGTCACGGTCGACATCAACACCAGCGGCGCCGCGGCCGTCCTCGCGGCTGCAACCGCCGACTCGACGCACGCGGCCGCGGCCGCCGATGCGGCGCTCCAGACCGACGCCGTTCGCGCGATGATCGCCAAGATGGCACAGTACGATCATACGGTCACCGCCGAGTCGTTCAAGGCCGCCGTCGTCGCCCTGGCGCACGGCGGCTCCGAGGGACCCTTCGACCTCGCGCGTCTTCGGTCCGACCCGGATGCGACTCGCCGCATCCTCGCGCGACTGACGGCCGAACATGATGCCGTCGCTCGCCGCCTCGCGGAACGCCTGCAATCCTTCATGCCCGACACGCTGAGCCTCCACGCCACGATGTTCGTGCTGGTGGGAGCGAAGCACCAGAACGGTTGGGTCCCCGACAGCAGGCCGAATTTCTATGTCGACCTTGGCTTCCACCGGGAAGAGATGGAAAGCATGACGAAGAGCGCCGCCCACGAGCTCTTTCACGTGGTGCAACTGACGGCGCAGCCCACCCTGGCCTCCGAGTTCGCGGACCGGCCCACGCTCTCCCCCGACGCCCGTGAGCGACACCGCGCACACGCGGTGCTGCTCAACCTCGTGATCGAAGGGATGGCTACCTACGTCGGGGACCCGATGGCCTATGTCGCCGCGGGCCCCCGCCTCACCCACGATCAGGCTGAGCTCCGGCGCGAGCTGGCACGCGCGCCCGAGATCGTCACGCTGTTCGATACCATCCTGTTCCGCGCCCGGCACGACCCGGATGCCCCGCTCGATCGCCTGCTCACCATCGGCTTCGGCGGCTCCTGGGACGAGACCGGCTACGTCGTCGGCTACCGGATGGCCAAGGCGATCGACCGCTACGCCGGCCGCGATGGGCTCCGGGCCCTCGTGACGATGCCGCCGGAGGCGTTCGTCCGCCAGTACATCGCCATCGCCCAGGCCCATCCGGACGACCCCGAGATCACACCGCTCGCGCCGGCCTCCGTCGCGACCGTGAACGAGTTGCAGAACTCGCGCGCCTCACACTAGCGTCGCGTTCGCCCCGCCCTCGCCCCGCCCTCGCGCCGGCACGGCGCCGCCGCCACTATGCAGCCTTCAGGGGCCCGGTCGCCTTGTAGCTGCTGACGACGATGCCGGACGGCAGCGCCCTGGTGCTGACGAGCTCGAACGAGCGCGGCGGCGTTCCCTCGGCAAAGAGGCGCTTCCCGGTGCCCAGCAAGACCGGGTAGACGATCAGCAGGATGTCATCCACGAGCCCGTGCTCGAGCAGCGTCGATGCCAACGTCGAGCTACCCCAGAGGATGAGATCCGTGTTCCCCCGGGACTTGATGCGGCGCGTGCCCTCGACGATGTCCGGCCCAACGCTCTCGGACGGACCCCACGCGAGACTGTCCGGACGGTGCGTCACGACGTACTTTGTTGCCGCATTCAACCCGTCCGAGAGCGGACCGCTCGGTGCCTTCGGCCAGTAGTCCGACCAGATATCGTACGTGCGGCGGCCAAGCAGCAGATCGAAGCGCTCGCCCTGCGCCGCGGCGACCACGTCCCGGCCAGCCGGAGTCCGATAGGGCCCGGTCCAGTCCGTGTAGGGGAGACGGTCGTCACCGCGGGAGATCTGGATCACGCCGTCGAGCGAGATGTGTTCGAAGATCCTGAGCTTCCTCACGTGAGCCTCCCTGTTCCCGGGGTGCGTATGGCGGCGTGGCATGCCTCACGATGCCCGCGGGGCGCGCGCGCCGCGATGGCGGCGGATGCACCGCGGTGGCTACAGTGCGCGGCCCGCGAAGAGGAGCAGGTTGCCGTCCGGGTCGCGCACGATGAAGGTTCGGGCGCCCCACGATTCGGTCCGTAGCCCCTGCACGAACTCGACGCCGGCGTGCTCGTACTCCGCAAACAGCGGGCTCGCGTCGTCCACCGCGATGGACGCGGCGAGCAACTGGTCACGGTCACGTCGCGCCGGATCGATCAC
>JAJPIS010000120.1 GCA_021324635.1 Gemmatimonadota bacterium
ACCGATCTGCAACCGCAGGCCGACCGGTTGGCCGCCAGGCCGACTTGCGTGCCCCAATCCGGGGCGAACGCACTGGGGCGGCAGGACTCGAACCTGCAACTTCCCGGTTAACAGCCGGGCGCTCTGCCATTGAGCTACACCCCAATCCGGCCCCGAGGCGGCGCGGAGGGATCGGTAACCTAGCGCCCCGGTCGGCCCTGAGGGAGTCCGCCGGTCCCCGGCACCGCATGCGGGCGAACGGCGGTCCGTGGGAGCCCGCGAGACGCGCACGGGGAGCCCACGAGACGCGCACGATGCGTCCCGCGGTGCCCGCAGCGCTGCGCGCTGGCGCGTCCGGCCCCTCAGCGCGCCGCGGTGCGCGCGGCTGGGAGCGGCGAGACGGTCGACTGGATGGTCTGCTGGATCGGCATGCTCTCGATCCCGGAGTCCGGGACCGCCATCCGCATCTGGTGCGTCTGATTGGTCGACTCGCCGAGGAACACACCGGACGTGCCGACGTAGGCCACGCCGCGGATCGTGCCGTCCGCCGACAGCTCGACGTGGTGCGTCGCGTCGGTGGCCGTCCCGGTCGTCGCCAACGTCGCACTGCGCTCGACGCGCCAGGCGGGCTGGCCCGCGTAGGTGGTGTCTCCCGTCACCCTGGAGGTGCTCACGGTCAGCGTGGTCGTGTTGAAGCCGCTCTTGGTCACCGTGTCGCGGGTGCTGTCCACCCAGGCCGTCCCGGGATGCACGTCGGCGCTCGGGAAGGGAACGAGGAACCGGCGGAACGCCCGATACAGCGCCGTCTCCACGCCCGGCGGTGTCCCCGGCGGCGGCGCGAACGCATACACGCGTCCCTGCGGCGAGATGAGCCCCGTGAGCTTGGCGCCCTGGATGCCGGCGACGCTGGGCGGCGGTGCATCGAGCGTCGCCGTCACGTACACGGTGTCGATCGCGACCGCGATCGACATGGTGTCCCGCGCCCGACGCGCCAGTGTGACGGTCACGTCCATGGTCGTCGTCTGCGAGAACTCGAACGGCGCCCGCCCGCCGGCCTGGTTCTGGGTCCGCTTGACGACGGTGACGAGGCGGTAGCGATGCGTGCCGGCCGTGTATGCGAACGGCGCCGCGCGCGACGCGCGGGCCGGGTCGGGCGCCGTCGTCGCGTGCCCCGCGGGCGATCCCGTCCGCTCGGCCGCGGCCGCGGCCGGTCGGGTGCCGCCGACACCCGCTCCCATGACCACGACCGCGATCGCCATCGCCATCGCGACCCGAGGCGTCAGCCGCCGCCCCGCCGAGCATGCAGAGTGTAGCATCACGATCCCCCCCGTGGGCCACCCTGGGCCTCCCCTAAGTTACCGCAGGACCGCCCGGGAATCGGCGAGGCCCCGGCGGCGTCATATCCTGGGCCGCTCGGCCGTTCATTCTTCCGGCTGCCGTCTGTCGTCATCCCTGCCCTCGTGCCCCTGCCGTCGTGCACCGCTTCCGCCGTGACCGGCCGGCTCGCAATATGGAGAGATATCTGACGTGAGCGCGGGGATGGTCCAGCTTTCCTCGCCTGAGCTTGCGCCTCCCGCGGCGGGCGACGGCGTGGTGCGTTCCGGGCACGAGTCACCGGCCGGCCCGGCGGGCGCGCGGCCCGTGGGGCCGCCCGGCGGGTCGGCCAATGGGCCGCTCACTGGGCCGCCTGGCGCGTCACCCGCCGGCGCGCCCGATCGCGTCCGCTCCGGCGGGCCGGAGCGCCTGATCGCCGGTGCGGCCGGCGCGGGGCTGGCGGAGGGGTCGCCCGCGGTCGGGATGGGAGAGCCGCTCGCCGAGCTGCGGGACCGCGCCGAACGTCGCCTCAATGGCGTTCGGGCCGCCGTGCTCGCCCTCCTCGCCACGGCCGCCCTCGCCTACGCCCCGACGCTCACGCCCGCGCTCCGGCTCGTCAATGTCGCGATCCTCGTGCCGACGCTCGCCTGGACACTCGGCCAGTATCTCGTCTGGTACCGCCGGCCGCGGCTCCCGGCCTGGATCACGGTCGCCAATCCGGTCGTCGACATCACCGCGGTCACCGCCAGCATGGCGGGATACGCGCTCGCCGGCTCCGCGGCTCTCGCCCTCCGGGCCCCGATGTTCCTCGCGTACTTCGTCATCCTCGCGGCTCGCCCGGTCGCGTCCTCCACCCGCCGCACGGCCGCCGTCGCGAGTCTCGCGGTCGCCGAGTACGGCGCGCTCCTCTGGGTCCTCGTCCATGCCCACCGCGTCGCGCTCACCGCCAGCCCGCTGGCGGCCGCCGGCGGACTCAGCGTCGCGCCGCTCGACGAGGGCGCGAAGTTGCTGCTCCTCACCGTCGCCGGCGCCGTCGCCACCTATGCCACCGCCTGGCAGGAGCGGCTCGTGCTCGCCTACAATCTCGCGTCGCGCGAGCGCGAGCGGCTCGAGGTGCGGCTCACCCGCGCCCAGCTCGAGCGCCTCAAGCACCAGCTCCAGCCACATTTTCTCTTCAACGCGCTCAACGCCATCACGGCCCTCATCCCGACCGACGCCCGCGCGGCCCAGCGGACGGTGCACGGACTCGGTCAGCTCCTGCGCCTGTCGCTCGACAGCGCGGAGGAGCACGAGGTCCCGCTGTCACGGGAGTTGGAGCTGCTGGGACACTATCTGGACATCCAACACATCCGGTTCCAGGACCGGATCGCGGTCCGCGTCGATGCGCCGCCCGAGCTCGCGCAAGCGATCGTCCCCAACCTGCTGCTCCAGCCACTCGTCGAGAACGCGATCCGGCACGGCATCGGCCCACGCGCCGCCGGCGGGCGGATCGAGGTCGTGATCAGCCGCGACGGACCCTGGCTCCGCCTGCGCGTCGCCGACGACGGCGTCGGCGCGGCCATCGACGCCGACGGCACACTCGCGCGCGAAGGCGTGGGCCTCGGCAACACTCGCGCGCGGCTGCGCCACCTGTACGGTGACCGGCAGCGCCTCATCGTCTCGACCACGCCCGGCACCGGGTTCACCGTCGACATCGCCCTGCCATTCCGCGAATGACTGCCCGCGTCCCGTCCTCGTCGGCCGCGTCCGCCGCGTCGCAGTCGCCGCCTCCCCCCGACGCGGCCGCGACGACAGCGGCATCCGCAGAGCCTGCACCTGCGTCCGCGCCGGCGTCGGCGGCGGCCGCCGCCGCACGCCCGCTCCGCGTCCTCATTGTCGACGACGAGCCGCTCGCGCGCGCCCGCCTGCGCGAGCTGCTGGCCGACGATCCCGATGTCGAGGTCATCGCCGAGTACGCCAATGGCGCCGACGCCGTCGCCGGCATCCCGCGCGACGCGCCCGACCTGGTCCTGCTCGACATCCAGATGCCGGAGCTCGATGGCTTCGCGGTCGTCCGCGCCGTCGGGCCGGAGCGCATGCCGGCGGTCGTCTTCGTCACCGCGTCGGACGCGCACGCCGTGCGCGCCTTCGAGGTCCACGCCGTCGACTACGTGCTCAAGCCGGTCGATCGGGATCGCCTGATCGAAGCGGTGCGCCGCGCCAAGCACCGGATCGCCGGGGCCGGCGCCGGGACGGCCGGCGACCAGGAGGTCCGGGACCGGCTCGCCCGGCTCATCGCCGAAGTCTCGGCCGCGGTCGCCAGCGGCGCGGGCGCCCCACGCGCCGGCACGGGCCGGCTCGCCGTCAAGAGCGACGGCCGCGTGCTCTTCGTCCGCACCAGCGACGTGGATTGGATCGAGGCGATGGACAACTATGTCCGACTGCACGCCGGGCGCGACGTCCACGTCATGCGCGAGACGCTCTCGCACCTCGAGGAGCGCCTGCCCCGCGGCACCTTCCTGCGGATCCACCGCTCCACGATCGTGAACGTCGAACGCATCCGCGAAGTCCAGCCGTGGTTCGCGGGCGACTACGTCCTGATCCTCACCGACGGCACCAAGTTGACGACCGGCCGGCGCTATCGCGCCGCCGTCCAGGCGCTGCTCGAGCGCCCGCTCTGACCGACCGGCCGGCGGGGATCGCCGGCCGGCTGGTGAGCTCGGCGAGCGCGGCGCCGCTCGCCCCCCCGGTCCTGTCATTCGCCCCTGGCGGATGCGCCGGCCGCCTTGCGTCCACTACTGTTCCGTCCACGACTGCGGGCCATGCTGCAACAGCACCGGGTCAGGCGGGGACGGGGGATGGGGGATGGGTCCTGGGGGCAGGGGTGGGGATCCGCGCGTGTGCGCACGTCATCGATGCAGACAATCACTCGGCTGGTCGCGCCGAGCATCCATTTTTTCGTCGGGGCAGAGATGGGACGGTCACCGGAGATCCGAGGACGTGGGGGTGAGCGGTCGCCGCACGCGCGCGGGCGCCTTGCGGCGCTCGGTGTCGGCGTCGGGCTCGTGGCGAGCGTCTGGGCCCAGGTCGCGGCCGCGCAGTGCCGCCCGCCCGCGAGCAGCAACGAGGCCAAGCTCCTCGCGTTCTACGAGGCGCCGATCGTCTTCTCGACCGTCGACGCGCCGGTCGCCAGCCGCTTCGGCGACGTCTCGCTGACCGGTGAGCTGACCGGCGTGCCGTCGCCGAGCACCGCGTTGACGCGGACGAGCGTGTGCTTCGTGGCCAAGCAGGAAGGGTCGCACCTCGCCCCCGTGCTGCCGCGGCTGCGACTCACGGTCGCGCTACCGGCCGGGTTCTCCCTCGAGGGGAGCTACCTCCCGCCCGTGACGGTGGACCGCGCGAAGCCCAATCTCGGCAGCCTCGCGCTCGCCTACGCGCACGCGCTGATCGTGCCGCCGGCGGGCATGTCGGGGACGGTGGTCACCCTCGGCCTGCGCGCGCACGGCACGATGGGGGGCGTCACCGGCCCGATCACCTGCGCGCCGGGTGTCCTCCAGCAGACCAACCCGGTCCAGCCGTGCTACGGCACACGCCCGTCGTCCGACACGTTCCATCCGACCTCGGTCGGCGGGGAGGGCACGGTCGGCGTCGCCCATGGTGTCGTGACCGCCTTCGGCGGCGTGGGCTACACCTGGCTCGCTCCGCACTTCCGCGTGGGCTTTACCGACCTCAATGGTGCCACGGACCGGACGCTCGTCGAGGTCGATCTCCAGCGGGCGGCCCTGCTGGGCGGCGTCAGTGTCCGCATCGCCGGCCCTCTCGACGCCGCGGGCGAGGTGTACTCCGTCCCGGCGGATGTCACCACGTGGCGCCTGTCGGCCCGGTACCGGCTGCCGTAGTCATGCGGCCGGCGACCAGCCCGCCACGCGGGCCCACGAACGGCTCGGACCACGTGCGCCGCCCGCCGCCGGGCCACGCGACCGACGGCGCCGCGCCCGGGGCGCCGTCCACGGGCCGGGACCCGGTCGTGCCACCCGGCGGCGGCCGCAGGCGCCCCGGCATGATGACGCTGCTCCGCTGGGCCGTGGCGCTCATCTTCCTCGGGGCCGGCGCGGCGAAGCTCGTCGGCATTCCCTCGACCGTGGCGCTCTTCGAGGCCGTGGGGTTCGGCCAGTGGTTCCGGATCGGCGTCGGATCGGTCGAGGTCGTGGGTGCTGCGCTCCTCGCCTCGCCGCTGACCGCGCTTCCCGCGGCCGTCGGGCTGTCGTTGTTGATGGTGGGCGCGGCGGGGACGGAGGTCGTCGTGCTCCACCGGCCTCCCGTGCTTTCCGGGGCGATGCTCCTTGCCCTGCTGATGGTCGCCTGGCACGAGCGGTGAGTCGGCCTCGCCGGCACCCGCTGTCCGCCGCTTGACCCCTCCCTCCGCGCTGAGTAGCCTACGGCCATGCACGTCCGCGGAACCTGTTGTCGCCTCCTCACGGCCGCTCTCATGCGGCCGGGCCGGCACGCGGGCGTGAGCTGATCTGCTTCCATCCTCCGCACCTGCCGGCCGCTCATCAGGGCGGCCGTTTTGTTTTTCCGTGAGCGTGGCACCGGCCGCCGTACCCTTCACATCGGAGCTGCATCCATGGCACCCGCGACTGTGACTCCACTGGCCTCACCGACCATTACGGCCGGCGCCGTCGACCCGGCGATCGCGGCCAAGCAGTACGCGCACCCGGAAGTCCTCGTGACCACGTCCTGGCTCGCCCAGCATCTGAACGACCCGTCCATCCGCGTGATCGAGAGTGACGAGGACGTATTGCTCTACGACACCGGCCACATCCCTGGGGCGCAGAAAGTCGATTGGCATCAGGATCTCAACGACCCCGTCGTGCGCGACTATCTCTCACGGGAACAGTTCCAGTCGCTCCTGCGGCGGCTCGGGATCGACGACTCGACCACCGTCGTCTTCTACGGCGACAAGAACAACTGGTGGGCGACCTACGCGTTCTGGGTCTTCCAGCTCTTCGGCTTCACCAACGCCGCGATCCTCGACGGCGGCCGCAGCAAGTGGGAGTCCGAGTCCCGCCCGCTGGTCACCGAGGTGCGCCGCTACGCTCCGACACACTACGTCGCGAGGGAGCGGTCGGACGAGCGCATCCGCGCCTTCTTCGACGAAGTCCGGCAGCACCTGGGGTCGCGTGGCAAGCTCGTCGATGTCCGATCGCCGCAGGAGTACACCGGCGAGAAGCTCCACATGCCCGACTACCCGCAGGAGGGGACACTCCGGGGTGGGCACATCCCGAGCGCCAGGAGCGTGCCCTGGGCCCGTGCCGCCAACGCGGACGGCACGTTCAAGCCGGCCGCCGAGTTGCGCGCGATCTACGAGGCGGAGCAGGGCCTCCGGCCGACCGACGATGTGATCACCTACTGCCGCATCGGCGAGCGCTCCTCGCACACCTGGTTCGTGCTCACGTATCTCCTCGGCTACCCACGGGTCCGGAACTACGACGGCAGTTGGACCGAGTGGGGGAACGCCGTGCGGGCGCCGATCGAGAAGGGCGCGGGCGCGGCGGCGTAACGGGGACGGCGTAACGGGGACGGCGTAGCGGGGACGGCGTCGCGCGTCGGGTTGCACGACGCAGCACGACGCAGCACGACCCGGCACGACCCGGCACGACCCGGCACGACCCGGCACGACCCGGCACGACGCAGCACCACCCGGCACGGTGTAGCCCAGCCGCGGCGCACGCCAGCGGACGCGCGTGGGGCCGTCCGAGGGGTACCGGGGTACCCCTCGCCGGCGCCTTGCGATATATCGAGGGCCATTTTACGATATATCGCACGTAATAACGGGCGTTCAGCTATATGCAAGCACTTACTTGCCTTCGATGGGGTCCGCCGCTAGGTTCCGCCCCCATGCTTTCGACGAGTTGTTCGGGATCGACCGCCGGATCTGGCGTGTCCCGCACGCCGCGCGCGCGTACTCCAGCGCCGAGGATGACGTGACGGTCGGTCGGGGGAGGCTGCTCGACGCGGCCGCCCGCGTCTACGCCGAGATGGGCTTTCGCGGCGCGACGACGCGTCGGATCGCCGAGGAGGCCGGCGTCAACGAGATCACGATCTTCCGCCAGTTCGGCTCCAAGGAGGCGCTGATCGAGGAGGCGCTCCGGCTGCATGCGGGTCGGCTGCGTGTCCCCGAGCTGCCGCCCGTACCACGGAATCCGGCCGTCGAGCTCTCGGTCTGGTGCGAGGCGGTGCTCGCCTATCTGGATGACAATCGCACGCTGATCCGCCGCGTGATGAGCGAGATGGACGAGCGGCCGGCCGCCGTCCCGGGCGTCTGCCATGGTGCGATGCAGGCCGGGCAGCAGTTGCGGGCCTACGTCGCTCGGCTCATCCCGTGGGGCCTCGGTCCGGCCGGTCCCGCGGGCGCGGCCGCCGGGCATCCCGCGACCGCCAACGGCGCCGCGGGCGCCGCGGGCGTACCGGGCGGCGAGGCGGATGTGGAGGCCGCCATCTCCATGCTCATGTCGGCGCTCTTTGCCGACGCCATGGGCCGGGAGGTGATGCCGGCGATGTATCCGGCGCCGCGGGA
Organism: Gemmatimonadota bacterium; assembly: GCA_021324635.1. Taxonomy (GTDB): domain Bacteria; phylum Gemmatimonadota; class Gemmatimonadetes; order Gemmatimonadales; family Gemmatimonadaceae; genus Palsa-1248. The sequence continues at coordinate 7,853 of JAJPIS010000120.1, forward strand.
CGCCGCAGCCGCCGCGTATGTCGGCGTCTTCCTGCGCGCCCTCGGCCTCGCGCCCCCGCGCCGCCGCTCGGACGTCCCGTCACTGCCCCGCGCTGCCGCGAGATCCGCCTGATGCGACCAGCCGCACGCCACACGGCACGCCACACCGCGGCCGGCCTCGTCGTGTTCGGGCTGGCGGCGTGGTCCGCCCCCGCCGCCGCGCAGTCCTCGAGCGCCCCCGCCGTGCCCGCCGCCCCGGCCGCCTCGGCCGCCCCCGCCGCCCCCGCGCCCCAGGGCTCGTCCCCCGCTGCCGCACCGGTCGCGCGCGCGGCGCAGGGGCCGGCGGGGATCTCGCTCGCCGAGGCGGTTCGGATCGCCGTCGCCAAGAGCGAGGCGGTCCGGATCGCGTCCGTCGGCATCACGCGCGCTCGGGGCCAGGTGATGGAGGCCCGGGCCGGCTGGTACCCACAGCTCTCGGCGACGGCCGGGTACACGCGCACGCTCCAGTCCCAGTACTCGGCCTTCAACCGCGTCACGGCCGGCGTCGACACGGCCCGCTCGGCACTGAGCACGCTGTGTGCGCCGCACATCGATTCCCTCTCGACCCCGGCGCAGCGCCAGGCGGCGTTCAACGCCGCCCAGTCCTGCCCGTCCAATGCCGGTGGGCTGAACTTCAGCAGCGTCGGCTTCGGCGCGCTCAATCAATTCACCTTTGGCCTCGCGTTCTCGCAAACGCTCTTCAACGGCCAGGTGCTCGCGCAGAGTCAGGCCGTGTCGTCGCCGCGTCGGGCGGCCGAGATCGAGCTCCGGGCCCAGCGCGCGCAGGTCACGTTCGATGTCACCCAGGCGTACTACGACGCCGCGCTCGCCGACCGACTCGTCGCGATCGCCGAGTCCACGCTCGCCGAGGCCGACCGCACGTTCCAGCAGGCGCGGCTCGCGCGGCGAGTCGGCACGCAGAGCGACTTCGACCTGCTCCAGGCGCAGGTCACGCGCAACAACCAGGTGCCGGTCGTGATCCAGCGGCGCAGTGACCGCGACATCGCGTACTACCGCCTCGCGCAGTTGCTCAAGCTGCCGCTCGACACGCCGATTCACCTGACGACCGATGTCGAGGACTCGACCGCTGCCCCCGACGGCGTGCGCCTGACCTCGCTCGCGACCCACGTCGGGGCGGACGGCGTGGTGGCCAGCGTCGATACGATGACCGTGCCGCCCGACACCGCCGCCGACCGCCGCTCGACCGTGCGCGAGCAGGTCGAGACGGTCAAGGAGGATGCGGCCCTGAGCCGCGCCGCGTCGGCGGAGCATCTCCCGGCGCTGACGCTCACGTCCCAGTACCAGCGTGTCGCGTACCCGGTGAACCTGCCGTCCTTCGCCGATTTCCTGACCAACTGGAATGTCGGTGTCCTGCTCTCGGTGCCGATCTTCACCGGGCGTCGCATCCACGGCGACGAGCTCGTCGCCGAGGCGAATCTCGCCGAGGCGCGGGCGCGCCTCCAGCAGACGCGCGAGCTCGCCGCGCTCGACGCCCGCACCGCGATCGCGACCCTTCGCCAGTCGGAAGCGGCGTGGACCGCGAGCGTCGGCACCGTCAGCCAGGCGGCACGCGCGTACCAGATCGCCGAGCTGCGCTACCGGGAGGGCATCTCCACCCAGACCGAGCTCACCGACCAGCGGATCGCCGAGCAGCAGGCGCTCGCCAACCGGGCGCAGGCCGCCAGGAACTTGCAGGTCGCCCGCGTGCGCCTCGCGCTGCTCGCCGATCTGCCGCTCGGCAACACCGGGGCGGCCGGGGCGAGTGCGGCCCAGAGCGCCGCCCAGGGCGCCCCGTCGACCACGGTGCCGCAGCCGGGCACGACGCCCGGCGCTGCGCCGACGACGCCGGGTGGCCCGGCCATCCCCGGTCAGCCGTCCGCCACCGGTGGGCCGACCACGACCACGTACACGACCTCCGGGCAGCCGGGGAGCAGCGTCCCATGATTTCCAGCCGACGATCCCCCATCTCTCTCCGCGCACGCCGTCGGGTCGCGGTCGCCGGCACTGCCGGCGCCGCCGGCGCCGCCGGCGCGGCCGCCCTGACGCTCACGCTCCTCGCGGGCTGCGGGCGCGGCGTCGGCGCCTCGGCCGAAGCCGCACAGCAGGGCGCGATCCAGATCGGCCCCGAGAACATCGCCATCGTGACGGAAGGCATCGTGCGGAGCGGCCCGGTGATCTCCGGGACGCTGGCGCCGATCCGGGATGCGCAGCTCCGGGCACAGGTCGGCGGATCGGTGCTCGACATCCGCGCCGAGCAGGGACAGCACGTCGCGGCCGGGCAGGAGCTCGCCCACATCGACGCCGCCGGCATCCGTGATGCCTATCTCTCCGCGCGCTCGGCGGTCAGCTCGGCGCAGACGGCGGCCGACTACGCCGCGCGGCAGGCGCAGCGCTACGACACCCTGTCCGCTGCCGGCGCCGTGTCGGACCGGGACCGTGAGACCGTCGTCCAGGCCAACGCGCAGGCGCAGGCGGCGCTCAGCGACGCGCGGGCCCGGCTCGTCGCGGCCCAGAAGCAGCTCGACTACACCGTCGTGCGGGCGCCGTTCGCCGGCGTCGTGGCCGAGCGCGACGTGAGCGCGGGCGACGTCGTCCAGCCGGGCACCATGATGTTCTCGGTCGTCGACCCGTCCGTGCTCCAGCTCCAGGTCTCGGTGCCTGCCGAGCAGATCGCGTCGGTCCACGTCGGGCAGCCGGTGTCCTTCACCCTCAACGGATACGGCGACCGCAGCTTCTCCGGGGCGGTCTCGCGGATCAACCCGGTCGCCGACGCGAGCACGCGGCAGGTGCAGGTGTACGCGGCCATCCCCAATCCGGGGAACAGCCTCGTCGCGGGCCTCTACGCCACCGGGCGCATCGTGACCGACAGCAGCCGCGGACTGGTCGCCCCCCTGGCCGCGATCGACACGCGCAACCTCCGCCCGGTCGTCGAGCGGGTGCGGGGCGGGCGGGTCGAGCGCAGGGACGTGCAGCTCGGCCTGCGCGACGCCCAGACCGACCGCGTGCAGATCGTCGCCGGCGTCGCACGCGGCGACACCCTGCTCCGCGGCTCGGCCCAGGCGATCACCCCCGGCGCCGCCATCCGGGTGACGGCGATCACCGATACGACGACCGCCGAGAGGTAGCCATGTTCGTCTCCGACTTCGCGATCCGGCGGCCGATGGTGACCATCGTGACGATGGTCGCCCTCGTGCTCTTCGGCATCGTCGCCCTGTTCAACCTCGACGTCGACGAGTTTCCGGACATTCAGCAGCCGATCATCTTCGTCGCCGTCCCGTATCCGGGCGCGTCGCCCTCGCAGGTCGAGCGTGAAGTCGTGGATCGCATGGAGGAGCAGATCAACGCGATCAGCGGGATCGACGAGATCGATTCCAAGTCGACCGATGGGTTCGCGCAGATCACCGTCCAGTTCGTCTTCAGCAAGAATCCCGATCAGGCGGCGCAGGATGTCCGGGACGCCATCTCCGAGATCCGCGACAAGCTGCCCACGGAGATGAAGGAGCCGGTCATCAAGAAGCTCGACCCCAGCGCGCTGCCGATCGTGTCGTTGGCCGTCACCTCGCAGACGCTGACGCCCGCCGAGCTCACCATCCTCGCCGACCCGGGGATCACCAAGGAGCTGCGGGGCATCAACGGCGTCGCGCAGGTCACGTTGTCGGGCGGTGTCGACCGCACGATCGCGGTCAACGTGCGTCCGTCGGACCTCGCCGCCGCCCACGTCAGCGTCGCCGACGTGGTCGACGCGCTCAACTCCCAGAACCTGGCCGCGCCCGTCGGCAGCGTCACCGGTGACCTGACCGAGAAGCAGATCCGCCTCATCGGCCGGCTCCAGTCGCCGTCGGATTTCCTGAACCTCGTCGTCGCCAATCGCAACGGGCAGCTCGTGCGGCTGGGACAGGTCGCGGACGTCAGCGACACCTCGGTCGAAGCGCGGTCGGTGGCCCTCCTCGACGGGCAACCCGGCATCGGGCTCGACATCACCAAGTCCAAGGGCGTGAGCACGACCCGGGTGGCCGACGCCATCAAGGCCCAGGTGCGGGCGCTCCAGCCCACCCTGCCGCGCGGAGTCAAGGTGTCGATCATCCGCGATGCCGGCGTTCGGGTCCGGAACTCCGTGCGGAACGTCGAGGAAGCGCTCGTCGAGGGCGCCCTCCTCACCGTGTTCGTCGTCTTCCTCTTCCTCAACAGTTGGCGCTCGACGGTGATCACCGGGCTCGCCCTGCCGGTCTCGACGCTCGCCGCCTTCATCGCCGTCTGGGCGTGGGGATTCACCCTCAACACGATGTCGCTCCTCGGGCTGTCGCTGGCGATCGGCATCCTGATCGACGACGCGATCGTTGTCCGCGAGAACATCGTCCGGCACATCGAGCTCGGGGAGGATCACGTCACCGCCTCGCACCGGGGCACGGACGAGATCGGGCTCGCGGTGGCGGCGACGACCTTCTCGATCGTCGCCGTCTTCGTCCCGGTCGCCTTCATGACCGGGATCTCCGGGCAGTGGTTCAAGCCGTTCGCGCTCACGATCGCCTGCGCCGTGCTGGTGTCGCTGTTCGTGTCGTTCTCCCTCGACCCGATGCTGTCCGCGTTCTGGCCCGACCCGCAACTCGAGGCGCACCAGCTCCGGAACCCCATCGCACGCACCCTCGCCCGGTTCAACGCGTGGTTCGACCGCCAGGCCAACGCGTACAAGCGTCTCATCGGGTGGGCGCTCGACCATCGCTGGACGATGGTCGGCATCGCCGTCGGGTCGTTCGTCGGCGCGATCGCGCTCCAGATCCTGGTTGGCGGCGGCGGCTTCATCCCGGACAGCGACCGGTCCGAGTTCGACATCCAGGTCCAGACACCGCCCGGCTCGAACCTCGACTACATGCGCCTCGAGCTCGAGCAGATCGGCCGGATCGTGCGTGCCCACAAGGAGGTCGCCTACACCTACGCCACCGTCGGCGATTTCGCGGGATCGGGGCGCGTCGACCAGGCCGACATGTACGTCCGCCTCGTGCCCAAGGCGGACCGATCGGTCTCGCAGAACGTCCTGTCGGCCGAGATTCGGGCCGAAGTGTCGAAGGTCGCCGGCGTCACGGCCTATGTCTTCTCGAACGGCTTCGGCGATACGCGGAAGCAGATCGAGCTTCAGATCCGCGGCAACGACGAGAAGACGATCAGCGCGTTCGCCGACCGCGTCCTGGCGGCCGTGCGGACGGCGCCGCACGCGGGCGATGTCGGCCTCTCGACGGTCGGCCAGCGTCCCGAGCTGCAGGTCGACCTCAACCGCGGGCTGGCGGGCACGCTCGGCGTCACCGTCGGCCAGGTGGCGCTCTCGCTGCGGCCGGCCTTTGCCGGGCTCCACGCCGGCGACTGGGTCGATCCGACCGGGAAGACGCGGGACGTCACGGTGCGGCTCGCGCCGGAATCCCGCGCCAACATCACGGATCTCGAGCAGCTCCCACTCGTGCTCACCCCCGGCGGCCCGGGCGTGCCCGGCGCGGCCGCCGCCGGCGCTCTCACCACCATCCCGCTCGGACAGGTCGCGCGCATCACGACGACCCTGGGCCCGGCCGAGATCGACCACCTCGACCGCGACGAGGTGATCAGCGTCGGCGCGAACCCCGTCGGGAACTCGCTCAGCGAAGTGTCGCGCGAGATCAAGGCGCGGACGGACAGGCTCGTGCCACCGCCCGGCGTTCGGATGACCCAGGGTGGGCAGGTGAAGGACCAGTCGACCGTGTACGCCAGCATCTTCGTCGCCCTGGGCGTGGCGGTGATGCTCATGTACCTCATCCTCGTGGTGCAGTTCGGATCGTTCCTCGATCCGTTGGCGATCATGCTCTCGCTCCCGCTCTCGCTCATCGGGGTGGTGATCGCGCTCATCGTCACGCACCAGACGTTGAACATCATGAGCCTGATCGGGGTGATCCTGCTCATGGGCATCGTCGCCAAGAACGCGATCCTCCTCGTCGACTTCGCCAAGTGGTCCAAGGAGGAGCGCGGCATCTCGACCCGCGAGGCGCTGATCGAGGCCGGCCGGATCCGCCTCCGTCCGATCCTCATGACGACCGTCGCGCTCATCGCCGGCATGATCCCGGTGGCGATCGGCATCGGCGAGGGGGCGGATTTCCGCGCGCCGCTCGGCATCGCCGTCATCGGCGGCGTCATCACGTCGACCCTGTTGACGCTGCTCGTGATCCCGACCTTCTACGAGATCCTGGACGAATGGCGTGATGCGCTCCTGCGCGGCTTCGGCCTCGGCCACCAGGCCGGCGCCGGCGACCGCACGCCGTCGCCAGCGGGCGCGACGGCCAGTGTGCGGGCCGGCCCCTCCGCCGCCGGCCCGACGGCCGGGCACGCTCCCGGCCTCGCGCATCCCAGGCCCGGAGGGGCCATCGGCGACTGACACGGCGACCGGCGATACCTTTCCGGCATGCCGTCGTTCCTGTACCAGCTCGGCGCGTTCTGGGTGTGCGCGACGCTCGGCGCGATCAGCATCATCGTCGAGGAGTTCGCGCCGGTCGCCGGCGGGGTGGCGGCGCACGAGCGGCACCTGCCGCTGGTCTGGGTCGCGCTGAGCTGCGCGCTCGGGAGCTGGATCGCCGACATCGGTCTCTACTTCCTGGGCCGCTGGCGCGGGGTCTGGGTGCGGCACCGCTGGCCGCGCCTCGCACGGCCGCTCACGCGCACGCTCATGGGTGTCCGCCGCGCGCCGTGGCGCTCGTCGCTCGCGGTTCGCTACGCGTACGGTCTGCGGCTGACGCTCCCGATCGCGTGCGGCGCCGCGCATGTGCCGCTAGCCGAGTATCTGGCCGGGAGCGCGATCAGCGCCTTCACCTGGGCGAGTCTGTTCACCGTCGTCGGCTGGGTCTTCGGGCGTTCGGCGGCGATCGTCCTGCACCACGTGCGGCGCTACGAGGACGTCGTGGGGTTGGCCCTCGCAGGATTGCTCGGTCTTCTCGTCCTGCTCTACGTGCGTCGCCCAGGGCAGCAGCCCGACGATCCGGCGGCCCGTGCCTTCGAGCGGGAGCTCGATGCGCTGAGCGGTGAGTATCCCTCGATCGAGGCGGACGACCCGGGCCGCGAGGACGACGACGAGGAGGCGCCGCCCCGCCGCGGGCGGCGGCGCGCCTAACGACGAGCCGGCGCCGGCCGTGGCTCGCCGGCGTCCTGTCGGCGGTGATCCCCGGGCTCGGGCACGTGTATGCCGGGCGCCCGATGCGCGGCGCCGCCGCCTGGGGGCTCCGCCAGGTCGCCGGGCTCCCCCTCCTCGCGCTCGCCGTCACCCTCCGGCCGCGCTGGGGCATGGGGGCGCTGGTCGCCGGCACGATCGGGATCCTGGCCGCGGTGGCGGCCGACGCCGCGGCGGTCGCGCGCGCTGCCGGACCGGCCTATCGGCGCCGCTGGTTCAATAGCGTGCTCGTCTACGCGTCGGCCGCCGCCGTCGCGCTGGGGGCCGGGCTCGGCTGGCGTCTGCTCGTCGACAGCCGGATCGCCGATCCCGTTCGCCTTCGCACCGACACGATGGCGCCCGCACTCCTCGCCGGGGACCGCGTGCTCGTCGTCCCGCGGCGCGGTCGGGGCGTACGCTGCGGCGAGGTCGTCGCCTACGAGATGTGGGAGACGCAGTACGTCAAGCGCGTCGTCGGGCTACCGGGCGACACGATCGCGATGCGCGGCGGCCGGCTCGCGATCGACGGCCGGCCGATCGCCGAGCCCTACGCGCAACACGCGGGCGAGGGCGAGCGTGAGGACGCCCGCTTCGGCTGGCAGCGGTCCTACGTCGTCCCCTCGAGTGGCGATCCCTCCACGCCGACGCTCGCGACCTGGGGTCCACTCGTCATCCCGCCCGGGCATTACTTCGTGCTCGGCGACAACCGCGGCCAGAGCGTCGACAGCCGCTATCACGGCTTCATTGCCGGCAGCGCGATCGTCGGGCGCCCGGTGTTCATCTTCTTCTCGCGCGACCCGGTGTCGGGGCGGCTGCGCTGGTCGCGGCTGGGGCTCGGCGTCGTCCAGGGTCAGTGCGCGCGGGCGTCGGCGCCGGCCGCGGCGGTCGTCTCGGCCGTGACGACGCGCGAGAGATCGCCGAGCGACGGCAGGAGGATCACCGCGCCGACGGCGAGCGCGCCCGCGACTCAGCGCGCGCCGACCGGCTCGCGCGCCGTCCGGCGGGGTTCCTCGCCCGCCGAGCTGGCCGCGCCGACGGCGCCGGCCGCGCGCTCGTCCGGCGCCTCATCCATCGACGGATACCGGAAGTCTCGGGGCGGCGCGAAGGTCTCCTTGACCGCCCGGGCGCTGATCCATCGCACGAGGTTGAGCTTGGACCCCGCCTTGTCGTTCGTGCCCGACGCGCGCCCTCCGCCGAACGGCTGCTGACCCACGACGGCGCCGGTCGGTTTGTCGTTGATGTAGAAGTTGCCGGCGGCGTTGCGTAGCGCCTCGGCGGCCTGCCCGACCGCGGCCCGGTCGCGCGCGAACACCGCGCCCGTCAGCGCATAGGGGGACGTGCGGTCCACCAGGGCGAGGGTCTCCGCCCACCGTGCGTCGGGGTACGGGTGCACCGAGACGACCGGTCCGAAGATCTCCTCGCACATGATCCGCGCCCCGGGATCGCTGCTCTCGACGAGGGTCGGCTCGACGAAGTAGCCGACCTCGTCCCGCGCCCCGCCGCCCTGCACGATCGTCCCGGCCCGGCGTGCTTCGGCGATGTACCCGGTGATCTTCGCGTACGCCCGGGCGTCGATCACGGCCCCCATGAAGGTCCGGAAGTCGGCGACGTCGCCGACCCGGATCTCCCGCATCATCGCGACCGCGCGGTCGCGGACGTCGGGCCAGAGCGACGTCGGCACGTACACGCGGCTGGCGGCGGAGCACTTCTGGCCCTGATACTCGAAGGCGCCGCGCACGATCGCGACCGCCAGCGCCTGCGGGTCGGCCGACGCGTGGGCCACGATGAAGTCCTTGCCCCCCGTCTCCCCGACGACCCGGGGGTACGAGCGGTAGCGCGACATCGTCGACCCGATCGTCTGCCACATCGCGTTGAACACGGCGGTACTGCCCGTGAAGTGGACACCGGCGAGGTCGTGGTGACCGAGCGCCACCTGGGAGATCGCGGCCGCATCGCCGGGGACGAAGTTGATCACGCCCGGGGGCAGTCCGGCGGCTTCCAGGAGCCGCATGAGGTAGTAGGCCGAGAGCATGGCGCTCGACGCCGGCTTCCACACAACCGTGTTGCCCATCAACATTGGCGCCGTCGGGAGGTTCCCGGCGATCGACGTGAAGTTGAACGGGGTGACCGCGTACACGAATCCCTCGAGCGCGCGGTAGTCGAGCTGGTTCCAGGCGCCGGCGCCCGGAGGGCTGAGCGGCTGGTCCTCGTAGAGCTGCTGCGCGAACGCCGGATTGAAGCGCCAGAAGTCGATCAGCTCGGCGGCCGCATCGATCTCGGCCTGAAACGCCGTCTTCGACTGACCGAGCATCGTCGCGGCGTTGAGCGTGTCGCGGTGCGTGGTCGCCAACAGATCCGCCGCGCGCAGCAATACGGCCGCCCGCTCGGCCCACGGCCACCGGCTCCACTCCCGATGAGCCTCGGCGGCGGCGTCGATGGCCCGCGCCGTCAGCTCCGGCGTCGCCTGGTGCCAGTCGGCCAGGACGTGGCGGTGGTCGTGCGGCATCACCGCCTGACGGACATCGCCGGTGCGGATCTCGCGCCCGCCGATGATGATCGGGATGTCCACCCGCTCGGCAGCCATCGCCGCGAGCCGGGCCTTGAGGGAGCGGCGCTCGGGCGAGCCGGGGGCGTACGATCGAACGGGCTCGTTCACGGGCGCGGGGACGCGCGGGACGCCGGCGAAGGTTGTCATACGGGAAAGCTATGGGGGCCAGCGGAGCCGCCACACCCCCCGGGGCCCGATGCGCGGCGGGACGCGGCGGTACACGGCGGTACACTTCGGCATGCGCGTACGAGTGGCGTCGGGCGCCGCCCTGCTCCTGGCGGCCGGCGTGGTGGGCTGTGCGCCGGAAGCGGTCCGGTGGACCGGTGATGCCGTCCCGCTGCCGGGATCGCTGGGAGCGGGACGCACCCTCGTCCTGCTCGGGGCGCCCACGCGGCCGACGCCGGCTGTCGCGGCCGTCATCGCGCCCACACGGGGGCTGCCGGCACTCGGTCCCGGAGCCTGCCTGGGCTCCGTGCGCTGGGCCAGGGCGGGAGCCACCGACGTCGCCGTCGCGTGGTGGGTGGCCCGCGCCGACAGCAGCGTCGCGCTCCGCGTCGCGCGCACACGCGATGATGGCGCCCACTGGGAGGACCTGCCGCCGGCGGATACGCGTGACCGGGGCGTGCGAGGGTGCGCCCGGCCGGCCCCGTCGCTCGCCTACGACCCCGCCCACGGCGCCACGCACCTGGCGTACTACCTCGAGCCGGCGGATGGGGCCGGCGTGTTCTACGTGCACGCGCAGGATCCGTCTCCGACCGCCGCGCCGGTGTTTCACGCACCGGTGACGATCGTCTACGGCGGAACTCCGGTCGAGGCGAGCGTGGCGGCCGCGGGCGACCTGGTGGCGGTGGCGTACGTGGACCCGAACGGAGCCGTCTCGAACGTGGACCTGGCGCTCTCACGCACCGCAGGGCACATCTTCGAGCCACGCGTCGACGTGTCCGGCCGCGACGTTGCGGCCCGCAGTCCGGCCGTTGCGCTGGCCGATGGCACCGTGGCCGTGGCCTGGACGGAGCACGGCGTCCAGCCGGAGAGCGGCGCCGCCGAGGTGAGCGCCGGCGCGGACGGTGGCGCGCGGCGCGTCGGGCGGGGCGACGCGCGCACGATGGTGCAGATCGGCACCGTGGCGGGCACCGGGTCAGCACCGGGTGAGCGGGGAGGCGACGGATGAAAGCCTTGGTGGCCGACGATGACGAAGGCATGCGACTGCTCGTCGAAGCCGTGCTCCGGGAGGCCGGGCACGAGGTCGTGACGGCCAGCGACGGCGCCGAGGCGTGGACGCGCTTCGAGCAGGACCCCGTGCCGCTCGTCGTGCTGGACTGGCAGATGCCGGGCCTCAGTGGGATCGAGGTCTGTGAGCGCGTGCGGGGCGGGCCCGCGGCCCGTGACACCTTCGTGCTGATCATCACCGCCCGGGGTGCGAGTGCCGATCTGCTGCGGGTGCTGGACGCGGGCGCCGACGATTACCTGTCGAAGCCGCTCAGTCCGGAGGCGTTGAAGGCGCGGATCATCATCGCCGAGCGGCGGCTCACGGCCGATCGCGCGCGGCGGGACGCCGAAGAGGCGCTCGCCCGGGCGCAGTGGCTCGCCGGGATCGGGGAGACCGCGCTCGCGCTCCAGCACGAGATCAACAATCCGCTGACGGCGCTCCTGGGGAACGCGGCACTGATCACCGGCGGGCTCGCCGCCCCCGACGAGACCGACGCGCTCATTCGGGTCATCGCCGAGCAGGCGACGCGCATCGCCGCCGTCGTGAAGCGCCTCGGAGCGCTCCGGGAGCCCCGCTCCGTCCGCTATGTCGGCGCATCGCGCATGCTCGATCTGAGTGGTGAGGGGGACAAAGACCACCACTGACGGGCTCCTCCCTCTGGGATTCCCCCTGGGATTCCCTTGCGCCGCGCACGGTGAGATGTACTTTGCACCGCGTCTGCGCCGCATCCGCGGATGCGAGAATCGGAGCGCGCAGCTCGGGCTACCACCAGGTCTGCTGTAGTCTCACTTCCGAGGAGCGACACCCGATGGCCACAAAAAAGAAGAAGGCCGCCAAGAAGGCGACGAGACGTCCGGCAGCACGGAAGTCGGCAGCTCGGCGCCCCGCGAAGAAGGCCGCATCCAAGCGGAAGCCGAACGCGGCATTCATGAAGCCGATGCAGCCCGATGCGCAACTGGCCGCCGTCGTCGGATCGCAGCCCATGCCACGGACGGAAGTCACGAAGAAGCTCTGGGGCTACATCAAGCGGAAGGGGCTCCAGGACCAGAAGGAGCGCCGGATGATCAACGCCGATGACGCGCTCAAGCCCGTGTTCGGCGGCAAGACGAAGGTCTCGATGTTCGACATGACGAAGCTCGTCAACCGGCACCTGAAAGACGCCTAACGCGCTCGCGCCTGCGGGCGCCGGCGTCGCCGGCGCCCGGTGCCTGCTCCACGACGCCCTGGGACGACAATGGCATTGATGGCCGGCTCCCCGCCTGGTGGGCGTGGGCGGGGCTCCGGCCCGGCAGCGGTCGGCGCGCCCGGCCGCGCGACGCGCGGCGCCGGGTCGACGGGGCGCACACCACGCCGCCCGGTCTGGGAGAATCTCAAGTCGATCGTCGGCGCGGTCCTGATCTTCCTGTTCGTCCGCGCGTTCCTGGTCGAGGCGTACCGCATCCCATCGAGCAGCATGGTTCCGACGCTCCTCGTCGGTGACTGGCTGTTCGTCAACAAGCTCGTGTACGGGCCGCACATCCCGCTCACGAAGCTGCATCTGCCGGGGTACGCCGACCCCGCACGCGGTGACGTGGTCGTCTTCATCTCCCCGCCGCAGGTCGACCAGCCGGATGACCCCACGCCGACGCTGGTCAAGCGCCTCTGGGGGATGCCGGGCGACACGGTCTACATGCGCCACGGCCTGCTCTACATCGACGGCAGGCCGTATCCGCAGGGCCCGGCGTTCGCGGAGAACGAGAAGCAGCCCGACGAGCCGAATCCGCTCTTCGATTGGCAGCGCCCGTACGGGCTGCTCACCTCACGCTTCGGCCCTGCCCCGGCGCAGCCGACGCACGACGAGTGGGGGCCGCTCGTGGTGCCACCCGCCCACTATCTCATGCTGGGCGACAACCGGTACAACTCGAAGGACAGCCGATACTGGGGGTTCGTGCCCCGCGAGAATCTCCGCGGCCGGCCCCTGTTCGTGTATTACTCGTACGATCCCGACGCCGGGCTCCCCTTCTTCCGCGCCTTCACCGAAATCCGCTGGCGTCGCCTCGGGCACTGGATCCGGTAGGGTCCCGGATTTGCACGGGTCGGGGCCGGCACGCCGCCCTCGCGTCGTGTCCCTTCCCGCCCTCAGCCGAGGTGCCGACGCCATGGCCGTTCGCCTCCAAGAGATCCACCCCGCGGTCGTTCACTTCCCGATCGTGCTTCTCCCGATCGCGGTCGGCGCTGATCTCGTCGGCCGCCTGGCGGACCACGAGGGCCTTCGCGAGGCCGGGCGACAGCTCATGCCTGCGGTCGCCGCCTCGGCGGCCGTATCGGCCGTGAGCGGACTCATCGCTCAGGAGGAGGTGGAGGCCGGCGGTCGGGCCAAGGACATCCTGGTCACGCATCGCACGATCAACCTCGCGGTCGCCGCGACGTCACTCGCGATGGCGACCTGGCGCTGGCGCCGCCGCCGTCCGACCGCGGGATATCTGGGGCTGGGGCTGGCGGCGATCGGGCTCGTAGGGTACACGGCCTATCTCGGCTCGAAGATGGTCTACGAGTACGGCGTCGGCGTCGATGCGGCGGGTGGGATCCGGCCGGGTGGCGGGGCACCACTCTCCCGCGGCCACGCGGCCGCCGCTCTCCGCACGGCTGCCGGCGACATGGCCCGTGGTCTCCCGCACGCCGTCTCGGACGCGGCCCGCGGACAGATCCTGCCCGCCTGGCACGGCGCGGGCGATCGGCCGGGCCGCGGGAGCGCCGAGGGGCCGGCGCCGAGGGTCGAGCGGAGCGAGCGACGCTGAGCGAGCGGCGCTGAGCGAGCGACGCTGAGCGTGCGGGCGGCATGCGTGCCCCCCGCGCGAATTCCGTCTTCCTGCGGTCGCCGGCGTCCTGTACCTTTGGCCGCACATGGTCGCCTACTTCCCGCGACATACGATCGCCTGGAAGGTCGAGGAGCCGGCGGCGTTCCGAGCGATCACGCTCTCCGTCGTCGAGAGCGGCCTCCTCGCCGGCGTCCTGCTCCGCCTCGTTCGGGCCCTCGCCCTCGCCTATATCCCCGAGTCGCGGTGGGTGCTCGCCGGCGGCGCGATCGCCGTGCTCGCGCTGGCGCTCTGCGCGGCTGCGGCCGCCCACCTGGCGAACTATCCGATCCGGCATTGGGTGTGGCGCGCGCCCGCGTTCGCGGTGATGGCGGTCGTAGGCAAGATGGCGACCAGCCTGATCCTGATCGCCGCCCACCGGGAGCGCCTGGGGTCGGCCCGCGCCGACTGGGACGACTGGCCATCGATGGCAGCCCGCGCCTTGCTCTGGGACCTCGTCCTCATCTGCGTCTTCGCGCTGCTCCTCGCTGCCGTCGTGCAGATCGTCCGCTCGGCCCTTCTTCGTCACGAGCACCGGGCGTCCACCGTCGTCGCCGTGCACGAGGGTCGCACCGAGCCGTCGTGACCGCCCGCGGACTCCACCGGGCCCGCGTGCGCGTCCCGGGCAGCTCGTCCAACCTCGGCGCCGGCTTCGACTGCCTGGGCGTCGCGCTCGCGCGATACCTCACGGCCGAGTTCACGCCGGCCGGCCCGCAGGAGCCGGTCGCGCTCCGGATCGAGCGGCGCGGCACGCTGCACGCGCTCGACGACCGCGCCGATGATCGCGATCTCCTCGTGCGCGCGTTCCGCGCGTCACTGGACATCCTCGGCGCGCCGTCGCCCTCGGGCGCGCTCACGGTCGACTCGGAGATCCCGGTCGGACGCGGTCTCGGGTCGTCCGCGGCGGCGGTCATCGCCGGCATCGCACTCGCCGCCGGAGCCGCCGGCGTGTCGACGGAGGTCGGCGCCGCCCTGCGTACTGCGCAACAGTTCGAGGGGCATCTCGACAACGCCGCGCCGTCGCTCCTCGGTGGCCTCGTCGCCGTCGCCCACGGCGACGACGGCGCGCCGCACGCGTTCTCGCTGCCGCTCGACCCACAGGTGGGCTTCGCCTTCGCCGCGCCCGGCGCGGAGCTCGCGACCGAGCGCGCCCGCGCCGTTCTGCCACGCACCGTGCCCTTCGGTGACGCGATCCACAACCTCGGCGCCGTCGCGGCGCTCACCCGCGCGCTCGCCGTGGGCGACCGCGAGCTCCTCCGGCTCGGGTTCTCCGACCGGCTGCACGTGCGCCACCGTGTCGCCCTCATCCCCGGTGCGCAGGAGGCGCTGGCCGCCGCGCTCGCGGCCGGTGCCTGGGGCGCGACCGTGTCCGGCGCCGGCTCGGGACTGCTGGCCGTCAGCGACCCCGATCGCGCGTTCGACGTGGCGGACGCGATGGCGACCGCGTTCCGCCGCGCCGCCGGTCCGCACGGGATCGTCTTCTTCGCCGCGCAGCCGGACCTGGAGGGAACGCGCCATGTCTGAGGCGAGGCCCGCGGTCGTGCCCGAGCGCCCCGCCGGCCCCGCGCCGACAGTCGGAGCGGCAGCCGACATCGCGGATCGCGCCGAGCGGCGGGGAGTCATCGCGCGATACGCAGCGCTGCTCCCGATCACGCCCGCGACGCCGGCCCTCACCCTGGACGAGGGCGACACGCCGCTCATCCATGCGCCGCGACTCGCCGACTGGGTCGGCGTGGCCGAGCTATGGGTCAAGTTCGAGGGAACGAACCCCACGGGATCGTTCAAGGATCGCGGCATGGTCGTGGCGGTCGCCAGGGCGGTCGAGGCGGGCACGCGCACGCTGCTGTGCGCCTCGACCGGCAACACGGCGGCCAGTGCGGCGGCGTACGCGGCGCGGGCCGGTGTGCAGGCCGTGGTTCTCCTCCCGGGCGGCCGGGTCGCGGGCGCGAAGATCGCGCAGGCGCTCGCCTATGGCGCGCGGGCGATCGCGGTCGACGGCGGGTTCGACGCCGCCCTCGATGCGGCCCGGGCGCTGGCGGCCGACTACCCGGTGGCGCTCGTCAACTCCGTCAACCCGCACCGCATCGCCGGTCAGGCGACGGCGGCCTACGAGATCTGCGACGCGTTGGGGGGCGCCCCGGACGTGCTCGCGCTTCCGGTCGGCAACGGCGGCAACATCACGGCCTACTGGGCGGGCTTTCGCCGATATCGAGCCCTGGGACGGACGACCGCCCTCCCGTCGATCCTCGGCGGTCAGGCCGCCGGCGCAGCGCCGCTCGTGCTCGGCCATCCGGTGGCGCAGCCGGAGACGATCGCGAGCGCGATCCGGATCGGCCGCCCCGCGAGCTGGGACAGCGCGGTAGAGGCCGCGCGCGAGTCCGGCGGCGAATTTCGCGCCGTTGCGGACGCGGCCATACTCGACGCCTATCGCGCGATCGCCACGCGGGAGGGGATCTTCTGTGAGCCGTCCTCGGCCGCCGGGGTGGCCGCGCTCCGGGCGAGCGTCGCCGCCGGGCGGGTCGGGCGGGCGAGCCGAGCCGTCTGCGTCTGTACCGGGCACGGGCTCAAGGACCCCCAGTTCGCGCCGCAGCTCGGCGCCGACGCTCCCCTCGTCGCACCGTCCGCCCAGGCGCTCGCGGCCGCCCTCGGCCTCTGACGGGCGTACGAGGCGTCCACGGAGCCAGGGGAACGTCCTTCGCCCCCCACGGGTTATCTTCTCGCACGGCATAACCCACACGAGGAAGGACATCAGCATGTACGATGAACGCTTGGTCGCGCCAATGCGCCACGAGTTGACGCGTCTCGGGATCGAGGAGTTGCGTACGCCCGAGGCGGTCGACGCCGCGCTCGAGCAGACGCCGGGGACGACGCTCGTCGTGGTGAACTCGGTGTGCGGATGCGCGGCGCGCAACGCTCGGCCGGCGGTGGCGCTGGCGCTCCGCCACCCAACCCGACCGGATCGACTGACGACCGTCTTCGCGGGGCAGGACACCGAGGCCACGCGCCAGGCTCGCTCGTATTTCACCGGGTACGCGCCGTCCTCCCCCCAGATCGCACTGCTCAAGGACGGACGGCTGGTCTTCATGTTGGAGCGCTATCAGATCGAGGGGCGCACTGCGGTCGAGATCGCCAACGATCTGGTGCAGGCGTTCGACCGGTACTGCCAGCCCGGGACACCGGTTCCGCAGGCCGCGAGCGCCTGACGGCCGCCGGGCGGCACGCCCGGGATACGGAGGCCTCCGACGGCCAGCTGCGGCGCGCCGCGGCTGGCCGTCGGTATCTTTGCCCCAGGGGGCGCCCGCCGCCCGGTCTCTGACTCCGTTCCCGTGCGGATTCTCATTGTCGAGGACGATCCGGAGCTCGCCGCCATCCTGGCGCAGGGGTTCGGGGAGCACCATATCGAGGTCGTGGTAGCCCGCACCGTCGGCCACGGGCGGGAGCGGGCCGTGCTCGGCACGTACGAGGTCATCGTGCTGGACGTTCTCCTCCCTGATGGCAGCGGCTTCGATCTCTGCGCCGCCCTCCGGGCGCGGCGCATTGCGACACCGATCCTCATGTTGACCGCCCGCGATACCGTCGACGACCGTGTGCGGGGGCTCGAGGCGGGCGCGGACGATTACCTCGTCAAGCCGTTCGCGTTCCGCGAGCTGCTCGCGCGCGTCCGGGCGCTCGCCCGCCGCCACCCGGCGCTCGCCCCCGAGCAGGTCCGGATCGCCGATCTCGCGGTCGACCTCGCGGCGCGCCGGGTCGAGCGCGCGGGACGCCCGATCGCGCTCACCGCCCGTGAGTTCGCGCTCCTCGAGTTTTTCGCGCGGCACGAAGGCGCCGTCGTCGATCGAGCGGCGATCGCGGCCCACGTGTGGGACGACAATCACGACCCCTTCACGAATGTGCTCGAAGTCCTGGTTCGGCGCCTTCGGCGCAAGATCGACGACGACTTCGACCCCAAGCTGATTCACACCATCCGCGGTGCCGGGTACCGGTTCGGTGTCTGACGCCGGCGCGTCGCCCGACCGGGCCGGCGCCGGCGCCGTCGCCGCCCCCGTCCCTCCGTCCCCGAGCGCCGAGGCCGGGTGGACCCGGGCCGCCCCTCGAGCGGGGCCGTGGCGGGCCCGCACGCCCCCCGCGCGGGGCGCCCTGCGGCGGCTCCGGCTCCAGCTCACGGCGTGGTACGTCGGGACCTTCGCGCTCATTCTCTTCGTCCTGGGCAGCGCCCTCTTCGCGACCATCGCGCACGTCATTGCCGCCGATCTCGATGCGTCGCTCCACGCGGCGGCGCGCGCCGTGGCGCAGGCCGCCCAGATCCGGGAGGTCGAGGCCATCTCGGCCAAGGGGGCCGCGGTCGACGCGGTCGAGGAGCTGACGATCCCCGGCCGGTCGCTCTACCTGTTCGACTCGACCGGCACTCCCCTCATGCCCAGGGGCGCGAGCGACCCCGTGGTCGCGACCGCGCGCCGGGCGGCCACCGCGGGTGTCGCCGACCACCACTTCGAGGAGGCCACCGGCGGCGCCGGTACGGCGCGACGCGACTTGCAGGCGCACGCGGAGCGGTTCACGCTGCGCAGTGGGCGACGCTACGTCGCGGCGGTCGTCGCCGACCGGGTCGAGCTCGAGGATCGCTACGCGACGTTGATCGCGGCGCTCGCCGGCGCCGCCGTCGCCGGGCTGCTCCTGGTCGCGGCCGGCGGCTGGTTCCTGGCCGGCAAGGCGACCGAGCCGGTCGAGCGGACGCTGGCGCACATGCGGCAGTTCATGGCCGACGCGGCCCACCAACTGCGGACCCCCGTCGCCGTGCTGCGGAGTCGAGCCGATGTGGCGCTCCAGCGCGAGCGCGACCCGGCGGCCTACGTCGAGGCGCTGACGGCAGTCGGCCTCGAGGCCGAACGCATCGGTGGCATCGTCGATGACCTGCTCACCCTGGCGCGCGCCGACGCCGGCGAGCGACCCATCGTCAGGGCACGCGTCTATCTGGACGACGTGGCACTCGACGCGGTGGATGGCGTGCGCATCCTCGCCGAGCGCCGGGGTGTCGAGGTCGCCGTCCCGGAGTTCGAGGAGGCGGCGGTCGATGCCGACCCGTCGCTCCTGCGTCAGCTCGTGGTCATCGTCCTCGACAACGCGATCAAGTTCACTCCCACCGGCGGGCGCGTCTCACTCCGCGTGCGGGCGGACGATGGCCGGGCGACACTCGCGGTGGAGGACACGGGCGTCGGCATTCCGCCCGACGAGCTGCCACACGTCTTCGATCGCTTCTATCGCGGGGGCGGCGCCCGCGCCGGCGGCGATGGGGCGGGCCTCGGGCTCTCGATCGCTCGGTGGATCGCCGAGGCGCACGGCGGGACGATCGAGATCGCGTCCGCGGTCGCCCAGGGAACCCGGGTCGTGATCCGACTGCCCAGGGGGTGACCGCTCGCGACGAGGCAACGCCGTCCCCTGTAATCGTCCTGACAGCTACCCCGGCTAGCATGGGATCATGCCCGTCGCCATGCGCCACGCACGGGGCGCCCCTGGAGCCGCATGCCGGATGGTGGTCGCTGCGGCTGTCACCCTGTTCGCCGGCCGCTCCGTCCACGCCCAGGGCGCGGCCGGGCCCGACACGGTCGCGCTCCGAGGGCTCCAACCCCTCCAGCCGCTCAGCCGGGAAGCCGCCGCCGACGCGGCGCTCACGCATGGTGCCCGTGCGGCGCTCGCGCGGGCCGATTCGCTCGTCGCCGGGGCGACGCTGCTGTCGGCCCGAGCCTACGCCAACCCGACCGCCAACCTGACCTACACGAGGGACACCCCGCACTATCACGGGATCCTCAGCTTCCCGTTCGACTATCCGTGGGTCCGGAGCGTGCGCGTCCGCTCGGCCGAGGCGGGGCTTCGGTCCGCGTCGTACCGCTACGCCTTCGAGCGGGCGGCGGTTCGGTTCGAGACGGACACCATGTACACGCGGGCGCTCGCGGCCGCCGACCGGAGCCGCCTCTCGCGGCGGAACGCGCTCGACGCCGACAGCCTGCGGCAGCTCGCCGTCGTTCGCCGCGACGCCGGCGATGCGAGCGACATGGACGTCGAGCTGGCGACCGTGAACGCCCAACAGCAGGCGAACGCGGCGACCGCCGATTCGCTCGCGGCGATCGGCGCGGTTCTCGACCTCCAGTCCGTCGTGGGCCTGCCATCCGATCGGACCGCCGTCGTGCTCACGGACTCGCTGACCCTACCGGCGCCGGCCGACGCGCTGGCCCCGGACAGCGGACCCGCCGAGGCGGCGGCGTCGCCGGGTTCGGGCGGCGTGCGGCATCCCGCGCGCTCCACGCGCGCTCCGGCGAGCGGGTCGCCGTCGCCGGCCGTGACGTCCGCTGTGACGTCCGCTGTGACGTCCGCTGCGACGCCGGCCGGACCCGTGGCCGCGCCGGGCGTGGCGCCTGCCGGCCCTCCGGCGTCGACGACCATCCCGTTGCAGGTTGCCGCTGCCCAGGCGGCCCTCGAGGCCGAGCAGTCGAGCCTCGCGCTCGCACATCGCAGCGTGCTGGGCCAGCCTGCCCTCCAGGCGGGGGTCGAAGGGGGCGATCCGACCCAACCCTTTCCGCTCCCGACGTTCGGGCTGTCGATCCCGTTCCCGCTCTTCAACCACAACGGCGGCGAGGTCGCGCTGGCGGTCGCGAGCCGTGACCGCGCCCTTGCGGAGCTCGAAGTGACCCGGCGTGCGAGCGCCGCCCAGGTCGCGCAGGCCGTCCGCGAGCAGACCGCCGCCCTCACGCGCGCTCGGCGCGACCGTACCGTGCTCGATCTTGCGACCCACGTCGTGGCGCGGTCGCTCACCGCCTTCGCCGAGGGGGCGAGCGCTCTCCCGGCCGTGCTCGAGGCCCAGCGCAGCGCGCGTGATGCGCTCGCGCAGTATGTCGATGATGTCGCCGCCGCCAACAACGCCACCGCCGCGGTGCGCCTGTTCACCCTGACGGTCCCGCCCTCATCCCGATGACTTCCCGCCTCTCGCTGCTGCCGGCGCGGCTCGCCGTCTGTGCCGTCGCCATCTGTGCCTGGATGCTCGCCATCGGCTGTACCGGGGCGAAGCGAGCGGCCTCGCCGGGCACGGTCGCGACCGCGGACAGCGGGGGAAAGGCCGGGAGCGGCGATTCCGCGGCGGCGGAGAAGGCCGACAGGAGCGACGCCGCGCCGGCCGCCCAGGGCGCCGACGAGGCACCTGCTCCCGTGGTCCATGCCAGGACGGCGACGGCCACGGTCCAGCCGTTCGTCGAGTCGCTCACCGCCATCGGTGTCGTCGCCGCCCGGCCGGGGCGCTACGCGGAGCTCTCCGCTCCGGCACCGACCCGCGTCACCCGCATCTTCGTCGGCGCCGGCGATGTCGTGAGCCCGGGCGCGCCGCTCGTCGAGTTCGACCGGGCGCCGTTCGACGCCGCGGCGGCGAGCGCCACCGCCATGCTCACCGTCGCGCAGCACGCCTACGACCGCGCTCAGCGCCTCGCCGCGGCCGGGATCGTCCCGCGCAAGGATGTGGACCAGGCGGCGGCTGACCTCGCCCAGGCTCAGTCCAGCCTCGTGACGGCGCGGCGCGCCCAGGAACTGTCGACGCTCCGCTCCCCGCTGAGCGGCGTCGTCACGCATCTGTCGGCGATCCTCGGCGCCGCGGTCGACCCGGCCCAGCCGGTCGTCGGTGTCGCCGACCCGAGCGCGCTCGACATCGTGCTGAGCCTCTCGCCGAGTGACGGTGCCCGCGTCCGTCCCCGCGACTCGATCGCCGTCACGGCCGGACAGGGCGGCCCGTCCGGTGAGCCACTCGGGACCGGGCTCGTCACCGCCGTCAACGCGGCGCTCGACACCGCCTCGCGGACGCTGGCGGTCCGCGCGCGCATGGTGCGCCCGACCCGTGCGCTCAGGATCGGGGAGACGGTCTCCGGGCGCATCACGGTCGCGGTCCACCCGCGCGCGATCGTCGTGCCGGTCCAGGCGCTGGTGCCGGACGGCGACCAGCTCAAGGTGTTCGTCGTCGGCAAGGACGGCCTGGCCCACGCCCGTTCGGTCACGGTCGGTGGACGCACCGAGACGCTCGCCGAGATCACGGACGGCCTCCGGCCCGGCGAGGTCGTCGTCACCGAGGGAGCGTACGGGGTCGAGGACAGCGCCAAGGTGGTCCCGGTCACATGAAGCTCTTCGATCTGCTCGCGGCACAGCGGCGGTTCATCTACATGATCGTGCTCCTGCTCAGCGCCGCCGGCGTCTGGGCGGCGACGCAGCTCCCCTCCGCGATCTATCCCGAGCTCACGTTCCCGCGCATCACGATCGTCGTCCAGGGCTCGACGCTGGGCGCCCGGCAAGTCGTGTTCGCGATCAGCCGGCCGATCGAAGAGGCCGTGAGCGTCGTGCCGGGCGTCATCCGCGTGCAATCGAAGTCGATCCGCGGGTCGAGCGAGATCAATGTCACCTTCACGTCCGGCACCGACATGGTGTACGCGCTCCAGCTCGTGCAGGCGCGCGTCAACCAGGCCCGCCAGGACCTCCCACCGGGCGTCGACGTCGAGGTCGAGCGTCTCACGCCATCGCTCTTCCCCATCCTCTCCTACAACCTCGAGGGCGGCGACGCGGCCACCCTGTACGATGTCGCGCGCTACCAGATCAAGCCCGTCGTCTCCCGGGTGCCCGGCGTCGGCCGCGTCGATGTGCAGGGGACGGACGTGCGCGAGATCGAGGTCGTGTGCGATCCCGCCCGGCTCGCCGGGCAGGGCGTCTCGTACGACGACGTCGGCGCCGCGATCCGCCAGGCGACGGCGGTCGACGCGGTTGGCCGCGTCGCCGAGGACTACAAGCAGTATCTCATCGTCACCGATCAGGAAGCGCACACGCCCGAGGATATCGGCGGCATCGTGGTCTCGTCGGCTGGCTCCGGCATGCATGTCCGCGACCTCTGCCGGGTCGCGACGGGCACCGAGGATCACACCCGTATCGTGGCGGGCGACGGCAAGCCCGCGGCCCTGATCAACATCACGCGCCAGGTCGGCGGCAACACCGTTGCCCTCGCGGACAGCGTTGCCGGCGTCATGCGGGCGCTCGCGCCCGCGCTCCCGCCCGGCGCTCGGCTCAAACCCGTCTACGATCAGGCCGCGCTCGTGCGCGATGCCGTCACATCGGTGCGGGACGCGATGCTGATCGGGGCCGCGCTGGCGGTGGTGATTCTCCTCGTCTTCCTCCGCCACGGCGTCATCACGGCGATCAGCGCCACCTCGATCCCGCTCACGCTGGCGATCACGGTGTTCCTGATGCGGCTGGCCGGCGAGACCTTCAACCTGATGACCCTCGGCGCGATGGCGATCGCGATCGGGCTGGTCATCGACGACGCGGTCGTGATCACCGAGAACATCGCCCGCCATCTCGCCCTCGTCCCCGACCGGCGCCGGGCGATCCGCGACGCGGTGCAGGAGCTGATCTGGCCGGTCTCGACGTCGACGATCACGACGGTCGTCGTCTTCCTCCCCCTCGGCCTGCTCCAGGGAGTCGTCGGGCAGTTCTTCATCGCCCTCTCGGTCACCCTCACGATCGCCGTGCTCGTGTCGCTCCTCCTGGCGCTGACGATCATTCCGCTGCTCGCATCGCAGTTCGTCACGGCCGCCGACGCCGAGCATGCGGCGGTGGGATCTCCCGGCCTGCTCGCCAGGGTGGGACGCGGCATCGACAGCCTCGCCGACCGGTATGAGCGGACGTTGGGCGGCGTGCTGCATCGTCCGGCGGTGCTCATCGCCGTCGCCGTCGCCCTGCTCGCCGGCGGCGTGGTCGCGTACCAGTTCGTGGGGACGGGGTTCCTGCCCGAGATGGACGAAGGGGCGTTCGTCCTCGACTACTTCACGCCTGGCGGGACGGCGCTCGCCGAGACCGATCGAGAGGTGCACATCGCCGAGCGCATCCTCATGAGCACGCCCGAGATCGCGGGCATCTCGCGGCGGACCGGGGCCGAGCTGGGGCTCTTCGCCACCACGCAGAACACCGGGGACGTCGTCGCCCGGCTCGTGCCGCGGGGGCAACGCGACCGCGGGATCGCGGAAGTGATCGCCGACGTGCGGACCCGGATCGCGACCGCCGCGCCCCGGCTCCACATCGAGTTCGTGCAGATCCTCTCCGACGTCATCAACGACCTGGCCGGGGCGGCGCGTCCCGTCGAGGTGAAGATGTTCGGGGACCAGCTCGATCAGCTCGAGGCGTACGCGCGGCAGCTCGCGCCGCCGATGGCCAAGGTGCCCGGGATCGCCGACCTCTTCTCCGGCGTGAGCGAGCCGACGGCCGAGATGCTGCTCCGCATCAACGAAGCCGAAGCCTCGCGCATCGGCATGACGCCGCAACAGGTCGCGGCCGACGTGAGCGGCTCGCTGCTCGGCGTCATCTCCGGTGACATCCGGCGCGACGACCGAACCATCAACGTGCGGGTCCGCGCGCCGGATTCGGTGCGCTTCGACCCGTTGCGGCTCGGAGCGCTCCCGATCATGGGCCAGGCGCGGCGGGCGACGCCCCTGGCGTCGCTGGCGGCCGTGCGCGCCGTCGACTCCCGGGCGCAGTACACGCGGGAGAACCAGCAGCAGATGATCGCCATGACCGCTGACTTCGACCAGCGCTCGCTGGGCTCCGTCATGTCCGACGTCAAGGCGGTGCTCGCCGCCCATCCGCCCCCACCCGGCATCCGGGTGGAGCTCGGCGGGCAGTACGCGGGACAGCAGCAGGCCTTCCGAGCGCTCCTCATCGTGCTCGCCCTCGCCGCGGTGAGCGTCGTGACGGTGATGGTCGTCCAGTTCGAGTCGTTCGTCGAGCCGCTGATCATCGTCCTCGCGGCGCCGGTGTCGTTCGTCGGGGCGATCCTGCTGCTGCTCGTCACCGGCACGCCGCTCAACGTGTCGTCCTACATGGGCCTCATCCTGCTCGTCGGACTCATCGTGAAGAACGGGATCATCCTCCTCGACTTCACGCGCCTGCGGATGCGGACCGAGGGCGTCGCACTCGAGATCGCCGTCCGGGAGGCGGCGCGGACGCGGCTGCGGCCGATCCTCATGACGACGCTCTGCACCCTCTTCGGCCTGCTCCCGCTGGCGCTCGGCATTGGCGCCGGCAGTGAGCTCCAACGACCTCTGGCGCTGGCCGTGATCGGGGGCCTGGCCCTCTCCACGCCGATCACGCTGTTCGTCGTCCCGACGCTCGTCGTCGCCGTACGCGGACGCGGCTTCCGCCTGCCGGTCGACTCGGCGGCGGGGCGCTAGGACGGGGCGGGGATCCAGATCGGGGTCGGGCCGACGGGATCGGCCCGGCGCGCCGCGGCACCGCCCGGCACGTCACGTGCAACGGCTGGCGGCCACTTCTACGGGGGTGAGCCGATGGAGCGCAGCGATCAGTACGGCGGTTCCACGAGTGGTGCGTCCGCGGGGAGCGGGGCGTCCACCAGCGGGAGTGGGTACTCGGAGTCCCAGAGCGGCGGCATGTCGTCGCAGCAGGGCGGGGCAGGGGGGCAGTCCTCGGGCAGCCTCGCCGACCAGGCGCAACGCAAGGTGCAGCAGGGGAAGGAGGCCGTGTCGCAGCGGGCCGGCCAGGTCCGGGAGAAGGCCTCGGAGCTCAAGGCGACGCTCGCGGACAAGCTCGAGGCCGGTGCGGACAAGCTGCGCCAGCGCGGGCAGGAGACCGGCGGGCAGTTGGCGACGGCAGAGGGCGGCAGTGCGGCGACAGCCGCCGGTGACCGCCTCGGTCAATACTCGGATTCACTCGCGAGCGGGATGGAGCGTACCGCCGGATGGCTTCGCGACGGAGACCTCGGCGAGACGATCACCACCCAGGTGCGTGAGCACCCGGCGCGCTCGTTGCTCATTGCCCTCGGCGTCGGGTACCTCGTGGGGCGGGCGTTGAAGGACTGACCACGGAGGGCCAGTGAGCGACCACGATCTGCTGGGGGCGACGCCCGGCGACACGAGCGCCGGGGCCGGGCGGCGCGGATTGACGGCTCTCGTTCGGGAGCTCGCGGACGGGAGTGCCGACCTCGTGCGTCAGGAGGTGCGGCTCATCCGCCTGGAGATCGGCAGTCTGCTGGCCTCCGTCGCCCGGGGCTCGGTCGGTGTCGCGACCGGGAGCGTTTTTCTCCTCCTCGGGGGCCTGGCGTTTCTCGCCGGGATCATCTTCCTGATCGGTGAGCAGTGGATCGTGGGCCGGGTCTGGCTCGCGGCGCTCATCGTGTTCGTCGTCGCGAGCGCGGTGGCGCTCATCGTCGGATCGCGTGGTGCACGCCTGCTCTCACCCTCGCAGCTCGTGCCGAGTCAGACGGCTGCCAGTCTCAAGGAGGACAAGGAATGGCTGAAACGACAGCTGACGTCCGACGCGACATCGAGATGACCCGTGAGCGCATGTCGACCACCCTGTCCCAGCTCGAGCGGAAGGTGAACGTCATGCAGATCGTGCGAGACCACCCGTGGGCGGCGCTCGGGATCGCCGCCGGAGCCGGATTGGCGCTGGGCCGGTCCGGGTCGGACATGAAGGCCGCGGCCGCCACCGTGGCCGCGACGCGAACCGCCCGCGGTCGCCTGGGCGGTATGCTCGACGACATCGTCGCGCGTCTCGTGCACGGGGTGAACGAGGTCGTCCAGGGACAGATCGACGAGTTGGTGGCGGACCTCAAGGAGTCGCTGCGCGGCAGCTCGAGCGCCGCACGGCGGCGGACGGCGACCATCACCGGATAGCGTCGGACCTCGCGAATCGGTGCGCGTGCGATGAGGGCCGGCTGCCGGTGAACGGCAGGCCGGCCCTCGCGCTCGTGCGGACCCGTCCACACTCAGCCTGCCTGGCGTAACCATCGCCAGACCTCCCGCACGCCGGGTCGCTTGCCATACATGAGGAGCCCGACGCGATAGATGCGGGCGGCGATCCAGACGGCGGCGGCGCACCCGGCGGCGACGCCGAGCAGCGTCCCGGCGACCTCGTACCAGGGGAGCTGGACGACCGTCATCCGCACCGGCATCAGGATCGGCGCCGTGAACGGGAACCAGGACCCGAGTCGGGCGATCGTCCCCGTCGGCTCGAGCAGCGTCGGCGGAATGAGCACGACCGCGCAGACGACGATCATGGTGACCGGCAGCGCCGCTTGCTGGGCGTCGTCCTGGTTGCTGACCATCGCACCCATCGCGGCGAACAGCGCGGCGTAGGCGAGAAATCCGAGCACCAGCAGCAGCACGAGCGCTACGCCAGTGAGCACGTCCACCGATGGGAGGGGAATCGCCGGCGCGTCCATCCCGAAGCGCGCGAGCACCAGGGTGCGGCCACGGTAGACGATCGCCGACAGCGCGACCCAGGCTGCGACCTGCGTCAACGCCACCCCACTCACCCCGATGACCTTCCCCGCCAGCAAGGTATCCGGCGGCGCGCTCGCGACCACGACCTCCGCCACCCGGCTCGACTTCTCATCGACCACGCCGCGCAGGATGACATTGCCGTAGATCACGATCATGGTGTAGAGCAGGAAGCCGAGGCCATAGGCGAACATCGCGCTCAACTGACCGGAACCCCCGCGGCCACGGTCCGTGATGCGCTCCGCGTTGATCGTCGCCTCGACCCGTGTCAGGGCTCCGGCCCGCGACGGATCGAGCCCGGCCCGCTCGAGACGCTGGGCGAGGATGCTCTCGCGCACGACCGACTTGAGCAGCTCGATGTCGGCCAGCGCGGAGGCATTCCGGCCGGCGTAGTGGACCTCGCCGGTCGCGAGCGCGCTGCTGTCGAGCGCGAGGTAGCCGATCCGTTCGTGGCGGATCACCTCCCGGGTCGCGCTGTCCTCGGCGACCGGCAGGTCGGCGCTCGAGACCTCCCGCACGACCGCCCGGAGACTGTCGCCCAGTGGCCCGCCCCGGAGAATGCGCGCGACCCGCCGGCCCAGGTCCGTCCCGGTCGCATCGAGGATGACGATGTGGCTCATCTCGACCGACGGTCTCGCTCGCCCCGTGAGAACGAGCGGGATGATGATGATCGAGCCGAAGAAGAGCGGCCCGGCGACCGTAGCCACCAGGAACCAGCGTGACCGGATCCGCTCGAGGTATTCGCGCCGGCAGACCGCCCAGAACTTCTTCACGCGGGGAACCCCGGGCCCTATTCGGTGAAGCCGGCCTCGACACCGCGCGCGCCGACCGTGTCGAGGAAGATCTGGTGCAACGACGGGTGGACGAGCTCGAAGCGCTCGAGCCGCGCGCCAGCGTCGAGGAGACGGCGGAGCAGGTCGAGCGCGTCGGCGTCCCGGGCCAGCTCCACCTCGGCGACGCGATTCGAGTGATCCGCCCGGGCCACGAGCGCCCGGTCTCGAAGGACGGCCAGGACCTCCGCCGACGGGACGACGCCGAAACCGAGCGCGACGACACGCCCGCCATGCGTCATGCGGACACTGGTCACATCGCCATCGAGCACCTTCCGGCCGCGGGCGATGATGCACACCGCGTCGCACAACTGCTGAGCGCTGTCCATGAGATGCGTACTGAAGATGACGGTCCGTCCGCTGGCCCGGAGGTCGAGGACGGTCTGCTTCAGCGCGTCGGCGTTGATCGGATCGAGCCCGCTGAACGGCTCATCGAGGATCACCAGGTCGGGCTCGTGCAGCAGCGTGCCGATGAACTGCACCTTCTGCTGCATGCCACGCGACAGCTCGTCGACCTTGGCGTCGCCCCAGTCGCGGTCGTCCGACGTCAGCCCGAAGCGCTCGAGCCACTCGTCGATCCGGCGGTCGGCGACCCGCGCCGGCACTCCCTTGAGCTCGGCGAGAAATCGGAGCACGCGGCGCACCTGCATCTTCTTGTACAGGCCGCGTTCCTCCGGGAGGTACCCGATCCGATCGATCACGCCGGGCGCGCTCGTCGGCTGACCGAGGACCCGGATCGTGCCCTCGTCGGGCGCGATGATATTGAGCGCCATCCGGATCGACGTCGTCTTGCCGGCACCGTTCGGTCCGAGCAACCCGTACACCGTGCCCGCCGGGACGCTCAGCGACAGGTCACTGACCGCGACGTGGCCGGCGTAGCGCTTGGTGACGTGGGACAGCTCGAGGGTCGCGGGCATCACGGGGCGGGGTCGCGGGGGAGCGGTCAGGAACGGTAATATGGGAGATGCTGCTCTGTAGAGCCCGCTGGCGCGCGCCTCACGCGCCGCGCGCGCGTCCGGCCGATCGCCGGCGCCGGTGGCGCGGGTGCCCACCCGGGCGACGCCAGGCCGTGGCGCGGCGCCCGATGGCGTGGGTGGCGCTCAGCCTGGCCGGCCTCGTCGCCGGGCCGGTCGCCTGCCGATCCGACCGCGCCCGCGTCGGCCGTGCGACCGTGGCCTCGGATACCCTCGTGGTGTTTCATGCCGGCAGCTTGACGGTCCCGTTTCGCGCGGCGCTCGACAGCTTTCGCGCCGCGCACCCGGTCATTGTGCAGGACGAGGTGGCCGGCAGTCTCGAAACAGCCCGCAAGCTGACGGACCTGCACCGCATTCCGGATCTGATCGGCGTCGCCGACTACGAGGTGTTCCCCGATCTCCTGATGCCGCGCTTCACGACGTGGTACGCGACGTTCGCGCGCAATCGCATGGTGATCGCGTACACGGACCGGTCGAAGTATGCCTCGGAGATCACACCCGACAACTGGCCGACGGTGCTCACGCGTGCCGGCGTCGAAGTCGGGCGCTCCGATCCCAACCAGGACCCCAACGGGTATCGCACGCTCCTGACCCTCCAGCTCGCGGAGTCGTACTATCACCGACCCGGCCTGCTCCGGCGGTTGGCGCGCGACGCCCGCAATGTGCGCCCCAAGGAGGTCGACCTGGTGGGCCTGCTCCAGGCCGGAGAGCTGGACTACATCTGGTCGTACGAGTCGGTCGCCGTCGCCGCGCACCTCCACGAGGTGCGGCTTCCGTCGGCGATCGACCTGGGCCGCATCGCCGACAGCGCGCGGTATGCGCGGGCATCGGTGCGCGTCCAGGGGGCAACGCCGGGCGACACGGTCACCATCCGTGGCCAGCCGATCGTGTACGCGCTCTCGATCCCGCTCGCCGCGCCGCACCCAGCCGTCGCCGATCGCTTCGTGGCCTGGCTCCTCGGGCCCGCCGGGCGCCGGATCATGCGTGGCGCCAGGCTCGATGTGCTCGATACGGCGGTCTTCGTCGGCACCGGTGTGCCGCCGGCGCTTCGCGGTGGCTGATCGCGCGCTGTACCGGCTGGCGAGCGTCGTCACGGCGCTCGTCGCGTCGTGCTTCCTGCTCTTCCTCGCCGCGCCGGTCGGACAGTTGGTGTCCGCCGCGGGGGCGCGCGGGCTGGCGGAGCTCGGCAGCGACCCGGAGCTCCGCGACGCGCTCGCGCTCACGGCCGTCACGGCCACGATCGCCACCGTCGCCGGCGTCGTCGGTGGGACCCCGATCGCCTATCTCATCGCGCGGTACGCGTTCCGGGGCCGCGCACTGCTCGCCGCGGTGCTCGACCTGCCGCTGCTGATCCCGCACCCGGTGGCGGGCATCGCGCTGCTGCTCGCCCTCGGCCGGCAGAGCCCGATCGGAAACGCGCTCCTCGCAGCGGGGTTCCGGATCTCCGGCTCCCGCGCCGGCATCATCTGCGCGATGCTGTTCGTGTCGGCGCCGCTCTACCTCAGCGCGGCGCGCGAGGCGTTCGCTCGCGTGGACCCGCGCTACGAGGCGGTCGCCCGCACCCTCGGCGATCCGGCATGGCGGGCGTTCCGGCGCGTGACCCTCCCGCTCGCGACCCGCGGGCTCGTGGCGGCCGCGGTCGTCATGTGGGCCCGCGCCGTGAGCGAGTTCGGGGCGATCGTGGTGCTCACCTACAACCCCAAAGTCGTGAGCGTCCTCAGCTACGATCGCTTCACGAGCTACGGTCTCCCCGAAGCGCTCCCCGTCGCCGCGGTCCTGGTGCTGCTGGCCCTGGTCCCGCTCACCATCCTCCGGGCGCTCCGCTACGAGCGCGGCGCCGGGGATTTCTAGCGCCAGCGGAACACCGTCGGGCGAGGGAGGGAGCCGGCACGACGCATGCCCCCACCGGGTCCGTGCTCGTGTATCGGCGCCTCGACCGGTGGGTCCTGACCGAGAGCCTCGTCGACGATGTATCGCGTGCCGCCGGTCGCCTCGCGCGGTCGACGACTGGCGACACGCTCGAGCGGCACGACGCGGCGGTCGGGTTGCTCATCGATCTGGGAGTCCTCGAGGCCGGTGCGGCCGATGCGCTCTGCCCGGAGGCGGACGGTCACGATGCGCGGCTGGACGCGGTCCGCGCGGCGACTCTCGCGGCTGCCCACGTGGTGGTGGATTCCTGGGAAGGGCGGTCGCCGGGGACAGCCGTGTGCGCCGTGTCCGAGGCCGTGGGCAGGCTGACGGGCGTTCGCCTGCCATCGCGGATTCGCAGCGCCGTCCCCGAGGGGTACGCGTTCTATGGCCTCTACCCGGAGATGTACATCGACGCGGCGCAGTGCGTCCGCCGCACCCTGGATCCCGCACGGGCGCTGATCATCGGGCTCCGCAGCATCGGAACGAGCCTCTCGGCGCTGGTCCACGCCACGCTCGCGGCGACTGGCTGTCCCACCCGCTCGTTGACCGTTCGCCCACGCGGGCACCCCTTCGACCGACGGGTGCGTCTCGACACGCAGTTGGGGGACGACATCGCCCACGCGGTCCGCGCCGGCGCCCACGTCGCGGTCGTCGACGAAGGGCCGGGGCTGAGTGGCTCGTCGATCGCCGGGACGGTCCGCGCGCTGATCGCGCTGGGTGTCGACATGGGCCGGATCATCGTCCTGCCGAGCTGGGACACGGAAGGCGCGTCGCTGTGCTCCGCCGATGCGCGGGCGCTGTGGCCGCGGCTGCGCCGGTTCCCGGCGAGCTTCGAGCGGAGCTGGCTCGCATCGGGGCGCTTTCGGCGCCTGCACTCGGCGGCCGCGTCCGAGGACCTGGGGGCGGGTCGTTGGCGCGCGCACGCGTTCCGCTCGGCCGGAGATTGGCCCGCCGTGCAACCGCAGCACGAGCGGCGAAAGTTCCTCATCCGAGTCGAGTCGGCGGCGCGTGCCGCGACGCCCGTGCGCGGCGAGTGGCGGCTCGTCAAGTTCGCCGGGCTCGGTCGCTACGGGGCGGCCAGGTTCGCGCGCGCCGACGCGCTGGCGGCAACCGGCTTCACACCCCGACCGATCGCCTGGCGTGCGGGCTGGTTGGTGCAGGAATTCGTGCCCGGGCGGCCGCTCGTCCCGGGCGAGGGTGGGCTCCTGTTTGCCGATCGCTGCGCGCGGTATCTCGCGCACGTCGACCGCGCGTTCCGGACGGACACGTCGCCCGATATCGACGCCCTGGTCGAGATGGTCGAGGCCAATGTGCGCGCATGCCGTGCCGCTGCCGGGATGACACCGCAGCTCCGCCGACTGCTCCGGCGGTCACGCGGCGCGGTGGCGGGCGCGCCCGCCGTGGCCGTCGATGGGCGCATGCTCCCGCATGAGTGGATCCGTACCCGTCGTGGCCTGCTCAAGACCGATGCGCTCGACCATCACGATGATCACTTCTTCCCCGGCCCGCAGGATTCGGCGTGGGACGTCGCGGCCTGCTGCGTCGAGCTCGGGCTTCGCCGGCTGGCGCGCGCCCATCTCGTCGACACATTCGAGCGGATCGCGCGTGTGCGCGACCTCGCCCGGCGGCTGCCACTCCATCTCGTCGCCTACTCGGCGTACCGGTTCGGGTACATGACACTCGCCGCACAGGCGACCGCCGGGAGCGACGACGCGGCGCGACTCGCCGCCGGGTCGGCCCGCTACGCGCGCTGCCTCCGCCGGTTCCTCGCCGCCGCGTGACGCCACGACTCTGGATCTTCGACGCCGACGGCACGCTGCGCCGAACGACCGTGCCGGGTCGCGTGTGCCCACGCTCGCCCGGTGAGTGGGCGCTGCTGCCCGGCGTGCGGGCGGCGATCGCGCCGCTCGCCGCCGACCCGGCAGTGCTGTTCGCGATCGCGTCGAACCAGGACCAGGTGGGGTACGGGCATCTCTCGGCCGCCATGGCCGAGCGCCTCCTCCGGGATGCGCTCCGCGCGGCGACCGGCCGCGAGCCGCCGCTCGGTGCGATCGCGTTCTGTCCGCACCCGCTCGAGATCCCCTGCGCCTGTCGCAAGCCGAACCCCGGACTCCTGGAGTCGCTCCTCGGCCGGTTCGGCGTTCCGCCGTCGGCGGCCGTGTTCGTCGGCGACCAGCCGTCCGACCGGGCCGCCGCCATGGGCGCGGGCATCGCGTTCCGCTGGGCCGCCGAGTTCTTCGGCTGGTGACGCGGCCCGAGCCCCGCGCGATCGGCCCGCGCGATCGCCCGGCGCGCACTGCCGTGCGGGCGCCCTGGGGCGAGTACCTTACCGCATGCCCGCACGAGGGGTCGTGTGATCGAGTGCGTGTCGGTGGAAGCGCGCGTCGGCGCCTTCTCGCTTCGCGACGTGACCTTTGCCGTGCCGTCCGGCGGCTATGGCGTCGTGATCGGCCCCGCCGGGTCCGGGAAGACCACCCTCCTCGAGGTGCTCGGCGGAGTCATCCGGTCGACCACCGGCACGATTCGCCTGGGCGGCCGGGACGCGACGCGACTCGCGCCGGAGGCTCGCCGCGTCGGGCTGGTCTACCAGCACGCGTATCTCTTCCCGCACCTCAGCGTCGCCCGGAACATCGTGTACGGTGCATCCGGCGATGCCGGGGCGCGGGAGATCGCCACGCGGCTCGGTGCCGACCGCCTGTGGGCGCGCGACGTTCAGTCGCTGAGCGGGGGTGAGCGGCAGCTCGTCGCCCTTGCCCGCGCTCTCGCACGGCGCCCCGACGTGCTGCTCCTCGACGAGCCGTTCAGCGCGCTCGATCCACGCCGGCGGGCGCACGTCCGGCGGGAGGTGCGGGCGATCCACCGCGAGCTCGGGATGACCGTGTTGCAGGTCACGCACGATTTCGCGGAGGCGGGACTCCTGGGCGACGTCGCGATCCTGCTCGACGGTGGCCGGGTGCTTCAGCACGGCGCGCCCGACGAGGTATTCCGCCGGCCCGCGTCACCGTACATCGCCGAGTTTCTGGGGGCGGAGAATGTGCTGGCCGGCACCGTCATGCCGTGCGACGACGGCGGAGTGGCCGGAGAGGAGCTGGCCGCGGGCGGGGGTCCGGGCGGCGGCGCCGCCCACGCGTCATACCGTGCGCTCGAGTTCCGCGCTGCCGGCACGTCGCTCACGATCGTGGCCGTTGGTGAGGCGGACCCCGGGCCGGGCCATGCGGTGATCCGTGCCGAGGAGATCGTCGTGTCGCGCGCTCCGGGCGCATCGTCGGCTCGGAACAGCTTCCGCGGTCGCGTCATCGACGTCGCCACGACGGGCGCGCTGACCCGCGTCACCGTCGACGTCGACGGCCTCCCGCTCGTCGCCGCCCTGACGACTCGTTCCGCCCGGGAGCTGGCGCTGGCGCCTGGCGTCGATGTCTATGCGTCGTTCAAGGCCATGGCCGTGCACCTGTGTTGACGGCCCGGCGTGCCGCGGCGGCACCGGCGCGGGATGCGAGTCGCGGGCGGCATGACTGCCGGGTCAGACATCGGTGCGGGCGCACCCGTATGGGCGGCATGCATGCCGCCCATACGGGTGCGCCCGCGCAGACGCGGCGTTACGGCAAGTAATCCCGGATGAACCGCCGGCCCGCGTACACCCCGCCGGCGGTGCCGACCATGCTCACGAGAAAGGCCGCCATGAGGCCGCCGCGCTCGCCGAGCCACCAGCCGGCCGAGCCGCCGATCGTCGCGCCGATCGTCACCACCAAGCGTTCCATGTCGCCTCTCCCGGGGTCCTGCGAGGAGGACGATCAGCGCTCCGGCGAGTGACCTGACGATGTGGCTTGCTGCACCGCGAGCCGGAGCGCTTCCCAGGGCAGCAGCGCGCAGGGCAGGCGCGCAGGGACGCGGGCGATCCCGCTCAATGCCCGGAGTGGGCCGAGCGTCTCGTCGGTCGCTGCCGCCGGATCGCCATGCAAGAGCGCCCGCAGGCGACCCTCGAGTGCTGACAGCTGGCCCGGACTCCGGCCCACGGCCAGGTCCGTCATCATCGAGGCCGACGCCTGGGAGATCGCGCACCCCTGTCCGGTGAAGCGGATCTCGCTGAGCTGCACGTTGTCGCCGGCACCCCGATCGAGCGTCACCGAGACGGTCACATCCTCACCGCAGAGCGGATTCCGCGCCGTCGCTTCTCCGTCCGGGTGTGGGAGCCGCCCCTTGCCGTGCGGCCGCCGATAGTGGGTGAGGATCAGCTCCTGATAGAGCGCCTCGCGCGCGGCGGTGTCTGGCCCGCTGGGCGAGGCGTCAGCCATGCTCCACCGCGGCGCCCGCGGCCGACGCCGGTGGGTCGTCCGCGGGGGCGCCGAAGATCTCCTGGGCCGCGAGCACCCCGGCCACGAGCGCCTCCACATCGCCCTCGTCGTTGTAGACGAAGAACGACGCCCGCGCCGTGGCCGGCACCCCCATCGACCGCAGCAGCGGCTGGGCGCAATGATGACCGGCCCGGATGCAGACCTGGCGCTGGTCGAGGATCGTCGCGAGATCGTGCGCGTGGAGGCCGGCCACCGTGAAGCTCACCACGCCACTGCGTCCGCCGGCCGGGGGTCCGTACACGCGCACGCCGGGGATCGCAGCGAGGCGGTCGCTGGCGAGAGTCGTCAGTCGGCGCTCGTGGGCACGCACCGCCGACATGCCGATCTGCGTCAGGTACGTGCACGCGGCTGCCAGCCCGACCGCGCCGGCGACGTTCGGCGTTCCCGCCTCGAGCTTGTGCGGCAGCACGTTCCACGAGGTCCGGTCGTCCCCCACGACCTCGATCATGTCGCCCCCGGTCTGGTAGGGCGGCATCTCCTCCAGGAGCGCGCGGCGTCCGATCAGCCCGCCGATGCCCATCGGCCCGCCCATCTTGTGCCCGCTGAAGGCGAAGAAGTCGGCCCCCAACGCGTCGACGTCGACCGCGAGGTGTGGCGCACTCTGCGCGCCGTCGACCACGACGACGGCGCCGACAGCGTGCGCCAGGGCCGCAACCTCGGCGACCGGGAGGATCGTGCCGATCGCGTTCGAGACGTGCGCAACGGCCACGACTCTGGTGCGCGGCGTGATGAGCGACCGGAGGTGGTCGAGGTCCAACTCTCCCGCCGGGGTGAGCTCGGCGATGCGGAACGCGGCCCGACGCTCGATCGCGAGCTGCTGCCAGGGGACGAAGTCGGCGTGATGCTCGAGTCGCGTGACGACGATCTCGTCGCCGGCACGCACGTGGGAGCGCCCCCAGGCGGCGGCGACCAGATTGAGCGATTCGGTCGTGCCGCGGGTGAAGATCAGCCGGCGCGGGTCGTCGACGCCGAAGAACCGGCCGACGACCTGGCGAGCCTCCTGGTAGCACTCGGTCGCACGGGTCGAGAGGTCGTATGCCCCGCGGTGCGGATTGGCGTAGCTGGTCTCGTAGAAGGTCCGCTCGACGTCGAGCACGACGGCGGGCTTCTGCGCAGTGGCCGCCGAGTCGAGGTAATGGAGGTCCGGGTGGCGGGCCAGGAGTGGGAAGTCGGCGCGCCGCATCAGCGTCGCCTCGGCGCCACGAGCACGGCGCCGCCCTCGATCCGCACGGCGTACGTCGCGACATCCTCGAACGCCGGCCCGCGCCGGGCTTCGCCCGTCCGGCAGTCGAATCGCGCGCCGTGCCAGACGCATTCGATCGAGCCATCGGGGAGGAGCTCACCCGCCGACAGCGCGTATTCCTCGTGGGAGCATCGGTCGCGGAGCGCGTGCACCGTTCCGCCGTCGTTCGCCAGCACCACCTGATCGCCGTCCGGCAACCGCACGCTCAGCAGCGTCCCCGGCGGCACATCGCTGACCGCGGCGACGCGCACGAACGTCACCGGGTCCGGGGGTGCCGAGGCGGTGCGCCTCACGGCGCGCCGAAATCCGGCGGCGGCACCGACCGGAGCGGGGTGGCCGCCTCCTCGAGCGCCGCGTGCATCGCGTGCCAGGCCAGCGACGCGCACTTGACCCGGGCGGGATACTGCGACACACCGCCCAGCACCGCCAGCCGGCCCAGGGTCGGGTCCGGCGGGCTGCCGGCGGCCCGGCCCGTCACCAGCGCGTGAAATCGCTGGGCGAGCGTTTCGGCCTCATCGATCGTCCGCCCCGTCACGGCCGCGGTCATGAGCGAGGCCGACGCCTTCGAGATCGCGCACCCCGAGCCGACGAACCGGATCTCCTCGATCCGCTCCCCCGCGACCCGGACCCAGACCGTCACCTCGTCGCCGCACAGCGGATTGTGTCCGCGCGCGTGGCCGTTCGCATCGGCCAGGGGCCCGTAGTTGCGCGGCGCGCGATTGTGGTCGAGGATCACGCTCTGGTAGAGCTCGCGCACGTCGGGCATGCGAGCTCACCCCGCCGCGAGCGCGGGCACACCGACGAACCGCTCGCGCACCAGCGACTCGAGCGTCTCGCGCACCGCCGGCGTGGCGATGCGCTGGAGCACGTCGGCGGCGAACGCGTACGTGAGCAGTGTCCGCGCCTCCTCGGCCGCCAGCCCGCGACTCTTGAGGTAGAAGAGCGCCACCTCGTCGAGTCGACCCACCGTCGCCCCGTGCGTGCACTTCACGTCGTCGGCGAAGATCTCGAGCTGCGGCTTGGTGTCGACCTGCGCGTCGGTGGAGAGGAGGAGATTGTTGTTCGTCTGCTTACCGTCGGTCTTCTGGGCTTCCGGGTGGACGTAGACCTTCCCGTTGAAGACGCCGTGTGCCGCGCCGTCGAGAATCCCCTTGTAGACCTCGTGGCTGGCGCAGTTCGGGGCGCGGTGGACGATCCGCGTCTGGTGGTCGACGTGCTGCGCGTCGTCGGCGAGATACAGGCCGTCGAGCGTCACCTCGGCGCCCGGCGCCGCGAGATCGGTATAGATGTTGGCGCGCGAGAGCGACGCCCCGGTGGCGAACGAGAACGACGCGTAGTGGCTGTCGCGCGCCTGGCGGGCCTGCGACAGCCCGACGTGGAACGCGCGCTGGCTCTCGCGCTGGACCCGGATGTGCGCGATCCGGCTCCCGTCGCCGAGCGACAGCTCGGCGACGCTGTCGGTGAAGTACGACGGATCACCGAGCCCGACGTAGCTCTCGATGAGGGTCGCCTGCGCGTGCGCGTCGGCGACGACGAGGATACGTGGGTAGGCGACGCCCCTGGCACCCTCGGCGTCGGTCAGGAAGAGCAGGTGGATGGGCGACTCGACGCTCACGCCGGCCGGCACATGCAGGAAGACGCCGTCGGTGAACAGCGCCGTGTTGAGCGCGGCGAAGGCGTTCCGCTCCGTGTCGGCGATCGTGGTGAGATGCCGCCGCAGCTCGGGGGTGTCGTTGGCCAGCGCGTCGGCGAGGCTGGCGACGCGGACGCGGGCGGGGAGCCCCACCGTGGACGACAGCGACGCGGCGAAGCGCCCGTTCAGGAAGACCAGGCGCGGCCACTCCGCCCCGCGGAACGTGAACGGCTCGAGGTCGGCCGACGACACGTCGGCGACCGTCTCCGGGCCGCCGAGCCCGGCGAGCGGTGTGAAGTCGGCCTCGGCGATCGGGGCCGCGCTCGTGAAGTGCCAGTCCTCGTCGTGGCGGGTGGGGAACCCGAGTGCCTGGAACCGGTCCATGGCCGCGCGGCGGATCGGCGCCAGCCACGCCGGCGTCCGCCCGCCGTCGCGCGCGAATCGCTCGAACGCCTCGACGTACCCCTGGACGCTCACGCGCCGGTCCCGACCCCGACCCCGGCGGGAGCGGCCTCCGTCAGCCAGTCGTAGCCGCGCGCCTCCAGCTCGAGCGCCAGCTCCTTGCCGCCCGACCGGACGATGCGGCCGCCCGCGAGGACGTGCACTCGGTCGGGCACGATGTAGTTCAGGAGCCGCTGGTAGTGGGTGACGACGATCGTCGCGTTGTCGGGACGGCGGAGGGAGTTGACCCCGTGGGCGACGACGCGCAAGGCATCGATGTCGAGCCCCGAGTCCGTCTCGTCCAGGATCGCGAGCCGCGGCTCGAGGACGGCCATCTGGAGGATCTCGTTCCGCTTCTTCTCGCCGCCGGAGAATCCGGCGTTGACGAAGCGATTGAGCATCGCGGGGTCCATGTCGACCAGCTTCAGCCGGTGCTCGACGAGCTCCAGGAACTCGATCGGGTCGATCTCGTCCAGCCCCTTGGCTTTCCGGATCTCGTTGTACGCGGCGCGCAGGAAATACGCGTTCGTGACCCCCGGGATCTCGACCGGGTACTGGAAGGCGAGAAAGAGGCCGCGCTGGGCGCGCGTCTCGGGCTCCATCTCGAGCAGGTCCTCTCCGTCGTACGTCACGCGGCCGGCGGTGACCTCGTAGGCCGGGTGCCCGGCCAGCACCTGAGCGAGCGTGCTCTTGCCGGAGCCGTTCGGACCCATGATGGCGTGGACCTCTCCCGCGTTCACCGTCAGGGAGATGCCCCGGAGGATTTCGTTCTCGCCGATGGCGGCGTGGAGGTCGGTGATCTGGAGCACGGTGTTGTCGGTCGTCGTCATCCCACACTGCCCTCGAGCGTGATCCCCAACAGCTGCTGCGCCTCGAGCGCGAACTCCATCGGCAGATTCTGGAATACCTCCTTGCAGAACCCGCTGACGATCAGCGAGATCGCATGCTCGGCGTTGAGGCCGCGCTGCTTGCAGTAGAGGATCTGGTCTTCCCCGATCTTCGACGTGGACGCCTCGTGCTCGACGGTCGCCGTGTTGTTGCCGACCTCGATGTACGGAAACGTATGGGCGCCACACCGGTTGCCGATCAGCATCGAGTCGCACTGCGTGTAGTTCCGTGCGCCCTCGGCCCGCGGCAGGACCTTCACCTGCCCCCGATAGCTGTTGTTGCCGCGTCCGGCCGAGATGCCCTTGGAGATGATCGTCGACTTGGTGCGGCGGCCGATGTGGATCATCTTCGTCCCGGTGTCGGCCTGCTGCCGGTTGTTGACCACCGCGACCGAGTAGAACTCGCCGGTGGAGTCGTCGCCCTGGAGGATCACACTCGGGTACTTCCAGGTGATCGCCGAGCCCGTCTCGACCTGCGTCCACGAGATCTTGGACCGGACCCCCGCCGCCTTGCCGCGCTTGGTGACGAAGTTGTAGATCCCGCCCCGTCCGTCGGCGTCGCCGGCGAACCAGTTCTGGACCGTCGAGTACTTGATCGAGGCGTGGTCGAGCGCGACCAGCTCCACGACCGCGGCGTGCAACTGATTCGTGTCCCGGCGCGGCGCGGTGCAGCCCTCGAGGTAGCTGACCGATGCGCCCTCATCGGCGATGATGAGCGTGCGCTCGAACTGTCCCGTCCCCTCGCTGTTGATGCGAAAGTACGTCGACAGCTCCATCGGGCACTGCACGCCGGGCGGGACGTAGCAGAACGAGCCGTCGCTGAAGACCGCGCCGTTGAGCGCGGCGAAGAAATTGTCGCTGTACGGAACGA
>JAJPIS010000126.1 GCA_021324635.1 Gemmatimonadota bacterium
CACTGGGGCGGCAGGACTCGAACCTGCAACTTCCCGGCTCACCCAGGGGCGAGCTCTGCGTGATCGAAGGGGCGTAGCGGGGGGAGACGGCGCGGAATCGTGCCGAAATACCCCCGAATATCCCGCGAAACGCGCGCTGGATCTGCAACCGATCTGCAACCACGGCCCGGGCGTGGGGTGAGCGGGCTCGCGCTCCAGCGCAGGACCGGTCACCGCGTGATGCGCGACGTCGTGGCGTCGCTCGGGGCCCAGGCGCTCACCGATATCGGGAACGCCCAGCGCTTCGTGTATGCGCACGGCGACAGTGTGCGCTACGTGCCGGCGCAGGAGGCGTGGTACGTCTACGACGGCCGGCGCTGGGCCTTGGACGAGACGTGCGAGGTCGAGCGGCGGTGTCAGGCGACGGCCATGGACATCTACCGCGAGGTGCCCCACACGCTCGATGCGGACGCGCGGAAGGCGCTCGCCAAGTGGGCGCAGGCCTCGGAGAGCCATAGCCGGCTCCGGGCCATGCAGGCGTGCGCGCAGGCGATCGAGGGCATCGCGATTCGGCCCGATGCCTTCGATGCGGATCCGTGGGCCTTGAACGTCGCCAACGGGACGATCGACCTCCGGACGGGCCAGCTCCGGCCGCATGCCCGCGAGGATCTCATCACGAAGGTCGCGCCCGTCGCGTACGACCCGCTCGCGCGGTGCGATCGGTGGGAGCGGTTCGTGAGCGAGATCGCAGCCGGTCGCGCGGACTTAGTCGCGTTCCTCCAGCGGGCGCTCGGCTACTCGCTCACGGGTCTCACGCGGGACCAGTGCTTTTTCCTCTGCTACGGCGCTGGCGCGAATGGCAAGACGATCCTCTTCGAGACGCAGCGGAAACTCCGGGGCGGCTACGGGCTCGAGGCCGACTTCTCGACGTTCGTGGAGCAGCCCGTCGAGCGGCCGCGGCCCGATCTTGCGCGGCTTGCGGGCGCGCGGATGGTCTGCGCCGAGGAGGGGCGCGAGCGGGCGCGGCTCGCGGAGTCGGTCATCAAGTCGCTCACGGGCGGCTCGACGGTCACAGCGCGGTATCTCTACGGCCGGGAGTTCGAGTTCGAGCCGACGTTCAAGCTCTGGCTCGCGGCCAACCATCGGCCGCAGATCGCGGCCACGGACTACGGCATGTGGCGCCGCGTGCACTTGGTGCCCTTCGACGTGCGCTTCGAGGGGGAGAACCGGGACGACACGCTCCGCGAGACCTTGGCCGCCGAGCTGCCTGGGATCCTCGCGTGGACGGTCGCCGGGTGTCTCCTCTGGCAGCGCACGGGCCTCCGGCAGCCGCCCTGCGTCGAGCGTGCGACGGCCGACTACCGCGCCGAGTCGGATATCGTTGGCCAGTTCCTAAAAGAGCGGTGCGCCGAGGGCGGCGAGACGCCGGCGGGCGCGCTCTACCAGGCGTACCGGGCGTGGGCCGAGGAGAACGGCGAGCGGCCGATGACGGCGCAGATGTTCGGTCGCCGGCTGGGCGAGCGGGGGCTCCCGGTCGAACTCCGGCGGCTCCCCGCCGGCGTGGCGAAGATCCGACTCGGGGTCCGGCTCCTCTGGACGACCGCCAGGAGTGCTGTAACCGATGTCACCGCTGTAACCAATCCGGGCGCCCACTAAGGAAAGTTCGCATATGCGCGCACACATGCGGGATTTACGTCTGAGAAGAAATATCGGTTACAATCGGTTACAGGGTACTACCCGCCGGCGGTTGTGGCGCGTTTCGTGGCCTCAACGCTCGCGGTGGGCGATTGGTGCTGTCCTCTGGCCAGGACACCCGTGGAGATCCCCGGTGCCGGGGGAGCCATGACCGCGGCCATTCGAGTCCGCGCGCTGGACCGCCGCGACGAGGGCGACCTGCAGCGCGAGGTGTGGCAGCTCCTGAAACTCGCGGGCTGCAAGTCCTACTGGCTCTCGCAGGTGCGGAAGACCCAGCAAACCAAAGGCGTGGCGGACATCCTGACGTTCTCGCCGCGCCGCGGCCAAGCGTGGATCGAGTGCAAGCACCCGAGGAGCCGGAGCTCGAAGCAGCGGCCGGAGCAGCTCGAGTTCCAGCAATGGTGCCACCGCTCGGGCGTCACGTACCTCCTCGTCCGCGATGCGCAGACCGTGGCGGATTGGCTTTCCGGGAGGGCCGTATGACGGATCTCGGGCGCGCACTGGCGGTCGCAGAGGCGTCGTGCCGGGTGTGGGCGCGCTACCGCGCGCTGCCATGGTGGAAGCGCCTCATCACGCCGCGGCCCACCTATCTCGACGCGTTGGTTGAGGCGTCGCGCGCGGCGCTCGGGGTGAAGGCGCCATGATCGCCTGGCTCAAGAAACTCTGGACGAAGCTGCTGGACCGGCTGCTCGGGTACCATGACACGAACTAGTGACACCTCATATACGGGAGCGCTGGCACGATGCTGACACCGGTGCTGCGGTTGGCGAAGGGCGGGCATACGAGCCGCGAGCAGGGCATGTGCGCGATGGAGGCTGCGGCCTATGTGGCGAACCTGCCGCACTCGGACCGGCCGGAGTGTGTGTCGCCCGTGATCGGGGTGTGGTTCCGGAACTGGAACGACGCGATGGACGACGACGACCGGCAAATGCTGGCGCCCTACACGGTCAAGGTGCTGGGCACGGCGACCGGCCAGGGCGACGAGCTGACGCGCTCGTGGATGGCGCTCGACTGGCTCTGTCGCGTGCAGACCCCAGCGTGGCTCCGGCTCGCGGGACTCACGGCCGAAGCGCAAGCGCTCGAAGCGACGGCCCGCATCGTCGACGCCGTGACTGCGCGCGTAGCCCAACCCGCGCTCGATACAGCGCGAGCGAAAGCGAGCGCCGCGGGGGCTGCCGCGTGGGCTGCCGCGTGGGCTGCCGCGGGGGATGCCGCGGGGGATGCCGCGGGGGATGCCGCGTGGGCTGCCGCGTGGGCTGCCGCGAGGGCTGCCGCGGGGGCTGCCGCGTGGGATGCCGCGTGGGCTGCCGCGGGGGCTGCCGCGAGGGCTGCCGCGAGGGCTGCCGCGGGGGATGCCGCGGGGGATGCCGCGGGGGCTGCCGCGGGGGATGCCGCGGGGGATGCCGCGTGGGCTGCCGCGAGGGCTGCCGCGGGGGCTGCCGCGTGGGCTGCCGCGAGGGCTGCCGCGGGGGATGCCGCGGGGGATGCCGCGTGGGCTGCCGCGAGGGCTGCCGCAAGGGATGCGCTCCGACCTACGGTCGTCGCGCTCCAGCGGTCAGCGCTCGGGCTGTTAGACGAGATGATCCAGGTCGGCGAGCGTGAGTCGGTGCCGCTCGTGAAGGAGCGGGTAGCGTATGTGCTGGCGGACAATGGGTAGTGGCAACGATTGCCATAGCTGACTAGAAGTTCGGTTCTCACATCTGATCCCTGAGCGAGTGCATGATGCTGTCGTATCAGCGTGACCGTGACTTCGACGTATTGGAAGTGTCCGTGCGGACGCTGCGGCAGATCGCCACACTGCATGCGACGCCGAACCTGCCGATCACGCTAGAGGGGCGGCTAAAGGGTGCCGAGACGTATATGGCCGGCGTCGTAGAGGCCGCGCTCGATGCGGCGCTGTGTCGTCCGGTTCGGGAAGTGAAGGAGCCCGCCAATGGCTGAGACTCACAAGTGCACGACGGACGGGCCGTGCTGCTGCTACCAGTGGGGCGACGAGCCCAACTACAGGTGCCCTCGGCACGGCTTCTACGCCGGCAACCGCTGCACGATCTGCGGTCGGTTCATGCGTGTCGTGCAGGTTCAGGAGCCCGCCAATGGCTGAGACGATCAGTGTCGGCCCTGGCTGGACCGTCTGCGGCCGATGTGGCCAGCCCGTGCCGTGGCGCGACATGGAGTGTACTGGGGTCGTAGAGCACCTGTGCGTCGCCGACGGCGACCGCGCGTTTCTGTGCACTCGCACTTGGCGCTCGTTCGTGCTCCGCGCCGACGGTACTCGGCATCCGCCGGAGCCCGCCAATGGCTGAGACGCAAGCTGACCGGATCGCGGAGATTGAACGCCGCTGTCGCCGCGCACCCGGAGGGCCGTGGTACATCGATCGCGGCGTTACGGAGCGACTCGCGATCGCAGAAGGCCACCCGGAGTTCGCCGAGCCGGTCGCAGAGTTGATCGCGCACGCTCCTGACGACCTGCGGTGGCTGCTGACTCTCGTGAAGCCACTATCGGAGCCCGCCAATGGCTAACGACGCCCCGCGCGAGGCGCCCAGCGGGCCGCTCGACCCGGAGACGGAGGCGTGGCTGGCGGCCGTCGCCGCGCGGCTCGCCGCCTGTACGCCGGGCCCGTGGATGGGCGCGCCGGCTGACGCCGAGTACCACGACGGTCTCGTGGCGCAGGCGTCAAGCGGTGGCACGATCGCCCGCGTGGACTATGGCGCCCAGACGGGCGCGCACCAGCCGGACGGCGACCTGGCGCTCATCGCGGCGGCGCCAACCGATCTGGCACGCGCTGTCGCGCTCATCCGCGCCCTAGAGGCCGAGAACGTGGCACTGTTCGCCCGCGTAACCATGTCGGCTGCGCCTCATCGACGACGTACCGGCCGCGCCGATGCCGACCTTTCCGC
This sequence comes from Gemmatimonadota bacterium, assembly GCA_021324635.1. GTDB lineage: Bacteria > Gemmatimonadota > Gemmatimonadetes > Gemmatimonadales > Gemmatimonadaceae > Palsa-1248. The sequence goes on from JAJPIS010000126.1 coordinate 4,573, forward strand.
ATGACGACTACATCTGCGACCGCCATGTGCTCAACGCCCGTTGGCTCGGGCAGGAGCAGGACCGCTCGCGGTCCTTTGTGCATGGGCGCCGTTGGTGTGCCAAGGTGCGCCCGCTACGCATCGAAACCCTGGCGCTCGAGCCAGCGGCATACGCGCGGACCGTCACATCGTCGCACGCCGGCGGCCGTCCGCGTATGAAGGGTCGTATCGAATCGCTCAGCGTCGAGGAGGCGTTGCGGCGTCAGGGATGCCCGCCCGAGTTCTTCGGGCCTGACTCGCCATTCAAGCGGCAGAAGCAACTGAAAATGATCGCCCAGGGCGTCCCGCTCCCGATGGGACGCGCGGTCGCGCGAGCCGTGCGCGCGGCGCTAGCGGAGCAGGCGGCGTGATGCATCGCCTCACGCATAGGAGCGCATGATGGTTGACGTAGCACAGCACAATCGCGCGGCGCGGCGCAGTAAGGAGGAGCGGGCCGTCGCGGCGCGATTCGGCACGCGGCGGGGTACGGGTTTCGCGAGCCGGCTGGAGCCGACGTACGACGGCATCCCTCTAGAGCATGCCAATGGCGGTCTCAAGGCGGCTGCTGAAGCTGTGGCCACCTACCTCCGTGACCATCGCGGATACAACGCGAGCAGCCGGCACGACCCGCACTCCGAGAGCGTGGCCTGGTTGCTGAACGTCTTGCTCGACTGCGCGCGGCACGCCTACCCGCCAGCCAGGTAGCGCGTGAGTCGCCGGAGCACGACGGCCGGGATCGGGACGGCGCCCGCTTGCCAGCGGCGCACCGTGCGCTCGTCGCGCGTCAGCACGTCCTCGGCAAACCGGCGCGCGCTGAGCCCCGAGCGGTCGATCGCCGCTCGGAGCAGGTCGCGCGGATCGGGGTCAGCGCGAGCGCGCGTCACAGGCAAGCACCTGTTACCACCCGTGTGCGCCGGGAACTGCGCTATCGAGGCGCGCGTCCACGGGCACCGCGTCCGCGCGTTGCAGGTATGCGCGCCGCGCCGCCTCGAACGCCTTCCGCTCGGCCGCCTCCTCCTCGGGCGTCGGATCGTAGGTCTCGCCGTACACCCGCGTGCCGTCTTGGTAGCGGATGCGCGCCGCCTTCCGCTCGCTCAGGATTCCGCTCTCGAGCCAGCCAATCGCGGGGTTGGCCGCCATCGTCCGGTCATAGGCGCGGTCGATCCACGCCAGCGCCTCGCGGCGCGAGGTAAACCGCTGCCAGGCGTGGTGGACGCTGCCAGGTATGCCGATGCGTGCGATCATGGGTTAGCCCTCCTCTTGGCTGTCGGCGGCACGCCGCCGGTGGTGTTCCGCCCGTCGCAGCGCGGCCACCGCTTGGCGTGCCTCGGGGTAGTGTCGGCCGAGGCCCAGGGGTGGCTCCCCTGGGCGCTCCAGCTGATAGCTCGTCTCGTCGTCGTGTGTGACGAGCGCGTCGGGCCAGAGGATCTGGACCTCGCGGGACAGGTAGCCGTCGATCGATCGCACGGGTCAGGCCCCCCGAGCCCACGGGTAGTCACGCTGGTACCACCGCAGCACCTGCGCCTGCGTCCGCCGATGCTCGCGCCGGAGCACATCGACGAGCGGCCCGTCAGCAGGGTACCACAGCAGCGTCGGCCCGGAGGAGCAGAGCCCTTCGCAGATCTGCCGGCCGTCGATTCCGTAGCGGACGTACCCGCCATTGGGCGGTGCGTAGTACTCGGTCTCGACGTACTCGTCACGCAGGTCGTCCCACTCGGAGACCGTGGCGCGGTGGGGGAAGTGCGGGTCAGCGGCAAATCGGGTGCGTGGCATCGCTCAGTCTCCTCGGGGAGATACAGACAGGGTCGGGTCCACACCCGGGACTCCTCGGGGCCGATGGCGGATCTAGGGGGCGCATCGGCTCGCCCCCGTGTCGCTCGCCGCTCAGTAGTCGTCCTGATGTGCCGCGCACAGCGCCTCGCCGGCGCCCGCGATCCACGCGACGTGGTGTGTGGTGCCGCAGACGGCGCAGCGGGCACCTGCGGGCGCCGGGCTCGCGTCGGGCTTGAACAGCGAGCCGTCGATCACCTGCCCGAGCGCCAGCGCACCGGGCTCGATCGCCGCGACGGCCGCCGCCTGCGTGCCAGCCGGCGCCGGTGCTGCATCACCGCCGAGCGTCGCGTCGATCTCGGCCAGCCGCGCGAGGAGCCGGGCGCGCTCAGCCTCAAGGGCGGCCCGGTCGACCGCGATCGGCCGCGCGGCGGGCGTCTGCTCAGGCACGATGTCGGCGGAGCCCAGCCCCCGGGTCGTCCACTCGGCGATCTCGCGCTCGGCCGCCTCGCGTGGCACGTCGCGGATCAGGACGACGGCGCCCTCGCGCATCACGGTGTACCAGTTTTTGACGCTCCCGCCGCTCGTGACGCGGCCGGACAGTACGACGATTCCGCCGCCCAGCCGAGCGCCGGAGTCGCGGCCAGAGGCGTGTGCGATCTGCCGGCCGGCCGCGTAGAGGCCACCGTGGACGTCGGAGGCGACGTCACAGGTCGCGGTGAGCCTGAGGGTGACGAGGTCGCCGGTGGCGACAGTGCCGTCCGTGCCGTAGATCCGCCGGCAGAGGTCGCGGACCCGCGCCTCGTCGCGGAGGTCAAACAGCCAGGTGCGCGTGGTCGGCTCCCAGCGCCCGCCCAGCCGCTTGGCGGCGGGGGCAAAATCGGGGTTGTACGGGGAGGCGACGCGGACGGTCGTGGCGTCGGCGGTGATCGTGACGGCGGTGCTGCACATATCGGGGCTCCTGGTCGCTCGACCCGTCACCCGCGGGCCCTCGGGGCCGACGACTCAGCGCGCGTCGGCTCGCGTCCTGCACGTGGGAGCAAAATAGGGCATATGCCCCCACTGCGCAAGAGGGAGATTTAGGGACCTATGACACCTGGCACGCTCACGCTCGATTGCGCGCGATCTGCCGTGCCTCGGCTCGTGAGTTCAGGCGACCCGCACCGGGTGTGTCCCGGTACATCCCGGTCGGGGTGAGGGCATGAGCGATTCGGGTCGCGAGCCGAGGATGGCACGGCAGCGCCGCCCCGGGCATGGCGCCCAGTGCCCCGTCGGGGATGGACATGCAAGGAGAGCTCGCGCAGCTCGGCTGGGGCCTGAGCGGGGTCGGCCCCCGGGCGAGGATCGGGGACAATCGAAGCGGACGACGCAGCGTGGAATTGTTAATGCCGTCTTCCGTGGCTGATGGACGACGGCCCCGGCGTCGTCCATCAGCCACTGAGCCGTCCGACGCGCTCTCTCCGGCCCAGCACGGGCGCGTCAAGCGCGCGCACCACCCGTACGAGTACACGCAGTACCAGCGCCGCGAGGCGGCTGCGCGCGAGGCGCGCCGCTGCATCTGCGAGATGGACCCCGCCGTCCGGCCCGGGGCCGTCCTCGTCACCCCAGGCCACGCCGAGCGCCGCCGCGACCCCGCGCGACTGGCCGAGCCGCTCCAGCAGGTCTACGCGCTGCTCCTCGGCATGCTGGACGTGGCCCAGCGCAACGCCACCAACTGGATCTTGTACGTCGCCCACACGAGCGGCCAGCCGCTCACGGATCTCCCCGGCCTCCCACTGCTGCTGGCGATCGCCGCGCGCCGGCTTCCACTCCGCCGCGGGGACGTCATCGACCTCATCGCGCAACTCCACGCGGCGGGCGTGACACACCCGCGCGCCCCGCGGCAGCCTGAGCGGCGGGCGATCCACATGGACGCAGCGGGCGCCCACATGCGGCCCGCCTGCCCACACTCCGAGCTCTGGCGCTGCACGCGGCCGATGTCGGCCGTCCTGCGCTACCACGCACACCACGGCCACTGGCCAGCAGACCTCGCGCCCTTCGGCGGCCACGACCAGACGGCGCCCACGGCGCAGGCACCACCCAAACGGCGGCGACGACAGCCACGCGAACGGGCGGCATAACCCGCTCGGGCGTCACGTCTTACGTGCCGTGCCCTTGCGCGCTGTCAGTAGCTTTAATCTAGGCAGAGTCCGCCACGCGCAGACCAGCCCCGCGCGCCCGTCGCCGGTTCCCACCGGGTCCCCACACCCCACGTGCCCAGATGTCAAAGATCCCGCCACGGCCGCCCATCCGCGGGCGCCGCCCGTTCGGCGCTGATAGCGATCGGCCGACGCGTGAGGAGATATCCGTCTTCGTCTCCAACGCCCTCGAGGCCCACGCTGAGGCGACGGCGCGGACGATCGAGCAGACGTTTCACGAGTTTTTCGCCACGGCCGTCGAGTGCGGGCTGTTCGTGCCCGAGGGACTCGAGCGGCTACAGCAAAAGCAGCAGGCGGCTGCGGCAGCCGCCGCCCACGGTGGCGATGAGGCTACCCAGCCGGTCGCGGCGGGCGAGCCGGGCGCTGCGCCAGTGACGATCGACGATCCGCTGCCGCAGCTCGAGCTCGTCCACTAGTCCCCCCACGCGCACGCCGGAGACGCACCATGGGATTCCGCACGAAGCCAAGCGCAGGGATCACGCTGCCCACGATCGCGCTGCCGACGGCACCGAGCCTACCGCGCGTGCCACTCGCGGGCGGCGGTGGCGCGCTCGCTGGCCACACATTCAGTCCCGGCCACGACGCTGGCATGGGCGGTGGGGTAGCCGACGCCTCGCTTGCCATCCACCAGTCGCGCGAGGGCCGCGCCGGATTCGGCAACCCGCGCCGCGGCCGGATGCCTGGCCGCTGAGGCGACGCAGCGACATGGGCGGTCGGCGCACCGCACCGGTCGGCGACCCCGCCGGCGGACGGCTAGAGCCCGGTGAGCATCCATCGCGGGGCGGTGACGCCGTTTGGGCGTGGGCACTTCACCATGCTGGCCCCGTCACGCTCGTGACGCATCCACCCCGGCCTGACGCGCAATGACCGACAACCAGCGCTACGCGCCGTCCGGCTCCGTCCTCTGCGGCTGCCCGGTCTGCAGCCCGAGGCTCGAGGCGCTCGTCCGGGCCCATCTCGCCCACAGTCCGCAGAGCTGGACGCGCGCGCCGCTGGACCACGAGCGACCCGCGTCACCCACGACGCCACTCCCAGCCGTCTGGCACGGATTCCACGACCCCGCGCTGCCGTAAGTCGGCGCCGGGCGGTCCGCCACATCTACCCGAGGCACCCCCACAATGGCCGCTGAGCACCTCTCAGCGGCCCAGCGCCGCGCGATCCCGTCGCGCGAGTTCGCCGGGCCGCATCGCTCGTTCCCCGTCCGGAGCGCCCATGAGGTCAAGGCGGCGATCCGACTCGCCGGTCACGCAGCCAACCCGGACGCCGTCCGAGCGCGCGTCAAGCAGCTCGCCAAGGAGCAGGGCCTCTCTGGCGCGCTCCCCAAGACCGCACACACCGACAAGGCGGCGAAAGGCTCGACGCGGTCGAGTCTCCGTCGCGGCAACGGCATCATGCAGATGCGCGTCGGTCGCTGAGCTGGTCCCATGCGCTTTTGCCTCTCCGCCGGCGAGACCGAGGCCGACATCCAGGACTACCTGGCCTCCGTCCGCGCACTCCACACGACCCTGGCCGGCCTTCAGCGCCAGGTCATCGGGCTCCGCGCGGAGCTCCGCGCGGAGATCCGCGTCCTCCGCGGGCTCCTCACGGCACCGCCGTCTCACCCTCCTAGCCCTCCGTCATGCTCACCCTCCTGATCGTCTTCGTGGCCGGCGTGCTCGCCGGCGCCGTGGCCGCCGCGCTCGTCTACCACAACAACCAGCGGGCCGCGACGGCGGCGGTCGCAGCGGCGGAGGCCGACGTCGCCTCGCTCGTCGCGAAGGCGCGCGCGGCCGGGATCACACTGCCCTGACCCCTCGCGCGGCGGCTGACCGGCCGGGCCCGGCGGCTGGTCACCTGGTGCCGCAGCGGCATGGGGGCGCGCTCAAGCGCGGGGGCGGCTCGCACGCCCCGCGCCCGCGCCTCGCCTCCAAAGCCGAAGCGGTCCGCACGCTCCAGCGGCTCATCCACGATCCGGCGTGTGTCGCGCGCGTCCAGGCGGCGCTCACCGATCCCGCGACCGATCCCAAAGCGTTCCACGCCATGTGGTGCGCCGTCTGGGACCGGGTCTATGGGCGCCCGCGCGAATCGCTCGAGCTCTCCGGGACGGTCGGCGCCGTCGTCGAGCACCAGCCGATGACGATCCTCCTGCCGGCGCTGGACGCGCCACCGCCCGCCCCGCCGGCGCCCACGCACGTCCTGCCCTACTCCGCGCTCCCACCCGACCCGAGCCTCGCGCCCGACGTCGCGACCGAGGAGGAGCCATAGCTGACCTCACCTTCGCCGCACCGGTCGCGACCGTCGGCGAGACGTACACGTGGACGCCGACGATCGTCGATCCGGTCACGGGCGTCGCACCCGTCCCCGACCTCACGACGTACGCGTCGGGCGAAATAGCGGTGCGGGCCACCCCCGGCGGCGCGATCATCCTCCAGGCGACGACGACCAACGGGCAGATGACGTTCGGGCCGCCCGGGACCGGGCAATTCACGATCGTCTTCCCCGCTGGGCAGATCACGACGAGCGGCGCCTTCACGTGGGAGTGCAAGTTCGTCGATGCCGCCGGCAACGTCTCGAAGCCCTTTGGCGGTCAGTTCCTCGTGACACCGACGTTCACGACCTAGCCGGCTGCGTGTCGATCCTCCGCGGGGTCTCGGCCGGGAAGGTCACGCAGCCACGGGTCGTCATCGCCCCGTCCGGCCAGTACACGATCTACGTGACCGTGGGCTATAAGGCGCCGCAGCTCCTCTACGCGACGAGCGTCGGCGCCGCCGCGCAGGCCACGTCCAAGGCGAGCACGCTCTCGCTCGCGCCGGCCACGTTCGGCATCACGACCCAGAACGGCACGGTCCAGCTCCAGGCGACGGTGAAGGACCAGTTCGGGACGATCGTGAGCCCGACCCCGGCTCTCACGTGGACGACGAGCGACCCACGCGTCACCGTGAGCGGGACCGGACTCTGTACTGGCGTCGGGACGGGCGCCGCCGCGACGATCACGGCGACGGTAACCGGGACGACAGTGAGCGGCACGGCGACCGTGACGACGCCGGCCGCCGTGCCGACGACGCTCGCGATCAACGCCGGCTTCTCGACACTGGCCCAAGCGGCGGCGGCGGCCGGCACCCGCTTCGGCGTCTCGATCAACGACTCGTACGAGAGCCACCCGAACTACAGCCAGAACTACGCGCAGACGGCGGGCGCGGGCGGGATCGTCGCCTTCGAGAAGTGGCACTCCCACTGGTTCAGCGGGTCGTTCACGAACACGGGCCTCTCTGGGGTGACGACCAATTTCCTAGAGTTCGCGCCCGAGATGGCGCGGCTCCAGGCGCAGGGGACGGCGTTCGGCGTCACGTATATCGTCGATGAGGGCATCGATAGCTCGGGGAGTCTCTATCCCGGCATCGCGAGCCTCGTCACGAACGCGACCCAAGCGGAGACCATGCTCCAGACGATGGTCGCGCTCACCACGGGGTTCTTCAATCCCCAGCCGCTCGGGCCCGCGTGGAATAGCGCGACCAACTACACGGTGGGGCAGGTGGTCTCGTCTGGCGGCGTGAACTACGCGTGCGTGACGCCGAACGTCAACACGCCGCCAGCGGGGAATATCTCCGCGTGGATGCCGATCCCGGTCGCGACGATCACGGCGTGGAGCTCGACCACCGCGTACACGCCAGGGCAGATCGTCACGAATGGCGGCCACACCTACACGTGCTTCGCGGCGAACACGAACCAGGCGCCGCCGAACGCCCAGTTCTGGCTCTGCACCGAGTCCGGCGTGGTCGATACCTATACGCCGATCAACGAATGCCTCTTAGGCGGCAGCGGCCAGGGCTTCTTTAACCGCTTCCTCGGGCCCTCGCCGAACAACTGGGTCCCGCGCGCGCTCAAGTACACGTACGCCGGCGATCCCGGCGCACGGAAGTACACGATCAACAACGGTCACGGCGAGTCAACGGCGGACAGCGCGCAGCGCGCGGCGGTGCTGTCGCTCGCGAACGCCGCGATCGCCGTCTTCGCCGGGATCGGCCTCAGCGCGAGCAAGCTCACGGTCGGCATCGAAGGCCACGTCGATTGCCAGGAGATGCAGACGTCAGGCGGGTCGTTCGACACGACCAATACGCTCGCCTGGCTCAACAGCATCGTGGCGACCGGTGCGAGCTATGCGATCACCGAGTTCGACGTCACGGACCACATGCTCGAAGGCTCAGGCGCTGCGGGCGTTGCGCAGCGCCAGCAACTCGTGGGGCTCGCGTACACGAATTTCCTGAACGTCGTCAAGCAGGCGAACGCCAAGCCAGACCACTTCACCTGCTGGCAACTCCGCAGCCCCGAAAACTGGCTCCAGAGCTTTACGCCCCGGTCGGACGGGCTCCCGATGTTCCCGAACCCGTACGCCGACTTCAGCTTCACGACGCTCCCCGCCTACACGGCGATCGTGACGTGGCTCACGGGCCAATCGGGGCTCCAAGGGTCGATCACGCTCAACGACGCCCTGCCGCACCAGATCCCGGTGACGCTCGCGGACCAGTGGGGTGGGGCGATGTCGCCCTCGGTCGCCACCTGGTCCTCGACGGACACGACTAACCTCCCCGTGACGAGCGGGGGCGTCGTCCAGGCGAGTGCTGGTGGCCACAGCGCCACCATCACGGCGACGGTCGCGAGCGTGACGCCGAACCTGACTGCCTCCGTCTCGGTGAGCAGCGCGGCGGCCGCTCTGGCGGCGATCGCCGTCTCACCTGGGAACGCCACGATCTCGACCGGCACGATCATCGAGTCGGCGAGCGAGACCGACCAGTACGGCAATCCGTTCGGCGGCAGCGGGAACGGCAACGTCACGGTCTACGCGGCTGGCGGGTTCGGCCTCTCGGCCAATATCCCGGGGGTGGCGGCGGCGACGACACTCCTCTGGACCAAGGGCCGCATCCTGGTCGATGCGATCCGGGCGGCCGGCCTCAATAGCGGTGTCGGGCTCCAGGCGATCGACTCCGACGGGGCCGGGACGAACAAGAAGTGGGAGGTCTACTTCCAGACCGGCAGTACTGCCTTCGTGCAGTTGGTCTGCGCTCCCTACAAGACCGGGAGCGTCCGCATGGGTCCTGCGCCCACCGCGTTCATCAACGAGACGGCGCTCCCGGCGAACGGGAACTACATCGAGTGGTTCGCCGGGTACGACCAAGCGGCGGGGCACTGCATCGTCGCGTTCTTCGACTCGGCCGGCAACCTCTTCAACGACGGCTCGCATACCTCGACGGCGACGGTCGCGATCACCGGGGCAGCCGCCCTCAATACCGATGGCGGCGCGAACGGTCGGGTCACGACGAACAAGGGCTTCAACGCGCACGCCGTGGCGCAGGCCGCCACGCACGACGGTCAGGCGCTCTACACGAGCGCGCTCCCCGCGCAATCGTCGCAGTGGACCAAGCCGCTCGCGAGCGACAGCGGGATTCAGGCCGGCTGGTACATGGGGGACGCCTCCAGCGGCGCGGTGACGAGCGGGGCGGCCTTCGCGGGCGGTCAAGCGCTCGTGCAGACGAGTGCGACGGGTGGCGTCGGGGACGCGGGCGCGTGGTCACCGCCCTCGGGCGCGACCAGCGTCAACTGGGCGAGCGATACGCCGAGCGTCGCGACGGTGAGCCCGGCGACGGGGACTGCGACCACGGTGACGCCCGTCGCGCCCGGCACCGCCAATATCACCGCGACGGCGCCCACCAATCGCGCGATCTCGGGGACCGCCGTCATCACGGTCCAGGCGACTCCCGTCCCCACGCAACTCACGATCGCGCCGACCGCCGTGACGCTGGCGGGGACCGGGACCACCGTGCAGCTGGTCCCGACCGTGGACGATCAGTTCGACAACCCGATGACGGGCGTCACGGTCACCTACGCGTCGAGCAACACGGCGGTCGCCACGGTCTCCGCCGGCGGGCTCGTGACGTGGGCTGGGGTCGGGAGCGCGACGATCACGGCGACCGTCGCGAGCGTCACGCCGAATCTGACGGCCACCTGTGCCGTGACCGCGACCGCCGCACCAACGTCGATCGAGCCCAGTGGGATGACCGTCATCCTCAACACGGGCGTCCTGACGGCGGTCCCGGCCAACGGGCAGACGATGACGGGCGGCTCGGTCTTCCAACTCGTCTCGCCCCCGAACGGCTCATTCACGACCACGGGGGACGCCAACCAACTCGTGCCGGTCCCCCCGAGCCAAGGGACGGGGCTCCGCGTGCTCTATCCGGCGTCCCTCCCCGGCGGGTTCGCGCCCGTGATCTTCGGCTTCACGCTCCCGGGCGCGGGGAAAACGCTCTACATCCGGATGCGCGTCCGGTACTCCCCCAACTGGACGAACAACGGGAACGTCGGCACCAAGATTTGCGAGCCGCAGTTCGTCAACAGCAATAACGGCGGGAACGAGAACGACGCGATCGGTGGGCACTGCGATAACCCGCCCCAGGCCGACCAGTACCTCCAGGTGCTCCAGCAGTGGGGCAACGGGCTCCCGCTCGCGTTCCGCAACCTCCCCGACGGCAACCCGACGAGCTGGGCGCGGGCCGACCCCAACGGGCAACTCGCAGGCCCGACGGCCGGCACGTGGCATACGATCGAGCTCCTATTCACGCCGCAATCGTCCACAAGCACGGCGGACGGCGGTTGCCGGATCATGAACGACGGCAACGAGTGCGTGAACGCCACGAACGTCCAGTGGGTCCAGGGCTCGGACTCTCAGAACTGGGGCTACATCCGCTTCGAACCCACCTACGGCGGCGGCCATAACAGCCCGCCAAACGTCACACCCTTCCTCTACTGGGATTTCGACGAGCTCTACGTCAGCTCGAAGTGACGGGATGCGACGCGACGCGGGCCAGCTCCTCTGGCGGCCCCTCTCGGCGCCGCAGGCCAAGTTCGTGGCGAGTACCGAGTTCGAGGTGCTCTATGGCGGTGCGAAGGGAGGGGCGAAGACCGAATCGCTCGTCATCGCCCCACTCCAACAGATTGCGCACCCGCGCTTCAAGGGATTGCTGCTCCGCGAGAAGTGGGACGAACTCAAAGAGATCCATGCGCGCTGCAAGACGTACTACAGCGCCGTAGGCGCCACCTTCCACGGCGGCGACAGTCAGTGGCGGTTCCCGTCCGGCGCGTTCGTCGAGATCGGCTACCTCGAGGACGATGCTGACCTCAAGCGCTACCAGGGGCGCGAGTGGACCTTCGTTGGGTTCGACGAACTCGGGAATCTCAAAGACGAGTTGACGTGGGCCAAGATGCTCGCTGAGATCCGCTCCCCGGATCCGGCGCTGATCCGGATGGCGCGCGGGACGGCGAACCCCGGCGGGAAGGCGCATGCGTGGCTCAAACAGCGGATGATCGTGGCCACCGATCGCGGCCGCACCGTCGCGCGCGATCCGACGACCGGCCTCGCGCGGCGCTTCATCCCGAGCAAGGTCACGGACAATCCGATCTATGCGAATGACGCGCAGTACATGGCGGTCCTCCGTGGCCTGCCGGACACGCAGCGCCGGCAGCTCTTGGACGGCGACTGGGATGCCGGCGAAGGTATGGCCCTGGATGAGCTGTCGCGCGCCGTGCACCTCATCCCGCCGCGAGCCGTCCCTGACTGGTGGTACCAGTGGGGCGCGCTCGATATCGGGTTCGGACACTGCTGGTGCTTCGCCTGGGCGGCCATGAGCCCCGATGGTCGGGCGTACGTCTGTGATTCGCTCCACGGGCAGCGGGATCGCTACGACGAGGTGGCGCGCCGGATCGTCGAGCAGGTCCCGCCGGCCGTGCTCGCCAATGTGGTCTGCGACAACTATGCGCGCCAGGAAGGCTCGCGTGGGCACCGCGACCGGACGCCATCCGTGATGGAGTTGTTCTCGGAGTACGGCATCATGATGGCCGAGGCCAACCAACGGCGCGTCCTCGGCCTCAATAACCTCCGGCTCTGGCTGGGCTGGCGGCTCGCGGACGGCAAGACGAAGACGCCGCGGCTCCGCTTCTTCGATACGCCGGGCAATCGCCTCACGTTCGATTGTCTCGAGCGGATGGTAGTCGATCCCAAGAACGTGGAAGACGTGCTCAAGGTGCACGCGGACGCACAGGGCCGGGGCGGCGACGACCCGTACGACACGGTGCGCTACCTCATGGCTGCCCACCCGTACACGCCGAACGAGCCGGTGACGCCCGATCCGGTCGGGCCGGACCGCGATCCCGCGCACTGGTTGCCGCGAGACCCGGACGACACCGATCCTGACGATCCCAACCCCGAGACGATCGGGGGACTCTCCTACGGCTTCTGAGATCCCATGCCGACGATCCCGTCCTACGTCCACCTACTCCACGACTACGAGCAATCGGTCAACGGCGCGCTCTTCGGCCGGCAGGAATACCTCGTCTGGGCGGACGCGAGCGCCGCGCAGGGCGCCAATCTCGCGGGCCTCAACAACGCGGCGCCCCAAGGGTCCGCGATCCAGGGCCGGCGGCTGATTGACCTCGCGGCTGACATCGCGGCTGGGATCTATACGGCGCTCGGTCCTGGGACCTACTACGCGCAGTTCCAGTTGACCGGGATGGTCAAGCCGACGATCGATCTTACCGCGACGTTCACCGGCGGGACGGTCACCACCGCCGCCTGGTCAACGTTCAGGGACGAGCAGACGCAGCGGCAGACGTTCGGCGGCACTGGGCCGCTCTCGACCGGGACGCTCCAGACCTCGACGCTCGCCTCGCCCAACGGGGAGAAGGTGGGCGTGCTCCAGATCGTCGTGGGTGCGGGCGGGAGCATCACGGCGTTCACCCGCGCCGAGCTCTCAGGTCAGCGGGGATAGCGCGCCGTGCCCACGCTGACCCTCGTCGCAGCGCTCGTCGCGGGCGTCTGGGCGAGCGCGACCGGCGGCACCGTGATGGGCCTCGCGCTCTCGCCGGGCGCCGATGCGCGGCTCGTGATCCGCGCGCCCGGGCGGCCGCCGCTCTACTTCCGCGGCGCATGGCACGTCCACGCCGATAGCCTCTGCGTGGCGAGCGATGAGGCCGGGCGCTGTTGGCACGCAGAACTCCGCGGGACCGACACGTTGATCGTCGCCGACCGGGTGTGGGTCCGGGCGGTGCGCGTCCCATCCGGGAGCGCGAGCTAGTCTGATGAGTGTCCTCGCAGTCCGAACGGTGGCCGGCGCGGCCTACGTGCGCGCGGGCGGCGGCACGCCGGGCGACATCACGACGCTCATGACGGCGCTCGGCGTCACGGTCAACGGGTTCTTCGACTGCCGGACCGGGATCGTGCTCAGCACCCAGCGCACGGTCGCGAACTGGAATGACGTCTCCGGGCACTCGCTCTCGCTCGCCCAGGCGACGCTCGCCAAGCAGCCGTCCGTCGCGGCCGATGGCTCGCTCTTCTTCACCGGCGCGGGCGGGATGAACCTGCTCCAGTCGGCGAGCGCCCTCCTCAACATCAGCGGTAGCTACACGTTGATCGTCGTCGGCGCCTTCACCGGCTCGCAGACCGGGACGGGGTATATCGCCGCGATCGGGGACGCCTCGAACGAGTTCCTCGGGATCAACCAGGGGGGCGGGAGCAACGTCTGGGCGGCCAAAGGCGGCAAGGTTCTGGCGACCGCGACGACCGGCGTCTCGACCGCGGCCACGCAATACCGCGAGGTCTCGGCAACGCTCAATGGCACGACGCCGCTGGGCATCCAGGTGCCCAACCAGGCGATCGTGACCGCGGCGATCGGGACGGCGAATACGAACGCGTCTGCCGTACTCTGCGCCGGTGGGTTCAACGGCGCCTCGGGGAGCGCGCAGTGCAATCTCCGCGCGATCATCTGCCTCCCGTCGCTCATCTCGGCCGCGAACCTCGCGCTCGTCATGGCGTGGGCCGCCGCGAACCACAACGCGGTCGCCGCCTAGCGCAGCAGCGGCCGTCCGTCCGCACCACCATCACCTAGGAGTCTCTACACATGCCGCAGGGCCAGTGGGCTACCCAGCAGTCAGCGAGCAACGTCGCCGCCGTCACGGCACTCGAGCAAGCGATGGTCAACCGGGGCTACGTGCCGCAGGCCGGGAACAACGAGGCGGGCTTGGTCCAGGACGCGATCAACGCACTCCTGAACTGCATCCCGCAGTCGATCGCGGTCGCGCTCACGCCCGTCGCGGTCGCGGCGGCCACGACGGCGGAGCAGACGTTCACCCCAGCCGCCCTCGCCGGATTGGCCGTGGGCGACACGGTCGTCGTCACCACGCCAGCCGCGCAGACGGCGGGGACCGGGATCGTCGGCGCGCGCGTATCGGCCGCCGGGACGCTCGCCATCACGTTCGTGAACGCGACCGCCGGCTCGCTCACCCCAGCGAGCGGCACGTATATCGTCCGCATTCTCCGCTCCTGAGCGTGGCCTCAGTACTCGCGGCCTGTGTCTGGGTCGCGGGGCTCCTCTGGCTCTGGTGGCGCGCGGAGCCGCTGGTGCTCCGCGCGCTCACGCACTGGGAGCGGCAGGGCCAGGCGGCGACCGCGCGAGCGACCCCGCCCGTCCTGCCGAGCCCGGAGGCCATGCCGCTCGATCTCCGGCTCTGGATCGCGGAGCAGTCCGAGCCGTGGGCGAAAGAGCAACTCGCCCAGCGCGCCCAGGAGCTCTACGGGCAATACGGCGATTGGTCCGCCGTCCGCGTCGCGCTGACCGCCGCGTGAGGGCCGCCGCGTGACGATCCCGCCCACCACGCTACCGGACGGCCTCCTCTTCGGTGAGGAGGATGGACTGGACGGGCTTGCCCGACTCCGAGCTGAGGCCGAACGGATACCGGGTGCGCGCGACCTCTCGTCGCACGACCATCCGGCGGACCAGGCGGCGCTCTCGACGGAGCAGCAGGCGCCGACGACCGCGCTCTTGCACAATGACGCGGATGGGTGGGACGACGATCCACGGGTTGGCGCGCACGGCACCCTGACCGGCGGCCCGATCGACGAGTCGTACACGGAAGCGGCACTTGCCGGCCTCTACGGCGAGGCGTTCCCGCTGCTCAAAGGATCGGCCGTCGCTGACGATTGGGTCCGGTGGGCCGAATCCCTCTGGCAACGCTACGGGCCGGGGGTCTACGCGACGCTCCACCAGGTCGAGCGGAATCGGCTCTTCTACAACGGCAACCAATGGGTGTCGGCGATCGGCTTCGGCCCGTGGCGTGAGCCTGCGAAGCCGCGCGATGTAGTGCGCACCGTCCGCAATAAGATCAAGCCGGCGCTGGACATGCGGACGCAGATCCTCGCCGAGCAGCGGCCGGGGTTCAACTGTACGCCTGCCTCCGGCGATCCACAGGCGATGCAGCGGGCGGAGGCGGACCAGGTCGCGCTGGAATGGTCCTGGCACGAGCAGGACATGGCGGGGATCTCGCTCGAAGCAGGACGCCGCGCCGGGACCGACGGCGTGACCTTCCTTGAGCTCTATTGGGATCCGGATGCGGGCCCCTGGTACCAGGTGCCGCGCGTGGTTGGGCCGGAGGTAGCGGAGTTCCCGCTCGGCAAGCGGCCGGGTGAGCGCTTCCCGTTGGGCGACGTCCGGACCAAGGTGCGGGCGATCGAGCAGGTGCGCGTCTCACCTGACGCGACCAGCAATCGCCCGCCGATGATCTGGGTCGTCCGCGAGGTGATCGCCAAGACGCAGGCGATCCAGGAACACGGAGCGTCCGTCGCGAAGGAATCGGGGTTCGGCGAGACGTCCGACGACATGCAGCATGTGACCGCGGCGCGCCACGGCTACGTGCTCCCGCAGCCGGACGAGTTGCTCCGCGAGCAGGAGTCGGTCGTCCGGCTCACGGTCTATTGCGACCGGAGCGAGTTCCTGCCGAAGGGCCTCATGATGGTCGCCGTCGGCCAGCAGCTCGTCGTGCCGCCGATCCCGCTGCCGTACGGCCGGGTTCCGCTCGTACGCTGGACCGATGGCAGCACGGACCCGTCGTTCTACCCGACGGCCGTCATGGTCGACTGGCTGGACGCGCAGATGCGGATCAACGCCATCGTGTCGAAATGGATCGAAGCGTTGCGCAAAGGCGCCTCGGCCAACTTCCTGGGGCGGGGCGGCGTGCTCAAGGGCGAGACGCTCCTGGGTGGGACGCTCAATCTCTACGAGGTGAACGCACCACTCGGCACACCGCTCTCCGAGGTGATCCAGCCGATCGGCCCGTTCGACATCTCGACGTCCGCAGAGCGCGCGCTCGCGCAAGAGACCAAAGAGATCGAGGACCTCACGGGCTGCAACGACGCGACGCGCGGGAGCTTTGCGGGAGACCAATCGGGCCGCGCCATCCTCGCGGTGCGTGAGCAGGTCGAGCGGATCTTCGCGCCGTTCGTGAACGCGGCGAGCCGGGCGATGTGCGAATGGGCGGAGATCACGCTGGCGATCATGCAGGCCAACTACGACCTGCCCCGTATGATCGCGATCGAGGGCGCGGACCGACCGGACCTGGGCCGCCTGCTCTCCGGCGAGGATCTGGATATTGCGGCCCAGGTCTGGGTCGATCCCGAAACGCTCATGCCGATGCCGCGGTCGCTCCGCCTCGCGGTGCTCGACGACATGCTCTCACGGGGACTCATTCAGCCGCAGGAATACCGGCGGCGGATGCCGTTCGCGATGGTGCGGTCGTTAGAGGCGCCGGACGATGCCCAGACGGCACGCGCGCACCGGATCGCCGAGGCGATCCGCCGGACGGGCACCGACGCGGCCTTCCCGGTCCTCTGGATGGACGACGAGGCGGAGCATCAGGACGTGCTTGAACGGCAGCTCATCTTCAACGACTCGCTGCCGCCGCAGGTGCGCGCGGTGGCGTACGAGCGCTGGATGCGGCTCGGCCAGCAGGCGGAGCTCAAGGCGCAGGGGATGGCGCTCCCGCCGGGCGAGCCGCAGCCCCAGGCGCCCCCTCAACAGTCGGGCGGCGCCCTGCCTGGCCAGACGACGGCGAGTGGGATGATCGGTCCGGCCCGCATGCTCGGACCGGCCCAGGCTCCGATCGGCCCGTCCTCGCCGGTCGCCTCGCAGCCGATGACGCAGATCGGACTGCCGGATCAGTTACAAGCGGCTGCGAGGTGGGAAAGAACGCAGCCTCAGTAGGTCAGGCGTATCGCCCGTTGTCGCGCTTACGCAGCGGACTGTGATGCGCCGCGTGGCAACGGCGGCACAGAAGGTCGCACTTCGCCAGTTCCGCCTGTAGACGTGCCTCGTTGTTGATCCAGCGGGTCACCGATGCGATGCCAAATGACTTGGTCGCCGGATCGCGATGGTGGAAGTCCAAAAGCGACGGCGTTGTGTCGCCGCAGATCACACAGCCTTTCGCCTTCAGATCGGCCAGCCGTAACCGCGCCCGCTCCGCCGTGTCACGAGCGCGCTGGCGCATCTGCTCTCGGTTGCGCGCGTAGTACTCGCGAAAGGCGGCCAGGCGCTTCTGTCTCTGCGCTTCCCGGTCAACGGGCGGCTTCGGCGGACGCGCTGCTTGCAACCGTAGGCGCCTCGCCTTCACTCGCGCGATGCACTCGGCGCGATGAGCCAGATACCACTCGTGCTGATAGGCCTTGGGATCATCATGGTATCTCATGCCAGCAAGATGCTGCAAATAACACGCCGCTTTGATGTCCAAACGGCGGCCCGGTTCGAGCGGACGGCCCCGCAATGACCGCGTATGCGCTCCGCGTCCTCGTCGCGTTCGACGTGTTCGTGAACGTCGTCTGCGGCGGTCTCCCGGACGAGACGATCTCGGCCCGGTGCCAGCGCATCGTGGCGACGCATCCTGCCCCCTCCTGGCGGCAACCATTAGTTGCCGTCGCCTGGGCGATCCACTGGGGGCTCGCCCGACTGCAGCGCCGGCACGGAGTGCTGGCGGAAGCGAACGACTTGGCCCGTGCCGAACGGATCGAACACACCGAGGACGCCGCGCTCGGCCAGTCCGACGCCTAGGCGCCTCCGTCAGACCCTGCGCCCCCACGGCCGCGCGCAAGTGCCGTGACCAACTCGCTCAGCACGAGCCGCGCGCCCGCTGCTGACGGGAGAGTGACCTGACAATGCCAGACGCCCCATCGACCGCCGGCCAAGCGCCGGCGGACGCGCTCGCGTGGATGAACGACGACGCCAACTGGAAGCACGACTCGCCGGCCGCGCGCGAACTGTTCCACGATATCGACGACCCGAAACCCGGCGCAGCTGTCCCGACGACGCCAATCGGCACGAGCGACGGCCTCGCCGATGCCACAAACAGTGACACGACCGCGCGCGACGAACTGGCGGAGTTGCTCGAGACGGAGTCGGCGGTCGGCGAAGCCGGCTACTCGCAAGACGAGCATGGCAAGTGGCACCGGCCGGACGGCGCGTTCGCCGACGCCAAGGAGATCGAGGCGATCGAAGCCGTCCTGGCGGAACAGGCCGCGCCACCCGCCGGGAAGTCCAGTGGGCCGGCGCCGGCCTCGGCTGGTGCGGCGCCCGAGACGGCCACCGGCAAGAGCAAGCAGCCGATCGGCGACGTCGTAGTCTATGGCGCCGATGGGAAGCCGCTCGAGGCACTCCCCGCCTTGGCCGTCACGTATGCCGCCAATGGCAAGACGCTCGAGAAAGTGCCGCTCGACAAGCTGATTCGGAAGGCGCAACTCGGCGAGTACAATGAGCAGCGCGAGCAGGACTCGCTGGCCGCGCGGCAAGCGGCGGAGCAGGCGCGCGCGCAGCTCGCGGACCTGACCGCGCACAATCAGCAATACGCGGCGTTTTTCGAGCGCGTGTTAGCAGACGATGCGTTTTACCAAACGGCGAAGGCGTCGTTCGCTGCGCAGCACACGCCCGAGGCGTTGCTGGCAGCCAAGGACGCCGAGATCGCCGCGATCCATCGGCAGCAACAGGAGTCACAGACGCGCGCGCAGTCGGAGGCCTTCGTGGCGCAGCATATCGCGCCCCGGATCACCGGCTTGGCGCAGAGTCTCCCGCAGGATGATGTGACGCAGAAAGCCTTCTACGGCCAGATCGCCCTCTTGACCGCGCCCCTCCTGGTCAACGGGAAGGTTCCGCCGCAGCGGCTCCCCGAGGTCGTGCGGATCATTGACACGGTGCTCACCCCCTGGGCTGAGCAGATCGTGCAGTCCCGCGCCGCGACCGACGATCGCGAGAAAGCCACCCTCCGTCGGCAGGTGGAGGCGGCCAAGGTCGCCCTCACCCTCGCCAAGAAGCGCGAGGCCCGCGTGATCGCCCCACAGGGGCGACCCGGACCGACGCGCGACACCCCCGCGGCCCCGCCGCCGCCCCGCTCAGCCGAGGAAGCGAACGAACGCTTCTTCGCCCAGCTCGACAAGCGATACGCCGGCACGCGCTGAGCGCGTGCGGCTCGCGGTCGAGCGGCTGAGCGTCGCGGCCAGGCGCCACGACACTCGGACTTCTTCTCATGGCAGCCACTCCGACCTACCTCACTGATACCGGCCTCGCCGGACTCACGAAGAACGTGTACGCGAACTACCGGATCAACACGTTTCCGCTCATGACTGCCCTGCTCGCCAACGTGCGACGGGGGACGAAGGGCGGCCCCGAGAACATGCGCTTCGCCGGGAAGGGCGTGTTCTGGGATGTGATCGTCGATCGCCCGGTCGGCTTCACCGCAAGCGCGAACGGCTTCCTGCCCGTCTCCTCGATCGCGCCGGAGCAGCAGGCGTCGCTCCAGGTGGCGCGGACCTACGTCCGGCGCCAGGTGGACGCGCTCGCCCTCATGGCGACCGAGGCGCGGGAAGGTGCCTACGTGCCGCTGGCCAAGAAGATCATGCAGGAGATGACCGACCTGGGCCGGCTCGGCCAGCAGGAAGTCCTGCACGGCGACGGGCAGGCAATCAAGGCCGTGATCGCGTCGGTCACGAATGCCACGACGTTTGTCGTGACCTCGCCCTACGGCATCTCCGGCGCGGGGCAAGGCGGCCTCCTGCTCGCGCAGGGCATGTTTGTCGCCGTCCGCTCGGCGCCGGCGACGCCATATGCCGCGACCACGCTCCGCGGCAAGGCCAAGATTCTCTCCGTCGTGAACTCGGGCGACAACGCGACGGTGAGCGTGGATACGTCGATCGGGACCGCCGTCGCGACCGACATCATCGTCCCCGCGACGACCTCGGACGATTCCTACGCCGCCTACCCGTTCGGCTTGGTGGCCGTCACCAACCGCGGGGGCGCGTACGGCACCTTCGAGGGCATCTCGGGCGGGTCCGCCGGGACGTATCCGCGGTGGGACGCTCTTCAACTCACGGCCGGCCAGAACGTTGGGAACGCGAACACAGTCAGTGAACTCGATATCTGGCAGCTCGCCAGGCAGATCGCGGGCCGGTCCGGGAAAGACGCGCAGGCCAAGCCGAGCGAGTTCCTGCTGATCGCGACACCCGGTGTGGCCGAGATGCTGGCGACCACCATGATCGGCCAGCGGCAGTTCCGCACTGCAGACATGGTGGACATCAAGGGCGGCTTCAAGGCGGTGTCGATCGCCGGGATTCCGCTCGTCGAGGACTACTGGTGCCCGGCGGGCACGATCTACTTGCTCCACCTGCCGACGCTCACCTGGGTCGATCTCCTGGACTGGGTGAAGCTCTCCTACGAGGGCGCCGGTCCCTGGCGGTGGATCCAGGATCAGGACGGCTACGAGCTGTCGTTCGGCTCGTACTGGAACTTCGGTGGCCTCCAGCGGAACACACACGGATCGATCGTGGGCTACAACGATCCGACCCGCTTCACGCACGTCATCTGAGGCGCCCCCTGAGACGCGAGGCCGGCCCTCGGGCAGCGGTGCCCAGGCCGGTCCCGCGGATCGGGGCGAATAACCCATGACGATGCGAAACGATCGCGCCGAGCAGCCGGGCGAGTACGGGAGCCAGATCAACACGGAGTCCGTGCCATTCCCGACGATTGCCAACAGCACGACGACCACGGTGAACCTGGGCCTGTCGCCCCGGCTCCAGTGGTTCCGGCAGGGCTTCATCGACCAACTGATCCTGGCGGCCAGTGCGTCGGCCTTGACCGTCCAGATTCAGAAGTTGGACTCCACGAACGGCTTCGCGGCGGTGAACTTGACGGCCGCGCAGGACATCACGAGTTCGACGCAGACCGCGAAGAAGACATTCGCGCTCGCGGCACTCACGACCCTCACCGACGCGCAGCGGACCCTGAATCCAGGCGATGCGCTCGTCGCGGTCTTCACGGCCGGCGGCTCGGTCACGAGCCAGGCGGTCGGCGGTATCGTGGGGGCCGAGCTGTTCATCCTGCGGTAAGATCGCCGTCGCTCGGCCGCGGGCCCTACGGGGCCCGCGCGCCGATGGCGACCCGCGCCATTCCTCCTGCATCCCTATGAGTGTCCTCGTCACGCCACGCGGCGACCCGGCGCCGCCCGCTCAGATTCTCCGGTGTCTCCAAGCCGTTTCGCCTCGGCTCTCGCTCAAGTGGCTCAATACGGGCGGCGGCGCGTGGGCCATCATGTGCCAGTGGTCGGACGTGGACAGCCGGCGCGAGACCGTGCGGCAAGGGCTGACCAGCGAGGAGGATGCGCGCGATGTGCTCGCGTATCTCCCGCCGGACTGCTCCGTGGATGACGCGCGGAATTACTTCGAACTGGCCTGCTTCCGGGGCTACGGCGGGACGAACGCCGACGAGGTCCGTGCCCTGATGGCCAACATCCGGGCCTGGAACGACACGCAGCATCTCCGGAACGCCGAGTCGTCGATCGAATACGCAGCCGAGATCGCGCCGACGTTCGCGCCGTCGATCGGCGAGGAGTTGGGCCACCGGGTCGTGCGGGTCGCGCAGCGCGAGCCGGGGAAACGGAAGCACCTGTTGCCGAAGGACCGCGCGCCAGGCGAGCTCTGAGCCCCCGCATGGCGACCCGCGGGCAACTCCGGACCGATGTGCTCAACCTGGCGGACGCCTATGGGTCGCCACGCTGGGATGTCACGGCCGGTGGCGAGGTCGATCGCCGGCTCGGCATGGTACACGCCCGCGAGTGGAAAGCGATCCTCCAGGCGGCACCCTACTACCAGATCTCGCAACTCACGCCGACGACCGACCCGAACGGTGTCATCCCGCTCTCGGCCCTCTCGACCGGCTCGGGCGACACGCTCCAGCAGATGTATCGGATCTTGGGCGTGTGGTTCAACAATTTCCGCTACGAGTACGTCGAGGCGCGGAACTGGCTCCAGACGGCGATCGTCCCGATCCAGGACTTCGTGTGGTTCCGGAGCGGGAGCGCGATCACGGTCCCTGGGGCGCCGTCGACGCAGGCAACCGCGATCTTCGTCAACTGGTGGCCGCAGCGGTTCGACCAGCTCTCAAGCGACAGCGTCCCGGTCGGACTGCCACCGGACTACGACGATATATTCGCCCTGGCGGGCGCCGCGCGACTCCTGATGAAGGGTGCGGCCGAGACTGAGGCGTCAGCTGCGCTCAAGGCGGAGGCGGCGGAGGCGCGCGCGGACTTGCTCGCCGATCTCGCGCGGATCTCGACGGACCCGCAGACGATCGGCTTTGTCGATAATCCCCTCGACTGGGGCGAGTGACTGGTCTCGTGCCGCGCACGGTCGTCGAGGACACCCAGACCGGGTTCACCGGGCTCAATACCACAGCCGACCCGGCGCACATTGGGCCGACCGAGATCACGATCGCCGCGAACGCCAAGTTCACGCTCTTTGGCGGTGTCACGCCGCGGAACGGGACGCAGCGGATGCACAGCGCCCCGTTCGCGGGGCCCGTGCAGGGGATCTACGTCTGGCCGACGCCCGGTGGCTCGTCCATCCCGTCGCTCTGCGTCGTCGCGGCGAACACGCTCTATCTCGCGCCGCTCGTCATCGCTGGGTCGGGCCCCGTGACGCTCAACTTCACGGCCGCCTCGGGAGGGCCGTTCGGCGCCCCGACCTCGGGCACGGTGCGGCTCGCCGGATTCACGGACGGCAGCGCCGAGTGCCTCTACATCGCCGACAGCAGCAATCTCTGGAAGTACACGGCCGCGACGAACACGGTCGCCAAACTGGCCTCGCCGCCCGCGCTCGCGAGTGTGACCGTCCAGAACCGCCGGCTCTTCGGGATCACGGCCGCGAGTCAATCGCTGTACTGGTCGAGTCTCGATAGCGGGGACGATTGCGGCGTGCCGTCGGTCCCCGGCGCGGGTGGGAACACAGTCATTCGGACGTTTGGCGAGAGTGTGCTCACCGCGCTCCACGCGTACGGCCCGGGCCTCGTCATCGGGCACGCGCATGGCCTCTCGACATTCACCGGCTGGAGCCAGAACGACATCGCGATCCAGACGGGGACGGCCAGCCTCTCGGCGGCGATCGGTCCGGTCGGAGCCGCCTCGATCCTCAACGTCGAGAGTTTCGCCGTCCTGGCCGCCAATCAGGGTGCGTACGTCGTGACGCCGTTCGGCTTTCTCCAGCAGATCTCGAAGCCGATCGAATCGCTCTGGCCCTCGCCAGCACTCGTGAATCAACTCTCGACGGTCGCGGCCGGTCTTGGCACGATCTACACGACACTCCTCCACGACGAGACGCAGCACACCGTGTACTTCGTTGGGGCTCGCGACTATGGGAGCCCGATTCTCGTCTACAACTACCGGACCCAGGGCTGGAGCGGACCCTGGACCTTCGCGTGGACGAACCCGTTCACGTTCTCTGGGATCGGGTGCGCGGCGGGCGGCTACGACACCACACGGCGCTGGTGGAACTTTGTCGGCTGCTCGGACGGGTTCGTGCGCGCGCTCGACGTGCCCGGGCTGGGCCAGGACGACGTGCTCTCGAATGGCACGGGCGGCACGCCGTACACCATGCAGGTGCGGACACGGCCCCTGTTTGGCGCCGATCCGCAGTCCGGCGCCCCGCTCGCCGATCGCGAGAAGGCGTGGCGCTGGGTCGATGTGCAGGCGCAACTCGTGAACCCGGCATCGAGCCAGGTGACGGCGACCACCTACCCGACCGAGGGGGTGGCGACGACCGTCCCGAACGATCGGCCGGCGTTCAACAACCAGCCGGATAGCTCACCGCGTACCTACCGCGTGCAGACGGGGGGCCGCGGACAGGCGGTCGTGGTCGATATCACGGACACGCCGGTGAACAACCCATCCGGCCAGAACGTGTACATGGGTATCCGCACGATCGGCTTTGACTACGGGCGCCGATTTGCCTAAGGCGCCATGGGTGAATAGCGCCGCATGGCCCGGCGCGCTCATGCCCAGTGATCCAGCGCCGGCGACCCTGGGCTCCGGCGGCCCGTTCGCCGCGCGCGAGGCCCGGCAACTCGCAGTCCTCCGACGGCGCGTGCTCACCGCGGCCGGCACGGCCGTGAACGTCGCCGTCACCGCGAGCGCGACGACACTCGCGGTGACGTTCGCGCAGCCCGAGGTCGATACGAGTTACGGGGTCACGGTAACGCCCAACTGGAATACGACCGTGTGGGTCACGGCGAAGAGCGTGAGCGGGATGACGCTCAACTTTGGCACGGCGGCCCCCGCGAACGCCACCGTCGATTGGCACAGTTTCCGGAGCGAATCGTAATGGGCATCTCTCTCCCAGTTCTGCTCGGCCTTCAGGCGATCCAGGGCCTCGCGAGTGGTGCGGACCAGAGCCAACTCGCCGGCCAGGCGCAGAAGGAGAGCTACACGCTCGGGAAGCGCGGGATGGCGGACCAGGAAGCGCTGGCCGCCAACCAACTCGCGCGCCAGAGCCAGCTCTCGCCGCTCCGCGATCAGGCGATCTATCAGCTCTCGGGGATGTTGGGCGTGAGCCCGCATGCGTTCAACCCGACGTCCTACCTCACCCCAACGAATAGCGGCCCGCAGGGGATCGGCGGCGTCGATCTCAACGGGCTGGCCGCGCGGAGCGCCGCCTATCAGCCCGGGATGGGCGGCGTCACGTCGAACGTGCCGCAGATGATCCTCAACCGGCTGGGCTACGGGAACACGGGGACCGGGACGCTCTTCGACAATCCGACGACGCGGCCGGATCACCTGACCGGGATGCCTGGCGCGGCGCAGACGATGGGTGGCGTCACGGCCGGCGGCGGAGGCGCCCTGGGCGCAGCACCGACCGCCGCCCCCTTCACGAATCCCACGCTCGGCGCGGCGCTCGGCGGGACGCAGCGCACGATGTTCCCGCCGAGCGGTGGGATGGCGGGCGCGCCGCCAGGCTATGGGCTCCAGGGGCAGCCGCCGGCCGTCGGCCTCGCCGAGCGGCTCCGACAACTGAACGGGCTCGGGGGCTACTGAGATGGCTGGTTTCTATAGCCCGCTCGCGCAGCAGTACGGCGGCTGGAAGCCGCCCCTCCGGCCCGCGCCTGCGCAGGCGCCGCAACCCGGTGCGCCACCGCCCAGCGGGCCTCCAAGTGGGCCACCGCCGCAACCGGGCGCGCCACAGACGTTCGCCCAGATGCAGCGGGCGGGGCAACCGCGTCCGCCGGCGCCGGCCTATCGCGCGCCCGTCTCCGCATACCCGATGCCCTATCCGGCACCGGCGCCCGGCGGCGGTCCCCAGTCGTCCTTCGGGCCGCCGCCGGTCCCGCAGGCCGCCGCCGGTGCGGCGCCGAACGGCGGCTACACCAACGGCTCCGTGTGGTCGCCCACGCCGCAGAACGGCTACCGGCCCGTCACGTCCGCGGTACCAGGCCAGCCCGGCTGGAGCGCGCCCGGTTATGGGCCAGCGGTCAGTACCGGCGGCTCGACGGTCACGGGCCCTGGAGCGCAGCCCGGCCCGCAGACGGGCCCGCAGCCACAGCCCCCACCGGTGGGCGCGAATCCCTTCACCGCTGCGGCGCCGGGCGGGAGCTACGGCGCCACACCGCCTGTCGCCGCCAGTCAACAGCAGACGGCGAATGACATGGGGAGCGCGGTCCAGAACCTCCTCCTGGGCAGCCTCCAGAATCCGAACCCCTACGCGTCGTCGCCGCTCCTGGGCACTGCGGCCAGTCTCGCGCAGGCGCAGGGGCAGGAGGTCAACCCGTATCTCACGTCCGGACTCGTCGGCGGGGCGGAGAGCGCCATCCTCGGGCAACTCCGGAACCCCAATCCGTACAACGCGACCAACGTCCAGCAGATGATGTCCGTGCTCCAACAGCCGATTCTGGAGCAACAGCAGCAGCAGATCCAAGCGGTGAACGCGGACGCGGCGCGGCGCGGCATCTTCGATTCATCGATCGCTGAAGGGAACCTCAAGGACGTGGACACGGCGGCGGGTCGCGCCCAACTCTCGATCGCTGACACGCTCGCGCAACAGATCGCACAGGCGCAACTCGCGGGCACGAACAGCGCGATCGCAAACGCGGGTGGCCTCGAAGGGCAGCTGGCCGGCCAGTGGCAGACCGGGACGAACAGCGCGATCGGGAACCTGGCCGGGCTTGAGAGCCAGCAATTCGGCCAGGACCAGGCCGCGCGGACCAACGCGATCGCGAATCTCCTCGGCTACTCCGGTCAGACGTTCAACCAGGGCCTCCAGTCGGCGCAGATGAACCTCGCACAGCAACAGGCCCAAGCGCAGGACTATCTGACGATGCTGGGGCTCACATGAGCGTCTGGGGTGCCATCGCCGGCGCGGCGGGCGGCGCGGCCAACGCGATCCAGCAGCAGCGGGAGCTCCAGATGCGGCAACTGCTGCTCAACGCGCAACTCGCGATGATGGGTGCGAGTAAGGCCCCGAGTGGGCCGTCGGGCCCCGACGTGCCCACTGTCGATGCGTCGCAGCTCGCGGCCGGGCTCACGGCCACGCCACAAGGCGGCCCAGCCACACCGCCGGCGACGAGTGGGCCGGTCCCATCGGCTGACGTCTCGACGCCCGCACTGCCGGCGCTCGGCGCCGCCACGATCGCGCGCCGCCCTGGCGTGTCGGTCGATCGCATCCCCACCGACCAGGCGAGTGTGATCCAGCGGATGCGCACGCTCGCGAGCGGACCGCAGACGCCAGCGACGCCACCGGTCGCGACACCAGCGTCTGCGGTCGGCGGTCCGGCGCCAGTCTCCGCACCAAGCGGCACGCCAACGCCAGGGATGAGTCCGACCGGCGCCGATCCCCTGGGTCCCGACTCAGGACTCACCGCGGTCATCGCTCAGTACACGAAGACGCTTCCGCACGGCACGGTCGATCTGGGCCAAGGTTACCAGATGGATGTGGGTCGGACGCCGCAGGCCGTGGAAGGGCAGCGTGCGCTCCTCAGCATCCTGGCCAGCGCGGCGCAACAGCGGGCGCAGTTCGGCCAGCAGCGCGCGCTCGAGGGGCAGCGCGAAGGATTCGAGGCGGAGCAGCAGGCCAGGCAACTCGCGTCCGCGCAGACGCTCGCGGGTGAGCGGAATGCCCTCGAAGCGAAACTCGCTGGGGCGCGGAACGCGGTCGAATACGCGGGGATCGCTGCGCAGATCAAGCGCGCGGACGCCGAGATGGCGATGCTGACCCAGGGCCGCAGTGACCAGGAGGTGCAGAAGGTGACGGCCGATCTCCGGCCGTACGAGGACCAACTCCCGGTCTACGCCAAGTTCGAGGCGATCACGCCTGCCGCCGCGCAACAGAGCCCCGCAGTCGCGCAGCAAGCACTCATGGAAGCGCTCCAAACGGGCATTGGCGGGGCCAATTTCCAGTCACGTCTCGCGAAACTTGCGCAGACGTCTGAGCGGCAGTCGCCCGACCAGATCGTGAGCGCCTTCGTGCAGAAGCTCCAGACGGGCGCGATCCCGGCCTCACAGTTCGCCGATCTCCAGCGTCAGGTGGCGATCAACAAGGCGGCGCTCCGCGCCCAGCACGCGCGGCTCCTCCAGCAGGATCTCCAGCAGTACCCGCTCGCCGCCAGTAATCCCGGCCTCGCCGGTCGGACGGATGCGCTCTTCGGGCCGAAGGGCGGCCTAGAGCCGCAGCCCGAACCGTACCCGCGGACCACGGCCGCATACCAGCAATACCTCCAGGACCACGCCCGATGGGTAGCGGCGTCTCGGTAGGTGCCGACCCGCCGCCGGCGCAGCGCGCGGGCGCGCCGGCGCCGGTCACGGAGGAGGAGTTCATGCGCCGGGCCGGCGGTACGCCGACCGGCGGATCATCGGATGCATCGACCGCTGGGGCTCGTCCGACTGGAGCGCCGGTCTCGGAAGAGGAATTCTTCTCCCGCGCCGCGGGGCAGGGACCGGCGGTCGGCGCCGATGACGGGCCGATGGCGCCCATCAATCCGGAGCATCCGGACGCGCAGGCGTTCTTCGATCACCTGGCGAATACGGTGAGCTTCGGCCTTGGGCCCAAGGCCGTCGCTGCGGTACAGGGGATCGGTGACGCGCTCCACGGGGAGGGATACGACTACGGCGCGCGACTCGATGCGATGCGCCGGATGCTCGCTGCGGAGGACGCGGCGAGCCCGGGCGCGTCGACCGTTGGGAGCGTGGCTGGCGCCGTGACATCGCCGGTGGGCCTCGGCATCGAGCGCGGGGTCGCCAAGGTGCTGCCGGCCGCCGCGGGCGTCCTGGGACGCATCGGGCGCGCCGCCGTGACGGGTGGCGCCCTGGGCGGGGCCTACGCGGCGGGCACGGGTGATGGGAGCCTCTCCGATCGCGCAGCGCAGGTCGCCACCGGAACCGCCGGTGGCGCGGTCGCCGGCGGCCTGATCGGAGCGGTTGGCGGCATCGCGGGCAAGGTCCTCTCGTTCTTCCACCCGCCCAGCGCGGCCGACCAGCTCGCGAGCGCGGTGACGACCGCCGAACCGGCGTCCACGAGCGCGTCCCGGATGCCGGCCGACCAGGCCCGTGATCTGGCACGCTATCTCCGCGGGCAGTCGCCAGCGGCGCGCGAGACGATCGACGAGGCACTGGCGGCGCGAGCCAAGCAGCAGTTCCAGCGCGTCGCGGCGACACTCGCCGACGGGATGGGCGTCGATCCGGCATCGACGTCGCAGGATATCGCGGACCAGATCACGAGTATGAAGGCGGCCGCCGCCCCGCACTACGACGTGGCCTACCGCGCGCCGCCGATCACCGATCCGGACTTCGTCAAAGCGTTCCGCGCGCTTGCCACCACGGCCGGCGGTAAGTCGGCGTACGAGGCGGGCGCCCGGATCGCCGAGGTGGAAGGTGATCCGTTGCCGCCGATCAGCAAGGGCGGGGGCGAACCGGATTGGATTGCCGGGATGCGGGCGGCCCTTGGCCGCGATCCGACGCCGGAGGAACTCCAACTCGCGAGCGCGCACAACCCGAGTTTGGCACCGCCGACCGGGCCAGGCGTGTCCGTCCGGCAACTGGATTACTTCAAACGCGGGCTCGACGCCCTCATCGACGCTCGGCAGGGCTCGACGGCGACCCTCAACCGACAGGAAGGTCGCGCGCTCCGGATGCGCCTCAACGGGCTCCTCCAGCAGGCGGACCAGCTCGTGCCCGAATACGGCGTGGCGCGGCAGACGGCTGCGCAGGGCTTCGGCTTGGAGGAGGCGGCAGCGCTCGGCCGCGACCACTTTGCGAGTCCCAGTGCCGCGACGCCAGAAGATGTCGCGACGACGGTCGCGACAATGTCTGAGCCTGAGCGGCGCGTCTACACGCAGGCGGCAGTCGGGCGCACGCTCGACAATCTCCAGGCGACGGCGGGCAGCGCCACCGGCCGGGCGGACCTCGTGAGCAAGTTGTGGTCGAGTATCGGCGGTCGCGACAAACTCCTCGCGATCGCGCAGTCGCCGGCACAGGGCGCCCAGATGGCGCAGGCGCTCGAAGACCTCGCGAACGAGAACGAGACGCGCGCCTACGTGAGTCGGGGCAGTCAGACCGCACCACAGGCGAGCCTCGCGTCACGGTTCGCATCCGGGATCCGACGGGTAGTGCCATCGCCGTGGGTGGCCCTGGAGGCCGCGCACGGAAGCCCTGCGGCATGGACGTATATCGCGAGTCGAGTACCCGGCGCCCTCCGGACCTCCGGTGCGAGCGCGGCGGCTGATGCGCTCGCACCGCTCCTGGTGCGCCCCGGGGCGAGTCTGAGCGACATCGTGGCCGCCGCGCAGTCGGCGCCGACACCCGCGGCGGGCGGACGGGCGCTCGACGCGCTCACGCGCGCGGCAGCGCTCCGCCCGGTCACCGGCGCAGGCCGTCGCGCCAGCCAGGCGACCCCATGATTCCCCTGTCGCCCGAGATCGTGGCTGTGCTCGTCAGCATGCTCGGCTTGATCTTCGCCGTGCTCCGCGCGGGTGCGTCCACCGTGCGCACGAACGCCCGCGTGGCGGAGTCGGTCGAGACACTGGCGCGGAGCGTCAAGAAGATCGAGGATCGGGTCGAGAGCTACATCGCGAACGAGGACCGGCGGGACGATGCGATGGAGGCCTGGCGCCGGACTGTGGACGCGCGGCTCGCCTCGATCGAGGCGACGCTCACCGCGTTCACGCGCACGGGCCGGCGGCGGACCGACCGATGAGCGCGGTCAAGCGACTCATGGCGGCGCTGGACGCCGAGCTTGCGGACCTGCCGTCGGTGAACCTGAAGGCGGCCGAACTCGTGGTGCTCGATCTCGCGACAGGCGTCGTGGGCGTCGTGCTCTGTTTCGTCCCGCATACGGCCGATGCGATGGGCGTCTTCGGGGACTGGCTCGAGTTCCTGGCCGCGATCCACGGCGCGACCGTCGGCGCCTTCTGGCTGGCCACGCGGAGCGCGACCACCACGGCGGGCGGCCAGCAGGTCAAGCCCCCCGCGCCACCCGCGGAGGGCGATTAGGAATGCCGGTGCGCTGGGATGTGGAGCGGGGGCTCTTAGACGCGGACTTCGCGGCCGATGTGGACACGCTCCTCGCTCACTCGCCCTACGCGTGGGCCGTCGTCCAGGGCTTCCGGAGCGAGGAGACGCAAAACGCACTCTACCAGAAGTATCGGGCCGGTGGGCCGCTGGCCGCGCCGCCTGGCCACTCCGCGCATGAACACGGGTTGGCGGTCGATGTGTGCGAAGTGGTTGACGGCCATGACCTGTGGGACACGAGTCGGCCCGCATGGCGCTGGCTCTGGCAGGCCGTCGCGGCGCACCCGCGGCTTCATTCGGGCCACGAGTTCCCGACGCCACCGGGGCCCGACGATGACCACATCCAGAGCACGACGTGGGGCGCCGTGCGCGCGCGACTCGTCGCCGCTGGCCAGTGGAACGCAGCGTGAGCGCGTGGCCCACGCTCTCGGTCGGCCCGCGGTGGGCGCTTGTCGCTAGCGGCGGTCTATTGGTCGCCATAAGTTGCGGCATGGGGCTCCGAGCCTGCGGAGACCGGCGCGTGGCTGAGGCGGTCGCGCGGGAGCGAGCCGAGGTCGCGGACTCCGTGAGTCAGGCGGATGCCGTGCGGTTCGAGGCCGCTCGTGGAGCGGCAGTCCGCGCGGCGACGCGGGCCGACCAGGCGGCCGAGACGGCGCGAGCGCGTGAGCAGGCGGCGCGGACTGAGGCGGACGCGGCCGAGGCGGAGGCGGCGCAGGCCCGGCGAGCGATGAAGGCCATTCCGAGCGGCCAGCTCCGGGAGGTCCCCGACAGCGTCCGGCGGGCGCTCGTCGAGCTCGCGAACGCGAACCTGGCACTCACCGCGAGTAACCTCCATCTCCGCTCGGCGCTCGGCGAGCAGCGGAGCGTCATCGACTCGCTCACCCGCGCCCAGACGCTCCTCCTGGCCGCGCTCGGCGAGGCGCGGACCACGATCGCCGAGAAGACACAGGCCGTCGCGGCCTTCAAGAGGCTCGGCCGCCCGCGCACCGGGCTCTGGTCGCGCCTGGGCTGCCTGGTGGGCGCCGGCGTGACCGAGTCCGGCGGTCGGGTCTACGCTGGCCCGCAAGCGGCGTGCGGGATCCGCGTCACGCCGTAGCGCGTCGCGCGGCGAGCGAGCGCGTCGCTATCGCCAAGGGCTCACCGATTCGGTGGGCCCTTTGCTGTTGTGGCCTGGGCGCAGACCGCGGCCACGATCGCCTCGGCGCGCGAGTCCGGCGCCGGCCGTTCCCACAGGGCGAACTCGCCGAGCGCCACATGCAGGGTCGCGTTGCCGTCCACATCGGTCGCGGTCTGCTCCCGCGTGGCCACCTCACGCGAGCGGCAGCGGACGCCGAGATGTTCCATGAGGATATGGGCCCGGACGTGCCGGCCGAATCCGGTGACAAGCACGCGCTCCCCGTCGATCGTTGTCCGGACCCAGACCTCATGTCGCGCTCGGCCCACGTCGGCCGCCGTCGTGTCGATCTCGACGACGTCACTGCCCGTGTCCGGAATCCTCGTCCAGCGGGGTCCCGCCGCACCCGCTCGGGTGGGAGGGGCCGGCCGAGTGCAGCTCGTGAGGCCAACGGCGAGCGCGCACGCCGCGAGCGATACTCGACGCATGGTCCCTCCCTAGCAAACAGGTGAGTCTCTCGTCAACATGCAGATGTCCACCGCTGGTGTCGAGAGACGCGGGCGAGCAGTGGGGGGCGAACGGGCCGCTGCGAGGAGCCGATGGACCGAGACGTCTATGTCGCGGAGTTCGGGGGCCTGACGGAGTTGGCCGCCGTTGACGAGCGGGGGCAGATCTTGAAGCGCGTGAGCGTCCGGACGGAGTTCTATACCGCGCGCGACCTAGAGGACTTGCGCGCGTGGCTCGAGCGCGTCCGGCCGTCCGTCAGCCCGCGCGTCGCCTTGCGCCTCGTCTAGTCGGCTCACCGGGCACGCGCGGCGGTGCGGGTCGCGCGACCGACGCACCGCCGCCCTCCCCGGGTCGGGCGCATCCGTCAAGGTCCTCCCCGAAGGCGATCCACCCGGCGGGCCGACCGACGACCGCCGCGATGCGGGCGATCGTCTCCAGGTCCGGCTCGCGCTCGCCGCGCTCCCAGTTCGAGACCGTGACCTCGTGCACCCCGACGCGGACCGCGAGCTCCGTCTGGAGGAGATCGGCCGCGCGCCGCGCCTGCCGAATCCGCCGCCCTCGCGCCTTGGCATCTCCTGGCGACACCACCACTTAACCCCCCGCGCTGACTCGCGTAACGCACCCTATTGACTTACTTAGCGTTCACTGCTAAGTTGACTCCGCACCGGGCAACAGGACCACCACCGTCAACAGCGTCAATATGCCTACTGCTATCTCGTTGCGGAATCGGGACGGGTCGGACGCAGTCGCAGTCGAGGCGACGGAGGCGCGGCGCCTACTCGGCGGTCTCATCAATCGCGTCGAATACGGCCGCGAGCGGGTCTTGATCCTCCGGCGTGGCAGGCTGATCGGCGCGCTCGTGCCCGTCGCTGATCTGGGATCACTCTCGGACGAGGCCGCGTGAGATGCACACGACGAGCCGGGCCGTTCTCGCGCGATTCGCGGGCGCAATCCGCGCGATGAGTCCATGTGCGGCGCGCGATCCACAGGCGCCTGCGGCGCCGATGCACCGGGTCAGCGTCTACGTGCCGGGATGCGGATGGATCGACGCCGGCGAGTACCCAGCGAGCCGTGGCTATTTCAGCGCGCTCGACGACGTGCGCGCGCGCTACCCTGGGGCGACGACCTGTCGGATCGAGCCGGCCGCACCCGACGCCGACGCGCTGGCCGAGTACGACTCGTGGTCGGAGCGGGCCTACCGACTGGCGGACTACTGCGACGATGCACGTGCGCGTGCGGCGTCGGACGCGATCGTGTGGGACGGCGACTGATGCGGGTCATGCGCGCGCTCGGTGCCGCCTGCCTCCGCGCCTGGCGCCTCACGGACACGGATCGCGTGACCCTCGATGTGATCGACCGGGAGCGTGGGCGGCTGCGGGATATCGTCTGCCTACATGGAAGGGGCTAATGATCGATCCAACGGTTGTTGACGCCATCCGACGGGCCATCGTTCGGGCGGATCTCGATCCGGACCTCGTGCGGAAGGGCCTGGCGGCGTTCGACGCGAGCGGGGGCGCGCTCGCCGCAGACGACTGGGACGGATGCTTCGTGGCCCGCATGTACGGACCGGTCGGCGCGCTCCGGAGCGCGCTCGGCGAGGCGCAGGAGCACGGCACCATGTGGTCGGACGACGATCTCTTTCTGTTTGCGGCGGACCGCCTGGGCCTCGCGCCGTCGCTCGTGCGCGAGCTCGCCGATCGCTACGACGGCGCGCCAGAGGCGCTCCACGCGGCCTGCGTCGCGTACCTGGCGGATCAGGAGGTCGCCCATGCCTAGCAACTGGCGCCGACGCCGGCGAGTGAGCACCGACGTGCTCGCCTTCGCGCTCTGGCTCCTCATCGCGGCAGCCGCCGTGCTTGCCGCGCTCATCTACCGTCGCCTCGAGGGCTCGCTCCCATGAGCGCCCCAGCGCTGGTCCGCTCCATCCTGGCCGACGGGATCGTCCCGGCGGATGACTCCGAGCGGGCCGAGCTCGAGGCCGTCGGCGCGATCGCGCGCGGGGACGCGCGCGTGGCGGCCCCGGACATCGATGTCCTGGCCTCCGCACTCCTCCGGCGCCTCGCCGAGGCCGAAGCCGATATCGCGCGCTACGAGCGCGCATGGGACCTCGAGAGACTCGCCCTCGACACGCGCTACCGGACGCTCCTCGAGGGCCCGCGGTCGCACGAGGCGATGCTCCGGTCCGCGATCGCGACGCTGGCGGCACAGGCCGACTTCGGGCCCGCGAAGTCGCGCCGCGTGGGGTTCGGCACCTACGGGCGGCGGACCGTGCCGGCCAAGGTGACGATCGCCGACGCCGCGGCCCTCCTCGCGTGGGCGCGCGACCATCTCCCCGCTGCCGTGCGGCAGACCGTCAAGGAGGACGTACCGCACAAGCGCGTTGCGGCGCACCTGGACGCGACGGGCGAACTCCCGCCGGGCTGCGAGTACACGCCAGCCCACGAGGAGTGTTACGCGAAGGCCGATCCAATCATCGGAGGGACGCGATGAACCCTGCGACCGGAGCGGTGACGGGGACAGCGCTCGCCCCAGTCCCGACGAGTGCGCAGTCGCTGGCGCGTGCGGCGGACGAGCGTGGCGACTCGCTTGAGTCGCTGCTCCGCTTGGCCCAGCACCTTGTGCCGACGGGATTCTTGCCGGATCACATCAAGACGCCCGGCCAGGCGGTCGCGATCATCTTGGCGGGCCGTGAGATGGGCATCGGCCCCATGACGGCGCTCCGCGGCATCAGTCTGGTCAAGGGCAAGGTGACCGTGAGCGCCGATCTCCTCCTCGCCCGGTTCAAGGCGGCGGGCGGCCGGGCGCAATGGAGGCGCGATGAGGCGACCGGCGCCACCCTTGTGCTCACGCTCCCGAATGGGGATCGGTACACGTCGAGTTTTACGGAGCAGGACGCGCGGCGCGCTGGCCTCTGGGGGAAGGCCGGGCCCTGGCAGGCCTATCCGCGAGCGATGTTGCGGGCGCGGGCCATCACGGCGGGGCTCAAAGCCCTTGGGTGGGAACCCGCCTCGGGGGTCTACGACGGGCCCTCCGGCGAACTGCCCGACGCGCCCACGCTCCCGGAGACAGCATCGGGGCTCCGCGCGGATGTGGAACTGGCGCTCGCGCCTGAGGTGCACGAGGGGCCCGGCGGGCCTGAGGCGGCGAGCGACCCGTCGGCGGCGGAGCCGGCTGACGAGCGCGCCGCGACGGAAGAGCAACTCGCGGAGATCGCTGCGCTCGTGGCACATCCTGCGGTTGCGACTTGGCGCGGCGCGCTCGAGCGGCGGATTCGGAAGGGATTGAGCGCCCACGAGGCGGCGACCGCGATCGAGGCCATGCGCCGGAGCGTGCGGGACGCCGGAGACGATCCGGCACTGCCGTTGGCTGACCGGCGACGGCCGCCGCCGAGCGCGATTGCGGAGGGTCACTAGACCGTGAGGAGCCCGTGACGCGGGAACAGGAGGCGGTCGTTCGGGCCGCGGTCCACCTCGCGCGCTACGACGGCGCGATCACCGTCCGGCATCCGGTGCCCGGCGATCCGTTCGGTGGCCGGCGGGCGGCCGAGGCGGCGAGCGCGCTCAGCGCGCTCGTGGAGGCCGTCCGCGCCTACCGCGCAAGCCTCGCGCTCCCTACGGGCCCGGACGCCGCGTGACGGATCGGGCGATGGATGGCGTGATGGACCTCGTGGACGTGC
Organism: Gemmatimonadota bacterium; assembly: GCA_021324635.1. Taxonomy (GTDB): domain Bacteria; phylum Gemmatimonadota; class Gemmatimonadetes; order Gemmatimonadales; family Gemmatimonadaceae; genus Palsa-1248. Next base: position 40,508 of record JAJPIS010000126.1, read on the forward strand.
TCGCGGAGCTCCGCGCCGAGGCGGCCACGCTCCGGCTACACGGACATGCGCACGACGCGGCGCTCCTTGAACAGACGGTGGACCGGGTGCGGGAGGCCGCAGGGGACCACGTCACGTGGCTCACGGAGGACGACGCGATGCTGCGGAGCGGTCGGTCTCGCGGCTATCTCCGCGCACGCTTCGCCGAGTGGGAGCGGGACGGGCATGCGAAACGGGATGGGCGGCGGCGGCGGTACCGAGCCTGCGCGATCGCGCGCCGCGCGAACCTGGCGGCGGCGCGCGATGCCGCACGACGGGCGGTCCACGGGAGCGCCGCGTAAGCATGCAGCGGCGCCGGATCGCTCGATATGGCCTCCGTGGGGCGACGGTCGCGGTGTTCAGCGAGCGGACGCCGGCGGGCCGCTATTGCCGGGTCCAGTGGCGGGAGGGGGGCCGGCGCCGGACGCGATCGTTCCCAGACAGCGCGGCCGGGCGGCTCGAGGCCAAAGCGTTCGCGGCGCAGATTGCGGCCGAGCAGCGGCCGGCCGGCCAGGCGCCTGCGATCACACTCCACGCCCTCTGGACGACGTACGTCGCCGCGGAGTTCGACGCGCTACGACCCAAGACACAGACCAACTACCGACACCAGTGGTGGAAGTGGGAGCAGTTCGTGGACCCGACGACGCCGGCGCGCGCCGTGACGCGCGAGGATCTGGACCGGTTCCGGAAAGCGCTCCGCGCCCAGCAGCTCGCGGTCAAGCAGATCCGGAACTGCGTCGATCTCGTGAAGCTGGTCTACCGCTTTGGGGTCGATCGGGACCTCGTGCCGCCGACCCGGATCTTGGAGTACCGGGTGAAGGCGGGCAAGGACGAGAAGCGTCTCGAGACGGCGGAGTATCGGCCGCAGGAAGGGCTCCGGATCCTCGGTGCGCTCGATCCGTCACGCGCCGAGCAGTGGAGAGCGTGGGCGCTGTTCACGATCCTCCACTACATGGGCCCTCGGGTCGCCGCGGCGCTCAGGCTCCAGTGGTCGGATATCGACGTCGCTCGCGCGATGATCACCTGGCCGGTCGCGACCGACAAGATGGGGAAGCGCCGGGAGCAGCCGGTCCCCGCCCAGGTCGCGCATGCGCTCCAGGTCGCCTGGGCCTGGCGGACAGCGGACGGGTACGCAGGCCCCTGGGTGTTCTACACGCCGCGCCGGCGGTGGAAAGGCGACCGGCCGCTCACCTACGGCGGCGTGCAGCGGATGCTCCGAGAGGCGGAGCGCCGCGCCGGGGTCGCCCATGTGCACATGAACGCCACCCACCGGTTCCGGCGTGGTGCGGCGGGCACCGTGTACGAGCTGACGGGCGATGCGGGCCGGGCGATGGAGTGGATCGGGGACGATATCCGGCAGGCGGGTCGCTACGTCAAGGCCCGCGGCCAGCGGCTCCGCGCGGTGGCTGACCTCTTGTCCGGAGCAGACGATGGCAAGCGGTGAGGAGTGGAAGGGCGAGCCGGCGCCGTGGCAGCCGCGGAGCATTCTGGATGCGCTGCAGGGTCCGCCGCCGACGGCCGAGGAGCGCGCGGCGTTCGAGCGTCGGCGCGCGGAGGCCCTCGCCGTGGGCGAACTGGCCGGGGCGGGCCTCCCCGCGTGCGGGGCGGTCCGGCGGTGCCCCAAGTGTGGGCACGAGAAGCGGCGGACAGCCTACTGTGCCGCCGAGGAGTCGGCCCAGCGCCTCTGGTGCGCCGCGCGGGCGGGTGCGCGAGAGCATCTCCACCGACAGTGTCGGTCGTGCGGCTATCTCTGGATCGAGCGCGTGCTCGAGGAGGATCGATGACGGGCGTGAGGCGCATGTCCGGAGGGGAGTGCAACCGATCTGCAACCGCAGGCCGACCGGTTGGCCGCCAGGCCGACTTGCGTGCCCCAATCCGGGGCGAACGCACTGGGGCGGCAGGACTCGAACCTGCAACTTCCCGG
>JAJPIS010000024.1 GCA_021324635.1 Gemmatimonadota bacterium
ACCCGCCACCCCGCGAGCCACGCGTCCCCCCACGCGACCCGCCACGCGGCCCGCCACCCGACCCGCCACGCGACCCGCCACGCGACCCGCCACGCGACCCGCCACGCGACCCGGCGCCTGACCGCCAGCCCACCGATACCGGTAGGGGCTGGTCTGACCGCCAGCCCACCGGGCCCGGTAGGGGCGGCATTCATGCCGCCCGCTGGTCTGACCGCCAGCCCACCGGTACCGGTAGGGACGGCATTCATGCCGCCCGCTGGTCTGACCGCCAGCCCACCGGTACCGGTAGGGGCGGCATTCATGCCGCCCGCTCGTCGCATCCCGCACCGATGTCCGGCCCGACGGCGCAGCCGGTGATCCGGGCCGACGGAGTCACGATCGTCGATGCGCGTGGCGTGACTCGGGTCGAGCGCGCGACGTTCGCGGTCGACGCCGGAGAGATCGTCGGGGTCGCGGCCGCCGAAGGGGAAGGCGAGCGCGAGCTGCTGCGCGCCATCGCCGGGCGACTCTCCGTCTCGGCTGGGAGGCTCGAGGCACCCGCCGACGTCGGGTTCATCCCCGAAGATCGGAACCGGGATGCGCTCGTGCCGAGCTTCCCCGTCTACCAGAACATGGCGCTGCGTGGGGCGGGGGCGCGACGCGGCCGGCTGCGCTGGCGGGAGCTCCGGTCGCGCACGCGGGCGCTGCTCGAGCGATTCGATGTGCGCGGCGGCAGCGAGACCTCGCGCGCCTCGGCGCTCTCCGGTGGAAACCAGCAGAAGGTGGTGCTCGCGCGCGAGCTATCCGGTGCGCTACCGGGCGAGCCATCCGGCGAGCGACCGGCCGCGGCATCGCGTGAGCCACGGGGCGCGCCTGGACCGGGCGGGCGGGTCGGCGCGCCGCCGGCGGCGATCGTGGCCGAGAATCCGACGCGGGGACTCGACATCCAGGCGACGGCGGCGGTCCATGCCGCGCTGCGGGAGGCGGCGGCGGGCGGCGCGGCGGTGGTCGTGTACGCGAGCGACATCGACGAGGTGCTGAGCCTCGCCGACCGTGTGCTCGTCCTCGCCGGCCGCGTCGTTCGCGAGGTCGTCCCCGAGCGTGACGCCGTCGGCCGCGCGATGTTGGGCGTCGATTCGGCCGCGGTGGTTGGACCAGTCGGACCGGAATGACCGAGGCCACTCGGGTGCCGACGGCACCCGAGTGGCCTCGTCAGTGGCAGCGACCATCAGCCTCGGGCGGCATTGGGTGCCGCCCGAGGATCGACCGTTACCGGCGTCGCAGCACACCGGCCGCCGGCGCGCGATGTGATCCGATGCGGGCGGTTGCCGGGCCGCTCGTGTGCAGCGGGTTACAGACGGCGCCGAGGTTCCGGGATTGGCACTCCGTGCTCGGCACCGGCATGACGAGCGGGACCTGCGGGTTGGAGAAGCCTGACACGTTGTTCCATCCCGGCTCGATCGTGTTGAGCACCGCGAAGCGCCGGGCATCGATCCATCGTGTGCCCTGCTCCCAGAGGAGCGAGTAGCGCCGGTTGTAGAGCAGCTCGTTGATGAGCGCGGGTGCCGTGACCGCTCCCGAGTACGCGGGGAGGTTGCCGGACCCCTGCCGAACCGTATTGAGATCGGTGACCGCGGCGCCGAGGTTGCCCGTGCCGATCTCCGCCTCGGCCCGCAGCAGCACCAGCTCCTCGTCGCGGATGACCGGGATCGGGGCCGCCGGGTTGGCGTTCCCGTTGGAGAGGTAGATCGTGAACTTGAGCGTGCCGGCGATCGGGATCCCGCCCAGCACCTGCGGCGATGTGCCCGGCGGAATCGGGGCGATCTTGGTGAGCGCCCGCTGATCGAGCGCGCCGCCGGTCTGGAGCTGCGCGTCCGTCAGGTTGAAGGAGTCGGCGAAGAACGTGGCGCCGGTGAGCGGTTCGGACAGGTCGTTGGTGAAGTCGCCCGGGCCCGGGCCGAAGTCGAAGTACACCCCGTTCGCGAAGTTCGCGGGCACCGCCGAGATGAACGACGAGTCGAGCGCGGTGAGCGCCAGGGCGTAGAGCGCGGCCGCGCCGGGACCGCCGGTGTTCTCCGATTGCGCGGTCGCACGGAAGCAGAGCGCCTTGGCCGTGAGCGCCCAGGTGAACTGATCGAACGTCGCCGGCGTATTGAAGCTCGCGTAGCCCGGTGGCAGCGTGAACGGGAAGCTCGTTCCGGCACCCACGCCGGCCACCAGATGCACCCGGGCCGAGTCGAGCGTGTGGAGGATCGTGGCGTAGACGCTGTCCTCCGTGACGAACGGTGCGGGCGGGGCATCAGGCGCGCGGTCGACATCGACCGGCGCGCCGAGGAAGGCGCGCGTCTCGACCACGTACATGAACATGAGCGACTTGATCGTCTGGGCGACCGCGAGCGTGGCCGCCTTCTCGCCCGGCTGGAGGTCCGGGGCCTTGGGGACGGCATCGATGATGATGTCCGCGTCGCGGATCGCCTCGTACTCGCTCGTCCAGTTCGACCCGCCGAACTCGCTGCTCGAGAGCGGGCCAAAGTACGGCTCGGCGTAATCGGGCTGGTTGTTGCCGGAGAGGTTGACCCCCTCGCGGCCCATCGAGCCGACGCGCCAGATGAACGACGTGATGTCGCCGCGCGCGGCGGCGAAGAGGCCGGTCACCGCTGCCGCGACATTCGCGCGCGTCGGGTTCTGCTCGAGCTGGCTCAGCGTCGAGCCATTGGTGTCGGTGATGTTGTAGTTGTAGCAACCGGCGATGACCGCGCCGGTGAGCGCGATGCCGAGCGCCGCGGCGCGCGCGCGGAGCCGTGTCGCGGCGCCGCGGAGGCGGCGTGGGGCACGAATCGAAGTGCGCAGCATGGGCTCAGAACCTCGCCTGGACAGTGAAGAGGAACGTGCGGGACGACGGGTACTGCCCGAGGTCGACCCCGCGTGTGATCGCCTGCTGACCGTAGTTGCTGACCTCGGGATCGTAGCCGAAGTATTTGGTGACGAGGACCAGGTTCCGGCCCGACAGGTTGAGGCTCACCGCCTCCGACCCGAAGAAGGCGTGCGCCGCGCTCCGCGGGAGATCGTAGGAGAGCCGGAGCTCACGGAGCTTGAGGAACGTCGTGTTCTGGACGAACGGGGTCGCGATGCCCGTGTTGCAGTCGTTCACGATCGCCTGGCCGGCCGGCGTGTTGTCGTCCGGGCCGAGGTTGTTGCACTCGTACAGCGAGTACGTCTGATTCTCCTCGACGCCGCCCTTCTGCCAATCCCAGAGCATGAAGACCCCGAGCCGGAAGGGGAGCGTGAACTCGTTGCCGAACGACCAGCGGAAGTCCGGGTTGAGCTGGCCCATGTACGTGACATTGAAGCCGCCGCTCGGGTTGATGCTCGTCTGACCGATGATCTGCGTGATCGGACGACCCGGCTGAACGAGGAACTCCCCGAACGCGAGGCCGAAGCCGGCGTCGAAGGGACGGAAGCTCGGGAACGGCAGCGAGAGCACCTCGTTGTGCAGCGAGGTGAAGCTCGTCTGGAACGTCCAACTGAAGTTCTGCATGCGGATCGGCGTGATCGAGCCGCCGATCTCGATTCCCTCGTTCTGGAACTCGCCGCCGTTCGCGATGATCTCGGCGAACCCGGTCGACGGCGCCGGCGTGCGCGGCAGGATCAGATCGCTCGTGCGGCGGTGGAAGTACGTGACCTCGAGGTCGGCGCGGCCGCCCCAGGTCGAGATGTCGGTCCCGAACTCCGTCTCACGCGTCGTCTCGGGACGGATCGTGGGGCTGCCGAAGATCGCGCTCGCGCCGCCCGGTGTGGCGACGCCGGTCCCGCCAAGCCCGCCGATCGACGAGTTGGCGAGGAGCGTGTACTTCTGGCCGAAGAGCGGCTGGTTGCCCGTGATGCCGTAGGCGGCGCGGAGCTTGACGTCCGTCCCGACGCCGACGAAGCGCTCGATCGGAAGATGGTAGGAGGCCGCGAACTTGGGGTAGAAGAAGAACTTGTTCGAGTTGCCGTTGGCGCTCGTCTGCTCCGCCCGGAGCCCCAGCTCGACCAGCAGCCGGTCGCTGAGGGTGACGACCTGCTCCTGCCCGTAGTACGACGTCGTGCGCTCGTGCGTGTTGTTCTCGAACGGCTGTGTCGCCGGCCCCGCCGTGATGCTGGTCTGGGTGCCGATCAGCCCGACCGTCGATGCGTTGCTGAGCGCCAACTGCCGGTCCTCGAAGGTCGTCCCCACCGACGACGTCGCCTTGAACAGTGGGTCGGTGTAGGTGTGGATCGCGTTCAGGTTCCAGTTGTACTGCTGACTGACGCCGGTACCGAGCGTCGAGACGCCGGGCTGCGGCTGGCGGGCCTCGAAGTACAGGAACGCAGGCGCGATCGCCGTCGTCGCCGCGCTGAAGTAGTCGTATCCCGCGGCACCGACGACCTGGACCTGGTTGTGATCGGTCTTGAGCGCGTCGTAGGTCGCGTGTCCGCCGCCCGTGAAGCGGCTGACCGCCTCGCGGTTGGTCGCGAACGCCTCCGTCTGGAGCGGGTTCGCCTTGAGGTACGTGACCGGAACATGCGGGTAGACGCCGTTCACCGGCGTGATCGGGATGAAGCTCGGGATATAGGCCAGGGCGTAGGGGACGCTCGCGCCGCTGTTGTCGTTGTTGGCCATGCCCCGATTCTCGAGGTTGTGCGTGTAGACGCTCGTGAAGTTGGCCTCGAGATGCCGGGCGATGTGCTGATCGATGTTCGCGCGCACCGACTGCCGGGTGGCATCGCTGTTCTTCAGGATCCCGCCCTGTGAGTTGATGTCGACCGACCCGTAGTAGCGCGTGTTGTCGTTGCCGCCGTTGACGTCGAGGTTGGTCTCGTACGCGAGCGGCGTCTCCCCCGCGACTTCCTTGAGGTGGTCGTGGAAGGGCAGCGAGTTGCCGACGATGTACGGCTGCACGACCGAGGGGCTGTACACCTGCTCCGCCTGGGCGACCGTGAAGCGCCGCGCGCCGGGCCCGGCGAGGATGTGTGAGGCGCCGACCCGCTGCGTGATGTCGAACTTCGGCTTGCCCGCTTGGCCACGCTTCGTCGTGATGATCACGACGCCGTTCGCCGCCTTGGAGCCGTAGATCGAGGAGGCGGCGGCGCTCTTGAGCACCTCCACCGACGCGATGTCCGAGGGGTCGAGGTCGGCTAGCCGGTTGGCGGCGTCGTCCTGCGATGGGCCGTTGTTGCTGAGGCCGACCCCGCCGCTGCCGGTCACCGTGTAGAGCCCGGTCGGTATTGTCGCGTTGCTGTAGATGACGCCGTCGACCACGAACAGGGGGTCGGTGGCGCCGATCACGGTGTTCACACCGCGGATCTGGACCTGCATGCCGCCGCCCGGCGCGCCCGAGTTCTGCTCGATCTGGGCGCCCGGCACTTTGCCCTGGAGCGCCTGGTCGACGGTGACCGGGGCCGCCCGCGTCAGCGCCGCGCTGTCGACGATGGCGGTCGAGGTCGGCGCCGCCCGGCGCGTCACGCCGGTCGCCTGACCGGTGACGACCACCTGCTCGAGCTTGGCCGGATCCTCGACCAGCGTCACGGCGAGTGTGGTGTCCCCGGCCGCCACGGTGAGCTGCTTCGGCAAGAAGCCGATCGCCCGGACGGTGACCGGCGTCGGCGCGTCAGGTACGATCAGCCTGAAGTGCCCGTCGTTGTCCGTCTCGGTGCCGCGTGTCGTGCCCGTCAGGATCACGCTCGCGGCCGGGATTCCCTGCCCTTCGGGACGGGTGACCGTCCCGCTCACGACCCGACCCTGGCCGCCCGGCGCCTGCTGGGCCCGGGCCGGCGCCGCCGGCCAGAGGCCGACGACTCCGGCGCACAGCCAGATGTACCTCCGAACGAAGCTCTGTGTCACGAGACCTCCCCTCACCTGTGATGGCGGCTCCGGGGGGGTCTGTCCCCCGGGAACCGATGGCGCACACCCCACCCGGGCGTGCGTCGTAGCGGCGTGGACCGCAGTCTCCTCCCCCGATGGGAGCGGCGGTCGCCCACGCGTGGCGACAGCGGGGCCTCGGCGTCACGGCAGCGATGCCGACCCGCCCCCCCGCTCCGGGCGATGGGGGCCTATTGTCTCACATTTCCATGGGTTGTCAAGGGAGCCAACCCCGCATCCCACCAATGTTTCACGATACTATCATGGATGTTCGCTCCGGCGGTCGGTCCCGACCTCGGCCAGGCCCTCGCGGCTTTCTGGCACGGCTCGCTGGGCTCGCCGTACGCGATCGTCTCGGCCACGCTGGTCCGCGCGACGCCGCTCATCCTCACGGGGCTGGCGGTGGCGATCGCCTTCCGCGCCGGCGTGCTCAACATCGGAGCCGACGGGCAGTTCCTGGCCGGCGCGACGGCGGCGGCCGTGCTCGGGGTCGCCCTGAGCGGCCCGACGGGCCACGTCCCGCTACGCTTTCTGGCCCTGTCGGCCGCGCTCGTCGGCGGAACGATGCTCGGCGCCGGCTGGGCCGGGGTGGCCGCCTGGCTCCGCCGGCGGTTCGGCGTGCTCGAGGTCATCAGCACGATCATGCTCAACTTCATCGCCCTCGAGGCCGTCGCCTATCTGGTGCGCGGACCGCTCCAGGAGCCGTCGCGCGTCTACCCGCAGACCCAGGCCCTGCCCAGCGCCATGCACCTCCCCAGGCTCGTCCCCGGGTCGCGGCTCCACATCGGGTTCGCGCTCGCGGTGCTCGCCGCGGTCGTTGCCTGGTGGGTCCTTCGGAGCACGGCGCCAGGGTTCCGCGCCCGGGTCGTGGGCGCGAGCCCGACGGCCGCCGCGAGTGCCGGGCGGATCGATGTCGCACGCGTCACCCTGTCCGCGTTCCTGATCAGTGGTGCGCTGGCAGGGCTCGCGGGAGCGGTCGAGGTCACCGGCGTCACCTACGCGCTCTACGACAACATCTCCCCGGGCTACGGGTACACGGCGATCGCGGTCGCGCTGCTCGCCGACCTCCACCCGCTCGGGGTGATCGCGAGCGGCATCTTCTTCGGGGCGCTCGAGGCGGGGGCGGCGGCGATGCAGCGGGACGCGGGCGTGCCGGCGATCGTCGCCACGGTCGTCGAGGCCGGGCTGGTGCTGGCGGTGCTCGCGGCCGAGCGCGGCCGGATCCGATTCCAGGCATCGCGCGCCTGACGGCGCCCGACACCGGCATCACGCACCGGATGCTCCCCTGATGCCTACCGCGCCGGCCGCGGCCTTCCTCGCCGCGACGATCCGCACGGCCACGCCCCTGCTCTTCGCGGCGCTCGGCGAGACGCTCACCGAGCTCGCGGGGGTCATCAACGTCGGGCTCGAGGGGGTCGTGATCGCGGGAGCGTTCGGCGCGCTGGTCGGCGCGGGCGCCGGCGGGATCGCCGCGGGGTTCGTCACCGCGGCGGCCGCCGGGGCGGCCCTGGCCGTCGTCTTCGCCGTCTTCGCCGCGGTCCTGCGCGCCGATCAGATCATCGCCGGGACGGCGGTGACGCTCCTCGGGCTCGGCGCGACCGGCGCGCTCTACGAGTGGCGCTACGGCGCGACCGGCGCGGCGCTCTCCATCCCCACGATGTCGGCGGCCGCGCTGCCGGGGCTCGCCCGCCTGCCGCTCGTCGGGCCGGCGCTGTTCGATCAGCCGCCGGTGACGTATGTGGGCTACGCGCTCGTGCCGCTCCTCTGGTGGTGGACGTACCGCACGCACGCCGGGCTCGCGCTCCGGGCCGTCGGGGAGAGCCCGGAGGCAGCCCGCGCGGCCGGGATCGACCCGCGCACGGTCCAGTGCGCGGCGGTGGCGGTCGCCGGGGTGCTGGGCGGGATCGGCGGCGGGACGCTGGTGCTCGCCCAGGTCGGCACGTTCGCCGAGGGGATGTCGGCCGGCCGCGGCTTCATCGCCATTGCCATCGTCGCCCTCGGCCGGTGGAACCCCGCCGGCGCCGCGCTCGCGGCACTCCTGTTCGGGGCGGCGAGCGCGTTGCAATTTCTCTTTCAGGCCCTGGACTGGCGGGCACCGTATCAGCTCTTCCTCGCGGTCCCCTACGCGCTGACGCTCGTCGGCCTGGCGCTGAGCAGCGCTCGGCGCCGCGGCACGGCACCGGCCGCCCTCGGCCGAACCGACCTGTGATGGCCGGAGCGACATGATCGGATCCTGGCCGCTCTCCCCGCAGCCGACCGCGCGTCAAACGCGGGACATTCTCTTCCGGCTCGGCCACGAGCTGGCCGCGCGCGGCGCGCGCGTGCACCATGACGTCATCGGCGGCTTCCGATTCTGGATGCCGTTGCTGTCGCACGGCAAGCCCCTCGGCGCGCTGCACGCCATCACGTCGGGGCGGGTGACGATCGGCGCCGGCGCCGGCGAGCCCTGGCGCGTGCGCTACGACCTCCGCTTCTCGGTGCTCGGCGTGGTGGCCGTGCTGATCAGCGCCGGGCTGATCGAGACCGGCCTTCATTGGCCGCGTGCGCGCCTGCTCGACCTGCTCGCGCTCGGCTGGATCCTCGCCTACGGCGTCCCCTGCATCCGCGCCATGCGCACCTTCCGCCGGCTCGTGCGGGAGTCCGCGCTCGCCGTGACGGCGCGCGAGCCCGCCGTACGGCCGCGCAGGAACGAGCCTATCGTCGGCTGACGCCGGGTGATGCCGGGTGATGCCAGGTGATGTCGGGTGATGCCGGGTGATCCCGGCGGTCAGCAGCCGACGTAGGCGCTGTTCCAGCGGGCGCGCCAGACGTGCGGGCCCGTGCGTTGGATCAGCGTGTAGGAGTTGCCATCACCGTAGTCGCGGCCGACGATCAGCGTCGGCACGGCCTGGCTCCCGCGGCCCAGCATGACCCCGGCGAGGACCTCGGCCGACTCGACGTCGTCCTCCGGGCCCGACGTGCGCTCGGAGTACGCCGCCACCGACGATCCCGGGTTGCCGGCGCGTGCCGTCGTATCCCGCTCGAGGAGCAGGATGATGTGCTCCTCCTCGGGATTGTCCTCCTGATTCAGCCGCCGCACCACTTCCGCGGCGATCACCGTGTCGCCGGACGGGAGCACGAAGCGGTGGGCATCGCGTACCGAGAACGGGAGCCCGCGAAAGGCGGCCGCCGTGTCGTTGGGAAGGGCCGAGGCGACCCGGGCGATCTCCGCCGCGCGGCGCGCCGAGTCCTGCGGTGAGAGGACCGGGATCGAGTCCATGGGGAGCGCCGTCGCGTGCCCCTTCGTGAACGCGACCGACCAGTCCGGCGGCGGCCCCTCGGGCACCGTGACGTGGGCCGTCGGCCACGTCGTGCAACTCCCCGAGAAGTTCCCCGACGCGGCCGGCGTCAGCGTCGCCGTCCCGACCTGGCCGCCGCGGGTGAAGAGATCGACGTGCGGATGCCGGTCGAGGAGCGAGTCCGCCGACGGCGCGTCCGTGATCGAGCTGTCGGTGTAGTGCGGCAGCACATCGACGGCGTCGGACGGGCTCCCGCCGGCGACGAACAGCTCCGGTCCGGCCAGCGAGTCGTTCCAGGTGCTCGTGGCCGCCGGGGGCGGCAGGGCCGTGGGCGATGCCGTCGCCGACGCGCCGGCCGGCGCGCCAGTCGCCCGCGCCGACCCGCGCCGCTCACATCCCCCCAGGCTCACGACGACGAGCGTGCCCGCCGTGAGCGCCGCCGCCGCGCCCCGCACCCGATGCGACATACGGGAGGGAATAGTATCGCCGCTATCGCCGAGCTTCCACCCAATCGCGCCCCACACCGACGTCGACCACGAGCGGGACGGAGAGCGCGGCCGCGTGCTCCATCTCGTGGACGACGATCGCGCGCAACGCATCCAGCTCCTCGGCGGGCGACTCGAACACCAGCTCGTCGTGCACCTGGAGCAGCATGCGGGCGGCCAGCCGCGCCTCGCGGACGCGATCGTCGATCCGGATCATGGCGATCTTGATCAGGTCCGCCGCCGACCCCTGGATCGGCGAGTTCTGGGCGGTGCGCTCGCCAAACGCGCGGACATTGAAGTTGCGGTCCCGGAGCTCGGGGATGTAGCGCCGGCGGCCGAAGATGGTCTGGACGTACCCGCGCTCCCGCGCCTGCTCGACGGTCACGTCCAGGTACGCGCGCACGCCCTGGAACCGCTCGAAGTACGTGGCGATGAACTGCCGCGCTTCGGCGAACTCGATCTTGAGCTGCCGCGAGAGCGCGTGCGCACCCTGCCCGTAGATGGTCGCGAAGTTGATCGTCTTGGCCCGCCCGCGCATCGCCGGCGTGACCTCGTCGGGTGGAACGCCGAAGATGATCGACGCCGTCTGCCGGTGGATGTCGCCGCCCGCCCGGAAGGCCTCGACGAACGCCGGATCGCCGGAGAGGTGCGCCAGCAGGCGCAGCTCGATCTGCGAGTAGTCGGCGGCGACGAGGTGCCACCCCGCCCGGGGGACGAAGCCGCGGCGAATGTCCCGGCCCAGCTCCCGACGGATCGGGATGTTCTGGAGGTTCGGATCGCTGGAGGAGAGCCGGCCGGTCGACGCGACGGTCTGGTTGAACGACGTGTGGAGCCGCCCATCCTCGGGCAGGAGCAGCGACGGCAGCGCATCGAGGTAGGTGCCCTCGAGCTTGAACAGCTCCCGGTACTCGAGCAGCAGCTCCGGCAGCACGTGCCCGGCCTCGGCCAGCTCCTGGAGCACGCTCGCATCGGTGGACGGCCCGGTCGCGGTCCGCTTGCGCGAGGGAAGCTGGAGCTTCTCGAACAGGATCGTCCGGAGCTGGGGGTTGGAGTTGATGTTGAACTCCTCGCCGGCCGCGCCGTAGATCTCCCGCTCGACGCGCTCGCGCTCGCGCTGGAACCGCTCCTTGAGCGAGCGGAACCAGTCGACATCGATCGAGATGCCGACCCACTCCATCGCGGCGAGCACGTCCACGAGCGGCAGCTCGATGTTGCGGAAGAGCGGCGTCAGCTCGTGCGCGTCGAGCTGCGGCTCGAAGACCGCCCGTAGCCGCAGCGTCATGTCGGCATCTTCGCCGGCGAAATCGCGGGCGCAGCTCACCGGCACCTGGTCGTACGGCAGCTCAGCCTTCCCCTTGCCGCAGAGCTCCTCGTAGGTCGTCATGGTGTGGTCGAGGAACTCGAGCGCCAGCACATCGAGCCCGTGCGACCGCCGGCCCGGGTCGAGCACGTAGCTCGCCAGCATCGGGTCGAAATCGAGCCCCGCCAACCGCACCCCGGCGCGCCGCAGCAGGAGGATGTCGAACTTCGCGTTCTGCGCCGTCTTGAGGATCGCCGGATCTTCGAGCAGCTCTCGCAACGGGCGCATCTCGGGCGAGTCGAGCGGCGGCAGATTGCGGACCGGCGGGAGATCGCCGGCCGCGATCGCCCGCGCGGCGATCGAGTCCCCCCCGCCGGCGGTCATCGGGCGCGCCGCCGTGGCGCCGGCCGCGGAGCTGGCCGTCGCGCCCGCGCTCCCGGCGGTCTCCGCCCGATTGGCGGCCGCCGCCGTCCGCCGGCGCCGTGCCGGCGCAGGCGCGGGCGCGGACGCGGTGTTCCCGGCCCCGCCGCTCTCCTGGCCGCCGCCGGTCTCGTCCTCGACCGCCAGCCCCCCCGACCGTTCGACGACCCGCGCCGCTGCCAACAGCTCGCCCTGCTCCACCGTTCCCACCGCCGACCCCGCCGATCCCGACGGTCCGGCCGACATGTCCGGTCCCCGTCCCGCCGGCTCCCGGTGCGCGAACGGGAGATAGAATGCCTCGCCAGGCACCAGCGCGAGCGCGATCCCGACCAGCCGCGAGCGCAGCGGATCGATCGGCACCGGCGCGTCCGGGGCGATCACCGCCTCGCAGTCGAGCGCGACGTGTCCCGCCCGCCGCACCCGGTCGACCAGCGCGGCGACCCCCTCGACGGTATCGACGGTCCGATAATTAGTAGCCGCACGCTCCTTTTTCGCCGGTTCGGGGGCTCCCACCTCGCGGGCCAGGGAGTGGAACTCGAGCTCGACGTAGATGTCGCGGAGCCGAGTGGAGTCGGGCGGCCGGACCCGCAACGCCTCGAGCTCGAGGGACACCGGGAGATCGTCTCTGATCGTTACCAATTCCTTGGACAGCAGCGCCTGCGAGCCGTACTGCTGGAGGGCTTCCCGGGGGCGCTTCCTGGTGATCTCGGCCGTGTGGGCGAGGATCGACTCGATCGGCCCGTACTGCTGGACGAGGTCGCGGGCCGTCTTGTCGCCGATCCCCGGGACGCCGGGGACATTGTCCGAGGTGTCGCCGACCATCGCGAGGTAGTCGGTCACGAGCGCGGGTGGCACACCGAGTCGCTCGTCCGCGTTCTCGAGCCCGACCCATTGCTCCTCGACGCTCGCCGGGCCGCCTCGCCCCGGATTGAGGAGCCAGACGCCGCGCCGGACGAGCTGCTGGAAATCCTTGTCGCCGGAGACGATCACGACATTCACGCCCTGGTCGACACCCTGACGGGCGAGGGTGCCGATGACATCGTCGGCCTCGAAGCCATCGAGCGTGATGATCGGGATCCGGCTCGCCTCGAGGATCGCGCAGATGCGCTCCATGCCGCGGTCGAAGTCCGACTGGAGCTCTTCCGTCAGCTTCTGGCGCGTCGCCTTGTAGCTCGGGTACCGCTCGTGCCGAAACGAGAGGCCGGAGTCATTGACCCAGCCCAGGTAGTCGGGCGCGTGCGTCGCCCGGAGCCGCTGGAGGAAGTTCACGATCCCCCAGGCGGCCGAGGTGTTCTCCCCGCGGCTGGTCGTCAGCGGCCGCGCGATGAGGGCGAAAAACGCGCGGTAGATGAGCGCGTAGCCATCGATCAGGAAGAGCCGCGGGGATGGCGGGAGCATGATGAAAGGTACGAGCCCGGGCGATCACTCGCCGCCGAGGTGGGCGAGGTACCCGTCGAGCTCCGCGCGACTTCGCGGCGTGAGGCGCCACGACCCGAAGCCCGTCTCGTCCACGAAGACGAGTCGCAGGCCGTCGCCGTGGTAGCGCCATTCCTCGATCCGGTCGCCGCTCCCGATCTCGAGGCCGCTTCCCGCTGATACCTCGTCGGGCTCGCCGAGGCTGATGTAGACCATCCCCCGATCCGACTGCCAGCCGGCGACGCCGCGCTCGCGGAACCGGGCGTTCGCCTCCCGCAACCGGGCGAAGTACTCACGGAGCACACCGTGTGGGGCGTGCGGCGGCACGGAGGATCCGGGGGATCCAGGGGAGCCGGCGGACCTCCCGGGGAGTGGGGTGCGGACCGTGTCGGCCGCCGCGACGAGCTCCGCCCACCGCGCCGCCCGCTCGGCGGGCGCGGCCCGGCGCAGCGCCGCGACCTGCACGCGAAGCGGGAAGTACTTCAGGTAGTCGACCATCTCCTCGAACGAGGCGAGCGGAAGTCCGTCGCCGAAGCTCACGAATACGGGCACGGTACGACCGTCGCCGGGAACCGAGGGATCGTCGGCGCGGGCCGGGACGCGGGTGACGGTCACCGATCCTGGGCCGATGTCGAGCCGGGCGACCGGCAGCCGAACGATCGCGCTCGCGATCCGGCCGACCGGACCGGTTGCGTCCGCGCTGATCCCGCCGACCCGACCGATTGCCTCCGCGCTGTCGGGCGCGGCCGATGCGCCCACGCTGTCGGGCGCGGGCGCGGCTGATGCCCCTGTCCGGTGTCGCGGCGATCCCGTCGCCCCGGTCGGCACCATCGGCCCCGCCCGTGACGTCAACCGCACGGTGTCGCGCCAGAGCGACGACGGTCCCGCCCGGACATCGACCGCGACCAGGTCGACCGAGTCGGGGCCGTACGCCTCCACGTAGAGGTCGACGGTCGAGTCCCGCCCGAAGACTGCCGTTGCTCGCGGGTTGGCGACCAGCGCGGGTACCGAGTCGGGGCGTGTGCGGTGCGGCGAGACCGCCGAGTAGATCGGGAGCGCGGTCGAGAGCGATCCCGCCGCGAGGTGCGGCACCTGGAGCGGGACATCGCGAGTGTCCCAGACCGTCGCGCCGGCGTCGCGCAGGGCGAGGGAGAGCGTGTAGCTCCCCGGCGCGAGTACGATGGCTTGCTGGAAGATCACGCTCTCATCGGGGCGCACCGCCTCGCGGTAGGTCTCGACGCGCACCTGCTTCACGGCCGCGAGGTGCCGGACCGTGAACGGACCGCGCCGCACGTCGAGCCGTACCTCGTACGCGGCGCGGTAGACAGCGCCCTCGCGGGTGAAGCCCAGGGAGCGGTCGGCGAGCGAGAGCGCCAGCAGCAGGATCGTCGAATCGGCGGTCGGGCTGGCGGTCGGGCTGGCGGTCGGGCTGGCGGTCGGGCTGGCGGTCGGGCTGGCGCTCGGGCTGGCGCTCGGGCTGGCGCTCGGGCTGGCGCTCGGGCTGGCGCTCGGGCTGGCGCTCGG
>JAJPIS010000005.1 GCA_021324635.1 Gemmatimonadota bacterium
TCGGGTGACGCGGCCGACGGCCCGGAAGGTGACCCGGGTCGTGACCCGGGCGCTGATGCGGGCCGCTCGGGGCCGCGCGCCGTCGGCTCCGCTCCCGCCGCGTCGTCAGCGACGGCGATCACCGCCACACCGCTCTCGATCGGACCCTGCCGGAGCGGCGGAAAGAGATAGAGCTCGACGATCCGGTCGGCCGGGACGCGCTCGGCGATCGCGCGAAAGAATCGTCCGGTCGTATCGGCGACCTCGCCCACGGCCGCGCCGGGGCTCGGTCGCGACGGGGTCGCGGCTGTCGACGACGGCGGAGTGATCGCCGCCGCCTGCGGCCCCCGGGCGACGGGGTCGTCCAGGGCGGATGTCATCGGGCACTCCCGACGGCCATCACCGGCCGGTGGCCGCGATCGGACGCGCGCGCGAGCCGACGGCGCTCGTGTCGGGGGAGGTCGGGAGCCCGCGCGCGTCGAGCTCGCGCTCGACGTACAGCCGAAGGATGTGCATGAAGTCCTGCGCGTTGGTGACGACCCCGAACGCCTGGTGCGTGCCGCGGTCCTTGAGCTTGCTCACGACGAACTCCGACGAGTCGACACAGATCGTCGGTAGCTCCCGGAGGGAGCCGTCGGCATCGGTGACGAACGCCGGCAACATGTTGCCGGTCGCGATCGCGTGCAGCGCGGTCGCGATCAGGAGCGCCATCGTCGCCCGAGTCGTGTGCCGCTTCATCGCATCCTGACCGGCGACCGAGTCGGTGATGACGTCCGGCAGCGGCCCATCGTCGCGGATCGATCCGGTGAGCACGAACGGGACACCGTGGACCACGCAGGCGTGCATGATCCCGTCGGTGATGATTCCGCGGTGCACCGCCTCGGCGATCGACCCGGCCGCGCGGACCCGGTTGATCGCCCGCATGTGCAGCCCGTGCCCGCCCGTGGTCGCCTCCCCGCTGCCGCTCATGCCGAGGGTCGTGCCGAAGATCGACGCCTCGATGTCGTGGACGGCGACCGCGTTCCCGGCGAGCAGCGCGCCGACGAACCCGTGGCGGATGAACCAGACCATGTCGCTCCGCGCCCGCGAGTGCACGAGCGCCGGCCCGGTGACCCAGATGGGGTAGCCGCCGCGCTCCCGCTCCTCGATGAGGAGCTGCGCCATCACCGCATACTCGATCGGCTTCTCGCGGGAGACTTCGCTCGTCATGAACTTGAACTCGCCGCGGGCCTCGTCGCCCAGGAAGGCGGTCGAATGGACGTAGATCCCCTCGCGCCCGTCCTCGGCGGCGCCGACGGCGACCCGCTCCCCGGCGCGCACCCGGCGGCCCTCGCGGACCCACAGCTCGCCCCGCTCGTCGAGCACGAGGGCCGAATCCATGCGCGGCTCCCGCGGCAGGCACCACGCGCCACCGACACGGACGTAGGTCGGCAGGTTGGTCGTGGAGAAGAAGCCTTCAGGGAGCACCCCGTCGGCCGGCGCGGGGACGAACGTCGCGTCGGGCGCGTTCGCGAAGCGAGGCGCCGAGAAGTCTGGGGGCGAGAACGTGGTCACCCGGTGAAAAATGGCGGGCTCGTCAGAGCAGCGCCACCGGATCGCGATCCCATGTCATGCGGAGCCCGGCCGCGGGCGGCACCTGAAAGCGCCGAACGGCGTACTGCGCGAGCCGCGTGAGCGCACCCGCCTGCTCGGCCTTGACGAGCACATGCCAGCGCCATCGCTCCTTGATGCGCTCGATCGGGCATGGCGCGGGCCCGACCACCTGCACACCGGGCGCGGTACGCGCAGCCAGGCGCCGGATCCACCCGGCGCCGCGCTCGGCGAGCTCCGCCGTGGCCGACTCGGCGAGACCGCTGAAGACCACGTTGGCGAGGCGCACGATCGGCGGGTAGAGCGGCGACTGTCGTCCCCGCAGCTCCTCCCGCACGAAGCCGTCGTAGTCGTGGGCGACGGCACATCGGACGGCGTGATGCGCCGGCAGGCGCGTCTGAATGAAGACCCGCCCGCCCTTGGGCCCGCGGCCGGCGCGGCCGGCAACCTGGCTGAGCAACTGAAAGCACCGCTCCGAGGCGCGGAAGTCCGGCAGGTTGATGCCGACGTCCGCATCGATCACGCCGACCAGGGTGACGTTGGCGAAGTCGAGTCCCTTGGCGATCATCTGCGTCCCGAGCAGCACGTCGACCTCGGCCCGCGCGACGCGGTCGAGGATGTCGGCGTGCGCCCACTTCCCACTCGTCGTGTCGACGTCCATCCGCGCGAGCCGCGCCGACGGGAACCGCTCGGCGAGCAGCCGCTCGACCTGCTGCGTCCCGAGACCTCGGCGCCGGAGCGTCACCCCATGGCAGCGCGGGCAACTGCCGGGCGGCGTCTCCTGGTGCTGGCAGTAGTGGCAGACGAGTCGGTCGGGCGCGCGATGATACGTGAGCGTGATCGAGCAGTGCGGGCAGGTCGCCACGTCGCCGCAATCGCCGCACTGCACGAATGCCGCGTAGCCACGCCGATTGAGAAGGAGAATGCTCTGCTCGCCCCGTCGCAGTGTCTCGCGGAGCGCCGCCTCGAGCGGCTCGCTGACGACGGCCGAGAACGGATCGACGGCCGGTGAGCCGACACCGTCGAGCCCACGTCGCCGGAGATCGACCACCGCGATGTCCGGCAGCCGCCCGCCGCCGACCCGCTCCGGCAGCCGCAGGTAGCCGTACTTCGCCGCCTCGGCGTTGGCCCACGACTCCAGGCTCGGCGTGGCCGTCCCGAGAACGACCACGGCCCCGGCATGCCGGGCGCGCACGACGGCGAGCTCGCGCGCATGGTAGCGGGGGCTCTCCCCCTGCTTGTAGCTCGACTCGTGCTCCTCGTCGACGATGATGGCCCCGAGATCGCGCACGGGAGCGAAGATCGCCGATCGTGCGCCGACGGCGATCCGCTTGGCGCCCGAGCGCAGCGCCCGCCAGGCATCGTAGCGCTCGCCATCGCTCAGGGAGCTGTGCAGGACCGCGACCCGGTCGCCGAAGACCGCGCGGAAGCGGTCGACCGTCTGCGGGGTGAGCGCGATCTCGGGGACGAGCACGATCGCCGACTGGCGGCGCTCATCGACGATGCGGCGCAGCAACTCGATGTAGACGAGCGTCTTCCCGCTGCCGGTGACGCCGTGCAGCAGGTGGACGCTGCCGGGGCGAGCCGCCGCCAGGGTGTCGATCGCCGTCCGCTGCGCGGCGGTGGGCGCGTGGTCCGCGGGCGGCGCGACGGCGCGGGCGGCGAACGGATCGCGTTCCTGCTCCTCGTCGAGCACGGTGATGAGGCCGCGCGCCGCGAGCCCACGCACGACCGATGGCGCGCATCCCAGGTGGGTGATGACCTGCTCCACCGCCGCCCGGCCGCCGACCGACTCGAGGTACTCGTACGCCTCGCGTTGACGCTTCGCGTGAGCGAAGATGCGGTCCCGCCGGAGCAGCGACGGGAGGTCCTGCCGGAGGATGGCGACCCGCCGCGTCTTCCGCGCCGGCGTCGGCGTGGCGGCGCCGGTGAGCGCGACGGGCAGCGCGCACCGGAGCGCGACGCCGACCGGGACCGCGTAGTAGTCGGCCATCCACCGGCAGAGGGCGAGCATGGTCGCGTCGAGCGCCGGCTCGGCGTCGGGAACCGCGAGCACCCGCTTGGGCACGCCCCGCGGCGGCGGCGCGTCCGACAGCCCGACACAGATGCCGATCTGATGCCTGGTCCGGAACGGCACCACGACCCGCGCCCCCGGACAGATCGGGTTGCTGGCCTCGGGATCGATGGCGTAGGTGAAGGTCTGGAAGAGCGGGAGCGGCAGCGCGACGTCGACATAGCCAGCCGCCCGCGCCGGGTGGGCGGCGACCGGGGGGCCGGCGGCCGCGTCCACAGGCGCGGGGCTGGCGGTCTCCGGAGGCATCGACATGCCTCGCAAGCTAGCGACCGGAGGGGCAGCCCCGTCCGCGGTGGCGGATGGGGCTCGCGGTCAGCGCAGGCCGACGAGTCCGCGAATCGATTCGCGCAGCGCGGTGGGGTCGAAGCCGATCCCGCGGCGGAAGACGATGTCGACGTTGCGGATGTCGCGGGGCGTGCGCACGGGGTCACCGTCCAGCACCACGAGGTCGGCCTGCATGCCCGGTTTGATGGTGCCCACCCGCTTGTCGAAGCCGAGGATCTTCGCCCCGTTGGCGGTCATGATCTGGATCGCCTGCTCGGGCGTGAAGCCCGCCTCGACCAGCAGCTCGTAATTCCGCTGATCACCGTACCCCGCGATCGCGC
This sequence comes from Gemmatimonadota bacterium, assembly GCA_021324635.1. Taxonomy (GTDB): domain Bacteria; phylum Gemmatimonadota; class Gemmatimonadetes; order Gemmatimonadales; family Gemmatimonadaceae; genus Palsa-1248. The sequence continues at coordinate 4,249 of JAJPIS010000005.1, forward strand.
TGAGACAGCACGGGTCGGCCCCGGCGCCCAGGAGCCCGCCCGCGTTGACGAAATCCCGCTCGAACTGCATCGCCTTCCTGAACACGGCGATGTGGAGGCTGTCGTGCGCCGTCTTCCCGCTCTCGTAGTACTTCGCGACCTGCGTCGCGGCCGCAGGATACAGCGCGTCGAGCACCCGCTGGTCCTCGGGCACGCGACTCGGCGTCGACAGCTCGAAGACGTCGAGCGTCGACGTCATCCCCACGTGGTGCTTGACCATCTCGTGGATGGTGCGCTGGACCTCGGGACTCTCGATGTCGAGCGCGCCATAGATCGCCGAATCGCCGACGGTCGGGCAGACGTCGGGCTGTTTGCCCGAGTAGTACTCGGTATTGGTCAGGAGGCCATGCTCGAGCTGGTCGATGCCGAGGTCGACGGCCTCGCGGAATCCGACCGAGCAGAGGTGGGCGGTCACCTTGACGCCGTGCCTGTGGGCTTCGTCGATCGCCGCGGCGAGCTCGGCACGCGAGATCTGCGTGTACGCCTTGAACCACGTGACCCCCTCCTCGGCCCAGTAGCGCACCATCCGGCGCGCATCGTCGGGACCGGAAAGTGGGTGCATGGCGCCCGGCCCGGGCCCGGGGCCCTGGAGGTACGGCCCGGTCACGACGATCTCGGGGCCGGGCAACTCGAGGGAGTCGATGCGCCGCTTGAGGTTGAGCTCCTGATAGGCGTCGACGCTGCCCGTGGTCCGGATGGTCGTGACGCCGGCCGAGAGGAACAGGCGCGGATAGCTGACGCCCATGAACTTCATCCCGCCGTAGTACATATGGTCGTGCAGCCCGATGATCCCGGGGATCACGGTCTTGCCCGCGGCGTCGACGACGCGCGCGTCCGCCGGCACCGTCACCGAGACCGCCGGCCCCACGGCAGCAATCGTCTCGCCCCGGAGGATGATCGTCTGGTCATCTCTGGCCGGCCCGCCGGTGCCATCGATCAGCCGCGCATGCGTGAGCGCCACCACCGGCGCGTCGACGCGCACGTACTGCTGCATGGCGGAGTCGAGATGGCGCGCCTGCGCAAGCAGCGGACCCGACGGATAGGCGGCGACCGCGAGGGCCACGGCGGCGGTGACGATCGCTCGACGCATCGAGGAAGCTCCGGGAAAAGGGGGAAAGAGTGGGGCGGTGCGGCGCGTGATGTCAGCCGCCGTGGGCCGGCGGATCGACCGTGAACGTCATCATCATGCCGGCGCCGAGGTGCTCGGCGATGTGGCAGTGGAGCATCCAGCGTCCGGGGTTCGCCATGTCGACCAGGAGTTCGACCGTCTCGCCGGCCGGCACGAGCGCGGTGTCCTTCCACACGAGGTTCGTGGTCGGGACCCCGTCGCGACTCAGCACCAGGAATCGTTGACCGTGCAGGTGGATCGGGTGGTCCATGGCATGGGCCGACGCCGGATCGTTGATGAGACGCAGCTTCACGACATCGCCCTGCGTGAAGTGCCAGTCGATGCTCGTGTTCTCCTTGCCGGTGGCCGAGTCCCGGAGCACCCAGGAGACCTGGCGACCGGTCGTGACCCAGTTCATCATCGGCATCCCGTCGTTCCATTCGACGGCCGCATTGATCCCGACCAGCATGTTGGCGACCGGCGCGGCGAGATCGTGGGCCCGCATGGTGAGCACGAGCGTCCGATCGGGGGGGCGGGCGACGAAGCGTCGATAGCGCGCGAGATCGGCGGCGACAGCGGCATCGGCATGGAGGGTCTCGAATCGCCTCGCGTAGCGCCGATCGGCCGCGCGTGCGCCGACCCGAACGGTGCCCAGCGTATCCACCTCGGCGGTGTAGGACCCGATCATATGCGTGAGTGCCTGCACCCGATTGACCAACGCGACCTGCCCGCTCCGCGGAAACGCAACGTCGACAATGTACCGCTCGGCCGGCGCGATGACCACGCTCGGGACCCACTCCTCGCGCTCGAAGTTGCCGACATCGCCGCCCACGACCTTCATCGGCGCATCGCCGAAGGAGATGTTGTAGAGGCGAGCGCTCGACACGTTGGTCAGATAGAACCGGACGACGGCGCCGCGGCGGACATCGAGCGTGTACCGGGGCTCGCCGTTGACCAGCAAGACGTTGCCGAACCGGCCCATCAGCGCATACGTCGGTGTGGTGGCGCCGAAGGGCGCGAGCCCGTCGGGGCCAACGAGCAGGTCGCCCAACGCGAGGACCTGCTCGCGATCCACGGGCGGTGCCGCACCGGCGCGCGCGCCGCGCACCAGCAGGTTGCCGTAGAGTCCGAGGTGCTGCTCGATGTCCTCCCGCACGTGCGGGTGGTACCAGTAGATGCCGGCATCGGGAAAATGCACGGTGTAGAGGAACGTGCCGCCCGGCGGGACCGGGGGCTGCGTCACGCCGACCGCACCGTCGAAGCGGTTGTCGAGCCGCACGCCGTGCCAGTGCACCGAGCTCGGACGATCCAGCGCATTGTGAAAGCGGACGACGATCGTCGCGCCCCGGGTGACCTCGATGAGCGGCCCGGGTACCTGCCCGTTGAAGGCGTACATCGTCACCGTCCGACCGGCGATCGTGCGGCGCACGGGGCCGGCCTCGAGGGCGAGCGTGTCGCCGGTCGCGAGTCGCACGACGCGGCCGGGCCGGCCGGTGGGGGACGCGCCGCCCGCGGCGGGGTGCGGGCGGAACGGGGCGGTGGAGGGTGTGAGACCCTCCATGCCGGGCATCATCGGCATCCAGCGCGGTGTCGGCGGCATCGGCCACGTCGGTCCGTCGTCCCGCGCCTGGCGCGCAGAGTCGGGGGCCGTCCCCGCCATGCCGGACATACCGGCGGTCGTCGCCGCCGCCTGCGCGGAGGTGTCGCGCAGCGCGCCGGGCGCGGACGGCTGGAGGAAATCGCGATGCATCAATAGGCGCGCGCTCGGGCTCGTGCCGCGGAGCACCAGGCGGCCGGCTCGATCCCGTGCGCCGGCCGAGCGTTCGGCGGTCACCAGGATCCGGAACTGCACGCGGTCCAACTCACCGAGGTCGATCCGACCGTCGCGCACGCGGCCCAGCTTCACGGCGCTGTCGAGCGCCAACGTGTAGGCCCAGGCGACGTAGGTCGTGTAGGGCCCGAGGGTGCGCGGGTCGGGGAGCCCGGCGAACGTCGCCACCAGATGGTAGCGGGGGCGGCCGTCGGCGGTGACAGCGACTCCGAAGGGCGAGTGTGCCGGTAGCAGTGCGACGACGCCAGAGGTGGCCGGGAGGGCCGGGACCGGCACGAGAGCCATGCAATCGAGCGCGACGCTGAGCGCGCTGTCGGCGGCCGCGGTGTCGCGGGCCGAACCCGGGCAGGGGCCGACCGACCGTCCAGCACGATCGCGGGCCGGCGGAGCGGTGAGGGCCGCCCGAGCGCTCCGCCGCGCCGTCGCGCCGTAGCCCAGGCACAGGAGCGCTGCGAGCCAGCGTCGGTGCGAGCGTCGGTGCCGGCGTTGGCGCCCGCGCCGGCACCGTGTCGCACCCTGCGGGCGCTGGTCGGCCCGCGACCAGGATTCGGAGATCGGACCGCACCCCACGGCGGCCATAATAACGGTGGGGCACGCCAACGGGATGGACGGTCGGTTACCCCCCGGTACGGGCGGCCGCCAGGCCGCCCCGCGTAGGGGCGGCATTCATGCCGCCCGCGACTCGCATCCCGCACCGATGCCTGGCGCGGCATTTCGCGCGGGTCCCGCGTCCCGCGGCCACCAAAGGAAGGGGTTTTTTTGATGGTGCAGGGGCAATTCGCGTCGCGAATTGCCCCTGCACCGGGAACAGCAACGACGGGCGGGATGCCGGGGTTGCCACGCGCGCACGGACGCGTGTGCGCACCCGCCGTCGTACGGGCGGCATTCACGCCACCCGCCGTTCGCCGTTCGGCATGTCACCCCGCCCGCCGTTCGCCGTTCGGCATGTCACCCCGCCCGCCGTTCGCCGTTCGGCATGTCCCGCGGCCCGCGTCCCGCGACCCCCGTAGGGGCGGCATTCATGCCGCCCGCGATTCGCACCCCACACCGATGCCGGGGCGGCATGAATGCCGCCCGCGATGCGCATCCTGCACGGATGCCGGGACGGCATGGGATGCCGCCCGCGGGTGGCATCCCGAGCCACACCGGGTGGCATGAACGCCGAACGGCAACAGCGAACGGCGTGAACGCCGCGCCAGGCATTGATGCGGGACGCGATCCGCGGGCGGCATGAATGCCGCCCCTACGGAGACATCACGGTGGCCCCGTTGTTGTTGTTCGGGGTGCCACCGTGGCCGCGTGCGCAGGTGCCGCGCGGTCCCGACATCCCACCCGCCGTTGCCGGTCCCGGTACCAGGGGGCAATCGCGCAGCGATTGCCCCTGGTACCATCCCAAAAGACCCGTTCATTTGGTGGCCGCGGGACGCGACCGTGCGGCCAGCGGCGGCGTACCGGTCAGGTCACGGCCGCCTGTCCGCCGGTGTGGCGGGCCAACCAGGAAAGGCGCGCGGCCTGGGGCATTTCGCTCTGGGCGAGGTACCCGATGAGGGCGTCCGCGAGGTCGGTGCCGCGCTGATAGCGGTCGTCGGGCGGCTTGGCGAGGCAGCGCATGACGATCGACGCGAGTGCGGGCGGGGTGCGCGAGTCGACGACCTCGGGGGCGACCGGCGCTTCGTGCACGTGCTTGTATCCGACCGAATACGAATCGGCACCGTCAAACGGCGGGATCCCGAGCAGCATCTCGTACAGCATCACGCCGACGGCGTAGAGGTCGCTCCGGCCGTCGACCATCTGCCCCATCGCCTGCTCTGGCGACATGTAGTGGGGCGTGCCCATCGCCCGCCCCGTCCCGGTGAGGCGCCCGTGCCGCCGCGCGGTCGCGATCCCGAAATCGGTCACGATCGCGTAGCCGTCGTCATCGAACAGGATGTTGTCGGGCTTGATGTCGCGGTGCACCACCCCATGCCGGTGGGCATAATCGAGCGCGCACGAGACCTGGGCCGCGGTGGAGGCCGCGAACGCGGGCGGAAGGGTTCGCTCGCGGGCCAGCCGGTCGGCGAGCGAGCCGCCGCCGAGGAATGGCATCGTGAGATACACCACCTCGTCGGTGGCGCCGTAGTCGACGATCGGGCAGATGAACGGATGGACGAGGTGCGCCGCCGCCTCGGCCTCGCGGCGGAAGCGCTCCCGCATCTCGCTCTCCTTGGCCAGTTGCGCGTGCAACATCTTGATCACGAGCGGCCGGCCGAGCGCGACGTGCTCCGCGAAGTACACCTGCGCCATGCCGCCGCTGCCGAGCCGGCGCAGGATGCGGTACCGGTTGCCGGTGAGGCGGCGGAGCTGAGTGATCTCGGCGTCGGGCGGTTCGGCCGCGGCTGGCGCGATGGCCGGCAGCGGGTTGGCGCAGCGTCCGCACTCCACTGCGACCGCGCGATTCCACGTGCCGCAGTCAGGACAGAACAGGAGCTAGCCTCCGAACTGCAATCGGACGAAGTCGTAGGGCGGCCAGGGCCCGGTGAGCACGACGCGCAACGCGGGGTCCTGCTGCGCCTGCGCCTCGACCGCTCGCACGAACTCGCGCCACCGCAGCCGGTCCACGAGGAACGACGCATTGAGCTCGGCGACGTCACGTCCTGTCGCGGCGGGCGCACCCGACCCGTCGCCCGCCTCGGCGGGGAGCGCGATCCCGCTGAGCCGCGCCGCGAGCCCCTCACCATTGACGATCGAATGGGCCGGCACGCCGGTCAGCACCCACGCGGCGACGGCTCTCCCGAGGGAGCGGAAGAGGTCGAGCGCCGCGGCATCGGTCGAGAGCGGCCCGGCCGCTCCCCGCACGCCGGCCGCGCGCGGATCGCTGGAGAGTCCGCGGGGCTCGGCACGCGGCTCGGCACGCGGCTCGACGCGTGGCTCTGGCCGGGGCTCGATGCGGGGGGGACTGGCGCGTTCGCTCCGCGCGAGGCGCAGCTCGCGGGCCTCGGACCCCTGGCGGACCGGCTCGGCGGGCCCCACGTGCACCCGCGCTTCGACGCGGCCGTCGAGGTACGCGAGCGCGTCGTGAAGGACGACGTAGTGCAACTCGATCCAGCCGATGAGCGTGTCGGCCGAGCGAAAGACGATGCCGGGCGGGGCCGGCACGATCGTGTGGTGGGCAAAGACGGCGCTCACGATCGCCCGATGGGCGCCGACGTCGGGCGGCGGCGGCGGCCGCGGGCCGCGTTCCTCGGAGACCACGGCCCCGACGTCGCGGAATGCGAGGACGCGCACGCCGGGGGCCATCGCCTCACCGCTCAGCCGCTCGCCGAGGACGATGCCATGAAGCCGCATCATCGGCGCCCGCGCGGGCCGCCTCATCGGCCCGAGCCTCCGGGTGGCCGCGATCCCCGCGGCACGTTACCGCCCGGCCGAGGCGAGTCGGCCGCCGCCGGGTGCCTGGCCGTCGCCGCGGTTCTCCCGGCCGTGCGGCCACTTCACCCCCTTGATCAGCTGGAACCCGATCGCGCGCTCGTCCGACAGGTCGCGGAGCAGTGCCATCTCGCGCTCGACCGCGGCCCGCGCCGCGCGCCACCCGCCCCACTTTCGCCAGGACCGCGTCACGATCTGCACCTTCTGCTGCCAGGTGAGGTGCGCCGCGTCGGCGGCGTCACGTGCCGCCCCGACGGTCGACGGACCGCCGGGCTCCCCGGACGTCCAGTCCTGGACCTGGACATCGACGGCGCCCGCGTCGCGCAGCATGCGCTTCCACTCGACCAGGAGGTGGGGCCGCAGGCCGAGTCGCTCGACGAGCAGCTCCCGATCGTCGGCCGACAGCTCCGACCCCCACGTGAGCTGGAGCAGCACGACGGATCCCATTGGCTTGGTGACCCGCAGCAGCTCGGCGACCGCGCGCGCCGGGTCCCGAGCCGCGGCGATCGCCGGCTCGCCGATGGCGGCATCGAAGACGGAGTTCTCGTGTGGCAGGTCGTCGAGCGCGGCCTGTTGATATGCAACGTGCACCGGCACACCGCGGGGCCCCACCACGCCGCGCGCCCGGACTTCCGCGCGCTCGATCGCTTCGCCGTCCGGGTCGACCCCGGTCACCGATGCGCCCGTCCGCCGCGCGAGCCATTCGACGGTCGCACCGTCCCCGCATCCGGCGACGAGGACTTCCTGTCCCGCCTGCGCCTCGGTGATCCGAGCAACCTCACGGTAGAGCTGCTCGCCGGTGGCCCGCCAGCGGCCGAGCACGACCAACTGGACGAGACGGAGGATCGCCGGTGCCGGTGGAGCTCCGGGACGGGTCGCATCGTGCGGGGCAACGCGCCGAGACGCGCTCATTGAGTTGAAGTTACAGCATGGCCCGGAGGTGGGCGACGCAGGCGGCCGCGGTCCGGTCGACCGCGTAGCCGCCCTCGAGGACGCTGACGACCCGCCCGCCACACCAGGAGCGCGCGCGCTCGACCATTGCGTCGGTGAGACGGACGATGTCGTCCGGCTCGAGGGTGAAGCCCCCGAGGGGGTCGCCGCGCAGGGAGTCGAACCCGGCCGAGATGAGGACGATGTCCGGTGTGAAGCCGACCGTCGCTCGGTCGACCGCTCCGAGGAACGCCGTGCGGTAGTCGATGGCGGGCAGCCCGGGCGGCTGGGGCACGTTCCAGACGGTGCGGTGCGGTCCCCGGTCCTCGGCGGCGCCGGTCCCAGGGTACCAGGGCCACTGGTGCATGGAGACGAGGTGCACGCCCGGATCATCCTGCACGAGCGCCTGCGTGCCGTTCCCGTGGTGCACGTCCCAGTCGACGATGAGGACGCGGTCCAGCCCGTGTCGACGCCGCGCGTGGTGGGCCGCGAGTGCGACCGTGCCAAAGAGGCAGAAGCCCATCGCGCGCTGGCGGAGCGCGTGGTGTCCGGGCGGCCGGACCGCGCAGAAGCTGCGGGCGGATCGGCCGTCGACGGCCCGATCCACCGCCTCGATCGCGCATCCGACGGCGGCCGTGGCCGCGTCCCACGACCCGGCGCTCATCACGGTATCGGGGTCGAGTCTCGCGGGTCGGCCCGCTTCGGCGAGTGCGCGGACCTCGGCGACGTAGCCAGGGTCGTGCGCCAGGGCGAGGTCGTCCGGGGTCGCGTGGCGACCCTCGATGTGGTCGACGCCCTGGAATACGTCGGGCGCGTCGCGCAGGGCCCGCGGGATGGCCCGGAGCCGGCCCACGTGTTCCGGGTGCCCCCAGCCGGTGTCGTGCCGGCCGCAGTCAGCGTGGGAGATGTATGCGGTGGGCATGGGAAACCGGACGTATGAGGATGGTGCCGGGAGCAATCGCACCCGTAGGGGCGGCATTCATGCCGCCCGCTGCTCCCATCCCGGGCCGATGCCGGGACGGCCGCGTCCCGCGGCCACCAAAGGAACGGGTTTGTTGGATGGTGCAGGGGCAATTCGCGTCGCGAATTGCCCCTGCACCGGGAACGGCAACGA
>JAJPIS010000016.1 GCA_021324635.1 Gemmatimonadota bacterium
CCTACAGCGTCGTGCTCCTGGACGAGATCGAGAAGGCGCACCCCGACGTGTTCAACATCCTGCTTCAGGTCCTCGACGAGGGGCACCTGACGGATAACTACGGCCGGGTCATCGACTTCAAGAACACGGTGGTGATCATGACGTCCAACGTGGGCGCCAAGGACATCACCAAGGGGAAAGCCCTGGGCTTCGCCGCGCCCGACACGCGGCAGAGCTTCGAGCGGATCTCGGAGAAGGTGAAGGAGGAGATGGCGCACGTCTTCAACCCCGAGTTCCTCAACCGCCTCGACGACGTGCTGATCTTCCACCCGCTCAACCAGGAGCACATCAAGCAGATCGTGGGCATCCTGCTGCGCGACGTGCAGAAGCGGCTCACCGAGGAGGAGCTGACCATCCGGCTCACCGACGCCGGCTCGGATTTCCTCGTGAAGCACGGCTACGATGAGAGCTACGGCGCCCGGCCGCTCAAGCGCGCGATCCAGCGCTTCATCGAGGACCCACTGTCCGAGAAGATCCTGCTCGCCGAGTTCCAGAAGGGCGACGAGGTCGAGGTCGCCGTCTCGGCCGACGGCACGAAGCTCGAGTTCCGCGTCACCACGCCCGCGGCGAGCTGATCGACCGGGACGCCCGGCGCGCGGACCCTCGACACGAAACGGGGCCGGCTGCGACCATCGCAGCCGGCCCCGTGCGCTTTCGGGTCCCCACTCGTGGGCCGCTCACCCGTCTCACCCGTCTCACCCGTCTCACCCGCCTCGCCCGTCGACGCCCGCCACATCCGTCACGCCGGCTCGCGGCCACGCTCGGCGCGGCGGGGTGAACCCCGTGGAACCGTTGGACCTATGCCGGTGAGGGGCGTGTATATTACCCCGCCATGCGACACACGTCGTGCGTCGCGCTCGGCCTCCTCATCGTCGCGGGGTCGGGCGCGCGTGCCTTTGCCCAAGATAACACGTCGGGCCGCTGTGCCACTCCCGACTCGATCGCTGTCACCGGGAACCACCGGGTCAGCGACACCGACATCAAGGGAGCGGCCGGGCTCGTGGCCGGCGTCCCGGTGAGCGCGCGGACGATCCAGGATGCGGTCAAGAACGTGTTCGGCACCGGGCAATTCGATGACGTGCAAATCACGTGCACGATCGCGCCGGGCGGCACACGCGCCACCCTGACGGTCGCCGTCAGGGAGCGCCCGGTCCTCGATGCCGTGCACATCACCGGCGAGAAGCGGCTCGGCGAGAAGAGCATCCGCGACCTCGCGGACCTCTCGACCGGCAAGCCGCTGCAGGCGGGGGACGTGACCCGCGCCGTCACGCGCATCGATTCGGCCTACGAGAACGCCGGCTACTATCTCGCCCGGGTCACGGTCGACTCGGCGACCACCGACGGCAAGACGCGGCTGGACCTGCGCATCGACGAGGGGCACCGGCTGGCCATCTCGGGCATCCGCTTCCATGGCAATCACGCCCTATCGGACCGCGAGATCGTCCGGGCCATGAAGACCAAGCCGGAGGCGTTTCCGTGGTGGCGGAAGGGGGAGCTCGACGAGGACCGGCTCGCGGCCGACCTCGCCGAGCGGCTGCCCGACCTGTATGCGCGGCTCGGGTACGTCGACTTTCAGGTCCTCAAGGACACGGTGATCGTCGATCGCAGCCGAGGGAAGGCCCTGCTGGACATCACCGTGTCGGAGGGGAAGCAATACAAGGTCGGCACCTTCGACGTGATCGGGAACCGGCACTTCTCGAGCGAGGAAGTCGACCGGTTCTATCCGTTCGGGCCGCAGTCGGCGACCCTCACCGAGCGCGCCGGGGACCTGCTCTTCCACCGCCTCCGGCCGCCGGCCGGGGTCTTCGACCGCGCCAAGTGGGACGAGGACACGACGCGGCTCCGGAACGCCTACAACAACGACGGCTACATCTACGCGTCGATCCAGCCGGTCACCGAGCGGGTCGTCGGCCCCGACTCCCAGCCGAGGGTCAACTTGCGCTGGGAGATCGCTGAGCGGAATCCCGCGATCGTCAACCGGATCGAGATCACGGGGAACGATTACACGACCGAAGGGTGCATCCGCGACGCGCTCGTGATCATCCCGGGCGACGTGTTCTCGCAGGACCGCCTCATCCGCAGCTACCAGAACATCGCGAACCTCGGCTTCTTCGAAACGCCCATCCCGCCCCCCGACACGCGCCCGGCGAGTGATTCCGGGGGGGACGTGGACCTCATCTTCCACGTCAAGGAGAAGCACACCGGGAACATCAACTTCGGTGCGTCCACCGGGCAGGGGACCGGGCTCGGCGGCTTCATCGGCTTCGATCAGCCCAACCTGTTCGGCGAGTGCAAGCGCGGCTCGGTCCAGTGGCAGTTCGGGCGCTACATCAACAACCTCCAGATCTCCTACACCGACCCGACGATCCACCAGTCGCGGGTCTCGGGCACGGTCACCGCCTACAACGCCCAGTCGCGCTACTTCATCGGAGACCTCGGCCAGAGCACGAATCTGGGCGGCTCCGTCCAGTTGGGCTGGCCGGTTGGTCGGTCGATCTACACCCGGCTCTTCACGTCCTACACGCTGGAATCGGTCCGCTACAGCGGGGACACCACGACGCTCCTCGGGAGCGTCGCCAACACCTGCCGCGGATGCGTGCGGTCGGCGTTGGGGCTCTCGCTGCAGCACGATACCCGGGTGGGGCTGCCGTTCCCGGTCGGCGGGACGCTCCAGACCGTGTCCTTCGACGTCGATGGCGGCCCGCTGGGCGGAGCCGCCCACTACCAACGCCTGATCGGTGAGCTGCGTGGCTACGCCACGGTGGCGACCTTCGGCGGTGGGGGGATCGGCTCCGAGCCCATGGCGCTCATTCTGGGCTTCAAGGGCCGCGTCGGATCGGTCTTCGGCAACACGGGCCCGTTCTTCTACACCCAGGCGTTCGCCCTGGGCGGCGTGCAGTTCGGGGAGCAGTTGCGCGGGTACCCGGAGTTCTCGATCGGACCGAATGGCTACATCGCGGGCACCGGGACGTTCAACGCGACGCGGGCGTCCTTCGGCAACACCTTCCTCTCGACCACGACCGAGATGGGACTCCGGGTCAGCAGCTCGCTCTACGCGGACGCCTTCTTCGACGCCGGGAACCTGTACAGCTCCCCGGAGAACTTCGATCCGGGCCGACTGTTCCGCGGCGCCGGGGTCGGGATCGCCGTGGTCACCCCCCTCGGGCCCCTCGGGCTCGATCTGGGGTACGGATTTGACAAGGTGAACGTTCTGGGTCAGCCGAGACCCGGGTGGCAGGTGCACTTCAAGCTCGGCAATATCTTCTAGCGCTATTTTTCAGGACAGCGCCCGGGACGCCGGACCGCCGGGGCCCCGCGCACAGCGTCGAACAGGGATATCCCATTGCGTGGAGTCGATATGCGAACAGTGAGTGGTTTGACGACGGTGGTCATGCTGTGCGCCGGATTGGGGGTGGGTCCCGCCGTGGCGGCGGCCCAGGGTACGGCACCGAGCGGCCCCATCAAGCTCGCCTTCATCCGGTCTCAGGACATCTTCGCTCAGACCCCCGGGCGGGCCGAGGCCGAGAGTCAGTTCAACAAGGACGTGGAGAACGCCCGGGCGCAGGAGAAGGCGATGGGCGATTCGATGAGTGCGCTCGTCACGCAGTACTCCAACGCCGAATCGACCCTGAGCCCCGATGCCCGGGCCACGCGCCAGCAGTCGCTGCGCGAGCGGCAGGCGCAGTTCCAGCAGCGGCAGCAGCAGATCGAGCAGCAGATCCAGCAGCGACAGCAGCAGCTCGTGCAGCCCATTCTCGAGCGGATCAACGGCGTCATCAACCAGATCCGGGCCGAGAACGGGTACACGATGGTCTTCGACGCGCAGGCCACGGGCGGCGGGCTCGTCGCGGCGGACAAGGCGTACGACATCACCGACGCCGTGATCGAGCGGCTCAAGGCGGCCGGCCCGGTGGCGACGACGCCAGGCGTCGGGGGCGGTGTCAAGCCCGCCTCGCGCCCGGCCACCGGCCCGACGGCGGCTCCGTCCGGCGTCTCGCGCCCGAAGAACCCCTCCTGACCGGGAGAGTTCCGATCGCCGTTCGCCTCCAGGTGAGCGCCCGCCCATTCTGACGGCGGCCGAAGTTGCCGCGATCGTTCAGGGACGGCTGGTCGGCGGAGGTGGGACGGCCGTCCACGCCGTCGCTCCGCTCGACCGCGCCGGCGACGGGGACCTCAGCTTTCTCGACAGCCCGAGGTACGCGCCGCTCTTCGCGGCCTCTCGGGCTGCCGTCACGCTCGTGACGCCGGCGCTCGCCGGGGCGGCGGGGCCGCCGGTGCGGGTCGTCACGGACCAGCCGCGGGACGCGCTGCTGGCTGTCCTCCCCCGCCTCTACCCGACGCCGCGCCGTGCGGCGGGCATCCATCCCACGGCACGGATCGGCCGCGGCGCGCGGCTCCCCGTGGACGCGGCGGTGGATGCGTACGCCGTGGTCGGGGAGGGCGCCGAGGTCGGCGCGCGGGCGTGGATCGGCGCGCACTGCGTCGTGGGCGCGGGGGTGGTGATCGGCGATGACGTGCAGCTCCATCCCGGCGTGACCCTCTACAGCGGCACCCGGCTCGGGCATCGGGTCATCGTCCACTCGGGGGCGCGCATCGGGTCCGACGGGTTCGGCTACGTCTTCCGCGACGGTGCGCATGGCAAGATCCCGCACGTGGGCCGGTGCATGATCGGTGACGACGTGGAGATCGGGGCCAACTCGACGATCGACCGCGGCAGCGTGGACGACACGGTGGTCGGGGCCGGGACCAAGATCGACAACCTCGTGCACATCGCCCACAACGTGCGCATCGGCCGCCTCTGTCTGCTCATGGCGCAGGTCGGCGTCGCCGGCTCCGTCCGGATCGAGGACGGATGCGTGCTCGCGGGCCAGGTCGGCGTCTCCGGCCATCACACCGTCGGCGCAGGGGCGCGCCTCGCGGCGCAGGCCGGCGTGTTCGGCAACATCCCGGCGGGAGAGACGTGGTCCGGGTACCCGGCGCGCCCGCACGCGGAGGCCCTTCGGGCGCAGGCCGCGCTGTTCAAGCTGCCGCGCCTCATCCGGGCGCTGGAGCGCCTCGTGCGGGAGCGTGAGCGCCCGGGCGGGGAGGACAGTTCACCATGAACAGCGCCGGCACGCCGAGCCGCGCCGGCCCGACGGGGAACGGCGCCCGGCGGCAGACGATCGCCCGGCCGGCCACCCTCGAGGGTGTGGGGCTGCACCTGGGCGCCGCGGCCCGGATCACCTTCCGGCCGGCCCCCGAGGGGACGGGCGTCGTTTTTCGCCGCACCGATCTCCCGGGCGCCCCGGAGATTCCGGCGCGGGTCGACCGCGCGGTGCTCACGGAGCGGCGCACCCAACTGGCCGGGACGTGCCCCGGTGCCGAGCTCCACACGGTGGAGCACGTGCTGGCGGCGGTCGCGTCGGCGGAGCTCGACGACCTCTGGATCGACGTCGAAGGCGCCGAGCCGCCGATCCTGGACGGCAGTGCCGCCCCGTTCTTCGACGCTCTTCGCGGCGCTGGCCTGGCGGTCGGCCGGGAGCCTGTCGAGTATTTGGAGCTCGGCGAGCCCGTCCGGGTGATCGACGGGGCATCGGTATACGAGGCGATTCCGGCGGCCGAGCTGAGGCTCGATGTGACGATCGACTTCGCGCATCCGCTCATCGGCCGTCAGCAGGGGACGTACGTCGTCACGCCCGGCGACTTCGGGCGCGACCTGGCGGCGGCCCGCACGTTCGGGTTCCTCGACGAGCAGGAGACGCTCCGGGCGAAGGGCCTGATCCGCGGCGCGTCGGTCGACAACGCCGTCGTGCTGACCGAGCGAGGACTGTTGGCGGGTGCGCTGCGCTGGCCCGATGAGTTCGTGCGGCACAAGGCGCTCGACTGCGTCGGCGACCTGGCCCTGGCCGGCCGCCGGGTGCGGGCGCGGGTGACGGCCGTGCGCCCGAGCCACCGGGGGACGGTGACGCTCGTGCGCGAGATGGTGCGGGCCGCGGGTGGTGGACCGCGCGACGGGGTGCGCGGCGGGCCGCGCGAGAGCCGTGGCACGGACGGACGACAGGAGAGATCCATGGTGGACGCGACGAGAGAGGCGAAGCCTCAGTTGAAGTCACAGATGTCGATCGACGAGCTGATCAAGATCATCCCGCACCGCTACCCGTTCCTGCTCGTCGACCGGATCCTGGAGATCGAGCAGCGCAAGCGGATCGTCGGGCTCAAGAACGTCACCATCAACGAGCCGTACTTTCAGGGCCACTTCCCGGGGCATCCGATCATGCCCGGGGTGTTGATCGTGGAAGCGATGGCGCAGGTGGGCGGCGTGCTCCTCATGGGCTCGATCGACGACTACGAGACCAAGGTCGTGTACTTCATGTCGCTCGACAACGTGAAGTTCCGGCGGCCGGTCCGACCGGGCGATCAGTTGCGGTTCGAGCTGGAGATGACTCAGATCCGCGGCATGGTGTGCCGCATGCGCGGCGTCGCCCGGGTGGATGGGGAGGTGGTGGCCGAAGCGGACATGGCCGCCATGGTGCGCGACCGGTGAGCGCGACCGTCGAGACCGTGATCCACCCGACCGCGCTCGTCAGCCCGGAGGCCCAGGTCGGGGACGGCGTGCGCATCGGGGCGTACGCGCTGATCGGCGAGCAGTGCGTGCTCGGCGATGGGTGCGTGATCGGCGCCCGTGCGACGCTCGAGCGGAACGTGCGACTCGGCCGCAACGTGCGCGTCGGCATCGGCTCGATCCTCGGAGGGGACCCGCAGGATCTCAAGTTCGACGGGGAGGAGACCTTCGTCGAGATCGGCGACGACACCGTGATCCGGGAGTACGCGACGATCAATCGCGGCACCGCCCAGTCGCGACGCACGACCGTGGGTCGCAACTGCCTGATCATGTCGTACGTGCATCTCGCGCACGACTGCCACGTCGGCGACCACGTGATCATCAGCAACGGGTCGCAGTTCGCCGGGCATGTCACGATCGAGGACCGGGCCAACATCTCGGGGCTGTGCGCCGCCCACCAGTTCGTCCGGATCGGCTGTCACAGCTTCATCGGCGGCATGTCCCGGGTGGCGCAGGACGTGCCGCCGTACGTCCGCGCGGTCGGGAACCCGCTCAAGCTCTACGGCCTCAACACGGTCGGCCTGCGGCGCAGCGGCTTCCCGCCGGAGCTGCTCCAGGAGCTGAAGCGCGCTTATCGGCTCCTCTTCAACTCCGACCTCAACGTCTCCAGGGCGATCGAGCGGATCGCCTCCGAAGTGGCCTCGACCCCCGAGGTCGAAAAGCTCGTCACCTTCATCCAGGCGAGTCCGCGCGGAGTCGGCTTTTGACCGCCGGTCCGCATCGGACCGGACGGCCGCGGATCGGGGTCGTCGGCGCCGGCGCGCTCGGCTACCACCATCTGCGCCTCCTCCGGACGCTGCCCCGCGTGGAGGTCGTTGGATTCCACGACCGGCGCCCGGAGCGCGCCGCAGCCGTGGCGGCGGAGCTGGGCGTGCGCGCCTTCCCCTCGCTCGACGCGCTCCTCGACGCGGTCGATGCACTCACGGTCGTCGTCCCGACCTCGGCGCACTTCGACGTCGCCCGCGTGGCCCTGGAGCGGGGCACACACCTGCTGATCGAGAAGCCGCTCGCGGCGTCGGTCGAGCAGGCCGAGGCCCTGCTGGCGATCGCCGGCCGCACGGGCGCGCTCGTTCAGACGGGCCACGTCGAGCGCTTCAATCGCGCGATCCGCGCCGCGCTGCCGTACATCGATGGCCCCCGCTTCATCGAGAGCGACCGACTCGCGCCGTTCACGCCGCGCGGCGCGGATGTCGCGGTCGTGCTCGATCTCATGATCCACGATATCGATCTCGTCCAGACCCTCGTGCGCGATCGCGTGGCGGACGTGCAGGCGATCGGCGTCCCGTTGCTCACGCCGTCGGTGGACATCGCCAACGCTCGGCTCGCGTTCGTGGGGGGCGCGGTCGCCAACATCACCGCCAGCCGCGTCTCGCGCGAGCGGCTGCGCAAGATCCGGATCTTCCAACCGAGCGGCTACTGCTCGCTCGACCTGGCACACGGCACGGGCGAGTTCTACCGACTGCGCCGGGAGGTCGATCTGCCCGCGCTGGCACGCTCGACGGGACCGGTCGAGATCGACGCGTTCGTGGAGCGTATCGCGCTCGAGGCTCCCGCGGGTGAGCCGCTCGCGCTCGAGCTGGAGAGCTTCGTGGCGGCGATCCGGGGGGAGCAGCCGGTCGTCGTGACCGGCGAGGACGGGCGGGACGCCCTCGCGACCGCGATGCGGATCGTGGCCGAGATCGAGCAGCATGGCGGGCCACCCCTGGTGCCTGCCGGCTCCTAGCGTTCACGCCGGGCGGGCCGAGAGGCGCCGCACCGCACGCGTCCCCCGGTTCTCCCGGCCCCCCGATCCCCCGATCCCCCGGTCCCGACCACCTGGCCGACGATGCCCGAGATCCTGATCGCTGCCGGCGAGGCGTCCGGTGACCTGCACGCGGCCGGTGTGGCGGCCGCGCTCCGCGCGCTTCGCCCCGGGTGGCCGCTCGTGGGCATCGGCGGGGCGCGCATGCGGGAGGCCGGCGTCGAACTCGTCGCCGACACGGAGTCCCGGGCGGTGATGGGGTTCGTGGAAGTTCTCCGCCACGTGCCGCGGCACTGGGCGCTGCTCCGCCGGCTCGGCGATCGGTTGCGGAGCGGCGACGTCGGGCTCCTCATCTGCGTCGACTATCCGGGCTTCAACATGAAGCTCGCGGCCGCGGCCCACCGGGCGGGTGTTCCGGTCCTCTACTACATCACCCCACAGGTGTGGGCGTGGGGGGCGACGCGATTGCGCGCGCTCGCGCGCACCGTCGCCCGGGCGGCGGTGATCCTGCCGTTCGAGGAGGAGCTGCTCCGCCGGCACGAGATCGACGCCACGTTCGTCGGTCACCCGCTGCTGGATCGCGCGCGCGAGCTGCCAGACCGCGCGGCCGCGCGGCGCACACTGGGCCTTCCGCCGTCCGGCCCGGTGCTGGCGCTCTTTCCCGGGAGTCGGGCACAGGAGATCGCGCGGCTGCTCGACCCCTTCGTCGCGACGGCGCGCGAGGTGGAGCGGCGGGTGCCCGGGCTTCGGGTCGTCGTCGCCGGAGCGCCGGGGTCGGACGGCGCCGCCGGCGCCGCCGCCGGGACGCGGATCGCGCCCGAGCGGTGCCCCTATCCGGTCGTCCCCGCCGCGTCCTTCACCATCCTCCGGGCGGCCGACGCCGCGCTCTGCAAGAGCGGGACGACGACCCTCGAGGCGGCGGTCGCCGACTGTCCCCTCGTGGTCGGCTATCGCACCAGCCGGTGGACGTACGCCATCGCGCGTCGCCTGGTCACCATCCCACGCATCGCCCTCGTGAACGTCGTCGCGTCGCGCGAGGTGGCGCGCGAGTTCGTGCAGGATGCGTTCGTCCCATCGGCCGTCGCCGACGCGCTCGTCCCGCTGCTCGATCCCGCGAGCGCCGCCCGCGCTGCCGCGGTCGACGGGCTGGCCTCCGTGCGGCGGCAACTCGGCACGCCGGGGGCGAGTCGGCGCGTCGCCGAGCTGGCCGTCGAGCTGGTCGAGGATCGCGGAGCGCGCCGGTCGGCATGATCGACCTCCGGTCCCGGGCGCTCGTCACCGCCGGCGCAGGTGCCATTCGCGCGCTATCCTCGACGTGGCGCTTTCGCCAGATCGCCGACGACCCGTCGGTGGTGCCGCGGGCACGGGACAACCGGGTCGTCATCTATGCCTTCTGGCATGCCCACATGTTGCCGCTGCTGGCGCTGCATCGTGGCCACCGCGTCGCCGTGCTCATCAGCAGTCACCGCGACGGCGAGCGGATCGCCGGCGTCGCGCATCGGTTCGGCTTCGAGACCGTGCGCGGCTCGACGACGCGCGGTGGAGCGTCGGCGATTCGAGGGATGGAGCGCGCGCTCGCCGATGGGTACGCGGTGGCGGTGACACCGGACGGCCCCCGCGGGCCCGCCGGGCAGTTCGCGCCCGGAGCCCTGATCGCCGCCCGACGCGCCGGCGTGCCCATCGTGCTCACGGGCGTGGCGGCCGATCGGGCCTGGCGGCTGCGGAGCTGGGATCGGTTCATGATCCCCAAGCTCTTCGCCCGGATCGCGGTCGTCTACGACGACGCCACCACCGTCGCCGCCGACACGCCGCGTGACGCGGCCGCCGCGGCCGCCGACTATCAGACCCGGCTGCTCACGCTCGACGGATTCGCCCGTGCCGCCTGCTGACCGCGCGCGTGGCCGCAGGGGCAGCGCCGTGATGCCACCGTGAGACCGCCGTGATGCCGCTCTCCGACGCCATCGAGCGGATCTGGTATGGGCGGTCAGCCGGCGCGGGGGCAGCGCGGCTCGCGCTGTCGCCTCTGGCCGCGGCGTACGCCGCGGTGGCCGGCGTGCGCAATCGCCTCTACGACGCCGGCTTGCTGCCGGCGACCGAGCCCGCCATCCCGGCCGTGAGCGTGGGGAACCTGACGGTGGGCGGTACCGGCAAGACGCCGATCGTGGCGTGGATCGTCGCGGCAGCGCGGGATCGCGGATGCCGGCCTGGTGTCGTGCTCCGCGGCTACCGCGACGGGGACGAGGCGGATGTCCATCGCACCCTCAACCCCCATGTGCCGGTGATCGCGAGCGCCGATCGCGTCGCGGGCATCCGGGCGCTCATTGAGCGCGGCTGTGACCTGGCCGTGCTCGACGACGCCTTTCAGCACCGGCGCACGCAGCGCACGCTCGACGTCGTCCTGGTGAATGCCGACCGCTGGGCGGGCGTGCGATGGCCGCTCCCGGCGGGTCCGTGGCGCGAGCCCGTGTCGTCGCTCCGGCGCGCGCAGCTCGTCCTGATCACTCGAAAAGTCGCGACCGCCGCGATCGTCGACACCGTGCGGCGGGCGCTGGAGCGCGCCCTGTCCCGGGGCGCGGCCCCGGTCGCGATCGTCTCGCTCGTGCCGGCGTCGTTGCGGACCCTCGACCGGGGGGCCGCCGCGCTCGGATCGCTGCGCGGCGCGCGCGTGCGTGCGGTGGCCGGCGTCGCGGACCCGGCGGCGTTCTTCGCCCAGTTGCGGGCGGCCGGCGCACGCGTCGATGGGATTGCGTTTCGTGATCACCATCGATATACCGCCGCCGATGTGGCCGAGATTCGGAGGCGGGCGCCGCCCGGCGTCACGGTCATCTGCACGCTCAAGGACGCGGTGAAGCTCGGCGCCCTGTGGCCTCGCGAAGCCGAACCGATATGGTATGTTTCTCAACGGGTCGAATTCGAGCGCGGGGGCGAGGTGGTGCAGGCGGCTCTCGATGCGGTCAGTCGCGTTCGGCCCGCGCCCGGGTAGTGCGCGCTTCTCGCCTGTGTTCACCTGGCGCGTTCCATTTGCGTCGATCATAACCGACTCTCGACGAGGGCGGCTCGCCGCGCGGGCCGCCGACCCAGCCCCCACCTATGGCCACTGACCTTCGCCTCCCGACGCACAAGATCGTTCGACCCGACAAGGACCGCTTCCTCAACGAGGAGAATCCGTTCGAGGCGATGATGTCGCGGTTCGATCGCGCCGCGGAGCTGCTGGACCTCGAGCCCGGGATCTACCGGGTGCTGCGCAACCCCGAAAAGCAGATCATCATCTCGATTCCCGTCCAACTGGACAACGGCGACGTCGAGGTCTTCACCGGCTATCGCGTGCTCTACAACACGTCGCGGGGGCCGGCCAAGGGCGGCATCCGGTTCGACATGCAGGTCACGCTGGAGGAAGTCAAGGCGCTCGCGGCGTGGATGACCTGGAAGTGCGCCGTGGTCAACATCCCCTTCGGCGGCTCGAAGGGCGGCGTCGTCTGCGATCCGCTCAAGATGAGTGCCGGGGAGCTGGAGCGGCTCACGCGCCGCTACACGGCCGGCATCATCTCGATCCTCGGCCCGGACTCCGACGTGCCGGCGCCCGATGTCAATACCAACGAGCGGGTGATGGCGTGGATCATGGACACCTACTCGATGCACGCGCGGCACACCGTGACGGCGGTGGTCACGGGGAAACCGGTGGAGATGGGAGGATCGCTCGGGCGCCGCGAGGCGACCGGGCGGGGCTGCATGTTCGTGACCAAGGAGGCGCTGCATCACCTCGGGATGCCGGTGCAGGGCGCCACGGTCGCCGTGCAGGGCTTCGGGAACGTCGGGTCGATCGCCGCGCAGCTCCTCCAGCGCGAAGGGTGTAAGATCACCGCGATCGGCGACCGCTCGGCGGCCCTCCACAATCCCGCCGGCATCGATGTCGAGGACGCGGTCAGGTACGTGAAGCAGAACAGATCGTTGGATGGATACACCAAGGGTGAGCTGATCTCGAACGACGAGCTGCTCACCCTTGATGTCGATGTGCTGGTGCCGGCGGCGCTCGAGAACGTGATCACGAGCAAGAACGCCGCGAAGGTCCGGGCGAAGCTGATCTGCGAGGGCGCCAACGGGCCGACCACGGCGGGCGCCGACGCGATTCTGGAGGAGAAGGGGATCTTCGTCATCCCCGACATCCTGGCCAATGCCGGGGGGGTCACCGTCTCGTACTTCGAGTGGGTGCAGGACCGCGGCGGCTACTTCTGGTCCGAGGACACGGTCAACGAACGGCTGCGGGACATCATGACCCGCAGCTTTCGCGACGTGCTCTCCCTCTCTCGGCAGCACAAGGTCAACATGCGGACGGCCGCCTACATGCTCGCGATCAGCCGCGTCTCGACCGTTCACAAGCTCCGCGGCATCTACGCCTGAGCGGTGCGGTTCGCGATCGCCGCCGTCGGCCGGCCGCGCCATGCGGCCCTGGCGGCGGCGATCGCGGACTACGAGAGCCGGGCCGCTCGGTACTGGCCGCTCGAAGCGGTCGAGGTGCGGGAGGAATCCGCGCGCGGGGCCGCCGCTGACCAAGTGAGGGAACGCGAAGGGCGCCGGATCGCCGAGCGGCTCGGCGGGTTCCGGCTCATCATCTGCGAGCGCGACGGGACGCCCCGGACGTCCGAGGAGTTCGCCCGATGGGTACAACGACTGCGCGAGGAGGGGCGGGACGTGGCCTTCGTGATCGGCGGCGCCTTCGGCCTCGCGCCGGCGCTGCACGCCGGGGCCTGGCAGCGGCTGTCGCTCGCGCCCTGGACCCTGCCGCACGAGCTGGCAAGGCTGGTCCTCGCCGAGCAACTCTTCCGGGCCGGCACGATCGCCCGGGGCGAGCCATACCACAAGTGACCGTCCGCGGGATCGCCTGCCGGGGTCCGGCGGCCCCTGCGGGCCGGCGCGGGACGCCGGACGGGACACCAGGGA
>JAJPIS010000056.1 GCA_021324635.1 Gemmatimonadota bacterium
CGTTCGTGCCCTACGAGTGGCTGAGCGAGGTGCTCGCCGCGCTCAGCGTGCGCGCGGCCGGGCTCCCCGGCCTGCTCGTGCTCACCGGCACTGTCCTCGCCCTCACCTACGCCGCCGTGGTCTTCACCCTCCGGCGGCGCGGGGTCGGCGCACTCGGCACCTGGTCGACGCTGCTGCTCGTGGTGGCCGTCAGCAGCGTGCACTGGCACGCTCGGCCACACGTGTTCACGTTCCTGGGCGCGGCGCTGCTCATGGTGCTCGTCGACCGAGCGGGGGAGCCGCCGGTCGCGGCGCGCGGCAGGCGTGACTGGCGCCTGGCCGCGCTCGCGGCGCTGCTCTTCGCTGCCTGGGCGAACCTGCACGGCGGCGTGCTCTACGGGCTGTGCGTACTGGCGGCGGCCGTGGTCGGCGATGCGCTCGAGATCCTCACCGCCCCGTGCGGGGCACCGCGCGAGGCGTGGCGCGGAGCCACACGCTCCCACCTCGTCCTCCTCGCCGCCGCGGTCGTGGGGAGCGTGTGCACGCCGAGCGGCCCCGGTCTCGTGACTCACGCGGTCGGATATCTCGGCGACCGGTATCTGCTCGGGATCACCGAGGAGTACTGGTCGCCGAACTTTCACAAGCTCCAGCTCGCGCTACTCGTCGTGGTGAGCTCGGCGACGGTCCTCGCGCTCCTGCCGCGGCGCGCCCCGCTGCCGACGCTGGCGGTGATCGCCCTCAACCTCGGCTTCTCGCTCCTCGCGGTGCGGAACCTCCCGCTGTTCGCGATCGTCGCGCTCCCGTTGGTGGCGGCCGAGGCCCACCGTGGGTGGGTGTCGGACCACCGGGACGGCATCACGCGACGCCCGTACAGGTGGGGCCTCGCGCTGCCGGTGGCGGCGGTCGGCGCCATGCTGCTCCTGGGCCGACGCCTCACCGCTGCCGGCCCGACGCGTGGCTCGGCGTGGGGGCGCACGTTGCTCCCGGTCACCTTCAATCCGGGTGTCTTCCCGGTGCGGGCGGTGGACGAAGCGCGAGCGGCTCACCTCTCGGGGCGCATCTTCCACGAGCTGATGTGGGGTGGATACCTGCTTCAGGCGTGGCCCGAGCAGCGCGTCTTCATCGACGGGCAGACCGACTTCTACCGGGACGCGCTCACGCGCGAGTACATGTCGGTGCACGACCTCGGACCGGGATGGCGCGGGCGCCTCGCGGCGTGGCGGATCGACATCGCGCTGCTTCCGACCGGACAGGCGCTCGCCGAGGCACTCGCCCACGAGCGGGGGTGGCAGGTGGTCTACTGCGACTCGACGGCGGTCATCTTCGTGCGAGACCCGACGCGCGGGCCGTCCCTCGGCGCGCTCGCCGCGCTGCCCGAGCGGTGCCCGATGCTGCCCGACGCGTTGACGGGGGTACGCGAGGCGCGGCGGCCCGGCCGCTAGGCGGGGACCGCCTCCGCGGGCTCGGGCTTCTCGGCGACATCCCACTCGTTGGCGCACTTGAGGCACTTCCGGTAGTCGCCGCGCGCCTTGGTGAACTTCGCTTCCGCGCCCTCGTAGCCGCACTCGGGACAGTGCTCGCGCACCGGCTTGTCCCAGGCGACGAAGTCGCAGTTCGGGTAGTTCTCGCAGCCGTAGAAGATCTTGCCGCGCTTCTTGGAGCGACGCGCGGCGAGCTCGCCGCCATCCTTGGGGCACATGACGCCGGTGGGCATCGATCGCGTGCCGCGGCACTTCGGGAAGCGGCTACAGCCCAGGAAATCGCCGCTCCGTCCGCTCCGCTTGAGCATCGGCGCGCCGCACTCGTGGCAGACATAGTTCGTCGGCTCGGCCGGCTTGCGGTCCCGGCCCAGGGGCCGGGTATGCTTGCACTTCTTCGGGTGGTGCTCACACGCCAGGAACGGACCGAAGAAGCCGCCCTTCGCGACCAGCTTGCCGCCGCAGTCCGGGCAGCGCTCGTTGGCGAACGCCGAGAGATCGTGGGCCGCCGCGATCAGGCGGCCGACGTCGACCTTGTCGAGCGACGTCGCGAATGGGCCGTAGAAGTCCTTGAGCACGCGCTGCCAACTGCGGTGCCCCTCCTCGATCTTGTCGAGCTCACCCTCCATCTCCGACGTGAAGCCCACGTTGAAGACATCGGGGAACTGCTTGACCATAACCTTCTCGACGCTCTCGCCGAGCGGCGTCGGGAAGAACCGCCGCTGCTCGAGCTGCGCGTAGCGGCGGTCGACGAGGGTCGAGACGATCGAGGCGTAGGTGGACGGCCGCCCGATGCCGAGCCGCTCGAGCTCCTTGACGAGGCTTGCCTCGGAGTAGCGGGGCGGCGGTTCGGTGAAGTGCTGCGTCGGCGTGACCGCACGCACCGGCACATGCTCCCCGGTCTCGAGCGCCGGGAGCGCCTGCTCGTCCTCGAGCGCGCGGCCCTGGCCCTCCTCACGCCCCTCGCGGTAGAGCACCAGGAAGCCCGTGAACTTCACGACGCTGCCGGTCGCCCGGAACTGATAGCGGCCGAGATCGAAGTCGACGGTGGTCGTGTCGAAGACCGCGGGCGCCATCTGCGACGCCATGAAGCGCTGCCAGATGAGCTGATAGAGCTTGAACTGGTCGGCGCTCAGGTAGCGCTGCACGCGATCGGGGCGCCGCGTCGGGTCCGTCGGGCGGACCGCCTCGTGCGCATCCTGCGCGTTCTTGGTGACGTCGGCGAACAGGCGCGGACCATCGGCGAGGTACTCCGCCCCGAAGAGCGTGCGGATGTGCTCCCGCGCGAGATCGGCGGCCGATTCGGCGACCCGCGTCGAGTCCGTCCGCATGTACGTGATGAGCCCGACCGCGCCCTCGTCGCCGACGTCGATGCCTTCGTAGAGATCCTGGGCGAGCCGCATCGTGCGCTTGGAGCCGAAGCCGAGCTTCTTGGCCGCCTCCTGCTGGAGCGTGCTCGTCGTGAACGGCGCCTGCGGGTTCTTGCGGCGCTCGCGGCGCTTGAGGTCGGTGACCCGGAAGACACCGATCGCGCCGGGGGCATCGACCGCCGCGCCATCCATCGCCCGCCGGAGCTCGGCGGCCGCGAGGCGTGCGGCCTCGACGATGCGGGTCGCCTCCGCCTCCGTCGCGATCTCGGGCTTCTTGCCGTCGACCTGGTGGAGCCGCGCCGAGAAGCGCTGGCCCGCCTTCTCCAGCTCCGCGGCAACCGTCCAGTACTCGGTCGGCGTGAAGGCGCGGATCTCGCGCTCGCGCTCGACCAGCAACCGGAGCGCCACCGTCTGGACCCGGCCCGCCGACAGTCCCTTCTTGACCGTCTTCCAGAGCACCGGGCTCGCCTTGTAGCCGACGAGCCGATCGAGCACACGGCGCGCCTGCTGCGCGTTCACCTTGCGCTCATCGATCTCCCCCGCGCTGGCGATCGCGTGCTGTATGGCGTCCTTGGTGATCTCGTGGAAGAGCGCCCGCCGGATCGGCGCCGCGCCCGACCCGCGCCGGCCGATCTGACCCGCCACGTGCCAGGCGATCGCCTCCCCCTCACGATCGGGGTCGGTGGCGAGGAAGATCTCGCGCGAATCCTTGGCCGCTTCCCGTAGCTCGGCGAGCGTCTTCTCCTTGCCGGCGATGGTCACGTACTCGGGCTTGAAGCCGTGATCGACATCGACGCCGAGTTTCTTCTGGGGCAAGTCGCGTACGTGCCCGACCGTGGCTTTCACCCGGTAGCCGCGGCCGAGGTACTTGCCGATCGTCTTGGCCTTGGCGGGCGACTCGACGATGACGAGCGCCGTGCTCCCGGGCGGCGGCGGCGGCAGTGTCTCCACCTCGTGCACCGGCGCGCGGCGCCCCCGCCGAGTTGTGGCGCGCAGCGCGGCGGCCGTCCCGGCGCGCTTCCCGCCCCGGCCGGCCGGTGCGCGTCCCTTCCGCGTCCTTTTCTTCGTTGGTGGCATAGCCTCTATCGCGACACGTGTTCCACCACGTGCTCCCGATCAGTACGTCCCCATTCGCGTCATCGTTCCGTCTGCGGCCCTCGCCGTGCTGTCGCCGGTGGCCGCGTCGACGGTGGAAGGGAGCTGATACTCAGTGGACCACGGATTGGTCCGGCCCCCCGCCGTCCTCGTAGCCGGCAACCTCCATGAGCGACCGGAGGTCGTCGAGCGCGATGCGGCCGTCGATCTGCGCCATCGCCCGATCGATGAGTTGCTCGAGCTCGGCGGGATTGAGCAGGCCGGCCCCGGCGAGGGACAGCAGATGCCCCCACGCCTCCGGAGCGAACCGACCCCGCTCGTGCGGGCCCATCACGCGAAATGTCATAGTGTCACCGCCCTACCTTACTACAGTCGTATATCCGACGACTGCGGGGTTGGTTCGGCACGGACGAGCCCGCTCGGGCCCGTCGATTCCGGGGGTGAGGGCCCAAGCTACCCGCCGTGGGGTGGCGACACAAGCGCGACAATGCGATTTACAACCTCTTGTCTGCTAAGCACTTCTGCATCCACGACCAGATCGGCGGCCTCGTACGCTGCAGCCCGGGCGGCGAGGAGACGCTCGAGGATCTCGATCGGGCGCCCGGCGCGGAGCAGGGGTCGGACGTGGGCCGACCGGCGGATCCGCCGCGCGGCGGTGCGAGGGCTGACCCTGAGGTAGGCCGTCCGCGCCGGCGGCCGGAGGATCGCGACGGTCTCCGGGACCGTCGCCCACCCGCCGCCGGGGGCGATGACGCTCGGGGGAAGGGCGCGCAGGCGCTCGGTCGCCTCACGTTCCAGGGCGCGGAAGTGGGGCTCCCCGTCGCGGGCGAAGATCTCGGCGATCGACCGCCGTTCCCGCCGGACGATTTCGGCGTCCAGATCGATCAGCCGCCGGCCCAGCGCCCTGGCAACGGCGGCCCCGACGGTGCTCTTGCCCGACCCCGGAAGCCCGACGAGGATCACATGGCACGCGAGCGACGGCGCGCTAATCGGCCATCCGCCCGGCCACCTGGCGGAGGTAGCCCTCGTAGTTGCGGCGCAGCTCGCCCAGGGAATCGCCGCCGAATTTCTCGAGCAGGGCCTGGGCAATGACGAACGCCACCATCGCCTCAGCGATCACGCCCATCGCCGGGACGGCCGTCACATCGCTGCGTTCGGCAACCGCGGCGGCCGGTCCGTGAGTCGTCGTATCCACCGTGCCGAGCGGCCGCATGAGGGTGCTGATCGGCTTCATCGCCACCCGCAGCACCAGCGGCTCCCCCGTCGTCATGCCGCCCTCGAGCCCTCCGGCGCGGTTCGTCCGCCGCCGAACGAAGCCGGTGAGGGGGCGGTCGGGGGCCATCTCGATCTCGTCGTGGACCTCGGCACCACTGCGCCGCGCCGTCTCGAACCCGAGCCCCATCTCGACGCCCTTGACGGCCGGAATCGAGAGCAGGGCGGCCCCCAGCCGGCCGTCGAGCTTGCGGTCCCACGAGACGTGGGAGCCCAGCCCCACCGGGAGCCCGTCGCACACCACCTCGCAGATCCCGCCCAGCGTATTGCCTTCGCGCTTGACGATGTCGATCCGCTCGATCATGCGGCGCTCGGCGGCCGGGTCGAGCGTGCGGAGCGGCGAGGCGTCGGCGGCCGCGTTGATGTCGGTCGGAAAGGGGTCGGGTCGCACCGCGTCGATGCCACCGAGGTGCACGAGATGGCTCCCGATGCGCACGCCGAACTCCCGGAGCAGCCGGCGGCAGATCGCGCCCGCGGCGACGCGGGCCGCCGTCTCGCGAGCCGACGCACGCTCGAGGATGTCACGGGCGTCGTCCCGGTCGTACTTGAGGAGGCCGGCGAGGTCGGCGTGACCGGGGCGCGGGCGCGTGACCGCGCGGGCCCGCGTCGGCCGGGCGCTCTCTCCCGGGCGCGGGGCCGGATCCATGATCGCCTGCCAATTCGCCCAGTCCCGATTGCGGATAGAGATCGCGATCGGCGCGCCGAGCGTCTCACCGGCACGAACGCCGGCAACGAGCTCCACCGTGTCGCGCTCGATCTGCATGCGGCGTCCGCGCCCATATCCCTGCTGGCGCCGGGCGAGCTCGGTGTCGACATCGGCCGCCAGCAGGGGCACACCAGCGGGCATCCCCTCGAGGACGCAGATCAGCGCGGGGCCGTGCGATTCGCCGGCTGTCGTGAAGCGGAGCACGTGACTGCGGATTCTACACCGGCGCCCGCCCACGGTCCAGGGAGCGTCGACCGGTCCCGGCACGCCGCGACATGTCGCCGGCGGCCCGCATCGCGCCGGTGCGGGATGTGCCGGTCGACGCCCCCGTAGGGGCGGCATTCATGCCGCCCGCGACCCGCATCCCGCACCAATGCCGGGCGGCATTCGTGCCGCCCGCGATTCGCATCCCACACGGCTGCCTGGCCCGGCGTGTCACGCGGGCCGCGTCCCGCGGCCACCAAAGGAACGGGATTTTTTGGATGGTACCAGGGGCAATCGCGACGCGATTGCCCCTGGTACCGGGACCGGCAACGACCGGGCGCGATGTCGGGCCCCGGACACGCACGGCAACGTGCGCGGACCGTAGGGGCGGCATTCATGCCGCCCGCTCCTCGCATCCCGCACGGATGCCGGCCGGCATTCATGCCGCCCGCGACCCGCATCCCGCACCAATGCCGGGCCGCATTCATGCCGCCCGCGACCC
>JAJPIS010000021.1 GCA_021324635.1 Gemmatimonadota bacterium
CGAGCGGAGCTCATCGCGGCGCTGGAGCGCGAGATGCAGGAGGCGGCGGCCGCGCTCGACTTCGAGACCGCCGCTCGGCTCCGCGATGAGCTGTTCGACATCCGGGCGCAGAGTGGCGGACCGGGGCGCGTGCCCGGGGCGGCGACGGCGGGCGGGGTGGGCGGGGCGGGCGGGGCGGGCCGGCGGGCGGCGTCCGGCGCGAGCACCGAGTAGTACCGGGTCGCGACGGGTCGCGACGGGTCGCGTGACCGGTACGCCCGCCCACGTGGGGTCGCACATCATCCCGCCGCGGGCCGGGCGGAGTCACATCGTCCTCTCGCTGGACGAGCTGCTCGCATGGGGTGAGGCGATGGGGCGGGCCGCGAGCCCGCCGCTCCTGGTCGCCCTCTCCGGTCCGCTCGGGGCCGGGAAGACCGTGCTGATACAGGCCATCTGCCGCGGGTACGGTGTCACCGAGCCGGTGACCAGCCCCACCTTTGCGCTCGTGCACGAGTACGCGGCGGCGCGGTCGCCCGTGTTTCACCTGGATCTGTATCGGCTCACGGGGCCGGAGGAGTTGCCGCCGCTCGGGTGGGATGACATCGTGGCTGCCAGGGCGCTCGTGTTGATCGAGTGGCCCGAGCGCGCGGGCAATGCCCTGCCCCCTGCCCACGTGCCGATCGAGCTCCGGTACGTGCCCGGCGATCCGATGCGCCGCTACCTCCTGGCCGGGTGACCGGGACCGCCCCCGTCCCTGAACGGCCGCACCCCACCGCCGCTCTCCCGGCGGAGCGCGATGGCGCGCCCGTGCCCTGGCTCGTGCTCGACGCCTCGACCGTTCGCGCGACCGTGGCCGTGGTGGCGGCGGGGTCGGTGATCGCCCACGAGGCGGTCGCGATGCGCGGCGCCCGCGAGGAGCGGCTGATGCCTGCCGCCGCCGCGGCGCTGAGCGCCGCCGGACTCCGCGTGCCGGACCTGGGACGCGTCGTCTGCGGCGCCGGGCCGGGAAGCTTCACCAGCCTGCGGATCGCCGCCGCACTCGGCAAGGGGTTCGTGACCGGCGCTCCGTCCGGGCCGCGCCTCGCCGCCGTCTCCTCGCTCCTGCTCATGGTCGGCGCGGCGGCCGATCGCCTGCCGCCAGGGCTCTACGCGCCGACCCTGGACGCCCTGCGCGGAGAGCGGTACGTGGCGCTGGTCGCGTTGGAGGGGCCGGAGATGAACGCCGGCGCGTCCCACCTGGTGCGACCCTCGTGCGGGGGGACGCAGGCCCGGGCGGCCCTCCGACGCGGGTGGGAGCGGATCCTCGCGTCGGACCTCTCCGGCTGGGCTGCGGCGCAGGGAGCGACGGTGCTCGGCCCGGACTGCGGTGTGGAGGCGTGGCCGGATGCCGCGGGCGCGATCGCCACGTCGGCGGGGATCGTGGACGTCGATCCGATCGGGTGGCAGCCCGATTATGGTCGGCTGGCCGAGGCCGAAGCGCGGCGGGCGGCCGCGGCGGCGCGCGAGGCGCCATGAGATGCCCGGCTCCGCCCGCGAGCTGAGCTTGCGGCCGGCCCGTCCCGGCGACCTGGACGCGATCGTTGCGATCGAACGAGTCGCCTTCACGGACCCGCCCTGGTCGCGGGCGTCGTTCGCGTCGCTGGTCGATGATCCGCGGGTGGTGTTCCTGGTGGCGACCGACCGGCCGGCAGGCGGGGAGGCGGTGGCGGGGGCGGGGGCGCCGGGTGGCGTGCTGGGATACGTCGTCGCCTGGGTCGTGGTCGACGAAGCCGAGATCGCGAACCTCGCCGTCGCACCGGAGCGTCGCCGGACCGGGATCGGTCGCCGCCTGTTGGAGGCGGCCGTGACCTCGGCGGTGCTCGGCGGTGCGCGGGTGCTCTACCTGGAAGTCCGGGAGTCCAACACCGCGGCCCGCGCGCTGTACGGGGCGCGGGGGTTCGTGCTGGCGGGACGGCGCTCCGACTATTACCGGAACCCTGTCGAGGACGCGCTGGTGCTGCGACTGGACCTGCGCGCCGCGGCCAGTCCGCCGGAGCGCGTCCGGACGCGCCGGGTGGATGGCGGCGCATCGACGTGATGGGCCCGACCGTCCTCCCGCGACTACATTTCGCCATCATACGTGACTGGACCCCGGGCCGGGAGGGCAGGTGAGTCGAAGCCTCAACAAAGCATCGCTGATTGGCAACGTCGGGCAGGACCCCGAGATCCGCACGACGTCCAACGGCAGCAAGGTCGCGACCTTCTCGCTTGCGACGAGCCGGTCCTGGAACGGCCCTTCGGGTGACAAGCAGGAGAAGACCGAGTGGCACAGATGCGTCGTGTGGAACGCCCAGCGCGGCTCCGGCCTCGCCGACGTCGTCGAGCGCTACGTGCACAAGGGGGAGAAGCTCTTCGTGGAGGGGCGGATCGAGTATCGGCAGTATCAGGACAAGGAAGGGCAGACGCGGTACGTGACCGAGATCAACGTGCGTGATCTGCTGCTCCTCGGGAGTCGGGGTGGTGCGGCCGACGCGGATGCCGGTGCCGGCGCCGCGCGGAGCCGCCCGGCCCCGGCGCGCACGGCCACCGCGGCCCGCGGGCCGTCCGGGAGCACGCCGGCCGGGGGCGCCGGCGAGGAGTTCGAGGACTTCCCGGCCGCGCTCGAGGAGGAGGACGACGACCTGCCGTTCTGAGCGGGCGGGTGTCGCGGAGCGTGGAGAGGGCCAGCCCGGCGGGCTGGCCCTCCGTGCATCGGTCGCCCGCGGGCCCAGCGCGGGGGCACGATCGGCAGGACGCGGGGGGTGTAGCCGGCGAACTCGTCCGTATCGTCCGTCAGGCCTGCGTCGTCTCATCACGACAGCGGTCCCGGGCTTCGCCCGGGCACGACGCACTTGCTTTCGCGGCCGGCCCTTGCGGGCCAGGCGGCCACGCCCGTGAGGGTTCCAACGATGAAGGCAATGGTCCTGGTGGGGATGGTCACGTTCGCCGGCTGGGCCGCCGCGCAAGACGCGCCGGGGACCGCCACCGGCGCGCCCGCGGCCCAGGCGACCCCGGTCGTGGCGGTTGCCGCCGCGCCGGCGCCCGAGAGCTCGCTGAACGGCCCTCCGCCTGCCGCCACCATCACGCACCGCGTCCAGCCCGGCGAGACGCTCTGGGCGATCGCCGTCACGTACCTGGGCGACGGCGCGCTCTGGCCCCAGCTCTACCGGCTCAACAAGCGAACGATCAAGGACCCGCACTGGGTGCCGGCGGGCACGGTCCTGCGGATCCCCAACGGCGGCCCCGCACTGGCCGACAACACCGGGGTCTCCTCCTCCCCGGCGACATCGCCGTCCCCATCCCCCGCCACGCCTGACGAGCCGGCAAGGCCGCCGGAGACTGGGGCCGCGCTCGCGGCCGCGCCGACGGCGCCCGCGATCGGTGGGTCGGGCGTCACCGCGAGCCCCGCCCAACCCGACGGTCCGGTCAAGTCGGCGCAGGCCGACCCGGTGAGCACGCCCGCTGCTCCGTCGACCGTCGCCGCCGCCGACCCGGCCGCCCACGACGGGGCGGCACGCACCCCGGACGCGACCGTCGCAGGCACGCGCGAGACGCCGGCCGCGGTGTCGGCCGATTCGGCCGCCGCGCTGGATGAGGAAGCCGACGCGAGCCGCAGCGGAAGCCCGACGCTGTTCAGCCGTGCCCCGGAACGGGCCATGAGCGCCGCACTGACCTCGCCGATGCGCGCGATGTCGCGAACGGCGCCCGAGCGTGGTCCCATCCATCCGGGCGAGCACAATGGCGCGCCGTACATCGATCGCGACGGCGGGCCGAAGCATGCGGGGTCGGTCGTCGGCGTCGCCGACGTGTCGAACGTGATTCAGGCGGCCGATCGCGAGCATTTCGCGCTCGACGAGGATGTCTATATCACGCTGCCGCTCGGGAGCGCGCCCGAAGTCGGGCAGCGGCTCCTGGTGTACGCCCTCGGCCAGTCGCTGGGGGAGCGCGGACAGATCGTCGTGCCCACCGGGATCCTCACGGTGCGGGTCCCCGGGTCCGGTACGGTCGCGACCACTGCGCGCATCACGGAGCTGTTCGGGGAAGTTCGACTCGGGCAGGGCGTGCTCGCGCTCGACCACGCCGTGCTGCCGACCGGGCAACCGACGGCGGTGCAGAACGGACTCCAGACGCGCGTCCTCTGGGTCGAGAACAACCAGGTGCTGCCGACGATCGGGCACTACGTGGTGCTCGACGCGTCGGCGCGGCAGGGCCTCCGCATCGGCGACCAGGTCACGCTGTACCGCGCACGCGAGCGGCTCCCCGAGAGCACGATCACGCTCCCCGAGGCCGACATTGCGATCGCCACGGTCGTTCGGGTGAATAGCTTCGGGGCGACCGCGCTGGTGCTGCGGCAGGACCAGCCGGCGATCGAGGCAGGTGTACCGGCGCGCGTGACGGGCCACGCGCAGTGAGGCGCGCACGCGGCGGAACGCCCCGCTGACGCTGTGACCGCGCCCACCCGATTGTCGGGTGGGCGCGGTCACGAGTGCTCGGGCCATTCGGCCGGCCCGGCGCCGTCCCGCCCCGCCGGGGGGCACGGCGTCCCCGTGCCGGTCGGCGCGCGAGGTGTCCCGCCGTCGGTCTCGCGGGTTAGATTCAAGGGCTGATGGTTGCGTTCGCCCTCCTCCTCGCCGTCACCTGCTACGCCGGCGCGGCGGCGTTGGCCGTCACGCCGCTCGCACGGCCGATCGGGCCGCCGGTGCAGGGGGTCGTGACGGCCCTCACCGTCGGCGTGCTCGCGCACGTCGTCGCGCTCGCGATCGCGGGCTACGCGGCCGGCGAGCTCCCGATCGCCGGGCTCGGCGCCGCTCTGTCCGTCGCCGGGCTGGCACTCGGGACCGCGCTCCTGCTCGCCGAATCACTGGCTCGCGACGTCACGCTGAGCCTGATCGGCGGACCGCTCGCCGCCGGCGTGACGGCCGCGGCCGTGCTCCTGGGATCGCGGCCGGCCGGGCAGCCGCGTGGCGCGCAGGGGCTCTGGCTCGCCTCGCACGTCGCCGTGAGCTTCGTCGGGATCGCCGCCCTCGCCACTGCCGCCGCTGCCGGAGCGCTCTATCTCGTCGAGCGGCGCGAGCTCAAGTCCAGGAACTTCGGCTCGGTCTTCCGCTCCTTCCCGCCCCTCGAGACGCTCGACCGCGTCAATCATCTCGGCGCCCTGGCGGCGTGGGTCGCGCTCACCCTCGGCATAGTCCTGGCCGGAAGCTATTCGGTCGCGTACGGGCAGTTGGAGGGACCACAGGTCATCTGGGGCGGTGTCGCGTGGCTCGCGGCGGGGGCTCTGGCGCTCGGACGTCAACTCGGCGGGTGGCGTGCGCGGCGCGCCGCGGTCGCCGCGACGGTGGCGTTCGTCCTCGTCGTGGCCTCCTACCTTGCGACGCGCGCACTGGCCTCGCGGCCCGGTCACTTCCTGTGACCGCTGTCCCGGGCGCGGTCGAGCGTGGCCGCGGCACTGCCGCGGCCGCAGCGATCGCGAGCCCGTGAGCGCCTACCCGCTGATGCTCGACGGGTCCTGCCTCGACGCGCTCGTCGTCGGCGGCGGAGTGGTCGCGCACCGCAAGGCGATGGCGCTACTGGAATCCGGCGCCCGGGTGCGACTCGTGGCATCGCACATCGCGCCCCCGATCCGCCGCCTCGCGAGTGCGCACGATCGCCTCACGCTCGAGGAGCGTCCGTACCGGCCGGGGGGGGCCGACATTGGCGCAGCCACCCTGGTCATTGCAGCGACCGACGTTCGGGCCGTCAACGCCGCCGTGGCCCGCGACGCTCGCGACCTGGGCCGCCTCGTCAACGTCGC
Organism: Gemmatimonadota bacterium; assembly: GCA_021324635.1. Taxonomy (GTDB): domain Bacteria; phylum Gemmatimonadota; class Gemmatimonadetes; order Gemmatimonadales; family Gemmatimonadaceae; genus Palsa-1248. The sequence goes on from JAJPIS010000021.1 coordinate 5,792, forward strand.
CGACCGCCCGGAGGACGGCACCTGCGTCACCGCCGCCGTGCACCGCGCGGGCGACCTCGTGGTCGGCGTGTCGGCTGGCGGCGTGCCCGCGGCGGCGGCTCGGGTGCGCGACGCCATCGCGCTCCGGCTCGACGGCCGCTACGCGGACGTCCTGGCCGCACTCGGCGCGCTCCGCCGGCGGCTGCTCGACGCCGGCGATGCCAGTGCGTGGCACGCGGCCGCGGACCAGTTGGTGGGGGCCGACTTCGTGGCCGACGTCGAGGGCGGGACGTTGCCGGCGCGGATCGCGGCCTGGCCGACGGGCGCGGCTCAGCGACCGGAGCGCGCATGGCGCTGATCGTCTCGGGCATCAGTCACCGCACCGCTCCGATCGAGACGCGCGAGCGGTGCGCGTACGGCGTGCGCGAGATCGGACCGACGCTGGCGGCCGTCTGCGAGGCGGCGCGCGCCCGTGAAGGCGTGCTGCTCTCCACGTGCAACCGGACGGAGTTCTACCTCGTCGAGGGAGAGCCCGGCGAGCCCGATGCGGTGGCGGGCGTGTGGACGACCTTGTCGGCGCGGCTCGGGTCGGACGCGACGCCGTTCGGGTATGTCCGTCGCGATCGGGACGCCGTGCGGCACCTCATGCGCGTGGCGGCGGGGCTCGATTCGATGGTGCTCGGCGAGGCCCAGATTCACGGCCAGGTGCGCGACGCCTGGGAGCTGAGCCGCGGTCACTCCGGCCCGGTGCTCAACCGATTGTTCCAGACGGCGCTCTCGGTCGCCGGTCGGGTGCGGACCGAGACCGCCGTCGGCCGCGGCGCGGCCTCCGTCAGCTCGGCCGCCGTGCTGCTGGCGAAGAAGATCTTCGGGTCGCTCCAGGGACGACGCGCGATGGTGCTCGGCGCGGGCGAGATGGCGTCGCTGGCGCTCCAGTGCCTGCTCGACGAAGGGGTGCGCGCGGCGCTGGTCGCGAACCGGACCTACGAGCACGCCGACGCGCTCGCCCGGCGGCACGGCGCGACCGCGATGCGGTACGAGGACTGCTGGTCGCAGCTGGGCTCCGTCGATCTGCTCATCTGCTCGACCGCGGCGCCGCACGTGGTCGTGACGCGCGAGCAGGTCGCGCAGGCGGTGGCCCAGCGGGGGGACCGGCCGCTCTGCATTCTCGACATCGCGCTGCCGCGCGATGTCGACCCGACCGTCGGCCGACTCGACAACGTCTTCCTCTACGACCTCGACGATCTGCGGGCCGTGGTGTCGGCGAACCTGGAGCTCCGCCGCGCCGAGCTGCCGACCGCCGAGCACGTGATCGACGGCGAGGTGGAGCGGTACTGGGAGTGGCTGGCGGGGCTGGCGGCCGTCCCGGTCGTCGCCGGGTTCCGCGCGGCGATGGAGCGGTTGCGGGCCGAGGAGCTCACCCACGCGCTGCGGCGCATGGGCGACCTGTCACCGGACCAGCGCGCGGCGCTCGAGCACTTTTCGCGAGCCCTCATGAACAAGTTCCTCCACGAGCCGTCCGTCCGGTTGCGCGCCGCCGCCGCGAACGGGCGGGGGCTCGCGATCGTCGACGCGGCGCGCTACCTCTTTGCGCTGCACGACACGCCCGTGCCCACATCCCCGGCCGTCGATGACCGGACGACCGACACCGAGATCGCGAACGGAGAGCGACGCTGATGGCGCATCGTGTACTGGTGACCGGCGGGGCGGGATTCATTGGCTCCCATGTAGCCGACGCGTTCCTCGCCGACGGCCACAGCGTGACGGTGCTCGACGATCTCTCGCGGGGGCGGCGGGACAACGTGCCGGCCGGGGCGAGCTTCGTGCGCGCCGACATCACTACTGCCGAGGCCGCTACGGTCGTGCGCGAGGGGCGATTCGACGTCATCGCCCACCTGGCGGCGCAGATCGACGTGCGGCGGAGCGTGGCCGACCCGGCGTTCGACGCCGGCGTCAACATCGTCGGCGCGCTGCGTATGCTCGAGGCCGTTCGTGCCTCCGGAGCGCCGACGCGCGTCATCTTCGCGTCGACGGGTGGGGCGCTGTACGGTGATTTCGCGACCCCGCCGAACGCCGAGACCGTACCGAAGGATCCGGAATCGCCGTATGGGATCGCCAAGCTCAGCGTGGAGTATTACCTCGCGTACTACGCCCGGCTGCACGGGCTCGATACCGTCGCGCTGCGGTATGCGAACGTGTATGGGCCTCGGCAGGATCCCCATGGCGAGGCGGGCGTGGTCGCGATCTTCTGCGCCCGCATCCTCGAGGGGCGGCCGGTGACCATCTTCGGCGACGGGCACCAGACGCGCGACTATGTGTTCGTGAAGGACGTGGCGCGCGCCAACCTGCTGGCGGCGCGCGCGGCGTTACCGGCACCGGGCCGGCTCGACGGCCGCGCGTTCAACATCGGGACGGGCGTCGAGACCTCGGTGGTCGACCTCGCCAGGACCCTCGGCACGGCCGCGGGCCGCCCGGTCTCGGTCGAGCAGGCGCCGGCACGGACCGGCGAACAGCTGCGGTCGGCGGTCGTCGTCGACAAGGCGGCCAAGGTCCTCGGCTGGCAGCCCCGGGTCACGCTCGAGCAAGGGCTCCGCGACACCTATCACTGGTTCGCGGAGCAACACGCCACTGCACGAACACCGGCGACGTCCGGGACAGGGAGGGTCGGCACCAGATGACACTCGAAGTGCTCGCGCAAGTTGCGACCGCAGTCCCGAACTCGCCCTGGGGGCTGGTGATCAGCGCCACGCCCGTGACCAAGGGAGTGGTGGCGCTCCTGGCGGCGCTGTCGCTCTTCAGTTGGACGGTGATGCTCGCGAAGTGGGCGGAGTTCCGCGCCGTACGCCGCCGGTCGGGGCGCTTCCTGGCCAAGTTCGAGCAGGTCGAGCGGTTCGACCAGGCGCTCAATGTCGCTGCGCGCGAGAACCCCAACCCCTATACGCGTGTCCTTCGCCGGGCGTCCGAGTTTCTGGCCCAGGGCGAGACCGGGTACGGTGGCGGGCGGGGCGGGATGTCGGGCGCCGGCCGGATCGCGACCGCGGCACCCGAGCTCACGGCCGCGCAGGTCGAGGCGCTCCGATTGATCATGGACGCGGAGACGAATGCGGAGCGGGACCGCCTCGCGCACTTCATCCCGTCGCTCGCGACGATCGGGTCGGTGAGCCCGCTCATCGGGCTGCTCGGGACGGTGCTGGGCGTGATCGACGCGTTCATCGGGATCGCGACCCGCGGATCGGGGAACATCGGTGCCGTCGCGCCCGGTGTCGCCGAGGCGCTGATCGCCACCGCCGCGGCGCTCTCGGTCGCCATTCCGGCCGCCTTCGGGTACAACATCTTCGCCAATCAGCTGAACCGGTTCGAGAGTGAGATCGAGGGGTTCGGCACATCGGTCGTCGCCCTGATCGTGCGCGACCGAGGGGCCTGAGTCCGGATGGCGCATCGCCGCCGCGGGGGGCGGACCCCGCTCAACGCCGAGATCAACGTCGTCAGCCTCATCGATGTGATGATGCTGCTGATGGTGATCTTCATGATCACGGCGCCCATCATGCAGGGCGGCGTCGACGTCGCCCTGCCCAAGGCCGCGGTCAAGGCGCTCGAGCCCAAGAGCGGGCTCGTGGTCACGATCAACTCCAAGGGTGAGATCTACGTCGACCAGACGCGGCTCACGTACGGCGAGTTCCGCGCGAGCTTCGCCGCGCTCTCGGCGCGACGCGCCCGCGACGGGGTCTATCTGCGGGCCGACCAGACCGTCCCCTATGGCACGGTGGTCCAGGTGCTGGCCGTGATGCGGGGCGCGGGGGCGCCCAACGTCGGACTCGTCGCCGAGCCGGAGGACATCAAGTAGTGGCGGCGCGGGCGCCGCGACTTGCGGGGCCGTTCGGCGTCTCGGCCATGCTGCACGCCGGCCTCGCGGCCGCCATCATCGCGCTGTCGACCCGCGCGAGCGTCGCGCTCCCGCCGATCTACAAGGTCGATCTCGTGGGTGCGCCGGCCGCGGCGGCGCCCGCCGCCGGCGTCGTCACCCCGACCCCCACGCCGCCCACGCCCAGACCGGTGCCCCCGCCGCCGGCACACGAGACGCCGGTCGCGCCGAAGCCGGTGCCGGCGCCGCGCGCCCCCGTGCGGGCGCCCCCGCCCAAGGCCACCCCGAACCCGCCGACGGCGAAGCCGGCCCCCGCCACGGCCGCCCCGCCGCAGGCCGCCTCGCGCGGTGGGGGAACGGGCACCGACGTCGCGAACGTGCATACCGAAGGCATCGACTTCCCGTACCCCGGCTACCTGAACAACATCGTCCGTCAGGTGGCGCTCAATTTCCGTCCCGACGATCCGTCGGCCAACCTGCGGGCCGAAGTCGCGTTTCTGATCCGGCGGGACGGGACAGTCCTCGGGTTCCGCTTCATCCAGCGATCTGGCGACTACGCCTTCGATCTCGAGGCCCAGGGGGCGATCGAGAAGGCGGCCCCCAATTTCGGCCCGCTGCCGGACGGCTTCCACGATGACGTGCTCCCCGTCGTCTTCAGCTTCGACCCGAGGTTACTCCACTGACCAGACCCGTCGTGCGATCCGCCCGCTGGGCGAGCGCCATCGTATCGGCCGCCGTGCTGTCGCTGCTGCCGTTGCTGCTGCTGTTACTGCTGCCTGCCCGCTCGACTGCCCAGGACACCGCCCGCGGTGTTCGGATCGGCCTCACCTACACGCCCGGCACGAAGCCCGGTGTGCTCGTCCTCCCCGTCGCCGGCCCGGGCGGCGATTCCATCCGGGCGATCATCCAGCGGGACCTGGGCTACGGGGACCGCCTCGAAGTCATCGGCACGCTCGATCCGGGCGTCGCCGAGGCCGGCGTGAACTACGCCCTGGCCGAGAAGCTCGGGGCGCAGGTGGTCGTCCAGCCGATCGTCTCCGGCGCGGCGCTGCACATCATCGTCCACAACGTGCAGCAGCGGCGAGTGGCCCAGGTCCAGGACTTCGCGTTGCCGGCCGCGCTCAACGCCCCGGAGTGGCGGATGGCCGTCCACGGCGCGTCGGACGAGATCGAGCGCTGGATCACCGGGGTCCGCGGCGTGGCGCAGACGAGGATCGCGTACGTGCGCGACGGGGCAATCTTCGTCATCGACGCCGACGGCGCCAACGCGCGCCCGATCACGCCGCGCGGAGCGGACCCGCTCTCGCCGGCCTGGCACCCGACCGGGCACTACCTGGCGTACAGCGTGTTCACGACGCGCGGAACCCAGATCGTCGTCCAGGACCTCACGACCGGGACGACACACGCGCTGACCGCCACTCCCACGGGCCTCAACACCACCCCGGCCTTCTCGCCCGATGGCAACACGATCGCCTACTCGCACGGCGACGAGAACGGGACCGACATCTATCTCGCGGCGTCGCTCGCGTCCGACCCGGCGCGCCGGGTGACCGTGGGACATGGGACCGACAACACGCAGCCGGTCTTCAGTCCGGACGGCCACCAGATCGCCTTCACCTCGGGTCGCTCGGGGCACCCGGAAGTGTATATTACCGACGTCGATGGCACGGACGCTCAACTGCTGACGCCGTATGAGTTCGGGGATGACACGTATCGGTCGAGTCCGGACTGGTCGCCGGACGGGCGGCTCATCGCCTACCAGGCGCGCGTGAGCGGCCAGTTTCAGATCATGACCATCAATCTGCGGGACCGGTCGACGCGGCAGCTCACGAGCGATGGGATCAACGAGGATCCGGCGTGGGCGCCGGATGGCCGGCACATCGTGTTCACCTCGACGCGGACCGGCGTCCGCGAGCTGTTCATCATCGATGCCGAGTCGGGCCGCACTCGGCAACTGACGTTTGGGAGCCCGGCGCGGCTCGCCGCGTGGTCGCGACCGCTCGCCGCCCGTTGACGCTCGGCCTCCTTCCCTTCTCCTGGAGAACGTCGTGACCAACCGCCGGATCCCCCGTGGTGCCACCGTCGGCGCCACCCTGCTCGTCGCGGCCGTCATCACCGCGGCGTGCTCTCACAAGCCGCCCGCCCCACCGCCGGCCCCGGCTCAGACCGCGAGCGCACCGCCGGCCGTCGACAGCAGCCGGATCCGGGATTCGCTCGCGAACGCGAAGCGGATCGCCGACAGCCTCGCCGCCGAGCGGGATCGCGAGGGCGCGGCCGTGGCAGCCGCGCGGAATACGCTGCTGGCGAAGATCTACTTCGACTTCGACAAGTCCGACCTCACCGATCAGGACCGGGCGACGCTCGACGCCAAGCTCCCGATCCTCCAGGCGAACCCGGGCCTTCGGATCCGCATCGAGGGCAACACGGACAAGCGTGGCTCCGATGAGTACAACCTGGCGCTCGGCCAGCGTCGCGCGGCGGCCGCCAAGCGCTACCTGACGGAGCACGGCGTGGACGCGGGACGGCTCGACCTGATCAGCTACGGGTCGGAGCGACCGGTCGCCGAGGGCGACACCGAGGACGCCTACGCGCAGAACCGGCGGGACGAGTTCGTGATCGTCGCCGGCGGCGACAACATCAAGGTGGCCGCGCGGTGATGCCGTCCATGGCACGTCAGCGCCTGCGGTGGATCGCACCGCTCGGGGCGCTCGCCACCGGAGCGTGCTTCGCGACGCGCCAGGATGTCCGACTGCTCCAGACCAACCTCGCCCAGGTGCAGATGCAGAGCCAGCAGGCGGACTCCGCGCGCCGGGTGGAGCTGGACCGCGTCATCGCGCAGCTCGCCGGGGTCGACGACTCCCTGCGGCTCCTGAGTGCACGGACGCAGCGGTGGCAGGGGGATGTGCGGGGCGATCTCTACTCGCTGGGACAGCAACTGATTCAGATCCAGGAGCTGACGGGACAGAGTCAGGCCCGCCTCCAGGAGATCCGGGCGCGCCTCGAAGCGCAGCGCCAGATGGCGACCGTGCCGGGGCCGGCGGGCGGAGTGGGGGGCGGGGCCGGCGGTGCGGCGACCGGCGCGGCCGGCGGCACGGCGGCGGGCGGCGGCGCGGGGACCTCCGGATCGAGCGATACGAGCCGCGCGAGCACGCAGCCAGGGCCCAATCAGCTCTTCGAGCTGGCACTCGACCAGCTCCGGCGGGGTAGTACGGGCGCGGCGCGGGCGGGCTTCCAGGACCTGCTCCGGCAGTACCCGGGCTCGGACGTGGCCCCGGACGCCGAGTTCTATCTGGCGGACACCTTCGCGCGCGAAGGGAACAACGCATCGGCGGATTCGATCTACCAGCAGGTGGTCTCGCAGTACCCGGCGTCGCCGCGGGCGGCCACGGCGCTGTACCGCCACGGCCTGGTATTGGAGGGAGCAGGGAAGACCCAGCAGGCTCGCGCGACGTTCGATCAGGTCGTGCAGAAGTATCCGCGCAGCGACGAAGCGATCCTCGCCAAGGACCAGCTGCGCGAACTGAAGTAGGCCCGGCGCGACGCTCCGGCGGTCCCTGCACCGGCGGCGGCGACCGCCGGTCTCGACGGGGCCGACAACCCGGCCTCGTTCCACTCGAGCTCTTCGCGCCGGACCGGGGCGTCCTATGACCGGAAAGCCGCAGAACGCGGAAATGCCATTTCTCGATCACCTCGAGGAGCTGCGATGGAGGCTCATCAAGGCGCTCGGGGCGCTCGCGATCACGGTCATTCTGTCCTTCGTGGGACTGACCCAGATCGATCTCATCGGCATCCTCGCCAGGCCCATCCTCCCACTGCTCCACGGGCACAAGCTGATCTTCACCCATCCCACCGACTCGTTTTCCATCTACATGACGATGTCGCTGACCCTGGGGCTGATCGCGGCGCTTCCCGTGATCGTCTACCAGGCGTGGGCCTTCCTCTCGCCAGCGCTCTATCGACACGAGAAGCAGGTCGTCGCACCGGTCGCCCTCGGGGCCGGGCTCCTCTTCCTCGCCGGCGTCTCGGTGGCCTACTTCGGCGTGATGCCGCTGGCGCTCAAGTGGCTGCTCGACTTCCAGACGGCGTCGATGGAGCCGCTGATCAGCGGGCTCGAGTACTTCGATTTCCTGTTCTCGATGTCGCTCGCGTTCGGTCTCTGCTTCGAGTTGCCCATCGTCGTGCTGGCCCTCACGGCGCTCGGCATCGTGACGCCGATGTTCCTGCGCAAGTACCGGCGCCACTCGGCCGTGCTCTGCACCTTCATCGGCGCGTTCCTGACCCCGGGTGACCTGATCTGGACGACGATCGCGATGGCGGTGCCGCTCTATCTCCTGTACGAGCTCAGCATCCTGCTCTCGACCATCATGTATCGGCGCCGCCTGGCGGCCAGCGGACCCACGGTGCCGGACGCGGGGTATCGGGCCCCGGCGTGACGCGGCTCGTGCCGGCGCGCGCGATCCTCCTCGGCGTTGCGGCGCTTCTCGTGGGAGGGGCGGCGACGGCGGCGCACGCCCAGGGGGGCGTCGGCGGGGTCGTTCGACCCACGACGCCCGGGCAGGTCCTGACGCCGCGAGAGCGCGCGCAACTGGACTCGATTCGCCGGGAACGCGCCCGCCGGGACTCGGCGGCGCTCGACTCGGCGCGCAAGACGCTGGTCACATGGGAGGAGCCCGACTCGGTCGCCGAAGCGCTCATGCAGCGCGAGGGCTACCAGGTGACCCGCTACCAGGGACAGGGGGCGATGTACAACGCCCAATCCCACGCGCTCACCCTGCATGGCAACGAGGAGCACGAACGGGCGGCGGTCAACCAGGACCAGACGCTGGTGGTCGGGGACACGATCGTCTATCAGGACTCCTCACGGATCGTCACCGCGCGCGGCGATACGGTCACCATCCGGGATCCGACACGGAACCAGGACGACATCGTGTCGATCGGGCAGGTCACCTACGATGTGACGACACACGAGGCGATCACGACCAACGTCCGGACCGTGTTCCCGAGTGGCGGCAACCGATGGATCATCGGCGCCGACGCCGGGGCGTACGTCGGCGACACGACCAAGAGCCACGCCGCGAATCCGTCGAACACATTCTACGGCCTCGACGGCGCGATCACGACGTGCGACGACAGCTTCCCACACTATCACTTCACGGTCAGGGAGCTCAAGTTCGTCACCAAGCACGTCCTGGTCGGCCGGCCGGCCGTGCTGTACATCGCCGACGTCCCGGTGATGTGGCTGCCGTTCGTGGTGCAGGACCTCCGGACAGGACGGCGCAGCGGCATCCTGACGCCGCGCTTCGGGATCAGTGAGCTGGTCCGGAACAGCCCGTCCTACCGGCGCCACATCGAGAACGTCGGCTATTACCTGGCGCTCAATGACTACACCGACCTGACCGCCTGGCTCGACTGGCGGAGCAGCGCACGGGCCACGCCGACCGACCCGGGTTGGTCTCGCTACAACGGAGTCTTCCGCTATCGGTGGCTCGACCGGTTCGTCAACGGAAGCCTCGGCCTCTCGTATCAGTCGCTGAGCAACGGGCAGACGAACACCGCCATCTCGTGGCAGCATCAGCAGGATTTCTCGCTGACGTCGCACCTCAACATGGACATCAACTACGAGACGAGCACCGCGATCCAGCAAACCACGTACTTCAACCCGTACGCGGTGCTGGCCGTGATCTCCTCGCAGCTCAACTACCAGCAGGCGCTCGGCCCGATGAACTTCAGCCTCGGCGGCACCCAGAAGCAGTACCCAGGCCGCTCGGAGCTCGACCGCACGTTCCCGACCTTTGCGCTCTCATCGAAGCCGATGTCGGTCGGCCACTGGCTGACCTGGACGCCGGCGTTCTCGGTCACGAACACGCAGAGTCTCAACGTCGACGAGTTCGGCAACTTCGCCTACCGCTATGCCCCGGGCGCGTTCGGCACCATCGACAGCACGCAGGTCAAGCGGAACCAGCGGGCGACGAGCGGGACCTTCGACACGCCGCTCAAGATCTTCGGCTTCACCTGGCGCAACTCGTTCCGCTACTCGGACCAACAGAACAATTTCCCCGAGCAGGATCTGGTGTACACGCCGGCCGTGATCGGCGGGCGCGACACGGCAGTCGCGACGCGGCGCATCTTCTCGGAGACGTACAACACGAGCCTCGACTGGGAGACCGGGATCGACCTCCCCAGCCTGTTCCAGGGCACATGGAACATGGTGCCGAGTGTGTCGATCCAGAATGCCGATCCCGGCGCCGCGTTCCTGATCCGCACTCAGTTCACCGGCGCCAGCTTTGTCTCGCAGCCCAAGCGGCCGACGTTCGGGCTCTCCGTGTCGCCGACGCTGTACGGCCTGTTCCCGGGCTTCGGCGGCGCGTCGCGCTTCCGCCACTCGATCACGCCGGTGATCACCTTCAGCTACGCGCCGGCGGCGGCCATCTCCAACGCCTTCTACCAAGCGGCGGGCCAGTCGCCGATCGGCTCCCTGGCCGGGCTTCGTCAGGAGGCGGTGTCGCTGTCGCTCTCGCAGAACATCGAGGCGAAGCTCAAGGTCAGGCCCGATGAGGATCCCGACAAGGCGAAGAAGGTCAAGATCCTGTCGCTCAACTTCGACCCGATCTCCTACGACTTCGTGCGGGCGCAGGTGACGCATCGCACGCTCAGCGGCTTCACCAACGGCTCCTGGGGCTACAACCTGCGCTCGGACCTCATTCCGGGGTTCGACTTCCGCCAGACGTACTCGCTGTTCCAGGGCGACCCGCTGAGCGACACGGCCGTGTTCAAGCCGTTCTGGCAGCAGGTGAGTGCCTCCCTGCAACTGAATCGGAACTCGGGGATCGTGGCCGCCATGGCGCGACTGCTGGGACTCGCGCCCCCAACCAAGAACCCGGACCTCGACAGCCTGCAGGCATTGCGGGGTCGCGACCCCTTTCTCGCGCAGCAGCTCGCCGCGGGGAACGTCGTCACCGGGCAGCCCGGCATCGCCCCCTACGCGATCCCCGGCGCGGGACAGGGATGGCAGGCGACGCTGACGTTCAGCGCCTACCGGCAGCGGCCGCCGGTCGGGAATCTCTCGAACGTGATCCAGTACAACCCGGCGATCGTCTGTGCCCCGTATCAGAACGTGAACCCGATCTACTACAACCAGTGCGTTCTGGCGAAGCGCACATCGACGCCCGACACCAACTTCAACGCCACCACGGCGGCCGCGCCGTTCGTCATCGTGCCGCCCACCACGACCCTCCAGGCTTCGACCAGCTTCAACATCACGCCCAAATGGGCGGCGCAGTGGCAGACGACCTATGACTTCCGGGCCAAGAACTTCGCCAGCCAGATCGTGACGCTCCAGCGCGACCTGCACGACTGGCGCGCCATCTTCGCCTTCACGCAGTCGCCCACCGGGAGCTTCGCCTTCAGCTTCTTCGTCGCGCTCAAAGCCGAGCCGGCCCTGAAATTCAACTACGACAAGCAGACGTATCGCGCGCCGGGTCAGGAGGCGACCGGCCAGACCTATTAGGGTCACCCGAGCGTCCCCTCGTGAGGACATCCGAGGCGGCCGACCGCTGCCAACCTCTGGCGGGACACGTAGTTACGAGCCGCTAACGGCTGGTCCGGCCGATGCGTAGTACCGGCAGGGACGCACTCCCTCACGATCAGGGGACCTCATGCTGAACCGACGCTGGACGCTCGCGGCCGCGGCCCTCGCCGCGTCGAGTGCCGCGTGTAGCAACAACACCGGTCCGGTCCAAACGGGCGTCCGGCTCGCGAACCCGGACAGCCTCACGTACGTGCTGCTCCCGGGCGTGCCCGGTCAGACGAGTGGGGTGATGCTGGCGTGGGCGCCGGCTCCGGATCAGAACGTCACCGGGTACGTGATCTACGGCCGCGCGTCGGCGAGCGGGGCCTGGAACACGCTCGCCTCGACGGGCGCCACCGTGTACTTCGATCCGGGCACGCCGCTGGCCGAGTACTACGTCGCGTCGGAGGATCAGGTCGGCGATGTCAGCAGCGGCACGCCCGCGGTCGCCGTGGACACGGCGTCCCCGTTCGGGCCCCCCGATAGCCTCGCCGCGATCGGGATCAACACGGGAGTCAAGCTCCATTGGTCCGCCGACGCGCGGCTCAGCAACCCTGGGCTGTTCGCGTACTACCGGGTCTTCTCCGAGCCGGCATCGGGCTCGGGTGGGTCCGCCGCCTGTCCGAACGGGGCGGCGGGCTTCGCGCTCGAGGGCACGACGGTCTCCGAGGATTTCGTCGTCGCCGGCCTGACGAACGGCTCGACGTGGTGTTACGGCGTCAGCACGGTCTCCGTGCTGGGGCAGGAGAGCCTGCTCACGCCGTGGATCATCGTCTCGCCCAACGCCGGTGGCGGGAACTTCGACATCACGACCGATCCCAGGGCGACGGTCGTCATGCATCGCGCACGACTCCGGCGCTCGCCGGCTTGAATCCCATCCTGCGGAGGCCGACATTGTCTGGATGGGTGAGCCTGTCGTCCTCGATGGCGAATCGCTGACGGTCGAGCAGGTCGCGGCGGTCGCGGCCGGCGCACCGGTCGCGCTGGCGGCCGACGCCCGGTCGCGCATGCGACGGACACGAGGGATCGTCGACCGTATTGTCGCCGGTGGGGACGTCGTCTACGGCGTGACGACCGGATTCGGCAAGCTCTCCGACGTCGCGATCTCGCGCGATCACCTGCGCGAGCTTCAGGTCAACCTCGTCCGGAGCCACTCGGCGGGGGTCGGCGCCCCCCTGCCCGAGCGAGAGGTGCGCGCGATGATGGCGCTGCGGGCAAACGTGCTGGCGAAGGGATACTCGGGGTGCCGCCCCGAGTTGGTCGACCTTCTCGTCGGGATGCTCAACGCCGGGCTCCATCCCCCGGTGCCCGAGCAGGGCAGTGTGGGAGCGAGCGGCGACCTCGCGCCCCTCGCGCACCTCGGCCGATCCCTCATCGGCGAGGGGGAGCTGTCCCGCGACGGGCGCACAGGGCCAGCCGCGGCGATGCTTCGCGGAGCTGGGCTGACGCCGGTCGTGCTCGAGCCCAAGGAGGGGCTCGCCCTCATCAACGGCACGCAGGCCCACACGGCCGTCGCCGCCCTCGCCATCGTGGAGGCACGGCGACTCTGGCACGTCGCGCACATCGCCGGAGCGATGGCGCTGGAGGCGCTGCTCGGAACGCCGGTCGCCTTCGACGCCCGGATCCAGCGCGCCCGGGGGCAGGTCGGTCAGGAGGAATCCGCGGCGCTGCTGCGGGGGCTGCTCGCCGACAGCGAGATTCGCGAGTCGCACCGGGTCGGCGATCCGCGGGTCCAGGATGCCTACGGGCTCCGCTGCATTCCGCAGGTGTACGGGCCGGCGCGCGATGCGCTTCGCTTCGCGGAAGGGCTCGTCGGCCGCGAGCTGAACGCGGCGACCGACAACCCGCTGGTCTTCGACGACGGCACCCTACTGAGCGGCGGCAACTTCCACGGACAGGTCGGCGCCCTCGCGCTCGACGTGCTCGCGATCGCGGTCACCAACCTGGCGACGATGAGCGAGCGACGCACGGATCGCCTCGTGCACCCGGACCTCAATCAGGGGCTGCCGCCGTTCCTGGCGCGTGACGCGGGCGTGCACTCCGGGTTCATGATGGCCCAGGTCACCGCGGCGGCGCTCGCCTCCGAATGCAAGCTGCTGGCACACCCGGCGAGTGTCGACACGATCCCGACCGACGGCGGCAAGGAAGACGTCGTGCCGATGGCGATGGCCGCGGCGTGGAAGCTGCGACGGGTCCTCCAGAATGCGCGCTATGTGCTCGCCATCGAGCTGATGTGCGGGGCGCAGGGGATCGACTACCGTGCACCGCTGCGGCCCGGACGCGGTGTCGCGCACGCACACCGGCTGGTGCGGGAGCTCGTGCCGCCGCTCGCCGGAGACCGCGTCCTGAGCACGGACATCGAGCGACTGGCCGCCGGGATTGCCGACGGCCGGTTCGATGCGGTGACCGGCGATCCGGCGGCGCCGGCCGATCGCACTCCGCCCCATCGTGCGGGCGACGGCGCCAGCCGCCCGGCGACCCCCCGTCAACCGACTGAACGCACGAGCGACGCATGAGCCCACCGTCCGAGACGCTCGTTTCCCCGGCCGCCCCCCACGCTGCTCCCCAGGCCCGTCCCCGGCGCGTGAGCGCGCCCCGCGGCACCGAGCGCTCCTGTCGTGGCTGGCAGCAGGAAGCCGCGCTGCGCATGCTGATGAACAACCTCGACCCCGCCGTCGCCGAGCGTCCCGACGACCTGGTCGTCTACGGTGGCACCGGTCGGGCGGCGCGGAGCTGGGAGGCGTTCGATGCGATCGTCGCCGTCCTCCGGCGGCTGGGGGACGACGAGACCTTGCTCGTGCAGAGCGGAAAGCCGGTGGGGGTCTTTCGCACGCACGCGGGTGCGCCGCGTGTGCTCATCGCCAACAGTAACCTCGTGCCCCGCTGGGCCACCTGGGACGAGTTCCGGCGCCTCGAGCGGATGGGCCTCACGATGTACGGCCAGATGACGGCCGGCTCGTGGATCTACATCGGCTCGCAGGGGATCCTGCAGGGCACGTACGAGACGTTCGCCGCGGTTGCCCTGCGGCACTTCGGGGGCTCGCTCGCCGGCCGGCTCGTCGTCACCGCCGGCCTCGGCGGGATGGGCGGCGCGCAGCCGCTCGCGGCGACGATGAACGGTGGCGTCCTGCTCGGCGTCGAGGTGGATCCGGCACGCATCGAGAAGCGCCTCGAGACCCGGTATTGCGACCGGATGACGGACGATATCGACCAGGCGCTGGCGTGGGCGGCGGCCGCGCAGCAGGCGCGCACCGCGCTGTCGATCGGGCTCGTGGGCAACGCCGCCGAGGTCGTGCCGACGCTCGTGCGCCGCGGGATCACACCCGACGTGCTCACCGACCAGACGAGCGCGCACGATATGCTGAACGGGTACGTGCCGGCGGGGCTCACGCTCGCCGACGCGGCCGCCCTACGGCGAGACGATCCGGCCGGCTACGTCGCGCGGTCGACGGCGTCGGCGGCGGCGCACGTGCGCGCGATGCTCGAACTCCGGCGCCGTGGCGCGGTCACCTTCGACTACGGCAACAACCTGCGCACGGTGGCCTTCGACGCCGGAGTCGCCGACGCGTTCACGATCCCGGGCTTCGTGCCGGAGTACATCCGGCCGCTGTTCTGTCAGGGGAAGGGGCCATTCCGGTGGGTGGCGCTCTCCGGCGATCCGGACGACATCTATCGCACGGATGCGCTGGCGCTCGAGCTCTTTCCCCACGACGACGCGCTCCGCCGCTGGCTCACGATGGCGCGCGAGCGGGTGCAGTTCCAGGGCTTGCCGGCGCGCATCTGCTGGCTCGGACAGGGGGAGCGGGCACGGTTCGGGGTCGCGATGAACGACCTGGTCGCACGCGGCGAGCTGTCGGCACCGATCGTGATCGGGAGGGACCATCTCGATACGGGGAGCGTGGCGTCGCCGTTCCGCGAGACGGAAGGGATGCGCGACGGCAGCGACGCGATCGCCGATTGGCCGATCCTCAACGCGCTCCTCAACGTGGCGAGCGGGGCGTCCTGGGTCTCGGTGCACCATGGCGGCGGCGTCGGGATCGGTAACTCGCTGCACGCCGGGCAAGTGATTGTCGCCGACGGGTCGGCCGAGATGCGCGAGCGGCTGGCGCGCGTACTGACGAACGATCCGGGGATCGGGATCGCCCGCCACGCCGACGCCGGATACGAGGAGGCGCGCACGACGGCGCGGGCGCAGAGGCTCGACCTTCCCATGATCGATCGCGACTGAACCGGTCTCGCCCCCGGTGCTCTCCGCGAGGTTCGCGCCCTGGCATGTGCCGCTGTTCATCGCGAAGTACGCGTATCTGACCGCGCGGCAGCGGCCGATCCTCGTGCACTTCGAGGTGACGCAGCGGTGCAACGCGCGGTGCGGGTTCTGTGATTTCTGGCGCACGGACCCGGCGGCGCGACACAGCGAGGTGGACAGCTTCGCCGCGGCCGCACGCTACTTCAACCCGCTCATGATCACGTTCACCGGCGGCGAGCCGACGCTGCGGCGTGACCTGGAGGACCTCGTGCGGGGGGTCGCGGCGGCGGTCCGGGTGAGGTACATCACGATCATCACCCACGGTGGCACCCTGACGCCGGCGCGCGCCTGGTCGCTCTGGGAGGCGGGCGTCAACCAGTTCAATGTCTCCCTCGACTACCTCGACGGCCGGCACGATCGGGCGCGGGGCATCCCGGGACTCACCGCGCGGATCTTCGGGACCGTCGAGGCGATGCGCGCGCGTGGCATCGACAGCATCCGCTTCAACACCGTGATCCGCGACGACAACCTGGATCAACTGCTGCCCATCGTCCACCGGGCCGCGGAGCTCGGATGCGGCGTGAACTTCAGCCTCTATACCGACTCCAAGAACGGCAACCGCGGCCCGCTGGTCGCGCCCGAGCGCCTGCCGGCGCTCGAGGATGCCGTCGCGGCGCTCCTCGCCTACAAGCGGCGTCGGCGCGGCGTGATCACGAGCTCGGATCACTACCTCCGCGCCATTCCCCGCTACGCCCGCGGCGAGCTGGAGGGTCCGTGTCGGAGTGGAGTCCGCACGATCCATCTCGATCCGACGGGACACGTGAAGCGATGCCCGGATTTCCCGACGGACTTTCACTGGACCGCCTTCCGCCGCTACGAGCCGATCGCCTGCGACGCTTGCTTCTACGCCTGCCGTGGGGAGGCCCAGGCGCCGCTGCAGTGGTCGCGCGTCCGCGACGTCATTGCGTGAGGCGAGCGGCGGCGGACGCCCGTGTGCCTCGCCCGTGATGCGGCTCTTCGTCGGGGCGGGCCAGGTGGTCACCTGTGCCGGCCCGGGGCGTGCGCGGCGGGGGAGCGAGATGCGCGACCTCGCCATCCGGACCGACGCCGCGGTGGCGGTCGAGGGCGAGCGGATCGCCGCGGTCGGCCCGCGAGCGGCGCTCGAGCGCCGCTACCCCGACGCGGACCGGGTCGAGTGCGGCGGCGGGGTCCTCATGCCGGGACTCGTGGACTCGCACACGCACGCGATCTTCGGCCGGCCGCGCTACGAGGAGCAGGAGCAGCGCGCCGCCGGCGCTGACTACCTCGCGATCGCCGCGGCCGGCGGTGGCATCCACGCATCGGTGCGCGATCTGCGCCGGCGCTCGGGCGACGAGCTCCTGGCGCTCGCCCGGCCCCGGCTCGCCCGTCTGGCGGCGTACGGGACGACGACGGTGGAGATCAAGTCCGGCTACGGGCTCACCATCGAGGACGAGCTCAAGGCGCTGCGTGTCATCGCCGGGCTCGCGGCCACGACGCCCCTGCGGCTCGTGCCGACCTGGCTCGGCGCGCACGAGATTCCGCTCGAGTACCGCTCGGCCCCCGGAGGACGGCAGGCGTACATGGACCTCCTCGTGGGCGAGATGCTGCCGGCCGTCGTCGCCGGGCGCCTCGCCTGCTTCGCCGACGTCTTCTGCGAGCCGGGGGTCTTCACGGTCGAGGAGACTCGCCGAGTGCTCGAGGCGGCGCGCGCGGCCGGGTTGGCGTTGAAGATGCACGCCGACGAGCTGGCGCCGGCCGGCGGCGCGGAGCTCGCGGCCGGGCTGGGGGCCACATCGGCGGATCATCTGGCGGCGATCTCCGCCTCCGGGATCGCGGCGCTCGCCGCCGCACCGACCGTGGCGACCCTCCTGCCGGGGACGATGCTGTTCCTCGGTAAGGCGGCCCAGGCCCCCGCCCGCGCCCTCATCGACGCCGGGGCGGCCGTGGCGCTGGCGACAGACTTCAATCCGGGGACTTCCCCGACGGTCAACTTTCCGCTCATCCTGACCCTGGGGGTGAGTCAACTGCGGCTCTCGGCCGCCGAGGCGGTGATGGCCGCGACGGTCAACGGTGCGGCGGCATTGGGGTTGGCCGACCGCGTCGGACAGCTGGCTCCGGGCTTCTCGGCGGACCTCGCGCTGTTCGACATCGAGGACATCCGCGAGCTGCCGTACTGGTATGGGGATCGGCGGTGCCGCGCGACGTGGTCGCGGGGCAAAGCTTGTCACCCATTTGACTTACCGGTACCTTGAACAGTCTCCTGTGCAGCGGGGCGCCGAGCCTGACGGCGGCCGTCCCGCGCCCCGTGCGTGCGACCGGCCGTGCGGTGCCTGTGGGGGCGCTGCGCCGGCGCTCCCCCGAGACGACCGCCGCCTCCCTGCCCTGATGTCGAACCCAGCGAAGCTCAAGAAGAAAGCCGCCGAGTTCGAGCAGAAGAAGCAGTTCGACAAAGCGCTTCAGCTCTACATCCAGATCCTGGAGGAGAGCGACGGCGGCGAGGACGAGGGCGACGTCGCCCTGTACAACCGCGTGGGCGACCTCCTGATGCGTCAGGGCAACGTCGCCGAGGCGATGACGTACTACGAGAAGGCGGTCGATCTCTACGCCGAGAGCGGCTTCTTCAACAACGCCATCGCCCTCTGCAACAAGATCCTCCGCCAGTCGCCGGGTCGAAACTCGGTCTACTACAAGCTGGGGAAGATCAGCGCGAAGAAGGGCTTCATCAGCGACGCGAAGCAGAACTTCCTCGAGTACGCCGCACGCATGCAGGCGGCCGGGCAGCTCGACGAGGCCTTCCGGGCGCTCAAGGAGTTCGCGGACCTCTGCCCGGACCAGGACGACATCCGGCTGATGCTCGCCGATCAGCTGTCGAAGAAGGACCGTAAGGGCGAGGCACTGGAGCAACTCCAGCTGTTGTACGAGAAATTCGAGGCCGAGGGTCGCGGGGCCGAGATGCGGGCGACCGTGGACCGGATGCGGGCGATCGATCCGACGGCCGAGCCCAAGGCGGGCGAGGGGCCGCGCCGGCGGAAAACGACCGGTCTGGTGTTCATCGACCTCTCGGACGACGGGGCGGCGAAGCCTGCCGCCGGGCCGGCGGTCAAGCCCCGCCCGGGCGCTCCGCCGGCGCCGGCGCCGGGGCGCGGGGCAGCGCACGGCGCCCGCGGTCCTGCGGGACCGCCGGCCCGCCCCAGCGTGGCGGTGCCCCCGCCGCCCGTCGCGCACGCGCCCCCCGTGGCGGAGCTGGAGCCCGAGCGCGTGGGGCTCGAGACTCCGAGCGACGACAGCGCTCGACGCCCGAGCGGCCCGAACGCCGGGGCGGAGCCGGACACCGGCCCGGGCGGCGAGAGTGCGGTCGTGGCCGGGAACGACACTGTCGAGGGGCTCGACCGATTCGAGCCGCACGAGGCCTCATCGTCCGCCGGGACGGTGCACGGTTTCGAGACGTCGGCGGTGCTCGACGTGTCGGCGGACGAGGGTCGGGGGGAGAGCGGCGCGCCCAATGCCGAGCATGGGCTCCCGGGGGTCGCCCCGCTGAGCGGCCCACAGTTCGGGGCCCTGCGCCTCGCGACACCGCTCGAGCTCCAGGCGATCGAGGCGCCGGCGCACGATCTCGCTCTGCCCGGCGAGCTGCCGCCGCTCGTGGACCCTGCGCTCGCCAGCCCATCGCTCGCCGAGCTGTCGACTGACGATGCCGGGAGCATGCTCTCGTTGGGCGGCGAGATGGAGCTGATCATCCCCGACGTGGATGCCGACCTCGGACACGGTGCCGGCGTCCTCTCCCCGCTGCCGGATGAGGACGACCGGCTGTCCGACCTCCCCATCCTGGACGTCGACATCCTCTCGCACGGCGGCCGGCGGCATCCGGCGCCGTTCGCCGTCGAGGATGAGTCAGACGAAGGTGCGCCGCTCGCCGGGGAGCCGGCGGCCCCCGGGGCGGACGAGACCGGGGACGAGGCTGGGGACGAAGCCGGGGACGAGGCCGGGGACGAGGCGGAGGCTGCGGATACCCTGCTCCCACTGGTGGGTGGCGCGGAGCTGCTCGCCGTGCCCGAGGACGAGTCGACCGACGGTGAGGGGGGCGACGCGGAGGGCGATGACCTGTCGGGCGAGCCGCCGATCGCGGGGCACATGGTCGGCTGGGCCGCCGGCCCCACAGCGCATTCCCCCATCGACTCGGCGGACGATCTCGACGCGTTACGGGCACGGGTGATCGCGGAGCCGGAGAACTGGGAGCTTCGCCGGCGACTGGCCGAGGCACTGCTCGACGCAGGCGACCACGCCGGCGGGCTTCAGGCGCTCGAGGCGACGATGATCGGGCTCGAACGGGCCCACGACCTGGAAGGCGCACGCGCGGTCGCTGATGAGATCATCCGACTGAACCCGAACTCGGTCCGCTACCACCAGAAGCGCGTCGAGTACGCCTTTCGCAGCAACGACCGGGTGCACCTCCCGGACTCGTATCTGGAGCTGGCGGACGCGCTCTTCCGCGCCGGACAGACCGACAAGGCGCGCGCCGTCTACCATCGCGTCCTCGAGCTGGCTCCGAGCGACCCCCGAGCGCAGGCCGCCCTGAGCACGTTCGGCGATATCAGTGACCCGGCCCCGCCCGAGGCAGCGCCGCCGGTCGCCGCGCCGCCGGCAGTGCCGGCACAGGCGGCGCGGCCACAGGCCGTCCTGCCGCAGGTCGGGCCGCCCCAGGGTGTGCCGCCAGACCTCGCCCCTGCCCCCGCCCCGTCACCGCCGGCCGCCCCCCGACCCGACGCAGCCGGCCGGCCCCGGGCGGCGCCGGCTCGCCCGTCCGCGCCCGCCGTGGCGGCTCCGGCCGAGGCCTCGGACGACGGCTATGTGAACCTCGGGGAGTGGCTTCGCGACGAGGAGCAGCCGCGGTCGACCCGGATGGTGGTCGAGCAGGAGCAGCCCACGGGGGACGAGGCGGCCGATTTCGCCGACATGCTGCGGAAGTTCAAGCAGGGAATCGCCGAGAATGTGGGCGAGGAAGACCATGACAGCCATTACGATCTGGGCGTCGCGTACAAGGAGATGGGACTCGTCGACGAGGCGATCGCCGAGTTTCAGAAGGCCCTGCGCGGGCCCCATCACCGGCCGCGGGCCTACGAGGCGTTGGGGCAGTGCTTCCTCGAGAAGGAGCAGTACCGCGTCGCCGCGACGATCCTGAGCCGGGCGCTGACCGAGCCGGGGGTCACGGATGACCAACTGGTGGGCGTGCTCTATCTTCTTGGCTATGCTTCCGAGGCTCTCACGCAGTGGGATGCCGCAGTGGCCTACTATCAACGCGTATTTGCCGTGGATATCGAATTCCGTGATGCGGCGCAGCGGCTCGCGATGCTCGAGCGGGCGCCTCGGTGACGATGCGCGCACCTCTCCCAGCCGCCGGCGATGGCGCCCGCGCGCAGCTGCGGCGCGCCACGAGCCGGCACGTGCCGTCGCTATCGGCCATCCAGGCGCCGGTGCTCGGCGATCTCGAGCGCGTCCGCCAGGAGCTCTGGCGGATCGTCGATGACGACTCGCCGCTGATCGGGGGCGTCAACCGGCACCTCATGGGGATGAAGGGGAAGCTGTTCCGGCCGACGCTCGTGCTCCTGTCGAACGCCGTTGCCGGTCGGCCCGCTCCGCTCGCGACGACGCTCGCTGCCGTGCTCGAGCTCATGCACGTGGCGACCCTCGTGCACGACGATGCGGTCGACCACTCGGTGCTCCGGCGAGGCATGCCGACGCTGAACGCGGTCTTCAGCAGTCAGATCTCGGTCATTGCCGGGGACTTCCTCTACCTGCGGGCGCTGCGCGAGCTCGCGCGGTTGGGCGACCTGGACGCCCTGCGCGTGCTCACGGACGCCTCGGTGCAGATGACGCGGGGCGAGCTGCTCCAGCTCACCAGCGGGGATCCGCTCGAGTTCACCGAACGCGACTACGAGGCGCTGATCGAGGCGAAGACCGGGTCGCTGTTCTGGGCCGCGTGTACGCTCGGCGCGCTCTGTGGCGCACCCGAGCATCGACCGGCGCTGTCCCGCTATGGCCTGCGCCTCGGGATGGCGTTCCAGGTGGTCGACGATCTGCTCGACTACACGGCGGACCAGGAGGAGACAGGGAAGCCGAGCGGGCTCGATCTCCGGGAGCGGAAGATGACGTTGCCGCTCATTGCCGCATTGCGGACCATGGACTCGGCGGCGCGTGGCCGCGTCGAGTCCTTTTTCGCCGCCGAGACGAGCACGGACGGCGACATCCAGGAGATCATCGCGCTGGCGGAGGCCCACGGCGGGCTCGCGTACGCCCGGCATCGGAGCGAGACGCTCGCCCAGGAGGCGGAGGAGGCGCTCGCCGAACTGCCGCCGACGCCCGCCCGAGGTGCGCTCTACGACGCGCTGACGTACGTGCTGGAGCGCCGCTCATGAGCGTCGTCGGACACGCCCCGGGCGCCGGGGACCGACGGGCGTCGGCCGCCGGTCCGGATCGGCGCTGATGCCGCCGCGAGGGTCATCGAGGCACCGGCCGCTGTTCCACGCGGTGGTACTCGCGTGTGGGTTCATCGTCGGCGGGTTCATGACGCAGTTCGCCCGACGCTTCCTGCCGGCCGGCGCGGTGAAGGAGTTCCTCACGACGGGCGTCACGCCGACGTTCGGCCCGTTTCAGCTCGATCTCGTTATCTTACGATTTGGCCTCGGCCCGCTCGCGCTCGATGTGTGTCTGTTGAGCCTCGTGGGAGTGCTCGTTGCGTACCTGATCGCGCGCTCACTTTTCTGATCCGGGGCCGGACCGGTCCTCGGCCGTCCAACGGGAGGCGCTCCCATGTTTGGTGAGATCGGCTTCGAGAAGCTCCTACTCATCGTTTTCATCGTCGTGCTGCTGTTCGGCGCGCGGAAGATTCCCGAGCTCGCGGGGTCGATGGGGAAGGGCATTCGCGAGTTCAAGCGAAACCTGGCGGATCCGGACCGCGCCGCACGCGGGACGTCGGCGCTGCGCGATGCGCCGGAAACCGATCGGATGACCCCCCCGACGACGCGTCAGGACTTCTCGACGCCGGCCGTCCGGGACGACCCGTCGCGACAGGATCCGAAGCGCCTGCTCGGCTGATCGACGCGGCGACGCCGGTCGACGGGGCGCCTACGTCGTGGCGCGGCGGGCGGCGGCCTCGACCACCTTGCGATTGTCGGTGATCTTGGCCACCTCGCGGAGATCGGTCAGGAACTCCTCGACGCGCTGGCGCTGAAGGTCGCGGACGACCGTCTGGCGTTGCGTGGCCTTCTGCTTGAGCCAGGCGGCGCTATCGGCCGGGACTCGCCGGTCCACGTGGAGGACGTATACGCTGCTCGCCGCCTCGACCGGCAGGCTCACGGCGCCGACCGGCAGGGCAAACGCCGCCCCGACGACCTCGTTCATGCGACCGATCTCCGGCACGTAACTCGTCGGTGTGAACGGCGGCGACGTCGTCACCGTGAGCTTCGCCGCCTTGGCCGCCTCCGAGAGCGAGGTCGCGGCCGCCTTGGACGCGAACTCCCGCGCCGGACCGGCCGCGATCGCGTCGAGCGCCTTCTCCTGGGCCACGAGTCGTCGGAGCGTCGCCCTGTCCTGCTCGAACGAGGGAAGCCCGCCCGGCGTGAGGGAGTCGAGGCGCGCGAGGTAGTAGCCGTCGGGCGCGTCGAACAACTCGCTCGTCTCGCCCGGCGTGGCGCCGCCCAAGGCCCACGTGCCGACGCTCGGGATCTGCCGGCCGTCCGCAAAGAGTGGCACGCCCTCGGTCACATGGGCGGAGATCGGCGTGAGGTGCAGCTCCGTGGCCGCCCGGTCGAATTGCGCCGGCACCTCCGCCTGGGCCGCCGCCCGCTCGAGGGAGTCGGCCCGTGCGTTCACCCGCTCGGCCGACGAGTCGCTCTGCTGGATGCGCAGCAGGATGTGACTGAAGAGCGCCGAGTCCCCCTGCCGCTGGTCCATCTTGATCAGGTGATAGCCGAACGGCGTGAGCACGGGACGAGAGACCTCGCCCGGCTTGAGCGCCCAGGCTGCCGCCTCGAACTCGGGAACGAAGCGGCCGCGCTTTCCCCAGCCGAGCGACCCGCCGTTGACGGCCGAAGCCGAGTCGGACGACTCGCGTTTGGCCGCGTCGGTGAAGCTCGCGCCCTTCTCGATCGAGTCACGGAGCGCGACGGCGTGCGCCAGTGTCGCGGCGCTGTCGGCGTGCGAGATCACGCGGGGGATGACGAGCAGCGAGACGACGGCCTGCCCCTTTCGCGTCAGCTCCTCCCGATGCTTGTCGTAGTAGGCGCGAAGCTCGGCGTCGGTCACCGAGGCGGCGGCCAGGCGCGCCGAGTCCGGGGCGAAGCGCACGTACGAGATCTGCGCCGTGTCGTGTGTGTCGTGCCACAGGTTCCAGAGGAGCTGGTCGGTCACGTACACGCCCGAGGCCACCTGCTCGTAGAGCTTTTCCCGGGGGATGTCCTGTCGGTAGAGCGCCTCGAGGCCGTTCAGCATCCCGTTTTGCTTGGCCATCGGGCTCGTCAGGAACCGCAGGTACTTCTGCTGGTCGAACCGTCCGTCCGTCTGGAGCTGCGGCGCGCTCATGAGCTCGGGCGGCGGACTCGTGCGCGCGGCCTCGATCACCTCGGCGTCGGAGACCCCGATATGCCGGCGGGCCAGCTCCTGGTCGAGCAGGATGTTGGCGACGAGCTCATCGAACGTCCGATCCTCGAGCTGCTTCTGCTCATCGAGCGTCAGCGGACGTCCCAGGCGCTGGTTCGCTTCGGCCGACCGCTGCGACAGGACGCGCTGCCATTCCGCGACCGGGATATCCCTGCCGTTGACCGTCGCAATCGATGAGGTGGCCGTCGGGCGACCCCCGGACAGGCCGGAGGTCTGGTAGACGAGAAAGCCGAGAATGAAGAACGCCGCGATGATGACCCAGATGTACTTGGCAGCGCTCCGCATCGTTTGCAACACAGCGCGGACTCCTTCGACAGTCGCTTTGGATGGACCGCGGCCCGCCAGATCGCTTCCTGGAGCCGCGACGGGGCGCCGATGCGCCGCGCGCAAGCTACCGGCCGCGAAGGGCTAAGGTCAAGAGACCGCGACACTTCTGCTGTCACGTCGATTGACGTCGATCGTCCTCGAACAGTATCTTCCCCCGTCCGCGGCCGCCCGGTGCGCGGCGCACCCGAGGGCACTCGATGGCCAGCTCCCCCCGGATTGAGGAACTCGAAAAGAAGTTCAACGAGAATCCCCGCCGCTATTTCGCGCCCCTCGCGAACGAGTATCGCAAAGCGGGGGATCTCGAGCAGGCGATCTCGATCTGTCGGACCTACGTGCCCCAGCAACCCGCGCACATGAGCGGGCATATCGTGTTCGGACAGGCCCTCTTCGAGACCGGCGAGCACGATGAAGCCCGGGGCGTGTTCGAGGCCGCGCTGGCCCTGGATCCCGAGAACCTGATCGCGCTCCGCCATCTGGGTGACATCGCCGCGTCGCGTGGCGAGACAGTGGCGGCGCGAAGCTGGTACCAGCGGGTCCTCGACGCGGACCCCCGCAACGACGAAGTGACGGCACTCCTGGCGTCGCTCGACGCAGCCGACGGCACGAACGGCCGGGCCGGCGTGTCCGACCAGGCGGGGATGAGCTGGGCCGACCTCAACCCCGAGCGCACGCTCGAGTTGCCCCCCGAACTCCTCGCGACCGGAGCGGGCGCGGCGGAGTCCAACGGCGCGGCAACCGGTGCCGATGCCAGCGCAGGTGGCGGCGACACCCCACCGGCACCGAGCGCCCCGCTCATCGGCGCGTTGGACCAGATCCCACCGCCACCGCCGCCGGCGATGCTGGGCGACGACTGGCCACATCTCGCGCCCGCGGCGACCGCACGGGAGTCCGTCCCGGCGGCGGAGCCGCCGCCCAGGGAGCGGAGCGCGACTTCAGTCATGGACGCGTCGGCCCACGAGAGCGGTGGGACCCTCGACGTCGTGAGCGGCACCGCGGGGGTCGACATGATGGAGCTCTCCCCGCCGGTGCCGGGGGGCGCCACGGACGCGGGAGCCGGAGCGGCCCCGCCGTTTTCGGGCGTCATGCCCCCGCCGCTCGACCCGACCCCGGCCGCGTTCGTCACCGAGACGATGGCGGAGCTGTACCTCCAGCAGGGCTTTCACGACGAGGCGCTGAACGTCTATCGGCAGTTGGCGGCGCAGCACCCGGCGGATACGATGCTGCGGGAGCGCATCGACCAGCTCGAGCGGAGCATGCGGTCGGGGCTCGGCGGCTCGGACTCCGTGACGTCCGGCGCCCAGCCGGGAGACCGTGCCCCGTCGACGCACTCGATCCGGGCCTTCTTCGGTGAGCTGGCCACCCGCCGGCCCGCGCCCAGGACGAGCGAGTCCGAGCTGCCGAGCGCCCCGCCTCCGCCGAGCGACCCACTCGCCGAGCGGTTCGCGAGTGGCGAGACGGCGGCCGACGGGGATCATCCGATGGTCGCCGATCGCGACCCGCTGATCAGCCGGGACGATGCCATCGATGGCGTCCAGGGCGGGCACATGCCGCCGTGGGTGGTCACGGGGGGCATGGAGGGTGGGGGCGAGGAGGTACCGCCGGAGACCGGATGGAGCACGGCACGGGACATCGCGCCGGACATGGCATCGGACCCTGCGCCGGCCGGGCCACCGCGCATCGAGCCGCCCGCGATCCCCCTGGCCGCCGACTCGCGTGAGCCCGGTGGGGATTGGGGGTCGGGATCGGAGGGTGAGGCGAGCGGCGACGGCGGGTCCACGGGCACGGTCGCCGAGCGGCAGCCGATGCAAACGGGGTCGGTCGACATCCTCTTCTCCGAGCCGCCCGCCCCGGAGTCCGAGCACGCGGCAGCGACGCTCTCGAGCGCGTTCGGAGGGCCGACGCACGTCGCGGCCGCCCAGCCGCCGCTGGCACCCGCGCGGCCGCCGAAGCCCCCGGCGGAGCTCTCGCTCGATCAGATCTTCGGCGAGTCGGCCACGGCGGAGCCGTCGCGCCGAGAGCCCGGCGCCTTCTCCTTCGATCAGTTTTTCCGCGACGGCACCACCAGTCCGGGCGGGTCACCGTCCGACGGCGGGGCGGAGTCGCTCGAGAGCGCCAGCGACGCGGAGCAGTTCAGCAGTTGGCTCGCCGGACTGAAGAAGAAATGAGGATCGCGGTCCTCAACGGACCGAATCTCAACCTGCTCGGCACCCGGGAGCCCGCGCTCTACGGCAGCGCGACACTCGCCGACATCGAGCAGCGCCTCCGCGCGCTGGGGCAGGAGATCGGGGCCGAGCTGTCCTTCGTGCAACGAAACGGCGAGGGCGAGCTGATCGACGCCATTCACGCACTCCGGGGTTCGGCGGCCGGGGCGATCGTCAACGCGGGAGCGTACAGCCACTCGAGCCTCGCCATTCGCGACGCGCTGGCCGCCGTGGGGCTCCCGTTCGTCGAAGTACACCTGACGAACATCTACGCGCGCGAGCCGGAGCGTCGCCACTCCATGCTCGCGCCCGCCGCGCGGGCGGTCGTGTGTGGGTTCGGCGCTGCGGGGTACGAGCTGGCGCTGCGCGGGCTGGTGGATCTGCTCTCGGGCGCGAGCGGACCGGCGGCCCGCCCCGCACGCGCACCGGCGGCCGGCGCGCGCAGCGGCCGTGGCTGACCGGCGGCCCGCGCGCATCGCGGCGCTCGCCGACGTCATCGCGAGGGCCGGGCTCGACGGCCTGCTGCTCACGAGTGCGCCGAACATCCGCTACATCACGGGGTTTTCGGGATCGAGCGGACTCGCGTTCGTGAGCGTGCGCGGCGAGGCGCTGGTGGTGACCGACTTCCGGTACCAGACGCAGGCGGCCGACGAGGTCGGGGACCTCGCGCGCGTGATCATCGAGTCGCAGAGCCTGTGGAGCGCGCTCTGGCAGCACCTCCCGTCGCTCGCGTACGTCGAGGTGGTCGGCTTCGAGTCGGCGCACCTCCTGCACCGGGATTTCCAGCGCCTGCTGGACGGGGCCGGCCCGGCCGCGGTCGGCGGGAGCGGGGCCACCCGGTGGCAGTGGCGTCCGACGGTCGATCTGGTGGAAGGATTGCGGGAGCGGAAGGACGCGGACGAGCTGGCGCGGATCAGGGACGCCGCGGACGTGGCCGGCCGGGCCCTCGCACGAACCCTCGCCGACGTCCGGGCCGGCCAGACGGAGCTGGCGATCGCCGGGATGCTGGAGCGCGCGCTCCGGGAGGAGGGGTCGGAGGCGTTCCCGTTCCCGACGATCGTCGCTTCGGGGCCGCGCTCGGCGCTGCCGCACGCCGCCACCTCGCGCCGCGCGGTGGCTCGTGGCGACTTCCTCCTGCTGGATTTCGGGGCATCGGTCGGCGGCTACTGCTCCGACGTGACCCGCACGGTGACCATCGGACCGCCCGACGGGGAGCAGCGCGAGGTGTACGAGGTGGTCCGGGGCGCCAACGAGCTGGCGACGGCGCAGGTTCGGGCCGGGATGCGGGGCAGGGATGCCGACGCCGTCGCGCGTGAGTACATTGATCGCCGCGGCTACGGGGAGGCGTTCGGGCACAGCCTGGGGCATGGGCTGGGGCTCGAGGTGCACGAGGCTCCGCGCCTCTCACGGACCGCCGACGCCGTGCTCGCCGCGGGGGCTGTCGTGACGATCGAACCGGGGATCTACCGCCCTGGCTGGGGCGGCGTTCGCATCGAGGATGACGTGCACCTGGACGCGACGGGCACCGACGTGCTGACCCGCTTTCCGCGGGACCTGTTGGTCATCGACTGATCGCCGTGCGGCGGTCCGGACGGACGTCCGCCGCGGGGCGGCTCGGGGTCACCTGACGTGACCCGACGGCACCCTCCTCCATCTTTATGATCGATCTCCGGTACGTCAAAAAACTGATCGAGATCCTCGACGGATCGACCGTCGATTCGATCGAGATTTCGACCGACAAGGGGATGAAGATCCGCATCTCCAAGTCGCCGACCCAGCGCGGAGCCGTGCCGGTGGCCACACCGGTCCCGATGCCGGCACTCATGCCGGCCGTGCCGCGCCTCACCCCCGGCGAGGGGGTGTCGGCCTATCCGGACGCGGCCGGAGGGGGTGGGGCAGGAGGGGGCGGGGGTGGCGGAGCCGGGGGGGCGGGTGGCGGTGAGGCCAGAGCGGAGGCCAGGCCGAAGCTGCTGGAGGTCAAGTCGCCGATGGTCGGGACGTTCTATGCCGCGGCCGAGCCGGGCGCCAAGCCCTTCGTGTCCGACGGGACCCGCATCGCCAAGGGGCAGATCGTCTGCATCATCGAGGCAATGAAGATCATGAACGAGATCGAGTCCGAGTTCAGCGGAACGGTGCGAGAGGTTCTCGTGCAGGACGCCCACCCGGTCGAGTACGGGCAGGTGTTGTTCCGGATCGAGCCGAACGGGTAGGGTGCCGGCGACCGGCGGGAGAGAGCAGCAACCATGTCAGAGACGATCACCGGATCACCCTCGAGCAGCGTCCTGAGCGCGGCCGGCAACGACCACGAGGCCCGGGTCCCGCAGCCCGTCGTCACGGCGGCCGCGCCGACGACGAGTGCCCCCGCGGCACCCCAGACGGCCACGACGCCAGCGGGCACGGCGGGCACGGCGGGCGCGGCCGCCGCGGCGCCGTTCAACTTCAAGGCGATCCTCCAGGAGATGGTCCGGCAGAACGCCTCCGACCTTCACCTCAAGGTCGGCCGGCCACCGACATTGCGGGTTCAGGGTGAGCTCACGCCACTCGCACACGCCGCGATGCGTCCCGAGGACCTGAAGTTCCTGGCCGAGCAGGTCATGTCGCCGCGCCAGGTGAAGGAGTTCGCCGAGCACAAGGAGGCGGATTTCGCGATCGGTGTGCCGGGCATCGGCCGCTTCCGCGTCAACGTGTATCAGCAGCGCGGGACGATCGCCTACGCCCTGCGCTCGATTCCGTATCAGACGAGCACGATCGAGGAGCTGAACCTTCCCAAGGTGATCGAGGCGATCTCGCTCCGGCCGCGCGGGCTCGTGCTCGTCACCGGGATCACCGGCTCGGGCAAGTCGACCGCGCTGGCCGCGATGATCCAGTACATCAACGAGCAGCGGCACGCGAACGTGATCACGATCGAGGATCCGATCGAGTTCCTGCATCGCGACATCAACTGTCACATCAACCAGCGCGAAGTTGGCACCGACACCGGCAGCTTCGCCCAGGCGCTGCGCCGCGTGCTCCGGCAGGACCCGGACGTGATCCTGCTCGGCGAGATCCGGGATCTCGACACGCTCGACACGGCACTCAAGGCGGCCGACACCGGACACCTCGTGTTCTCGACCCTGCACACGACCGACGCGACGCAGACCATCAACCGCGTGCTCTCCTTCTACCCGCCGCACCAGCAGGCCGAGGTGCGGTTCTCGTTGTCGACGGCCCTCGCGGCCGTGGTCTCGCTCCGACTCGTTCCGCGCAAGGACAAGCCGGGGCGGGTTCCGGCCTGCGAGGTGCTGATCAACACGGCGGCGGTCCGCGACAACATCCGCGATATGACCAAGTCGCTCAACATCCCGGAGCTCATCAAGGAGGGCACGCTCCAGTACGGGATGCAGAGCTTCGACCAGTCGTTGATGCAGTGGTACACGAAGGGCGTGATCTCGTACGAGAACGCGATCTTCTACGCCACGAACCCGAGCGAGTTCGCCCTCCGGGTGCAGGGGGTCGCGGGGTCGAGTGATACGTCCTGGGATGCCTTCCAGGCCGACACGAATGCGCAGCGGCGTTTGCGCGGGCAGCGGGTGGCGCGGCGTCTAGCGCGCCGAGGGCCTCGCGCGGCTGCGGCCCACCCCTCCGGGCCTTAGTTTCCCTTCGTGTTCAACAAGGTCCTCATCGCCAACCGCGGCGAGATCGCGCTGCGGGTCATCCGGGCGTGTCGGGAGCTGGGGCTCCAGACGGTCGCCGTCTACTCGGAAGCCGACCGCGACTCGTTGCACGTGCGCTTTGCCGACGACGACGTCTGCATCGGCCCTCCCCCGTCGCGTGACTCCTATCTCAACATCCCGCGCCTGATCGCGGCCGCCGAGATCACTGGCGCGGACGCGATCCACCCGGGGTACGGCTTCCTCGCCGAGAACGCGGAGTTCGCCGAGACCTGTGCCGCGTCGAACGTGGTCTTCATTGGCCCGACGGCGGCCCAGATCCGCGTCATGGGCGACAAGGCGGCCGCCCGGAACGCGATGGCTGCTGCCGGTGTGCCGATCATTCCCGGCAGCCCCGGTCCGGTCGACGATGCCGACGAGGCCCTGACGCTCGCGCGGGAGATCGGCTTCCCGGTCATCATCAAGGCCGCGGCCGGCGGCGGCGGCAAAGGGATGCGGGTGGCACGGGACCCGGAGGATTTCGGCCGGTCCTTCCAGCTCGCGCGGTCGGAGGCGCTGTCGGCGTTCGGGAACGGTGAAGTGTACGTCGAGAAGTACCTCGCCCGCCCCCGTCACGTCGAGTTCCAGATCCTGGGCGACACGCACGGGACGGTGATCCACCTGGGTGAGCGCGACTGCTCCGTGCAGCGGCGACACCAGAAGCTGATCGAGGAAGCGCCGAGCCCGGCGGTCGACCGCGAGCTGCGGGCGCGGATGGGTGAGGCGGCGGTGCGGGGCGCGTCGTCGATCGGCTACACCGGTGCCGGCACGATCGAGATGCTGCTCGATACCGATGGCTCGTTCTACTTCATGGAGATGAACACGCGGATCCAGGTCGAGCATCCGGTGACCGAGATGTTGACCGGCGTCGACCTGGTGAAGGAGCAGATCCGCGTGGCGGCCGGGGAGCGGCTCTCGGTGCGGGGGCTACCGGCGCCGCGGGGCCACGTCATCGAGTGTCGCGTCAACGCCGAGGACCCGGCGCGGAACTTTCAACCGTGCCCGGGCAAGATCGCCGTCTTTCACCCGCCCGGCGGGCCCGGTGTGCGGCTCGACACGCACGTCTACGCGGGGTATACGGTCCCGCCGTACTACGATTCCCTGCTCGCGAAGCTGATCTGCGAGGGGCGCACCCGCGAGGAGGCGCTCCGCCGGATGCAGATCGCCCTCGAGAGCTTCATCATCGAAGGCATCCCGACGACGATCCCGTTCCTCGCGCGGGTGATGGCCAACCCGCGCTTCATGGCCGGTGAGGTCGACACCAAGTTCCTCGAGCGCGAGCCCGAGCTGATGAAGGAGCCCGTTCCGGCCGCGGTGGCGTAGCCGGCGGCGGTCGGACCACGGAGAGAGGGGGTGTCGTGCGCGCGGATGTCGTCGTGGGAGCAGTGCAGCCGGGAAGCGGGGGAGCCGAGGTCGCCGGGCGGGTCGTGGCCGTCATCGACGTGTTGCGCGCGTCGACCTCGATCGCGGTGGCGCTCGCGCACGGTGCCAAGGCGATCATCCCGTTCGAGAGCGCCGAGGAAGCGGTCCTCCGCTCGAAGGCGTTCGAGCGCGCCGACGTGCGGCTGGCGGGGGAGCGGCGGATGCGCGCGATCCCGGGCTTCGACTTGGGAAACTCGCCGGCGGAGTTCACGCGCGACGCCGTCGAGGGGAAGACGATTCTCTTCACGACCACCAACGGCACGGCGGCCCTCCTGTCCGTGCAGGGCGCCCGCGACGTCGTGATCGCGTCGTTCGTGAACTTCTCGCCGGTCGTCGCGATGTTGCGGGCGGCCCTGCGCGGCGGGACCGACGTCACGATCATCTGCGCCGGGCGCGAGCGGCAGCTCGCGCTCGAGGACGTGGCCTGCGCGGGACGCTACGTGCGCGCGATCGTCGAGCCGCTGCCGGGCGTGGTCGTCAACGATGCGGGGCGCGCGTGCATGGTCCTCGATCAGCGGTACGGAGCCCACCTGAACGAGCTGTTCGCGGACGCCGAGCACGGGCAGGCGCTCGCGGCCGCGGGCTTCGCCGCGGACCTCGACTGGTGCGCGGCGATCGACTCGTACCCGGTGGTGCCGATCTACCAGGAACGCCAGATCACCAAGTTGGGACCGGAGCGGGAGCGCTGACCGGTGGGTGGGTCCGAGACGCGCACGTCGCTGCCACCTCACGTCAAGCGCGAGCTGACGGGATCCGCGCTGCTCCTGTTCGCGGTCTTCCTGGCTGGCGCGCTCGCTGCCGCGCCCCGCGGCGCGCTCGGCCCCGGTGCGTCCAGCACCGGCTGCGCGGCCGCTGGCGGGATCTTCGGACCGGTCGGCTCCTGCCTGCGTGCGTCGCTGTTCTTCACCCTCGGGGTGCCGGCGGCCGTGCTGCTGCCGCTCCTGCCGGCCGTGCACGCGCTCCGACTCTTCGGCCGGCTGCGCGCAGCCGCCGACCGATCGTGGCTGGTCTTTCTCGCCGGACTCGTCCTCCTCGTGCCCATCGGCGCGGCGCTCGCCACCGGCGGGCGGCGAGAGATCAGCGGGCTCGCCGGCATGTGGGGAAGCCTGGCGGCCTTCTATCTCGTCGTCGCGTTCGGCACCGTCGGGGCCTGGATCATCTTCGCGCTCGGTGTGAGTGCCCTGACGGTGGCGACCCTGGCCTGGAACCCGCTGCGGGTCGTGGTGGGGCCGGGGCCGCGCGCGGCGCGCCCGGGCACGAGCGAGCGTCGCGGCGCCGCGGACCCGCAGCCGTCGGACGCCGCCGGCCGCGGGCTACCGGCCGTCGCGCTCGCGCCGAGCGCGGCGGAGATGCCGGCCGTGACTCCCGCGGACGCCGGCGCGCGCGCCGAGGGCGGGCCGGACGGCGACCCGGCCGAGGGCAGGGGTCGCCGCAAGCGGAAGCGGCTGGGGAGTCTGGCCGACCTGCTGGCGGGTGACGCCGAGCGGGACGCCGACGGCCCCGCGCACGAGACGCACGCGGTCGACGCCGCGGCGGCGGTGCTCCCGCCGGTCGACCTGCTGACGCCGCCCCCGCCGCGCAACGTCGACGTCGGGCGCCGCGAGCTGGACGCGATGGGCGTGAAGCTGCTCGACGCGCTTCGCACCTTCCGGGTCGAGGGGGACCTGGTCGGGCGGACGACCGGGCCAGTGGTGACGCAGTTCGAGATCGCGCCCGCGGCCGGTGTCAAAGTCCGGCAGATCGCGACCCTGGCCAACGACCTGGCGCTGGCGATGCGGGCGCCGAGCATCCGCATCGTGGCGCCGATCCCCGGCAAGGGGGCGGTCGGCGTCGAGGTCCCGAATCCGACTGCCGAAGTGGTGACCTTCCGCGAGCTGGTGGAATCCCGCGAGTTTCAGAGCGCGCGGGCGGCGCTCCCCATCGCGCTCGGGAAGGACCTCGAGGGGCGGCCCGTGGTCGCCGATCTCGCCAAGATGCCGCACCTGCTGATCGCCGGCGCGACCGGGTCGGGGAAATCGGTCTGCGTCAACACGCTCATCACGAGCCTCGTCTATCGGCACACGCCCGAGACACTCCGGTTCCTGATGGTCGACCCGAAGATGGTCGAGCTCTCGGTGTACAACGAGCTGCCCCATCTCCGGCACAAAGTCATCACCGACAACCGCGACGCCGCGACGGTCCTCAAATGGGCGGTGATGCAGATGCAGGAGCGCTACGAGCTCCTGGCGGCGAACGGCTGTCGCAATGTCCAGGAGTTCAATCAGCGGCTGCGCGACGGGGCCACCCTCCAGACCGCCGCCCAACCCGACGTGGCATTCGAGGAACGGACGTACCGGGGCGGCGTGCTGCCGTACATCGTCGTCGTGATCGACGAGCTCGCGGACCTCATGATGACGGTGCAGGGGGAGATCGAGACCCCGCTGGCGATGCTGGCGCAGAAGGCGCGCGCGATCGGCATCCACCTGATCCTGGCGACGCAGCGCCCGAGCGTGAACGTCATCACCGGACTGATCAAGGCCAACTTTCCGAGCCGGATCGGGTTCCGGGTGGCGTCGCAGGTCGACAGTCGCACGATCCTCGACGGCATCGGCGCCGAGTCACTCCTCGGGAACGGCGACATGCTCTTCATCCCGCCCGGGAAGTCGGAACCGGCGCGCCTTCAGGGCGCCTACATCACGGGCGAGGACACCGAGCGGCTGATCAGGTGGTATGGGGCGCAGCGCGAGGCCTGGCGGCTCGAGCAAGCCGCCGCCGCGGCTGCCGTGCCGGAGGAGGACGTGCTCGAGCAGGTGCGCCGGCGTGAGGCCGAGCAGGCCGAGGCCGGGGGCGACGGCGAGGAGGGGGGCCGTCCCGGGGAGCGCGACCTCCTCTTCCGCGAGGCCGCGGAAGTGGTCATCCACCACCAGCAGGGCTCGACCTCGCTGCTCCAGCGGCGGCTCAAAGTCGGCTACGGCCGCGCCGCGCGCATCATCGATCAGCTCCAGGCGGCCGGCGTGCTCGGGCCGCAGGACGGCTCGAAGCCCCGCGACGTGCTCGTCGGGCTCGAGGACCTCCCGCGCATCTGCGGTCGCGGCGCGTGAGCGCGGGGTGGGCCCGCGGGGAGCGCCCGGTGAGCGCCCGGTGAGCGCCCGGTGAGCGCCCGGTGAGCGCCCGGTGAGCGGCGCGTGAGCGACGGGCTCGGCGCGGCATCGAGGGGGATCGCCCGCACCGTGCCGGGCCCCGCGCGGGCGGGGATCAGGGCTCTCTGGTGTCGCGTGCAGGTCGCCCGCGCCCGGCGCCGGTGGAGCGAGGCACCCCCCTCGGGTCCGCTCGACGCCAGCCGGATCGAACCCCTGGCCCGGCGCTACCCCGTCCGCGAGTCCGCCTATGGCTACTCGCCGGATGCGCTGGCGGCGCGGGGTCACGAGCGCGCCGCGCAGCTGGCGCCGTACGCTCGGAGCGGGCGGGCGATCCTGGAGATCGGATCCGCCGACGGGATGACGGCCTGCGCGCTCGCGGCCGGGGGATGTCGGGTGACGGCGGTCGACATCGATACCAGTCGCACCGACGCACGGGCGCGTGCGGCCGGAGTCACGGTGCGGGAGATGGACGCGACCAGACTTCAGCTCCCTGACGCGTCGTTCGATCTCGTGTACAGCTTCAACGTCTTCGAGCACCTCCCCGACCCGGCCGCGACCTTCGACGAGATCGTGCGGGTGCTGCGCCCGGGTGGCGTTCTCTCGATCGCGTTCGGCGCGCTCCGCTGGTCGCCGCACGGCGCTCACCTCTACAAGCAGATCGGCATCCCGTACGTGACCGTGCTGTTCGAGGAGGCGGACGTCCTCGAGTACCTCCGCCGCCGGGGCCGGCCGGTCGCCCCACCCTGGGTGAACGACTACTCGATCGAGCGTTTCCGGGCAGTCTTCCGGCGGCACGCGGCGGCGGTCCCGGTGGTGCGGTACCGGGAGACTCGCAACCGGTGGCACGCCGCGCTCATCGCCGAGCACGCCGGCACCTTCAGGCGCCGCGCACCGTCCTTCGAGTCGCTGCTCGTCGACTCGGTGCACGTCGTCGCTCGCAAGCGACCGGAGGGAGCCCCGGCGGCGCGGGGCTGACCGGGGCCGCCGCCCCGTGTCGCTCGACGCGTCTGGCCGCTCGATCTGGCGTGGCGGCGATGCGGTGAACCGCGGTCTCGTGGCTAGGCTGGCGTGCGTGACCACGGGCGCGCAGGAGCTGGGCGTCTTCGGGGAGCGGATGGCCGAACGGTGGCTCGTCCGGGCCGGGTGGCGGGTGCTGGCGCGGCGGTTCCGAGTCGGGCACCGGGACATCGACCTCATCGTCCGGCGGGATCGGACGATCGCCTTTGTGGAGGTCAAGACCCGGAGCGGCCTGGGGTTCGGCGAGCCGGTCACCGCGGTCGACCGGCGGAAGCGGCGTCACCTCTACCGGGCGGCCGTGATCTGGGTCGACCGCTTCGGCGTGCCCGGGGCAGAGTACCGGTTCGACGTGATCGGGGTCGGGTTGCGAGCCGGCCTCATCCGTATAAGTCATGTCGAGAACGCCTTCCAGGCCGACGCGTCGCGTTGATTTGATGCTGCCGGCTTCGTATTTTGTTCGGGTACTATATTCCACGCTTAACAGGGGCGGGTAATGGCCGTTTCGACCGTGCAAGACGACCGCAAGAAGGCGCTCAATCTCGCGATCGCGCAGATCGAGAAGAGCTGCGGCAAGGGCTCCATCATGAAGATGGGCCCCGACGCCCCGCGTGTGCGCGTCGAGTCGATCTCGACGGGGGCGATCAACCTCGATGCGGCGATCGGCGTGGGCGGGATCCCGCGCGGCCGCATCACCGAGGTGTACGGACCCGAGTCGAGCGGGAAGACGACGCTCTGCCTGCACGTCGTCGCCAACGCGCAGCGGGCCGGTGGTGTGGCGGCCTACATCGATGCCGAGCATGCCCTCGACACCGAGTACGCGAAGAAGCTCGGGGTCGACGTCGAGAATCTCCTGATCTCGCAGCCCGACACGGGGGAGCAGGCGCTCGAGATCTGCGAGATCCTGGTGCGCTCCGGCGCGGTCGACGTGGTGGTGATCGACTCGGTGGCCGCGTTGGTGCCGAAAGCCGAGATCGAAGGGGAGATGGGCGACTCCCATGTCGGGCTCCAGGCGCGTCTCATGAGTCAGGCGCTCCGGAAGCTGACCGGCGCCATCGCCCGGTCCAAGACGGCCGTGGTCTTCATCAACCAGCTACGCGAGAAGATCGGCGTCATGTTCGGCAATCCCGAGACGACGACGGGAGGGAAGGCGCTCAAGTTCTACGCCTCCGTTCGTCTCGACATCCGCCGGATCGGGCCCGTGAAGGAGAAGGAGGATGTGATCGGCTCGCACGTGCGGGTCAAGGTCGTGAAGAACAAGGTCGCGCCCCCCTTCAAGCAGGCCGAGTTCGACATCATGTACGCCGAGGGGATCAGCCATACCTCGCTCCTGGTCGATATCGGCGCGGAGAGCGGCATCATCGAAAAGTCGGGCGCCTGGTACAGCTACGGGTCGCAGCGCATCGGGCAGGGCCGTGAGAACGCGAAGATGTTCCTGCGGGACAATCCGACGTTGCGGGCGGAGGTGGAGGACAAGGTCAAGGCGGTGCTCGGCATGCGGAGCGATACCGGTGCTGGTGCCGACGGGGCCGAGGTGGCGGGGGAGGAACTCTAGGGCGCCGATCGATCGCACGACCTGGGTGCCTGCGGCTGCCGGCCGACATGGTGGGGCCGGGCGGAAGCGATGTGCGTCGGGCGGGGCCCGGATCCCCGTGCCGCGCGCCGCGCGACCGTCCGGTCCTGTCGCATCCGGGCCAGCGGCGAGCACGAAGCGGCATCCATGAGTGACCGTCGGCGGCCCGCGCGAGGGGACCCGTACGAACGGGCGCTCCTCATGCTGGGGGCTCGGGCGTACGCGACGCGGGAGCTGCGGCAGCGGCTCGTCCGGCGCGGGTTCCCGGAACCGGATGTCGACGCGGCGATTGCGCGGCTGACCGCCGTCGGACTGCTCGACGATGCCGCCTACGCGCGACAACTGACGCGGTCACGGATCGTCGGCGGGCGGGCGGCACCGCGGCGCGTGCGTCTGGAG
The DNA here is from genome assembly GCA_021324635.1 of Gemmatimonadota bacterium. Classification (GTDB taxonomy): domain Bacteria; phylum Gemmatimonadota; class Gemmatimonadetes; order Gemmatimonadales; family Gemmatimonadaceae; genus Palsa-1248. Next base: position 43,866 of record JAJPIS010000021.1, read on the forward strand.
CTCGCGCGGCGCGGCGTCGACCGCGCGACCGCCGATGCCGCCGTCGATGCCGTGGTGGAGGACGAGGCGGTCGATCCCGCGGCCGCGCTGGAGGCGCTGGCCCGCCGACGCGCGGTCACGCTGGCGCGGCTCGACCCCGCCACTCGACGCCGACGGCTCTACGCGTACCTCGCGCGCCGCGGGTACGACGCCGACGACATCCAGGCCGTGCTCCGGCGCATCGATGCCGACGCCGCCGGGGGGAGCGGGGACTAGCCCCTCCGGTCGCTGTATATTCGACAGATGCTGCCCGCGATGACGGCCGACGAGGTCCGGGGTCGGTTTCTCCGCTTCTTCGAGCGCCATGGCCACGCCATCCGCCCGAGCTCGTCGCTCGTGCCGGCCGACGACCCGACGTTGCTCTTCACCAACGCCGGCATGGTCCAGTTCAAGCGCATCTTCCTCGGGCTCGAGTCACCGGCGTTCGGCCGGCGGGCGACGACCGCGCAGAAGTGCGTGCGGGCCGGTGGCAAGCACAACGACCTCGAGCAGGTCGGCCATACGGCCCGGCATCACACGTTCTTCGAGATGCTCGGCAACTTCTCCTTCGGCGATTACTTCAAGCGGGAGGCGATCCGACTCGCCTGGCAGCTCGTGACGGAGGAGCTGGGCATCCCGCGCGCGCATCTGCGCGTCACGGTGTTCCGGACCGACGACGAAGCGCGGGCGCTCTGGCGGGAGATCGCGGGCCTCCCGGACTCGCGGATCTACGGCCTCGGCGAGGCGGACAACTTCTGGCAGATGGCGGATACCGGCCCGTGCGGGCCGTGCAGCGAGATCTACGTCGACCTCGCGCACCTGGCGCGCGACTGGTCCTTCCCCGAGGGCGCGAGCGGCGAGTGGACGGACGTGCGCCGGACCGAGTTCTCGGAGGCGGCGTTCGTCGGGGGCGCCGAAGCGGGCCGCTTCCTGGAGATCTGGAACCTCGTCTTCATGCAGTTCGACCGGCAGCCGGACGGTGAGCTCCGACCCCTGCCCAAACCGTCGGTCGACACGGGCGCGGGGCTCGAGCGGATCGCCGCTGTGATGCAGGGAGTCACGAACAACTTTCACACCGACCTGTTCAAGCCGCTGCTGGACACGGTCGCGCGCGTCGTCGGCCGGCCCTATCGCCCGGGCGGCGCGGCGGAGCCGGTCCGGCAGGACGCGACGGTTGCTGTGGCGGCTCCGGGTGGAGGCGGACATCCGCGCGGCGTGCAGCGACGGTACGTGGACGACCCGGCGTCCTTTCGCGTGCTGGCCGACCACGCCCGGGCCGTCGCCTTTCTGCTCGCCGATGGGGTCTTTCCGTCGAATGAAGGCCGCGGATACGTGCTCCGCCGGATCCTCCGCCGAGCGGTCCGGCACGCCTGGCTGCTCGGGCGTAGCGAGCCGACGCTCGTTCATGTGGTCGAGTCGGTGATCGAGACGATGCGCGAGGCGTACCCGGAGCTGGCCCTGCGCCGGAAGCATCTGGTCGAGACGACGCGTCAGGAGGAGGAGCGGTTCCTCAGCACGATCGCCGACGGGATGGCCCGCCTCGACGAGCTTGCCCCGGTCGGCGGCACCGTCGACGGCTCGCCCGCGATCCGCGGGACGATCAGCGGCGAGGACGCCTTCCGCCTCTACGACACGTACGGGTTCCCGATCGACCTCACGGAGCTGATCGCCCGCGAGCGCGGCTATACGGTCGATACGGCGGAATTCGAGCGGGCGCTCGACGGGCAGCGAACGCAGTCCAAGACGGAGCGACGGACGCGGCGCCTGGCCGTCGGCGGCGACGAGCTGGCGGACCCCGAAGGGTGGGAGTACCAGGACGACGCGTGGCGCAGCGCCGGCCGGGACCGCTTCCGCTTCGTCGGATACGATCGGCTCGAGGTGCCCGCTCGCGTCGTCGCCATGCGCCGACTCGAGCATGGACGACTGGCGATCCTGCTCGACGAGCGGCCGTTCTACGTCGAGTCCGGCGGGCAGATCTCCGACCGCGGGGAAGTCATCGGCGACGGATGGCGACTCGAGGTCGAGGACGTGCGCAAGCTCGAAGGGGCGGACGGGCGCGTCGCGATCATGGGCCGGGCCGAGGGCGAGTTCCGGTGGGGGCCGGTCCTGGCGCGGGTCCCGCGCGACATCCGACTCGATACCGAGCGCAATCACACCGCGACGCACCTCCTCCACGCGGCGCTGCGGCGCGTCCTGGGGGAGCATGTGCATCAGCGCGGATCGCTCGTCGCGCCGGATCGGCTCCGCTTCGATTTCAGCCATCCGGCACCGCTCACGCCGTCCGAGGTCGGTGCGATCGAGGAGCTGGTCAATCGCGAGATCGCGCGCGCCGTGCCGGTCACCTGGAGCGAGCAGCCGTATGCGGCCGCGGTCGCGAGCGGCGCGATGGCTCTCTTCGGGGAGAAGTACGGCGATGTCGTGCGGGTCGTCAGCGTCCCCGAGTTCTCGATGGAGTTGTGCGGCGGCACTCACGTCCGCAACACGAGCGAGATCCTCCAGCTCAAGGTCGTCACCGAGACGGGCGTCGGTGGGGGCGCGCGGCGGATCGAAGCCGTGACCGGGCGCGGCGCCTATGCGCGCACGCGCGCCTACGAGGGAGCCATCGACCGCATCGCCGACGCGCTCCGCGCGCCCGCCGACCCGATGGCGGTCGCGACCCGGGTGGAGCAGCTCGTCTCCGAGCGGCGTCTGCTCGAGAGGCGGCTCACCGAGGTGCTCCGCGGAGGCGCGGGTGGCGGCGCCGGCGGAGCGGCCACCGGCGGGCAGGTCGGGGCGCTCGTCGAGCAGGCGCATGCGCTGGATGGGACGCGGGTCGTGGCGGCGCGGGTCGAGGCGCCGGACCTGGCAACGCTCCAGGCGCTCGGCGACGCGCTCCGCGAGCGGCTCGGCTCGGGCGTCGGGGTCCTCGCGGCAGCGCTCGAGAATGGCAAGAGCACCCTGCTGGTCGTGGTCACCGATGACCTGCGGAGCCGCGGCGTACGTGCCGACGCGATCGTCCGGGATCTGGCGGCGGCGGTCGGCGGTCGTGGGGGCGGGAAGCCGCACATGGCGCAGGCCGGGCTGCCCGACGAGTCACGGATCGCGCCGGCCCTCGAGGCGGTGATCCCGACCGTGCGGCCGCTCCTCGACGCGCCGCCGGGTGAGCGGTGACGGAGACGAGCGATCGACCGCATCCGGTCGGGACAGCGGCGCACGACGCGGCGGGGGTCGAGGCGGGTCTGGCGCGCCGCGTCGACGCCGCCCTCCGCGCCGTGGGAGCCGATCCGGCGGCCGGCGCGCGTGCCGATGGCGCGGCCCCGGCGGTCGACGCACAGACCTACCTCGCGGCGGCCGCACATGTCTTCGCCGATGTGCTGCGCGCCGACTGCTCGGCACGCACGAGCGCGATCGATCTCCTGGTCGTCGACGCGCTCGTGACGTACGCCTTCGAGCGGGCGGCCGACGACCCGGCGACGGTCGAGGAGTATGCGGCGCGTGCGATGGCGACCCTGGCGGGGATGGCGGCCCCGCCGACGGCGCCCACGACCGCCGCGTCGGATCCGTGATCGCGCCGAGACGGGGCGGTGGCGCTCGGCGGGCCGCCGCACCGGCATGATCGACCTCCACACGCATCTCCTCCCCGGCGTCGACGACGGGTCCCCACGGCTCGACGTCTCTCTCGATGTGCTGCGCCGCTTTGCCGCCGATGGCGTCGAGGTGGTCGTCTGCACGCCACACCTGCGGGCGTCGGTGGCGGCGGACGCGCCCGATGCCCGGCACGCGGCGATCTTCGCTGCGCTCGAGGAGGCGGTGGCGGGCGCGCCGACGCTCCGGCGGGGCTGGGAGATCATGCTGGACGCGCCCGGGGTCGATCTCAGCGCGCCCCTGCTCGCGCTCGGCGGCTCGTCGGCAGTGCTGGTCGAGTTTCCCCGCACGGGGGTACCGATCCATGCCACCGAAGAGCTCGCGCGGCTGCGCGGCACGGGCATCGTCCCGGTGCTGGCGCATCCGGAGCGGTACTGGGGCTGCTCGCCCGCGCAGGTCCGCGCCTGGCGACAGGCCGGGGCCGTGATGCAGGTCGACGCGATCGCGCTCCTCGCGGGCGGCCAGATGGGTGAGCTGGCCCACGCCCTGCTCGAGGAGGGCCTCGCGGATTGCCTGGCCAGCGACAATCACGGGGACACCCGCTCGCTGGGTGCCGTCCGGGACTGGCTCGCCGAACAGGGGGCCGAGGAGCACGCGATCCTGCTCACCGAGATCAACCCGCGGCGGGTGCTGGAGGGCGCGCCCGTCCTGCCGGTGCCGCCGGTACGGGTGAAGCGGGGGTTGCTCCGGCGCTTCCGCGAGCTGGTCTACGGTCGGCGGTACGGGCGATGATCGTCATCGTCTTCACCGGCGGCACGATCTCCATGCGGCGCGACGCCGCATCCGGAGGACCGGTCCCGACGATGGGCGCGGCGCATCTCCTGGCGACCGTCCCCGGCATCGAGGCCATTGCGCCGCTCGAGGTAGACGACTGGGCGACGATGCCGGCCTCGCATCTGACGGTCGACCAGCTCTGGACCCTCCGGACGCGGATCGCCCACCATGTCGCGCGGCCGGAGGTCGACGGCGTCGTCGTGGCGCAGGGGACCGATACGCTGGAGGAGGTCGCGTACCTGACGGCGCGCTCGATCGGCACCGCCGTGCCGATCGTCTTCACCGGCGCGATGCGCACGGCCGACGATGCGGGCTGGGACGGTCCGGTCAACCTGCGAGACGCCGTGCGAGTCGCCGCCAGCCCCGGTGCCCGCGGACGCGGGGTGGTGGTCGCCTTCGCCAGCCGGATCTACTCGGCGTGGGACGTGACCAAGGTCGACACCAGACTGCCGGACGCGTTCGGCAGCCCGGGGCTGGGGCCGATCGGAGAGGTGGATGGGGACCGGGTCGTCTGGCACCGGACGCCGGTACCCGAGCGCGTGATCGCGACGGCCGCCCTCGCCTCGCCGGTCGACATCGTCTACGCCTACGTCGGCGTCGATGGACGGCTGATCGATGCGGCGCGCGCTGAGGGTGTCGGGCTCGTGGTCGCGGCACTCGGCCGGGGAAATACCAACCCGCCGGTCTTCGGTGCGATCCGCCGCTGGCTCGATGCCGGGAAACCGGTGGTGTGACCTCGCGCGTGCCGCGCGGCCGTGTCGGCCCGACCTACGGCTTCCCCGGCGGCGGGCGGTGGCTCCAGGAGGCGGGCGCGATCTTCGCCGGATCGCACCGGCCGGCCCAGGCGCGGATCGACCTGATGCTGGCCCTGGGTGCGGGACTGGCTGGCCAGGAGCTGGCCGCCATCTTCGAGCCGTAACATGCCGGACAGCCGGGGGGTCGGCGGGGAGGGGCGCGTCGGGAGCCAGGACACGCCGGGGAGGCGGGCGGCCGATCCGAGCGCCGACGTCGCGGCGGCGATGCGGCCACCCCGTGCGGTGCTCGACATCGCCCGCCGACTCGAGGCGGCCGGCCACGAGACGTGGTGTGTCGGCGGTGCCATCCGCGACACGCTGCTCGGCCATCCGCACACCGACTGGGACCTGGCCACGGCCGCCACCCCCGAGCAGGTGCAGCGGCTGTTCGGCCGGCGCACCGTTCCGGTCGGTGTCGCCCACGGGACCGTGGGCGTGCTCGACCCGCGCGGAACGATGCACGAGGTGACGACGTTTCGCCGGGATGTGCGGACCGACGGCCGGCACGCGGACGTGGAGTTCGGCGCATCACTCGATGAGGACCTCGCCCGGCGCGACTTCACGATCAACGCGATGGCGTACTCGCCAAGCCGGGGCGTGCTGCACGATCCGTTTGGTGGGCAGCGCGACATCGCGCGGCGCGTGATCCGGGCCGTGGGCCAGCCGGCCGACCGTATGCGGGAGGACCGATTGCGCGCGCTCCGGGCGCTCCGATTCGCCGCACGGTTCGAGTTCGAGATCGAGGTCGAGACGTGGCGCGCGATCGTCGGCAGTGCGCCGTTCCTCACCCGACTGTCGCCCGAGCGCGTCCGGGAGGAGCTGGCCAAGACGATGGAGCAGGTGGCGCGGCCCTCGCTCGCGCTCGGTCGGTGGCGCGACAGCGGCGCGATCGCGGTGCTCGTGCCGGTGCTGGCCGACATCGATGCGACGACGCTCACGACCCTGGACTGCCTTCCGGCTCCGGCACGGACCGAGGGGATGGGGCCGCGGGCGATCGCCCGCGCGGACGCCCGCCGGGCGGCGAGGCTCGCCGCGCTCTTCGTGGGGCGTCGCGGGGACCGGGTGCGGCGCGCGCTCCGCGACCTGCGGTTCTCCAACGCCGAAACGGAATGGATCGGTGGCATCGGCGACGGCTGGAACCGCGTCGTCGGCACGATCGAGCGGTCGCTCGTGAGCGGAGCGGTGCCGAGCGATGCCGACGTCCGGCGATGGGTCGCGGCCGCGGGGCCGACACGGATCGCCACCGTGCTGCGGGTCGCCGCCGCGCGATGGGCCGCGACGCGGGCCGCCAGAGGGGACGCCGGGGCGCCCACCGCGCGCGATGTGCGGGCCCTCTACCGCCGCACGGTCCGCAGCGCGTATCGGGATGCCCTCCGGGTCGGCGACCTGGCGATCGACGGCGACGATCTGATCGCGGCGGGGATCGCGCCCGGGCCGCGGATCGGTGAGATTCTGAAGTGGCTCGTCACGGCCGTGATCGCGGACCCCACGCTCAACGATCGCGATCGACTGCTCGCGCTGGCGCAGGACTGGCGCCCCGAGGCGCGGTGAGCCGCTGTGCGCCGCGCAGCGCGGTGAGGGACTCCGAGGACGGGGGAGGGGAGCGACGTGTCGTTCTTTCGCGGCCGCCAGCCGGAGACATCCATCTGGCGCCGGTTCCGGTCGGGGCTCGACGGCTTCACCTTCGTGCAGGACACCGATCATTACGCGGCGCACATCGTCACCAGCGCCGAGCGGGCCGTCGACCTCTTTCGAGCGTTGCTGGATCACCTGGGACCGGCCGTCGACGTCGCGGTCGAGGACCGGCGGGGCAAGCGAAGCTGGACCGGGGAGCAAGTGGCGCGCGCCGATGTGCAGGACGCCATCGGGCGCCTCCAGACATCGCTCGCGGCCGCCGGCGGGGTCGAGATCGCCGTGTACACGGCCCAAGATCAGGTGACGCTCGACGCCCAGCTCGAGCTCTTCATCTACGCGCGCAGCGACCGCTGGCTCTACCTCCTGCTCGGCCTGGGTCTCGAGGAGCGCACGACGCTGCCGACGCGCAGTTGGCGGGTGTCACGCCACGACTTCGAGCCGGCGCCGGAGCTGAGCGACGCGTTGGAGGCGGCGGCGACCCGGCTGTCCCTCCGTCCGGGATGAGGCGCCAGGCGGCGGCGTGGATCATCCGGCAGTAGTGGCCGGCGCCGTCGCTGCCGGCGCGAACCTGCTGGGCGCGGTTCTCGTCACCGGACGTACGCGGTGGAGTCGCGCGGCCCTCTCGGTCGTCGTCGCGTTTGCCGCCGGATTCATGCTCGCCGTCGCAATCGTCGATCTGCTGCCCGAGGCGATCCGCGCCGGCGGGCGCGCGGGCGCCGGTGGCGCGTCGGCGGCAGCGGTCGCCCTCGGAGCGTACCTGGTGGTGTACCTCGCGCAGCATGTCACGGGCGGGCACGGACACCTGCACCACGGGGGGAGCGAGATCACCGCCGCGGCCTCGACGTCGGCCGTGGCCGGCCTGCTGCTGCACGCCTTCTTCGATGGGATCGCGATCGCGAGCGCATTCGGCGCCAGCGCGCGGCTCGGCGTGCTCGTCTTCGTGGCCATCCTGATGCACAAGGTGCCCGAAGGGCTGGCGGTCTCCAGCCTCGAGTTGGCAGCCGGTGCCAGTCGGGCCCGGGCGACCAGCGCGGCGGCCGCGCTCGGCGCCTCGACGCTCCTCGGCGTGGCCGCGACCGGCGTCGCCGAGTGGCTCACGGCCAACGGCCTGGCGCTGGCGGCCGGGGTGACGCTGTACGTGGCGGCGTCGAACCTGGTGCCGGAGCTCCAGGAGGGCGCGGACTGGGCGCGGCCGGCGGCACTCGTGTCCGGCGCCGCCCTCTACTTCGTGGCGCGAGCGGCGGTGGGGGTATAGGGACGATGGCAGCGGCGGGGACAAGCGGCGCGGGAGGCGGGGAGCGCCGCCGGCCGGCGCGCGCGGCCGGACTCTGGGACCGGCAGGCCGAACCGCTCGCCGCCCGGATGCGTCCGCGCACGCTCGACGAGCTGGCCGGGCAGCAGCGATTGCTCGGGCCGGGCACCGCCCTGCGCGCCGAGATCGAGAGTGGCCAGGTGGCGTCGATGCTCTTCTGGGGGCCGCCGGGCAGCGGCAAGACGACGATCGGCCGCCTCGTGGCTCACTACACGGATCGCGAGTTCGTGCCGTTCTCGGCCGTCACCGAGGGGGTGCCGCGCGTCCGGGCGATCGTCGCCGAAGCCGACGAGCGACTCGCGGCCGGCCGCGGAACGGTCCTGTTCGTCGATGAGATCCACCGCTTCAACCGCGCGCAACAGGACGCCTTCCTGCCCTTTGTCGAGAGTGGCACGATCACCCTCATCGGCGCGACGACCGAGAATCCGTCGTTCGAGATCACGGGCGCGCTGCTCTCGCGCCTCCGGGTCTTCGTCCTGGAGCCGTTGTCATCGGCCGACCTCGAGCTGGTCGTGCGGCGAGCGTTGGCGGATCCCGACCGCGGGCTCGGGCAGTTGGCCCTGTCGCTCGAGCCGGACGCGCTCGGCCTCATCGTGACGCAGGCCGATGGCGACGCCCGGCGCGCGCTCACGGCGCTCGAGGCCGCGGCAGCGACCGTCGTCCGGCAGGGCGAGACGACGATCTCGGCCGCCACGGTGCGCAACGCCCTTCAGGCGCGCACTCTGCGCTACGACAAGTCGGGCGAGGAGCACTACAACCTGATCTCGGCATATCACAAGGCGCTCCGCGGCAGCGATGCGCAGGGGGCGCTGTACTGGCTGGCACGCATGATCGAAAGCGGTGAGGATCCGATGTACGTCGCCCGCCGGACCGTGCGGTTCGCGGCGGAAGACATCGGTCTGGCCGATCCCGACGCGCTGCGTGTGGCGCTCGCGGCGCGCGATGCGTACCACTTCCTCGGCTCGCCGGAAGGGGAGCTCGCGATCGCCGAGGCGGCGGTCTATCTGGCGACCGCCCCGAAGTCCAATTCCGTCTATCGCGCGTGGAGCGCCGCGCTCGAGCTCGCGCGTGCGACGCCGGCTGCGCCGGTGCCGATGCACCTCCGGAACGCGCCGACGCGGCTCATGAAGGAGCTGGGCTACGGCCGCGGCTATCAATATGCGCACGCCGTTCCGGAAGCGTACATTCCCCAGGAGTATCTCCCGGAGGATGCCGCCGGCCGCATCCTGTACGAGCCCGGACCGTTCGGGTTCGAGAAGGAGATCGCCAAGCGTCTCGCATGGTGGGACGACCTGCGGCAGCGCCTGGAGGGTGGCGAGCGCGTGGGGCCTCCCGTCGGTGGGCCGGACGAGGGGAACGAGGCGCCGGGATCACCCGAGCGGGAGCGGCGGCGCGGTCCGGATGCGGGTGAGAGCGGCCGAGCGAGTGAACAGGGCGGCGCGGAGGACAGGGATGCAGATGCCTGACGGTAGCGCTCGAGCGTTGTGGCGTGGCCCGCGACCGGGTCGCGGCGTCTGGACGGCGGTGCTGCTGGGGCTCACGATGGTCGTCGGGGCGGCCGCATGTCGCACGACCGCGGAGGAAGTGGCCTTTCGCGAGCCGATGGTCACCCTGAGAGACGTCCGGCTGCGCGGGGTGGGGCTCAACGGCGGCTCGATCGACATCGTGGTCAACGTCACGAACCTCAACCACTTTCCCCTCGCCGTGCGGGCACTCACCTATCAGTTGGCGGTGGACAGCGTCCGGTTTGGCCAGGGCTCGACCGACCAGGCGTTCACCGTGCCGCCCCGCGACTCGGCGAACGCGACCCTGCCGTTGACCTTCTCGTATGCGGGGATCGGCCAGGCCGGGCGCGACCTGATGGGGACCGGCACCGTCACCTACCACGTGCTCGGGTCGATCACCGTGAACACGGACGTCGGGGAGTTCACCCGCCCCTTCGACCGGACGGCGCGCCTGGCATCGCTCAACATCGGAACCCACTGAGGGCGACCATATCTCGCGTGCAACGATCTCGCTGACCCCGCCGACCGAGCGGGCGGTCCTCGTCGGGGCGCCGCTCAAGCGGACGACGGAGCGGCACCAGATCGAGGAACATCTGGGGGAATTGGCCCGCCTCGCGGACACGGCGGGCGCGACCGTCGTCGGTGAGGTCACGCAACGCCTCGAGCGGCCGCACCCGGCGACCTACCTCGGCAAGGGAAAGATCGAGGAGCTCCGCCAGCGGGTCGAAGGGGACGATGCGAGCGTCGTGATCTTCGACGACGAGCTGACACCGGCGCAGGGAAAGAACATCGAGGACGCGACGGGGCGACGGGTGATCGACCGCGCGGAGCTGATTCTCGACATCTTCGCGACCCGCGCCCGGACGAGCGAAGCGCGGCTCCAGGTGGAGTTGGCCCAACTCGAGTACATGCTGCCCCGCCTGACCCGCATGTGGGCGCACCTGGGCCGCGAACGGGGTGGCATCGGCATGCGAGGACCGGGCGAGACCCAGCTCGAGACCGACCGCCGGCTGATCGGCCGCCGGATCAAGCTCCTGCGAGACCGGCTGGTCGAAGTGGGACGGGCGCGGGCCGTCCAGCGACATGGCCGCCAGGGCGCCTTTCGCGTGGCGCTCGTCGGATACACCAACGCGGGTAAATCGTCCATTCTGCGCGGGCTCTCCGGGGCCGGCGACATCGTGGTCGAGGACCGGCTGTTCGCGACGTTGGATCCGCTGACGCGGGACATCGACGTCGGGGGGGCAGGCGGGGGCGGGCGGATCCTCCTCACCGACACCGTCGGATTCATCCGGAAGCTCCCGCACCACCTCGTCGCATCGTTCCGCGCCACCCTCGAGGAAGTCACGGAGGCCGATCTGCTGCTGCACGTCATCGACGCGAGTCATCCGGCGTGGGACGAACAGCGGGCCGTGGTCGAGGACGTGCTCGACGAGCTGGGTGCGTCCCGTCGGCCCCTGCGCCATGTGTTCAACAAGATCGATCGACTCTCCCCCGTGGATGTGGACGCGTTGCGCGAGCGGGCCGCGAATCTGATGCCGGACGCCGTCTTCGCGTCGGCGATCACGACGGATGGCCTCGCGCCCCTGCGCGCGGCGCTGCTGGCGTCCCGCCGCGCCCTGCGGCCGCTCGCGACCGTTCGACTCCCGGCCGCGGCCGGCAAGCTGCTCGCGACGCTGCACCGGGAAGGCGAGGTCGCCGCGGTGTTCAGCGAAGGGGCGACGCTCGTCGTCCGGGCCCGCATCGACGACGCCCTGGTCGCGCGGCTGCGCCAGCACGGGGCGACGGTGGTGATGGACACTGGCAGGGTGTAAATGACCGGCGCGACCGGCCTGCCGACCCTGCTGTCCAGCACGTCCGGGAGCGCGGGGAACGCCCTCCGCGCGACGGTCGCGGTCTACGCCGCCGCATTCGCCCTCGCGACCATCTCGTCCCTGATCTTCACCTACGCGGTCCGCGCACGGGCGCAGGGCGCCGGCCTCTTCGACCGCAGCGACGCTCGCAAGCTGCACGAGCGCGACGTGCCGCGCGTCGGCGGCGTCGGGATCGTGCTGGCGGTCGTGGTGGCCGGCGCCATCATCATCGGACTGTTCGGCCCGCGCCAGATGACGGCCGGCACGCGCGGACTCCTCGTCGTCCTCGCCGGCGGCCTCGCGATTCACCTGGTCGGTCTCTACGACGACCTGTATCAGCTCGCGGCCCGATGGAAGCTGCTGACGCAGGTCGTGATCGCCATCCTCGTGTTCGCGGCCGGCGTGCGGATGACGACGCTGTCCCTGCCGTTCCTGCGGATCATCGAGCTGGGGCCAGTAGCGGGGCTCGTGCTGACGGTGGTCTGGTTCGTCGGAATCACCAACGCCTTCAACCTGATCGACGGGCTGGATGGCCTCGCGGCCGGGGCGGCGCTGTTCGCCCTGACGACCATGTTCGTCGTGGCGATCGTGAACGGCCGCTATGGGGCGGCGCTCGCGACGCTCACGCTCGCCGGCGCCGTGCTCGGGTTTCTGTACTACAACTTCTACCCGGCGACGATCTTTCTCGGCGACTCCGGCAGCCTGTTCCTCGGCTTCATGCTCGCCGGGATCGGTGTCCTGAGTGCGCAGAAGTCGCCGACCGTGGTCGCGGTCGCGATCCCTGTGGTATCGCTCGGCCTCCCCGTGCTCGACACCGCGCTGGCGATCGTCCGCCGGTTCCTGCGTCGGCAGCCGATCTTCGCCGCCGATCGCGGGCACATTCACCACCGCCTGCTCGGCCGCGGGTACTCGCCGCGCACGGTCGTGATGGTGCTCTACGGCGCCTGTGCGCTGCTCGCGCTCGCCGGGATGCTCCTGGTCAACGACGGTGGGCAGGTCGCTCTCGTGCTGGTCACGATCGGGCTCGGTGTCGGGTTCACGATCCAGCGGCTGCGGATCTACGAGCTGGAGGAGTTCGGCCGACTGCTGAAGCGCGGGGTGCGCCAGCGCCACTCGATCGCCCGCGGCGTGCGCCTCCGCGAAGCCAGCGCCCGGCTCTCTGGGCTCGGTGAGCTGTCCGCGGTGTTCGCGTCGTTGGGAGAGGTGTTCGCGGCCGACGGATGCCGGCGCGCCGAGGTCCGCCTGGCAGTGCAATTCCTGGGAGCCCGGCGCGCCGGCGTCGCGCTGCCGGTCCCCCCGGCCCGCCCCGCGCGGCGCGCGGACGACGAGGTGGTCGTCTGGGCCTGGGAGCCGGCCGAGGATCTCGAGGAGCGGAGTTCCTGGTGGCACGTGTCGGTCCCGCTGCTCGACGGACACGGCGCACGGTTCGGCTCCCTTCTCTTCTGGCAGACGCGTGAGGCGATCGACGCGCCGTTCCTCCACTTCCATCTCGTGGCCGGCGAGCTTCGTGAGCGGGTCGAGGCCAAGCTGCTCGCGCTCTGGCCGGTCGATGGAGCGGCGGGGGCCGAGGATGATGTCGCGGACTCGGGACCTGCCGGCGCGCGAGGTGCGACGGGGGCGGGCGGCGGGCGTGTCGGTGCGAGGGGGTGGATGCCCGGCGGATCGGGGTCCGCGGTCCCGGCGACCTGAGATGGCGCTCGCGCTCGAGTCCGCCGCCGCACCGGTCGTGGACGGACTCCGCCCGCCGACCGAGGCCCGTGGTCCGCACGACGCGGGAGCGGCCGTCGACCGGCCGGCGCTCGTCATCACCGCCGGCGGTCGGCTGCCGCGCATCGGGTGGCGCGAGCTCAGGGACTATCGGACGCTCCTGTATTTCCTGGTCTGGCGCGATCTCCGGGTGCGGTACACGCAAACGGTTCTTGGCGTGGGGTGGGCCGTGCTTCAGCCGGTCCTTGGCACGGTCGTGTTCACGCTCATCTTCGGTCGGATCGTGCACGTGCCGACGGACGGCGTGCCGTACGCCGCATTCGCGCTCGCCGCGCTCGTGCCGTGGACGTACGTGTCGGCGTCGGTGTCGGCGGCCGGAACGAGCCTCCTCAACAGCTCGACGCTGATCACCAAGGTCTACTTCCCGCGCCTGACGATCCCGCTCGCCCCGGTGGTCGGCAGCGGCGTGGATCTCACGATCGGGTTGGCGCTGCTCGCCGGTGCGCTTCCCCTGCTCGGCGTCGTGCCCGGCGCTGTCGCGGTCGTCGCCGTCCCCGCGTCGATCGTCGCCTTCGCGGTCACCGCCGCCGGCGTCGGATGCTGGACGGCCGCGCTGAGCGTCCAGTTTCGCGATGTGAAGCATCTGCTGCCATTCGCCACGACGATGTGGATGTACGCGTCACCGATCGTCTACCCGGCGAGTCGCGTCCCGGCGCGGTTCGCGATCTGGTACGGGCTCAACCCGCTCGCGGGCACGATCGAGGGGTTCCGGGCGGCGCTGACCGGACGACCCGTCGCCTGGGAGGCGTGGCTCGAGTCCGCGGCCGTCGGGGTCCTCCTGTTCGTCACCGGTGCCCTCTACTTCCGGCGAACCGAGCGGGTGTTCGCGGATGTCGTCTGACGTGGACGCGCCGCGGTGAGCGCGTGGGCGGTCGAGGCCACGGGCCTCGGGAAACGGTACCGCATCGGCAGCCGCTCGGCACGGGCGGACTCCCTCCGCGACCTGGTCGGCAACGCCCTGCGAGCTCCCGTCGCGAACTTCCGCCGGGTCCGGCGGCTGACCGAGTTCGCCGACTCCGGCGACGCGGCGGACGTCGTCTGGGCGCTGCGGGACGTCTCCTTTCGGGTGGCGCACGGTGAGGTCCTCGGCATCGTCGGCCGGAATGGCGCGGGGAAGAGCACGCTGCTCAAGGTGCTCTCGCGCATCACGGAACCGACCACCGGTCGCGCCGTCCTTCGCGGGCGCGTCGGCTCGCTGCTCGAGGTCGGCACGGGCTTCCACCCGGATCTGACCGGCCGCGAGAATGTCTTTCTCAACGGCGCGATCCTCGGCATGGACCGGCGCCACGTCGACCGATCCTTCGACGCCATCGTCGCCTTCGCCGGCGTCGAGCGATTCATCGACACGCCCGTCAAGCGATACTCGAGCGGGATGTACCTGCGCCTGGCGTTCGCCGTGGCCGCGCATCTCGAGCCGGAGATCCTGATCGTCGACGAGGTGCTGGCGGTCGGCGATGCGCAGTTCCAGAAGAAGTGTCTCGGAAAGATGCGGACGGTGAGTGAGGAAGGGCGGACGGTGATCTTCGTCAGCCACAACCTCGCGGCGGTGCGGACGCTCTGCACGCGGGCGCTCCTGATCGACGGTGGCCGGATCACGGTCGACGAGGCGGCGGCGGCCGTCGTGGCGCGGTACTCGGCCGCGATGAGCGAGCAGGTGCTGGCGCGGAGCTGGCCGGATCCGGATACGGCGCCGCAGAACGGGGCGTTCCGGCTGGACCGGGTGGCCGTCGTGTCGGCGGACCACGGTCCGCTGGATGAGATCACGACCGACACCCCGTTCCGGATCGACATCGATTTCACGACCAAGCGCGCGGGCGTTCCCGCCGGGCTCACGGTGTATCTGTTCGACGCCGAGAACGCCTGCGTGCTCACGAGCGTCAACAACCGCGAGCCGCACTGGTACGGCAAGCCGATGCCGGCCGGGCGATTCCGGGCGTCCTGTCATGTGCCGGGCCGCCTCTTCAACGCCGGCATCTTCTCGATCTCGATCAACATGTTCGGCGCGAGCTTCACCGACAACCACCAGATCAACGACGTGCTTCGCCTGGAGATCGCCGACGGGTCCGCGCTTCGCAACGACTACTTCGGGCCCTTCTTTGGTCCCATGCGCCCCGATTGGCGGTGGACCACTGTGCCCCGGGAGGCCCCGGATGGCCGCTGAGGCCACTGCGCTCACCTGTGCGGTCATCGTGCTCAACTGGAACGGGCGGGCCCATCTGGAGGCGCTGCTGCCGAGTCTCTACGCGGCGCGCGCGCGGTGGGAGGCCGGACGCGCCGGGCGCACGCTGCCGATCGTCATCGTGGACAATCGGAGCACCGCAGGCGACGTCGACTGGCTGCACGCCCACCACCCCGACGTCGAAGTCGTGATCGCCCGGGCGAACGATTTTCTCTTTTCACTCAACCCGGCCGTCGCCGCTCGCACCGAGGATGTGGTCGTCATCCTCAACAACGACATGCGTGTCGACCCGGACTTCCTCGAGCCGCTGGTGACGCACTTCGCGGACCCCGCAGTCTTCGCGGTCGCGGCCGACGTCATGAACTGGGAAGGCACGGAACGGCAGCTCGGGCGGCGACTCGTGCGCTTCGAGCGCTTCTGGTGCTACCACTGGTTCGATCGGGCCGTCGACGCGACGTGCTATACCGCCGAGGCCGGCGGCGGGTGCTCGGCGTACCGCCGGGCGTATTTCACCGCTCTGGGCGGGTTCGATCCGCTCTACCGGCCGGCGTACTGGGAGGACTTCGACCTGACCTACCGCGCCTGGATGCGCGGGTGGCCGTCGATGCTCGAGCCACGGAGCACCATCTATCACCGGGGCAGCGCGACCATGACGACCACCATTCCCGAGGGTCGCCTCGGCCGCATCATGGCCCGCAACCAGTTCCTCTTCATCGTGAGCAATGTGGGAGACTGGCGATTCCTCGTCGGCATGCTCGCGTTCTGGCCCTATCGCCTGCTTCTCCATGCGTCGCGCGGCAACTGGTCGCTCGTCCTGGGCCAGCTCGCATCCGTGCCACGCCTGGCGGCCGCCCTCCGCCGCCGGGGGCGCCGAAACCCGGTGTTGACCTCGGCCGGTATCGCTCGCGCGGTTCGTCGGAGCGTCGGCGGAGCGGGACACACGGAGCACGCCGGTGACGTGTTGGCGGGCTCGGCGCCCGTCGGGGTGGGCGCATGACCGCCATCCGCGATCGGACGATCCTCATTACCGGCGGCACGGGCTCCTTCGGGAACCGGGTGGCGACGCATCTGGCGTCGCTCAACCCGAAGCGCATCATCGTGTACAGCCGAGACGAGAAGAAGCAGTGGGAGATGCAGCATCGGTTCCCCGACTTCGACTATGTCATCGGTGACGTGCGCGACCCCGCCCGCCTCGCGGATGTCATGCGCGGCGTCGACCTGGTCTTCCACGCGGCGGCGCTGAAGCAGGTGCCCTCGTGTGAGGCGTACCCGTACGAGGCCTTT
This sequence comes from Gemmatimonadota bacterium, assembly GCA_021324635.1. Lineage (GTDB taxonomy): Bacteria > Gemmatimonadota > Gemmatimonadetes > Gemmatimonadales > Gemmatimonadaceae > Palsa-1248. Next base: position 60,608 of record JAJPIS010000021.1, read on the forward strand.
CAGACGAACACGATCGGGTCGCAGAATGTGTGCGATGCGGCGCTCCGCGCCGGTGTGGGAACCGTCGTCGCCCTGAGCACCGACAAGGCGGTCAAGCCCGTCAACGCGATGGGGATGTCGAAGGCCATGATGGAGAAGATCGTCTGCTCCAAGAACCAGATGCCGCTGGAGACCCGGTTCTGCTGCGTCCGCTACGGCAATGTCATGGGGAGTCGTGGGTCGGTGATCCCGCTCTTCCGCAAGCAGATCGAGGCCGGCGGCCCCGTGACGCTCACCGTGGGTCAGATGACCCGGTTCCTCATGACCCTGGACGAGTCGGTCGACCTCGTCGTGCACGCCATGACGCACGCGACCGGTGGCGAGGTGTTCGTGCGCAAGGCGCCGGCGGCGACGGTGGCGGACCTGGCGCGGGCGCTGATCGTGAAGTACGGGGGCGGCGCCGAGATCCCGGTGCGCACGATCGGCATCCGCCCGGGGGAGAAGGTCGACGAGGTGCTCGTGAACGAGTACGAGATCCAGCGGGCGCTCGAGACGGACGACTACTTCACGATCTACCCGGAGTACCGGGTGCCCGCGGTGACCTGTCGATATCCGGTCGGCTACGAGTACACGTCGGCGAACACTCGGCGGGTCAGCGGGCCGGAGGAGATCGGCGCGCTGCTGGATCGCGTCGGCCTGGTCGAGTACTACATCTGACCGATGAGTGGTACCGCGGGAGGGCGCCTGGGCGGCGGCGTGGCCGCGGCGCGCCGCATGTTCGTGCTCGGCCATCGCGGGATGCTGGGCCATGTGGTGGCGCGGTACGCCGCCGAGATGGGATGGACGGTTCTGACCAGCGAGGCGCGCTACGAGGGACGGGCACGTGACCCGCTGATCGAGGACGTGCGCGCGTCGGGGGCGACGGCGGTCATCAACTGCCTCGGCCTCACGAAGCAGCGGAGCGACGACCGGGCGGCCCTCATGATGACGAATGCCGTGTTCCCGGTGCAGTTGGCGATGCGCCTCGACGCGACCCAATACCTGGTGCACGCCAGCACCGACTGCGTGTTCGCGGGAACCCGCGGGCAATACCGCATCGACGACCGGTGCGACGCCGCCGATGCTTACGGGCTGTCCAAGGCCCTCGGAGAGGGGATCGCCCGGGTGCCCAACGTCACCGTCCTTCGGGTCTCGGTCGTCGGCCCGGACCAGGCGGGCGGGCGCGGGCTGCTGGCGTGGTTCCTCCGTCAGCCCAGGGACCGCCCGATTCCCGGATATGTCAACCACCGCTGGAATGGGGTGACGACGCTCGAGTGGGCCACCATCGCTGTCGGGTACGCGGCGGCCTTCGCCGCCGGCTGGCCGGTCCCGCGCCTGACGCAACCCGGGACCGAGTCGGGCTCGAAGTTCGACCTGCTCTGTGCGTTTCGTGATGCGCTGGCGCGCGATCGCTGCGTCGCGGCCACACAGGGGTCGGAGGCGGTCGACCGCACGCTCGTTCCCACGGACCGGCGCGCGCCGATCCGCGAGCAGTTGGCCCGCCTCGCGGCCTGGTACCCAATCGACCCCGGGTCGCACTCGTGACATCGGTGCTTTCCGGCCCGCTGGCACCGGCGGGGATCGCCGGTCCCGCCCGATCCGGTCGACACGACCCCGCACCCCCCCGGGGACGCATCGTCATCCTCACCGAGGACTCGAAGCCGGCGCTCGGCGGCATCGCCGAGTACCTGCACCGGTTGGCACTCGCGACGATGCCGTACCACGACGTCCTCGTCGTGACGAGCGTGACCGGCGCGGACGCCCTCAACGCCACGCTTCCGTACCCGCACCGCGAGGTGACCTGGTTTCGGGCCCAGGAGCGGCGCGGTGGCGACGCAGTTCCGCCGGTACGCTACCTCAACACGCTGATCTGGCACCTCCAGCGGCCCCGTCGGGTTCGCGCCCTGCTCGCCGACATCCACGCGGCCCGGCCCGACTCCCGGTACGTGCTCGGCCGACTGAGCCCGGTGACGTTCCCGTGGTGCGCGGGGTGTGACGCGCTCGGACTGCCCTACGCGGCGATCGGGTATGGGCTCGAGCTGATCGAGCGGTTGCCCGCACGGCTCGCGCGCCAGCGCGCGGCCCACGTCCGGCGGGCCGCGCAGTGGTTCGCGGTCAGCCAAGATACACGTCGTCGCCTCATCGAGCTGGGCGTGCCGGCGGCAGGCGTGTCCCTGCTGACGCCGGGCGCCGGTCCGCCGGCGCCGGTCGGCGCCGACGCGGGGTGCGTCGTGCGTACTCGGCTCGGGCTGGGCGGCCGGCCATTCCTGTTCTCGCTCGGGCTGCTGCGCCGGCGGAAAGGGATCGATCTGGCGATTGCCGCGCTCGCCGCGCTCCGGGATCGACACCCGGACCTGCTCCTCGTCGTGGCCGGCGACGGTCCGGAGGGGCCGGCGCTCCGCGCGCTCGCCCAGCGGTTGCAGGTCGCGGATCGGGTCATCTTCACCGGGGAGATCGACGAGGCGACGAAGGCGGCGCTCTTCGCCGAGTGCCAGGTGTTCGTCCTGCCGACGCGCGACGAGCCAGGAGATGTGGAGGGGTTCGGCATCGTCTTTCTCGAGGCCGCCCTGCACGGGAAGCCGGTGGTCGGGGGGAACACCGGCGGCGTCCCGGATGCAGTGGCCGATGGTGTCACTGGCCTCCTTGTCGACACGCACGACGCGACGGCGCTCACGGCGGCGCTGGCGCGGCTCCTGTCCGATCCGGCGTTGCAGGCGACGCTCGGTCACAACGGGCGCGAGCGCGCGCGGACCGAGTTCCGATGGGAGATCCGAGGCCGCGCGTTCGCGACACGGATGGTGCCGGGAGTCGACCCACCGCCCGACGGTCCGAGTGAGTCGCCCGATCGCGTCTCGCCGCCCCGCGCGCCGGGACGGATCGCCCGCACGCGGGGTGCAGCCTCGAGAGTGCGCCAGCGCGTGGCGCACGGCGGATCGGTGCTGGCGGCACTCGCCCGCCAGGGTCGGCTTGGCGCGTACCTGGCCGGCCACCCTGCGCCGGCCGACCCCGGTGCGGCCGTGCAGGCAATGCTCGGATGGCTGCGGCTCGCGTTCGCCGCCGGGCGCGACGGCGGTGCGGCGGCCCGCTACGATCTCGCGCGTGGGTGGGCGGCGCCGTATCCGGAGGTCACGGGGTACCTGATCCCGACGCTCCTGCACTTCGCCACCGACGAGGGCGAAGCTGACCTGATCCCGCTCGCCCGCCGCGCGGGCGAATGGTTGGCGCGGACCCGGCTGCCGCGCGGCGCGATCTGCCGGAAGCAATGGCGCCCCGGGAACAGCGACCCCAGTGTCTTCAACACCGCCCAGGTGATCGACGGGTGGTGCTCGCTGCACGCCCTCGGTGCCCCGCACCCGACCACCGCACCCGACTGGGTCGCGCTCGCGCGCGAATCGGGTGACTGGCTGGTCAGCGAGCAGGAGCCCGACGGCAGTTGGGTGCGCCACGCCTTCAACGGCAGTGCACACAGCTACTACGCGCGTGTCGCTGCGCCACTCGCCCGGCTGGCGCGTGCCACGGGGGCCGCAGCGTACGAAGAGGCGGCCCGGCGGGCGCTCGATTGGGTGGTCTCGACCCAGGGCCCGGACGGGTGGTTCGATCGCGCCGGGTTCACGCGCGACGAGTACCCGACGACGCACACGATCGGCTACGTGCTCGAGGGGTTGGTGCGGGGTGGCCTGCTCCTGGGCGACGCCGGGTACATCGAGGCAGCGGACAGAGGAGCGCGCGCCCTGCTCGGGGCCTACCGCGGGCGCGGCATGCTCGCCGGCCGGTATGCGCCCGGTTGGCGCCCCTGCGCGCACTGGAGGTGCCTGACCGGCGATGCGCAGGTGGCCCTCACCTGGGTGCTCCTGAGCCGAGCGACCGGGGAGGTGCGCTATCGCAAGGCCGCGGAGTCGATCGCCGAGGGGCTCCGACGCACGATCCGCATCGCGCCGGCGTGGCCGGAGATCTCGGGCGCCGTGCAGGGCTCCTGGCCGGACTGGGGGGACTACGACCGATATGCGTACCCCGCGCACGCGGCGAAATACGCGCTCGACCTCATGGGCGAGCTGCGGGCCGGCGCCGGAGGCGGGCGCGAGTGGACCGCCAACCCCTAGTGCCGGGCGGGGCCGCGGGACCGCTCCGGGCGGTGCTCATCGCGTTCGAGTTCCCCCCCGTCGCCACCGGCGGGGTACACCGGGCGCTCGCGTTGGCGGAAGAGTTACCCGACAGTGGCATCGAGCTGGACGTGGTCACGGTGCGGGCGCAGGACTACGCGGACTGGGCGCCCGGCCGGCTGGACCCGTCGCTGGGCGTGCGGGTGAGCGCCGAGCGCGTCCATCGCATCCCGAGCGGCTTCCCGCCGGCGTACTGGCGCGCGACCGCCAGCAAGGTCGGGTTCCGCCTCGCGCAGTATGCGCATCTCGGCGACCCTGTATCGCTGTTCTGGCGCGGGCCATTGTTCGCCGAGTTGGACCGCATCGTCGCCGAGCGCCGGCCGCACGTCCTGCTCGCGACCGCGCCGCCGTTCGGCGTCGCCGTCCTCGCGCGCGCCGCCGCCCGCCGGCATCGGATTCCCTGGGTCGTCGACTGGCGTGATCCGTGGGCACTGTGGGGCCATGTCCCGTTCGCATCGTACGCGCACTACGCCTACGCACGCCACCAGGAAGGGCGGATCCTCGCTGAGGCGAACGCCAGCGTCGCGACCTCGCACGTCACCCGCGAGGACTGGTTGGGATCGCAGCCCGACCTCGACCCGGACCGGCTCGTGACGATCTACAACGGCTTCGACGCAGGCGCGTGTGACTCCCGCGGGCGTGGCGGTGACCCGGAGCCCCGTCCGTCCGACGACGGGCGCCGGCGCATCGTGTATGTCGGGAGCTTCTACTACGATCCGCGGGTGCGCGAGGCGATGCTCCGACCGCCGTGGCGGCGCGCTCCGCAGCAGGTGCTGTTCTATCGGCCCCGGCGCGAGGACTGGCGATACCGATCGCCCTATCACTTCCTGTGCGGACTGCGGCGGTTTGCCGATCGGTATCCGGACGCACGAGATCGCCTGCGGGTGGAGTTCGCCGGCGCCGTGCCCTCCTGGCTGCCGTCGATGCTGGAGGAGACGGGGACGGCACCGCTGGTCACGCTCCACGGCCTCGTCTCTCACGAACGGTCGCTGGCACTCCAGCGCGGTGCCGACGCGGTGTTGTTGACCTCCGCCCGGGTGATCGGCGGGCGCGACTACAGCATTGCCGGCAAACTGTACGAGTACTTTGGCCTGCGCCGTCCGATCCTCGGGGTGCTCACGGACGGCGCCATGCGTGACCTGGTCAGCCGGTCGGGACTCGGCATGCTTGCGGACCCCGACGATCCGGAGGGGATTGCCGCGCAGATTGCCCGCGTGGCGTGCAGCCCGTGCGACGCGCTCCCGGTCACACCGGATGACGCGTTCCTGGCGGGCTTCGACCGGCGGCACACGGCCGCAGCGATGGCGCGCGTGCTCCGTCGGGCCGCGACCGAGGGCTACCGTGGCTGACGCAGGCGCCGCGCGGACGGTCATCATCGTCGCACCCTCCTTTGCGCCGGCGAGCAATCCACCGACCCAGCGGGTCCGCTTCTTCGCGCGACACCTTCCCACGTTCGGGTGGACACCCATTGTCCTGACCGTCGAGCCGCGGTACTACGAGGAGCGGCTCGACCCGGAGATCGACGCCCTGCTCCCACCCGGGCTCGAGATCGTGCGCACCGGCGCCTGGCGGGCCGGGCTGACGCGTCCGGTCGGGATCGGTGACCTGGGGCTCCGTGCCTATCCGCAGTTGCGGGCCGCACTGCGCGCGCTCTGCCCCGTGCGGCGGCCGGATGTCGTGCTCTTCGTCGGCCCCCCCTGGTATCCGTTTCTCCTCGGTCCCGGCGTCCGGCGCGCATACGGGATTCCGTACGTGCTGGACTACATCGATCCGTGGGTCAACGCCATGGGCGCCGATGGGCGCTGGTGGACCAAGGCGTTCTGGGCTCGACAACTCGCATTGCGCCTCGAGCCGCTCGCGGTCCGACAGGCTGCGCATGTGGTGGCGGTGTCCGCCGGGACGGCGGCGACCGTGCGGGCGCGGTGTCCGGAGCTGACCGCCGACCGGTGCACGGAGGTACCGTACGGGCTCGAGCCAGACGACTTCGTCGCGCTCCGGGCCCGACCGCGGCCCAACCCGTTCTGGCGGTCGGACGACGGCGCGTTCCACCTCGCATACGTTGGGGCGATGCTTCCCCGGGGATACGACACGCTGCGAGCCCTGTTCGCCGCGGTCGCGGCGCTGCGCCGCGCAAACCCCGACATCGGCGCTCGGCTCCGGCTCCACTTCATCGGCACGACGTACGACCCGCGGCCGCCCCGCCAGCTCGTCTGGCCTGTGGCCGACGCCATGGGGCTCGCCGACATCGTCACCGAGCACGCCGCGCGCGTCCCGTACCTCGACGCGCTCAACGCGATGTGCAGCGCGGATGCACTGTTGGCGCTCGGCAGCTCGGAGCGGCACTATACGGCCTCGAAGATCTACCCCTCGGTGCTCACCGGCCGGCCCCTCCTCGCGATCTACCATGCCGAGAGCTCGGTCTGCGACGTCGTCCGGCGCACCGGCGCCGGCGTGCTCGTGACGTACGACGATGCGCATCCGGCCGGCGATCAGTTGGACCGGATCGGTGCCGCGCTCGCCCATGTGCTCGAGCGCCGGATGGCGGAGGCGCCTCGATCGGGTTCGGCGGCGCGAGCCGTGGCCGCGCTGACGGATTTCACCGCGGAATCGATGACCGCGCGGCTGGCGGCGGTCCTCGATGCATCGGTCACCCGCCCACCGGCTGCCTCCGGGCGTCAGCCCCGGGATCGTTCGAGCGCACGTGTCTAGCCAGCCGGTCGGGTCCCAGCTTCGATTCTGCCTCATCACGGCCGGCAACGTGGTCAATCGCCCCCGCCTCCTCAAGGCGGCGGACGCCCTCGCCGCGGCCGGTCACGACGTGCACGTCGTGGCGCTCGACGTGCAACCCGAGCTCGCAGCGCGCGATACCGTGACGATCGAGGGACGGGCGTGGTCGACGCACCGCCTTCCGCTCCGGCGCGGGACCGTGCGGGGCACGCTGCGCCGCGCGATGGCGCGAGGCGGGCAGCTGGCCGCCCTCTCGTGCCGGGGTTGGGGGGGGCGGGGGCCGTCGATCGAGGATCGTGCGATCAGTCGCTACCTCCGCCCGCTCACGCGGTGCGCGATCCGCACCGGTGCGGACATCTTTGTCGCGCACGGGCTCCAGGCGTTACCGGTGGCCGGACGCGCCAGCGCCAGGACAGGAGGCCGCCTCGCCTTCGACGCCGAGGACCTGCACGCCGGAGAGATGCCGGACGAACCGGCCTTTCGCCCCGCGATCGCTCTGGTTCGAGCGGTGGAGCAGCGCTATCTCCCCCGCTGCACGTACCTGACCGCCAGCTCCGACGGCATCGCCGACGCTCTCGTGGAGCGGTACCACATCGGGCGGCCGCTCGTGATCCTCAACACCTTCCCCTGGGCCGAGCGTGCGGGAGCCATCCGGCTGTCGGGATCGCCGGGGTCGGCACCCCGGCGCCCCGGCACCGTGTCGCTGTACTGGTTCTCGCAGGTGATCGGGTCCGGACGTGGGCTCGAGGATGCGGTGGACGCCCTGGCGATGCTCCCGCCGGCCGTCGAGCTCCACCTGCGCGGCCAGAGCGAGCGTGCGTTCGTCGACGGGCTGTGGGGGCGGGCCCGGGCGCTCGGTGTCGCCGAGCGGCTGTTCGTCTGGCCGCCCGTTCTTCCCGCCGACCTGATCCCGCTCGCGATGCAGCACGACATCGGGCTTGCGCTCGAGCCGGGCCGGACGGCCAACCAGGATCTCTGTATGGCGAACAAGCTGTTCGTCTATCTGACCGCCGGAGTGGCGATCGCGGCGACCGACACGCGCGGCCAGCGGACGCTCCTCGATCGCGTTCCGGGCGCCGGCTTCGTCTTCGAGCCCGGCGACGTGAAGGCCCTCGCCGCCGGAGTGCGGCGGTTCGTCGAGCACCCGCAGGCGTTGCGGGCGGCGCGGGCGGCGAGCGCGCGGGCAGCCGAGTGCACGTTCGCCTGGGAGCGAGACGCGCCGCGGCTCGTGGCGTACCTGACTGGCGCCGTCGACGGATGAGCGTCGGCCGGTCGCTGGGCGACCGCCCGGTGCCACGCGGGCGGGCCGACGGGACCGCCGGCGGGGGAAGCGCCGTCTCGTGACGGCCCCGCGCCTGGACCGGTCATCAGGCCGTACGCGGGCGCGGCCGGCCCCCGGGCCGCCGGTCGCGGACCCCGGGGAGCAGGGGCGGCCGGACGTTTCCCAATGACATCCACTGCCGAGGCGAAGTCCCGCGCGGTCGCCCGGTGGCGGCTTCGGCTGGGCGCGTTCGCGCTCCAGCCGGACGAGCATCGGATCGCGCTCTTCCGCGCACTGGCCGCAGTCCGCGGCGTCGAGCTCACGGTGTACTTCGCCGGACGCCCGGCGCCCCACGACGGGCGCCACGGCGCGGACGCATTTGTCTGGGAGGAGGCGATGGGAGCGGGGTATACGACGGAATGGCTCCGCAACGTTGCCGAGACGCCGCGTGGCGGCTCGCCTCTCGCCGGCCGGCGAGGGATGCGCGAGTACGACACGCCGGAGATCGAGGGCCTGCTGGCGTTCGCGCGACACGATGCGCTCCTGCTGCACGGGTGGCGCACGCGCGCCGAGCGCCAGACGATGCGTGCGTGCCGAGCCCATCGGATCCCGATCCTCTTGCGCGGCAACTGGCAGCTCCGCGATGAAGCCCCCGTGTCACGCGCCTGGGACCGTCTCACGGGACAGCACCCGGTCTCCCGGGCCGCCGCGTGCCTGCCGGCCGGTGTGCTCAGCGAGGAATATGTCCGCTACTACGGCGCGCGGCGGGTGGTCCACTCGCCCAATTTCGTCGACAACCGCTACTTCGCCGAGCGGGCGACGGCGGAACAACGGACGCGACGACGAGCCCGCTGGGGGATCTCTCGCAGCGCGCTCGTGTGTCTGTTCGTCGGGCCACTCGATCCTCAGGAGCGCCCGGCCGATCTGATCCGGGCGCTTCGCCGCCTTCGCGGGGTGCACGCCCTGCTGGTCGGCGACGGGCCGCAGCGCGAGGAGTGCCGATCGCTCGCCCGGCGGTTCGGGGTGCCGGTGACGATGCCCGGTGCGCTGAATCGAGCTGCCACGGCGGAGGCCTACGCGGCGGCCGATGTGCTGGTCGTGCCCGCGGCCCGCGTCCGGTGGGGCTATCGCGTCAACGAGGCGATGGCGGCCGGGCGCGCGGCGATCGTCACTGACGGGGTCGGGTGCGGGCCGGACCTGGTGCACGACGGCGTCACCGGCTTCACCTACCCGGCGGGCGATCTGCACCAGCTCCGCGACATCGTCGAAGAGATGCTCAGTGATCCGACGCTCGCGCCCGCCCTGGGTGCCGCGGCCGCCAGCCACATCGCCGGGTACACGGCCGATGCCGCCGCGCTGGCGGTGCTCCGGGGCGCCCACGAGGCGCACAAGGGACGGGGGCACGATGGCTGAGACGATCGCCCCACGCGCCGCGCAGGGTCGCCCGGCTGGCCCGGTCGGGCGTCGCATCCGGCTCGCGATCGTCGCGACGCACCCCGTGCAGTACTACGCCCCGCTCTACCGCGCGCTCGCCCGCCGGGCCGAGCTGGCGATCACCGTGCTCTTTGCCCATCGCCCGAGCCCGGCCGAGCAGGGCGTCGGATTCGGCGTTCCCTTCGCCTGGGATACCGATCTCACCGGCGGCTATCCACACGTGTGGATGCAGGAGGGCCCATCGGCGCTGTCGGAGGTCGGCGCCCGGATCCGTCGTGGGGATTTCGATGTCGTGCTCGTGCAGGGTTGGAACGCGCGGGTCTACTGGGACGCCATCCGGAGTTGCTGGGCCCGACGGCTCCCGGTGCTCGTCCGCGGAGATTCCCAGCTTCGGGATGACGCCGCGATCTGGAAGCGCCTGGCCAAGCGCGCCGCCTACCCACTCTTCGTCCACCGCTTCGCGGCCTGCGTGAGCGTCGGCACACGGAGCGAGGCGTACTTCCGGTACTACGGAGCGCGTCGGATCGTGCGGAGTCCCCACTTCGTCGACAACGCGGCGTTCGCGGGTGGCGCGGCCGGCGCCCGGCGATCCGCCCGGGAGGCGTGGCACATCGCCCCTGACGACTTCGTCGCGCTCTTCGCTGGAAAGCTCATCGCGAGGAAACGCGCGCCGGATCTCATCCGCGCGATGGCGCGCGCACGGGTCCCGGGGGCGGTGCTGATCGCGGGCGATGGCGCGGAGCGGAGGGCGTGCGAGCGTCTGGGGCGGACGCTGGGTGTGCGGGTCGTGGTCGCCGGATTCCTGAACCAGCGGGCCATCCCCCGGGCGTACGCCGCCGCCGACGTGCTGGTGCTCCCCTCGGCTCGGCGCGAAACCTGGGGGCTCGTGGTGAACGAGGCGATGGCCTGCGGCGTGCCGGCGCTCGTCTCCGAGGCCGCCGGCTGCGTGGATGACCTCATCATCCCCGGCGAGACGGGCGAGTGCTTTCCTCCCGGCGACGTCGACCGGCTGGCGGCGCTCCTGCGGGCCGCGGCGACCGATCGCGAGACGCTCCGGCGCATGGGCGATGCGGCGCGGGCGCACGTCGCGCGCTTCTCCGCCGAGGCGGCCGCGGCTGGCGTGGTCGAGGCGGTCGTCGGAGCGGTGGCATGAGCGACTCGCTCGGTACGCTCACCTGGGCCGGCGCGGCGCAACGGGCGCACGGTCGGTGCTACCTCTTCATGCCGGAAGCCACGTGGGCGCTGGTCGCCGCCACGGGACTGCTCGTCGCGCTCCTCATGTATCCGTGGTACAGCGCCGACTCCCTGTGGGTGGGGGCGGCGGTGGCGCTCGTGGTGGCGGTCGTGAGCCAATCGTTGTGGGCCAGCGCGCACGCGCCCTGGATCCCGGGGCTCGTCGTCGTCACCGCGGCGATCCAGTGGGTTCTGGCGCCCTGGGCGAGCTATCACATCGGGCCCGACTATCCGCTCTATCGCATGGTGGTCCCCCAGCCGGAGTACTTCGCCTTTGCCGTGCCCGCGACGCTGGCGTTGACTGCCGGGATCTATCTCCCCGCGCTGCTCGCCGGGGTCGGCCGCGCGGCCCGGCCCGCCGGTCCCGCGCTCCCGAGCACTGCTGCGCGATCGAGCTTTCGGTACACCTGCGATGGGCTGGTGCTCGTCGCCGTCGTGGTGAGCCTGTTCGTTCTCCCGTCGCTGCCGGTGAGCTACCACTACGTCGGCACGCTGGTGGTCGATCTCGGGTTCGTGAGTGCGTTCGCGCTCTGTCTGATGCGTGCGCCGCAGTGGAGCTGGCGCATCATCGCGATGCTCGGGAGCCAGCTGATCGCCGCCTCGGCGGACGGCGTCTTTCACGACCTGCTGCTCTGGACTACCTACTTCGCGCTGATTCTCGGGTTCCGGCGCAAGGTGCGCGGTCGCACTCTCCTGGTCCTGGCTGCCGCCGGCACGTACGCCGTGGCTGCCCTCAACAGCATCAAGTTCGCCTATCGGCGGGATCTGGTCTTCGCTGCCGCACCGTCGGCCGAGCAGCGCGTGTCGATGCTCGGCGATGCGCTCGGACGACAGATCCTGCACCCGGATCAGGTGTTCGCGGATGACGAGATCCTCTACGGGGTGACACGGCTCAACCAGGGGTGGATCATCGGCCGCGTCATGGAACGAGTGCCGGTCGCCGAGCCCTACGCCCGCGGCGAGACGGTCGTCAACGCGCTCGTGAGCGCCGCTGTGCCGCGGGTGATGCGCCCGGGCAAGTACATCGCGGGCGGCGACCCATACTTCGAGCGATTCACCGGCGTCCGGCTCCGTGGCGCGGCCATGAACCTTGGGCTCGCGGGCGAGATGTACGCCAATTTCGGCCCGGTCGGCGGGTGTATCGGCGTGCTCCTCTGGGGGCTGCTGGTGGGGATCCTCTTCGTCCGGTTCGCGCGTGCGGCGCAGCGCTCGTCGCTCTGGTGGGCCTGGGCGCCGTTCGTGATGCTCTACACGGCGGAGGCCGAGAGCGGGGTTGGCGAGGTGGTCAACCAGGTGGCCAAGAGCGCGCTGGTCATGCTGGCCATCGTGAGCATCGTGCCCGTCTGGCGGGGGCTGCGGACCTGGCGGGTGCCGGCGCTCCGGAGCCGCCCGGATTCGGTACCCGCCTGATGCCCCTCACCGTCGACCCTCGGTCCGGAGGCCCGACAGCCCGTGACGGCCGGGCCCGCGCGCTCCCCCGATGTGCGGTGTAGCGGCCGCCCTCTCGCGGCGCCCGACGGCAGCGCTGGCGCGCGCGATGGCGGACGCGCTCGCGCATCGCGGGCCCGACGACGCGGGCGACGTCGCATTGCGCGACGCCGCCGGCCGTGCCGCGGGGCACCTCGCGCACCGGCGACTGGCCGTCCTGGATCCGACCCCCGGCGGGCACCAGCCGATGGCGAGTCCCGACGGGACGCTCGCGATCGCCTACAACGGCGAGATCTACAACTTTCGCCAGCTGCGAGCGGAGCTTCAGGCGCGAGGCGCGACGTTCGCCGGGCAGAGCGACACCGAGGTCCTGCTCGCGGGTTGGCGGGCCGAGGGACCGGCATTCCTCGACCGACTCCGCGGCATGTTCGCCTTCGTGCTGTGGGACGCGCGCGCGGGGCGCGCGGTGCTCGCCCGGGATCGGTTCGGCATCAAGCCGCTGTACGTCGCGGCCCGCACCGGGCTCGTCGCCGTGGCCAGCGAGGTCGGCGCGCTGCTCCGCGCCGACGCGGCCCCCCGGCGGCTGTCGCGGGCCGGCATCGACTCCTATCTCGCGACCGGGTCGGCCGCGGAGCCCGCGGCCATCGTCGACGGCGTACGCGTGCTGAGTCCAGGATGCTGGCTCGCGGTGGACATGACGCCGGACGGGCCGGTCCTCGGCGTCGAGCAGCGATTCGCGACGGTGCCGGTGCGGCGTGCCGGGCCGCTGGAGACCGATCCGGCGCGCGCGGGAGCGGCCATCCGGGCGGCGCTTCGTGGCGCCGTGGCGGCGCACCTGGTGAGCGACGTGGAAGTCGGGCTCTTCCTGTCGGGCGGCGCCGACTCGGCGGCGATCCTGGCGCTCGCGACCGAGCTCGCCGAGCGGCCCCTGCGGACCTTCACGGTCGGGTTCGGCGAGCAGGGGTACGACGAGGCGGGCGCCGGCGCCGAGGTCGCGCGGCGGTTCGGCGCGCCGCACGCCGCCGTGCGGCTCTCCGAGGCGGACGCGCTCGCGCATCTCGACGGCGCGCTCGCGGCGATGGATCAGCCGTCCATGGACGGCCTCAATGTCTTTTTCGTGAGCCGCGCGGTACGGGCCTGCGGGGTCAAGGTGGCGCTGTCCGGGCTGGGCGGCGACGAGCTGTTCGCCGGCTACCCGTCGTTCGCCCGGGCGGAGCGGGCGGCGTCGCTCTGGTCCCATCCGGCAGGGCGGGCGGTCCGCCACGTGGCGGCTGCCGTAGCACGCCGGAGCGCGTCCAGCCGGGGTGAGAAGGCGGCGCTCTGGCTCAGTGGGCGGACGGCCGCTGCCGGCGCCTACACGGGGTCGCGCGCGCTCTTCGGTCCCCGGGCGCTGGCGGCGCTCGGGGCGGGAGCGCCGGCGCCGCTCGTGCCGGCCCCCGGCGGGCTGGCCCGCGGCGGCGAGGTCTCCTGGTACGAGCTGACCGGCTACATGCGGAACACGCTGTTGCGCGACGCCGACGTGTTCAGCATGGCGTGCGGGTTGGAGCTCCGCGTGCCGTTCGTCGACTCCGAGGTCGCCGCGGCCGTCGCCGGGATCGATGACGCGTTGGCGTCCGCCGCCGGCACCAACGGGCCGGGCAAGCCGCTGCTCCGACTCGCGCTGGGCGACCTGCTGCCGCCATCCGTCGGGCGCCGGCCAAAGCAGGGGTTCACGCTGCCGCTCGCCCCCTGGATGCGCGGCGCGCTCCGCCGACTGATGGAGGAGGAGCTGCGCGGGGAGGGGCCGGAGCGGTGCGGACTTCCCCGGGCTGCCGTCTGGCGCATCTGGCGCCGGTTCCTGGCCGGCCATGTCGGCTGGAGCCGCCCATGGGCACTCTACGCGCTCTCCCGGTGGGCGCGCGAGCGCGACATGGCGCCGCCCGCTCGGCCCGACGTTCAGGCATGAGGGTTCTGCACGTGATGCCGAGCGTCGCCCCGACTTTCGGCGGCCCTCGCGCCGCGCTGGTCGGATTCGTCCGGGCCGCAGCCCTGGGCGGCTGGGACTCCACCGTCGTCGCGCCCGACCCCGGCCCGGGAGAGCGCGAGCGGCTCGCCGCCGATATCGACGACGTCCGCTTCTGGGCCCCCGGCCGGCCGTGGAGCTGCTGGCGGGCGCTCGGCCCGCTCGTCTCGACGGCGGATGTCGTTCACGTGCACGGGACACTCGCCCCGGCCAGCTCGACGGGCGCGTGGCGGGCCATCTTGGCCGGTCGTCCCCTGGTCGTGCGTCCGTTCGGAACGTTGTCCCGCTACACCTTCGCTGGCCGCCGACCGCTCCTCAAGCGCCTGTACCACGGCATCGTCGACGCCCCGGCGCTGTGCCGGGCCGGTGTCGTCCACTTCACGACCGAGGCGGAGCGCGATGAGGCCCTCCGGTTGCGCGCGGTCGATGCCCGACGGAGTCACGTCGTCCCGCCGCCGTGGATTCCGCACCCGGCGGCGCCCGGGGACTCGAGCGAGGCAGGTGGCGCGGGCTGGATGCCGTCGGCGACTCGCGACGGCGACACGGTTCTGTTTCTCGCCCGGCTGGACCCCAAGAAGGGGGTCGAGCGGCTCCTGGGCGCCTGGCCGGTCGTGCGACAGCGACGTCCCGGCGCTCGGTTGATCATCGCGGGGAGTGGCCCGGCGCGCTATCGCGACCGTGTCGAGTCCCGCGCGGCCGCGCTCGCCGCGCCGGGCACCGGCGATCGGATCGAATTCACGGGCTTCGTGACCGGCTCGGCCAAGGCCGCGCTCCTGGCGAGGGCCGACGTGTTCGTCCTGCCATCGCACGCCGAGAACTTCGGCGTGGCCGTGCTCGAGGCGCTGGCGGCGGGGCTGCCCGTGGTCGTGACGCCGGAGGTTGGGCTGGCGGGCTTCGTTCGCGAGCACGGACTCGGACGGGTCACCTCGGCCGACCCGCTCGCGCTCGGGTGTGCGCTCGCGGACGCGCTCGGGAATGCGGAGATGCGGGCGCGGTGCCGAACGCGGGGGCCCTCGGCGGTCGCCGATGTCTTCGGGGCGGAGGTCGTCGCCCGCGCGCTCGGGCGAATGTACGAGGCCGCGCTCGCGGCCGGGTGCCCGTGACGGGCGACCGACCGGGAGCCGGGACCGTTCCGCTCGCCGCCGAGCGACCATGAGCGCGCCCAGCTACATCCTCGGCATCAACGCCTATCACGGCGATGCGTCGGCCGTTCTCCTTTGCGACGGACAGCTCGTCGCGGCGATCGAGGAGGAACGCTATCGCCGAGTCAAGCATTGGGCCGGGTTCCCGAGTCGGGCGATCGCCGGTGTGATGGCGCTGGGGGGCGTGACCGGGCGCGACATCGCACACGTCGCCGTCAGCCGGAACCCGCGCGCTCACCTGGCGCGCAAGGCATGGTACACGCTGTGCCACCGCCCGGGCCGCCGAGTGGTGGCGGATCGGATCGGCAACGCCCGTGCAGTCGGTGGGATCGCCGCCCCGCTCGCGTCCGCCCTCGGCCTGCCGGTCCACGCCGTCCCGCCGGTGCACCACGTCGAGCACCACCGGGCGCATCTCGCGAGTGGCTTCTTCGTGTCGCCGTTCGACGAGGCGGCCTGCTGCGCGATCGACGGCTTCGGCGACTTCGTGAGCACGTCGATGGGGATCGGTCAGGGGACGGCGCTCGACATCGTCGGGCGCGTGTACTTCCCCCACTCGCTCGGCGCGCTGTACACGGCCGTCACGCAGTACCTCGGCTTCCACGGCTACGGTGACGAGTTCAAGGTCATGGGGCTGGCACCATACGGGAAGCCCACGGTCGTGCCGGAATTGCGCCGGCTCATCCAGCTGCGCGACGGCGGGGCGTTCGAGCTGGACCTCCGCTTTTTTCGACACTGGTCGGACGGCGTGACCATGGAGTGGCGGGAGGGCTACCCGACGATGGGGCCGATGTACACGGCCGCGCTGGAGGAGCTCCTGGGACCGGCCCGCGACCCGGGCGCACCGGTGACCCCTCGGCACGAGGACATCGCGCATTCGCTCCAGGTCGTGTACGAGGAGAGCGCACTGCACGTCCTGACCGGCCTCTGGGAGCGCACGCGCATGCCAGCGCTCTGCCTCGCCGGTGGCTGCGCGATGAACAGCGTCGCGAACGGGAAAATCCGCGCCCGGACGCCCTTTCGCCGGGTCTACATCCAGCCGGCGGCCGGCGACAACGGCACCGCCCTTGGTGCGGCGTACGACGTCTGGCACCGCGTGCTGCGGGGCGGTCGTGGGTTCGCGATGCAGCACGCCTACTGGGGACCGGCGCACAGCGAGACCGATGCGCTCGGACGGCTCCCGGCCGGCGACGACAACGGCTGCACGTTCACCGTCGACCGCTGCCCCTCCGCAGACGCCGTGGCTCGCGCTACGGCGCGGCTCATCGCCGACGGGAACGTCGTCGGCTGGTACCAGGGGCGAATGGAGTGGGGGGCGCGAGCACTCGGCAACCGGAGCATCGTTGCCGACCCGCGGCGATCGGACGTGCGGGAGCTGATCAACACCCGGATCAAGTTCCGCGAGAAATTTCGACCGTTCGCGCCATCGGTCGCCGTCGAGGCGCTCGACCGCTACTTCGAGGGGGCGGTCGCCGATCCCTTCATGATCCAGGTCTACCCCGTCCGCGAGGACCGTCGCGCACAGATCCCGGCCGTCACCCACGTCGACGGCAGCGGCCGGCTCCAGACGGTGGACGCGACGACCAACCCCGCGTACTACCGGCTGATCAAGGAGTTCGAGGCGCTGACCGGCGTTCCGATCGTCCTGAACACGAGCTTCAACGAGAACGAGCCGATCGTCGAGACACCGACGCAGGCGCTCGATTGCTTCCTGCGCACGCGGATGGACGCGATCGTCCTCAACAACGTGATCGTCCGCCGCGTCGCCGCGCCCGATGGGGGTCGTGTGAACACCTCGCCGCATCCCTCCGGGGGCGGAGGGGCCGATGAGCCCACGCGCGCACGCGTCTAGCGGGGCACCAGGATCACCGCCGGGAGTGCCGTCGGGAGCGCCGTCGGCCGCGCCGTCGGAGCCGGGGCAGCATCGGCGGCGGCCGCCCGTGCTGGCGGTGACCTCCACGACGACCGGCGGCGATGGGATCGCCTATGTCGGACGTCTGCTGGCGCGCGCGCTCGACGACATCACGGGCGCAGCCGCGCCCGTCGTGAGCCTCGAGCCGCGACACCCGGAGGGCGCCTCGCGGTGGGAGCGGTCCAGGTTCGTCGCCCGGCTGGCGCGCGCACAGTGCGGGCGCGCGGACTGGGCGTTCTTCACGCATGTCGGCCTCGCTCGGGCGGCCGCGGCCGTGCCCCGGCCCTGGCGCGTGCCCTACGCAGTGATGTTGAACGGCGTCGAGGCGTGGGACGCGGCGATGAGCCCGGGGAGGCAGCGAGCCGCGCGGGGCGCCACGCTGCGGGTGGCCATCTCGCACTACACGGCGGCCCGCGCGCGAGCGGCGCATCCCGACATCGGCCCGATCCGAGAGTGTCCGCTGGGGCTCCTCCCGGGGGGCGGCGAGCTTGCCGAGGGAGCGGGAGCCGAGGACCCCCGGATCGTGGCGGCCATCGCCCCGCTGGCCGCAGTCATCGTCGGGCGAGTCGCGTCGGCCGAGCGCTACAAGGGGCACGACGAGCTCCTCGCGGCCTGGCCGACAGTCGTCGCGACCGTACCGAGCGCGCAGCTCGTGATCGTCGGACGGGGAGACGACCTCCCGCGGTTACGGGCCAAGGCTGCGGCGCTCGGGCTGGGCGAGACCGTCCTGTTTACCGGCTACGTATCCGACGCGACCCGGGATGCGGTCCTGCGCCGGGCCACCGTGTTTGCGATGCCCAGCGTGGGCGAGGGGTTCGGGTTGGCGTACCTCGACGCCATGCGCGCCGGATTGCCGTGCGTCGCCTGCGTCGACAGCGCAGGGGCGGAGCTGGTCCGCGGTGGGCGGACCGGCATTCTCGTCCAGCGGCGGGGGGCGGCGGAGCTGGGTGCCGCGGTCGCGTCGATGTTGGCCAATCCGGGGCTTGCGCGTCAGATGGGAGAGGAGGGACGGCAGCGGTACGAGGCCGAGTACACGTACGACCGGTTTCGAGAGCGGTTGCGAGACGTCCTCTCGAACGCGCCGCCGGCGATCGCCGGGCCGCGTGACAGGTAGTCACCATCCAGGGACCAGGACGTGTGGTGATGCGGCGAGACAAACAGCGGGTGATCGTCGCCGGTGCGGGCGGCTTCATCGGGCACCACCTGGTGCTCGCCCTGAAAGCCGACGGTTGCTGGGTCCGAGGCGTCGACCTCAAGTATCCCGAGTTCGCCTCGACGCCGGCGGACGAGTTCGAGCTCATCGATCTCCGCCGGTGGGAGCAGTGCGAGCGTGCCCTGCGCGGTGCGCGCGGCGCCGATGTCTACAACCTCGCCGCGAACATGGGCGGGATCGGCTTCATCGAGCGCAACAAGGCCGTCATCATGCACGACAACGTGCTGATCAACACGCACATGCTCGAGGCGGCGCGGCAGGCGGGGGTGGCCCGATTCCTCTACACGTCGTCGGCCTGCGTGTACCCGATCTATCGGCAGCAGAGCCCGGACGTCACGCCGCTCCGCGAGGAGGATGCGTACCCCGCGGATCCCGAGGACGGGTACGGCTGGGAGAAGCTCTTCAGTGAGCGGCAGTGTCGGCACTACTCCGAGGATCACGGCCTCGAGACGCGAGTCGTGCGATTCCACAACATCTTCGGGCCGCTCGGGACGTACGACGGTGGTCGCGAGAAGTCGCCGGCGGCGATCTGCCGCAAGGTGGCACAGGCCACGGACGGCGGGGAGATCGAGATCTGGGGTGACGGGACGCAGACGCGGTCGTACTGCTACGTCGACGATGCGGTCGAGGGGATCCGGCGGCTGATGCGGACGAGCCATCGTGATCCGCTCAACCTCGGGCAGGAGCGGCTCATCTCGATCAACGAGCTGGTGGACATCGTAGCCGGGATCGCCGGCAAGCGCGTGCGCCGCCGCCACGTCCCCGGCGCCCTCGGTGTTCGCGGGCGGACGAGCGACAACACCAGGCTGCGCGCCGTCCTGGGTTGGGAGCCTCACGTCTCCCTCGAGGACGGGCTGCGCCACACGTATCGGTGGATCGACGAGCAACTGCGGGCGCACGGACGACGCGCGCCGGCAGCCGCGTGACCGCCCCAGGTGCTGCGCTTCGTCAATCAGCACTACGCCCCTGACGTCGCATCGACGGGGCAGCACCTCACCGATCTGGCGGAGTACCTCGCTGGGATCGGCATCCCGGTCGAGATCCTCACGGCCCGTGGGCACTACGCGGGCGGCCGGCTCGACGCGCCGGCGCGGGAGGTGCGTCGGGGCGTGCAGGTGCGGCGCCTCTGGACCCTCGGGCTGGGCAGGCGATTCCGTCTCGGGCGGATCCTCGATTACACGTGCTTCTACGTGCAGGCCGCGTGGGCGACCTGGATCGGTCGGGCACCCGGCGCGACGATCTTTCTCACGACCCCACCGCTCCTCGGGGTGGTCGGGTGGATCGGGTGGCGTCTTCGCGGCCGGCGGTATGGCATCTGGTCGATGGACCTGCACCCGGACGCCGAGATCGCGGCCGGCATGCTGCGCGCCCGAGGCCCCACGGCGCGGGCGCTCGGCTGGCTCAATGACCGCGCCTACCGCGCCGCGGAGGTCGTGATCGGGCTGGGTCCCTACATGGCGCGGCGCATCCTGGCCAAGGGGGTCGCGCCGGACCGGCTGCACACGGTGCCGGTCTGGGGTCAGGAAGAGGCCTCCGGCTCGGTCGCAGGCCCGGGGCTGCGCGCGGCGCTCGGCCTCGCGGGGAAGTGGATTGTCATGTATTCCGGGAACGCTGGCATCGTGCACGATTTTGGCGATGTGCTCGAGGCGATGCGGCAGTTGCGGGACGATCCGGCCATCTTCTTCCTGTTCGTCGGGGGCGGCCCGCGGCGGCGAGCGATCCAGGACTACGCGCGGCGACACACGATCACGAACTTCATCTATCATCCGTACATGCCGCGGGAACGACTGGCCGAGGCGCTCGGCGCCGCCGACGTCCACCTCATCACGTTGCGGGCGCCGTTCGCCGGAATCGCCGTGCCCGGGAAGTTGTACGGGATCATGGCGGCCGGTCGGCCCGCGCTCTTCGTCGGACCCGCCGGGTGCGAGACGGCGGACGCGATCCGGCGGGCGGGCTGCGGCGTCGTCATCGACCCGACCGAGAGCGACGAGCAGGGCGGGGCAGCCGCCCGCATCGTGTCGGCGATTCGCGCCTGGCAGGCCGACCCCGCGGCGGCGCGGGCGGCGGCGGCGCGCGGCCGGGCGGCGTACGTGACCGAGTATGCGCGCGATACGAACTGTGCGATGTTCCTGGACGTGCTCGGCCGGGCCTGGCCGGATCTCGTCCCCCGCGCGGTCGAGCGACGGTCGGGCGCCCGGCGACGGGCCGCCGGATCGGTTGCGGCGGACAGCCAGTGCGCGGTCGGCGCCTCGGTCGCGTGAAGATCCTCCACATCGTGGGGGCGCGGCCCAATTTCCCCAAGCTTGCCCCGGTGTATCGGGCGGCCCGCGCCGTCGGAGTCAGCCAGGTCGTGGTCCACACGGGCCAGCACTACGACGACGCGATGTCGGACGCGTTCTTCCGCGATCTCGGCATTCACGCGCCGGACATCAACCTGGGCGTCGGGTCCGCGACCCACGCGATCCAGACGGCGCGGATCATGGAGCGGATCGAGCCGGTCCTGCTCGACGAGCGCCCCGATTGGGTGGTCGTCTACGGCGACGTGAACTCGACGGCCGCGGCGGCGCTGGTCGCCGTCAAGATCGGGCAGCGGGTGGCGCATGTCGAGGCCGGCGTGCGGAGCCACGACCGCAGCATGCCGGAGGAGATCAACCGGATCGTGGTCGATCGTCTCGCCGACCTGCTGCTGACGCCCTCGCGGACGGCCGACGCGACGCTACGGGCGGAGGGGGAGCCCGAGGGCGAGATCGTCTTCGTGGGTAATGTCATGGTCGATGCGCTCCTCTACGCCGTGGAGCGGGCGCGGTTGACGGGCTTCCGGCATCGGGTCGGCGCGGAGGCCGGGCGCGCGGTCGTCGTGACGCTGCACCGTCCCTCCAACGTCGACGACCCGGCCCGCCTGGCGCGCATCGTGGACGCGCTCCGGTCGCTCGCCGAGGGCCGGCCGGTCATCTTCCCGGTACATCCCCGCACGCGGGCGCGGCTCGACGCGGCGCGCCTCGACGTGGGCGCGGTCCGGCTCCTGCCGCCGGTCGGCTACCTCGACATGCTGGACCTCGTCGACGCCGCGGCCGTGCTGGTCACCGATTCGGGTGGGCTACAGGTCGAGAGCGCGGCCCTGGGCGTGCCGTGCCTCACAATGCGGGACACGACCGAGTGGCCGGAGACGATCGACTGCGGCGCGAACCGGCTGGTGCCGGAACCGGCGGCGCTCGGCGCGGCGGTCGCGGCGGCGCGGCGGCTGGCGCATCCCGCCCGGCCCGAGGGATGGGACGGGATGGCGGCGGTGCGGGTGGTGGAGTCGCTCCGGAGCCGATGAGGCCCGGCGCGTGAAGCTCCTCCATGTGGTCGGGGCGCGACCCAACTTCCCCAAGCTGGCTCCCGTGTATCGGGCGGCGTGCGCCGCGGGGGCGGGCCAGGTCGTCGTTCACACGGGCCAGCACTACGACGACGTGCTCTCGGCGGCCCTGATGCGGGATCTCGGCCTGCCTATGCCCGACCTCGACCTCGGTGTCGGGTCGCACTCGCACGCCGTGCAGACGGCGCGCGCGCTCGAGCGGCTGGAGCCGGTCGTGGTTGCGGAGCGGCCCGACTGGCTGGTGGTCTACGGCGACGTGAACTCGACCCTGGCGGCCGCCCTGGTGGGAGCGAAGCTCGGCGTGCCGATCGCGCATGTCGAGGCCGGGCTGCGGAGCGGAGACCGGGGGATGCCCGAGGAGATCAACCGGATCGTCACCGACCGGCTGGCGACGCTGCTGCTGCCGCCCAGTCGCGACGCGGAGGCGGTGCTGCGGGCCGAGGGGGAGCCGCCGGAGAAGATCGTCTTCGTCGGCAACGTCATGATCGACAGCGTGCGGTACGCGTTGCCGCGGGCACGGGCGCTTGCGGGGTGCGGTCCCGCCGAGGTCCGCGACACCCGGGGCGGGGCGGGCCCGCGCCGGGCGGCCGGCGTGGACGGGGCGCTCGATGCCCCGCCGACCGTCGTGACCCTGCATCGCCCCTCGAACGTCGACGACCCATCGCGGCTCGCCGGCATCTGTGCGGCGCTCGAGGCGATCGCCGCCGAGCGGCCCGTCGTCTTTCCCGCGCACCCACGCACGCGGGAGCGGCTGCGGGGCTCGGGGTTGCGGCCCCGGGGGGTGCGTCTCGTCGAGCCGCTCGGCTACCTGGCGATGCTCGCCCTCGTGGACCGTGCGCACGCCGTGATCACCGATTCCGGCGGCGTGCAGGAGGAGACGACGGTCCTCGGCGTGCCCTGCTTCACCCTACGGGACACGACCGAGCGTGCGATCACGGTGACGGAGGGGACGAACCGGATCGTCCGCGACCCGGCCGAGCTCCCGGCGGCCGTTCGGGGCGCGCGCCGTGTCGCCGACCCGCACGCGCCCGAGGGTTGGGACGGCCACGCCGGTGCGCGCGTCGTCGCCGCCCTCGCGGCCCGGAGTGCGTGACCCCGGGGCGCCGCCGCCCCGCGCCTGGGGCTCCCGTCGTCGAGACCCTGTGGGTTCCGAGCCTGGTGCCGACCCACCGGCCGGCCCGGGTCGGCCTGTGAGTGCGCCGCGTTGCCGAGGACGTGCCGCCGCTCCTACCTCGAGACAGGGAATGCCTACTGGGATGGTATGACGCAAACCGTGGTGTCGGAGAAGGGGCAGATCACGATCCCGAAGGTGTTACGGGATCGGCTGGGTGTCCTGCCCGGGACGGTGCTCGGCGTGGCCTTCAGCCCGTCGGGTCGCGAGGCGGCCGGTCTCGTGGGCGACAGTTGGCGAGGCTACCGCCGGCGTGGCGGCCCGCGCACGTGCGTGGTCGCCGATTTCCTCATCGCCGCGCACGCGATCGTCCATGCCGACCGACTGCTGACCCGCGATCGCGGGTTCTATCGCACGCTCTTCCCGCGGCTGACGGTCATGGACCCGGCGGCGGCGTAGCTGCCCGGCAACACAAACCGACCTGACGCGAGCGAGGTCGGTGCCACACCGACCCCGGCGCGCCGCGAGGCTGGGTTTACGATCGTGGCGCTCCGCTCGGAAGCCAAATGTCGGCCCGAACGGAGTCCGGCCGCAGTGTGGCTGTGGTAAACGACACGTAGCTGAATAGGCGCCGGAGCGCTCTCGACGGGCGGGCTACGTCGGTCCACGCCGCCCCGCATTCGCCGCCGTACACCAGGACGAGCGTCCGACCGGTCCGAGCGAGCATGTGCGCGACCTCGCACGGTTGCTCCCGGACCGGCGGAAACGGCGCGTCGAGGATCGCCCGCCCGTAGGCTGCCATGCGACCCGTGTAGAGGCCAATCGGGTGGTCGGTTGCCGCCGTGACCATCGTTCCTCTCCCCGCGAGGGCGGCGAGTGACGTGGCGACCGACGCGTCGAGCGATCGTTGCGCTCTGAACGTGTCGGATGCCCGCCGCGCGGCCGCCCCATCAGCCAGGCACAGCATCGCGATGGCCGCGCTCGCCCCGATCCTGATGACGCGCGACCGCGATCCGTCGATTGCGGTCAGCGCCATCGCCAGCATGAGCGCCCCGCCGATCAGAAACGGACCGGCGTAGTACGGCGCGACGATGGCCCAGGGGAGATAGACCGCCGTCCCCGCCGCCGGAAGCGCGACGGCCGCCAGTGCCGCGACCAGCACGGCGAGTCGGGAGCGCGCGTGGCGTGCCATCGCGAGCCACCCGAAAAGCACGACCGCGGCGTAGACGGCATTGGTCACGCCAAATGGCCGCGGCGCCCACGGGAGGAACATGTTCCCGGCAACGCTCGCCGTGTGCGAGAGGGTCACCGACGAGAGGCGGTAGTTCGACGAGTACCCGCCGGCCGAGGCTCCCGTGTGATGCATCACCAGAAGGACGCCGGTGATCACGAGGGCCGATGCGACACCGACTGCCGGTGCGAGGCTGCGCCGGTCCCGGCTCGGCACGCGCCACGCCCCATCGGCATCGCGGCCGAGTCCCACGAGGACGACGAACGGCGCCGCCGCCACGAACGTCTCCTTGGTGAGTACGGCGGCAGCGAGAGGCGCGGCGGCCGCCATCGCGACAGGCCAGGGCCGCCGAGTCGTCGGGAGGGCAGTGGCGAGCATCGCGCTCGACACCACGAACAGCATGCCGAGCGGGTCGCTGAGGTGAACCTTGAGCCAGAGAGGGACAGCGCCGCGTCCGACGACGACGAGCAACGCCGCCAGGACTGCGGCTCGAGTGTTCGCGCCCAGGCGGACGAGCAGCGTCCCGAGCAGCGTGCCGACCGCAATCATGGTGATCGCACGGGCGAGTTGCCATCCGACCACGTTCAGACCGAAGACCGCCCACTTGGCGTCGAGCGCGAGCAGAGCCAACGGATAGTACCGGCCCTGGGCTCCGTAGTACCGGGACAGGGCGCTGTATCGTCCGACGAACGTGGCCGTGTGTCGCAGTATGGGCAGGAACTCGCCGAAGTCCGTCATCTCGAACGGCGCGTCCAGCCACGGCCGGTACACCACGCCGGCGCTCAGCGCGACGACGACGAGGATGAGGGCGTACGTCGTCGGCCCGGGACGGCCCGCAACGGGTCCAGGGGGCATACCCCCTTCATTGCGCGAGCGGGTAGGCACCAATCGAAACAGAGTGGGGACGGGATCCCGGTCTCAGGGACTGGGACGCGGCGACATCGGGGTGACGAGCGGCTGAGCGCAACGGCACGATGGGTCGAAAGGCACCGAGGCAGCCGGTGGATCGGGGGCAGGTACCCGCGTTACGCGGCGCGGCACGGACCGTCCTGGCCTCGGCGGCCTGCCGAGAGGACCCGGGCCGCCTTATCCGGTCCGGCACCTCGGCGCGGGCGTGCCCGGCTGGATTCTGTCGACTCGTGGCCTACTCACGCGGGCGTAGGAGAGCATGGGTTCCAAGCGGATCCTGTTGACTGGCGGCGCCGGGTTCATCGGGACTGCCCTGACCCGCCGGCTGGTCGCCGACCATGAAGTCGTCATCCTGGACAACTGCCACCGCAACGCGCTGCGGGCGAGCGGATTGCTCGCGCACGCAAACGTTCGGATGATCGAAGGGGACGTGCTCGACCTCGATGCCATGCGCGACGCCGTGGCGGGATGCTCCGCGGTCGTTCATCTGGCGGCGATCGCCGGCGTGGACACCGTCCTGAAGATGCCCGTGGCCACGATGAAGGTGAACATCCTCGGGACGTACCACGCTCTCGAGGCAGCGGTCCAGGCCGGCGGAGTCGAGCGCTTCGTGGACTTCTCGACGAGCGAGGTGTTCGGCGCCTACGCCTACAATGTCCGGGAGGGTGACGTCACCAGCCTGGGCGCGGTCGGGGAAGCCCGATGGACGTATGCGGTCAGCAAGCTCGCCACCGAGCACCTCGCGCACAACTATCACGCCCAGTACGGCCTACCCACCGTGTCGATCCGGCCGTTCAACATCTACGGCCCCGGCCAGGTCGGCGAGGGCGCGATTCATCGCTTCATCGTTCAGGCGCTCAAGGGCGAGCCGCTGACGGTTCACAACGACGGTAGTCAGATCCGGGCCTGGTGCTACATCGACGACATCGTCACCGGGATCCTGAGCTGCCTCACCAGGCCCGAGGCTGTCGGCCACGCGTTCAACATCGGGAACCCCAGAAGCGTGGTGACGATCTACAATCTGGCGCAGATGGTCCTGTCGCTGAGCGGATCGGCGGCGGGCATTCGGTTCGTGGACTGGAACAAGGCCGACGTCGAGCTCCGGATCCCGAACATCGAGAAGGCTCGTCGGCTGCTGGGATATGAGCCGCAGGTGAACCTCGAGGATGGCCTGCGGCGCACCATCGACTGGTACCGGGCCCGGGCCGCCGCGGCGTGACCCGTGGTCTGTAACGGGGGCCGCCCGTGATCCGGCTCGCGACGCCTGATGTCGACGACACGGACATCGCTGCCGTCGTCGCAGTGCTGCGCTGCGGTACCCTGGTACAGGCCACCCGGGTGCGGGAGTTCGAGCGCCGCGCCGCAGCCGTCATCGGCGCCGCCGAGGCGGTCGCCGTATCCAACTGCACATCAGCTCTTCAACTGGCGCTGCTGGCGATCGGAGTCGGCCCGGGGGACCGCGTCGCCGTCCCGAGCTTCTCGTGGCCCGCGACGGCCAATGTGGTCGTGCTGTGCGGAGCCGAGCCGGTGTTCGTGGATATCGAGCGCGAGACGAACGGCATGGACCCCGATGCACTCGAGGCGGCGTTCGCCACGCACGACCGTATCAAAGCCGTTCTGCCGGTGCACGCGTTCGGCGCGATGGCACGCATGTCGGCGATCACCACCCTCGCGGCCCGGCACGGGGCATTCGTCATCGAGGATGCTGCGTGTGCACTCGGCGCAGAGCGCGAGGGTCGAGGCGCGGGAACGTGGGGAGGGATCGGGTGCTTCAGCTTTCACCCGCGCAAGGCCGTGACGACTGGAGAGGGCGGCGTCGCCGTCACCGCCGACGCTGCCATCGCCCGGCGGATTCGGGCGCTCCGCAATCACGGCCTCGATCCGGATTCGGCGACGCCGGAGTTCATCGCGCCCGGGTACAACATGCGGCTCACCGAGTTCCAGGCGGCGCTCGGGCTGACCCAGCTCGCCAAGCTCGATCGCATTCTCGAGCACCGCCGGCGACTGGCTCGACGCTACACGGAGCTGCTGGCCGGAGCACCGGTCGTGACCCCCGCCGAGCCTCCGGGGGTGCGGCACGTGTTCCAGTCCTATGTCGTGCTGCTGCCGTGCGACCTCGCCCCGCGG
Organism: Gemmatimonadota bacterium; assembly: GCA_021324635.1. Taxonomy (GTDB): domain Bacteria; phylum Gemmatimonadota; class Gemmatimonadetes; order Gemmatimonadales; family Gemmatimonadaceae; genus Palsa-1248. The sequence continues at coordinate 87,871 of JAJPIS010000021.1, forward strand.
CGGGCGTCGCTGATCGCGACGCTCCGGGGACGCGGGGTCGAGACGACGATCGGGACACACCATCTGCCCCTCACGACCTACTTCCGCCAGCGCTACCGATACCGGCCCGGAGACTTTCCGGTCACGGACGACGTGTTCTCGCGCGCGCTCACGCTTCCGCTCCACACCGGGCTCGCGGAGAGCGATCAGGTGACGGTGGCGGAGGCGCTCCGTGCTGCACTCTGATCGCGGGGGGCAATGGACGAGGATCTGATCATCCTGGGGGCGGGCGGGACCGCCAGAGAGGTGCTCGCCTGGCTCGTGGACTTCGCGGCCGCCGGCGCGCCGCGGCGGTGCCTCGGCCTGCTCGATGACGATCCGGCCCTGCGGGGCAGCAGTGTGGGCGGGGTCCCGGTCGTGGGCGAGATTCGCGACGCCGGCCGGTGGCCACACGCCTCCTGGGTCGATGCCCTCGGCGGGCCGCGATCCTTTCGCCGCCGGCCTGAGATCGTCGCGCGTGCAGGTACGGGCGACGGGCGGTTCGCGACGCTCGTCCATCCCCGGGCCTACGTGTCGTCCGCCGCGACGATCGGCCTCGGCAGCCTCGTGTTTCCGCATGCCACGATCGGAGCCGGGGCACGCCTGGGGCGCCACGTCGTCGTCCTTCCGGGGGCGGTCGTGAGTCACGACGCGCAGGTGGGCGATTTCACGATCGTGGCTAGCGGCGCCCTCGTCTCGGGCGGCGTGTCGATCGGCACCGCGTGCTACATCGGGACGGGAAGCGCCACCAGGGACGGGGTGGTGGTCGGCGATGGCGCGCTCGTCGGGATGGGAGCGGTGGTGCGATCGGACGTGGCCGCGGGCGACGTCGTCGTCGGGAACCCCGCTGCCCCATTGCGCCGGGACGAGCGCGGGTCATGACCTCGACGTCGTGGGAGCGTACCCCGGCCGAACGCGGGCCTGTCGAATTGACGGTCGTCGTGATGGCGTACAACGAGGCAGCTACCCTGGACGCCACCGTTCGCGAGATCGTTGGGGCCCTGGGGAGCATCCCGCGCCCCTGTGAAGTCGTGGTGATCGACGACGGCAGCACCGATGGCACGGGGGCGATCGGTGACCGGCTGGCAGAGGAGCTGGCGTGCGTGCGGGTCGTGCACCATCGGCTCAACGCGGGACTCGGCGGTGTCTACCGCACCGGGTTCCGCGAGGCGCGGGGCGACCTCGTGACGTTCTTCCCGGCCGACGGGCAATTCCCGGCCGGTATCATCCCGGAGTTCTGGGCGGCGATCCGGCAGGCCGACATCGTGCTCGGGTACCTGCCGGCCCGCCGAGGACCTCTGCTCGGGCGCGCGCTCTCGATCGCGGAGAGGCTCGCGTACCGGGTGCTCTTCGGCCCGCTCCCGCGATTTCAGGGGATATTCCTGTGCCGCATGGCCGTCGTTCGCGAGCTACGCCTCCGGTCGGCTGGCCGGGGCTGGGCCGTCGTCATGGAGTTGATCCTTCGCATGCGGCGAGGCGGCTATCGCGTCGCGACGCTGCCCACCGCAATGCGTACGCGGACCGCCGGTCGGTCCAAGGTCAACAACGTCCGCACGATCGTGGCGAACGCCACTCAGATGTTGGCGTTGCGATACGGGTCCGGCGGGCCGTACTCGTCGATGGTCGCGGAGGGGATCGAACCCCCGACCTCTGGTATGTGAGA
>JAJPIS010000041.1 GCA_021324635.1 Gemmatimonadota bacterium
CCCCCCGCCGCCCCCCGGCCAGGATCAGCCATGCGAGCCGTTCGCGTTCGATTGTCGGCGATGATGTTCCTGGAGTACTTCATCTGGGGCGCGTGGTCGGTGACCCTCGGAACGTATCTCGGCAGGACGTTGCACTTCGACGGGACCGAGATCGGACTCGCGGCCGGTGCCGTCGCGCTGGGCGCGCTCATCTCGCCGTTCTTCGTCGGGATGATCGCCGATCGGTTCTTCGCCACCGAGCGGATGCTGGCGGTGCTCCACCTCGCCGGTGCCGCGCTGCTCTACGCCGCCTCGCGGAGCGATCGGTTCGGCGTCGTCTACCCGGTCCTGATCGCCTACGCGCTCTGCTACATGCCGACCCTCGCACTCAGCACGTCGCTTGCCATGGATCACCTCCGGGACCCATCCCGCGAGTTCCCCGGGGTGCGGGTGCTGGGGACCGTCGGCTGGATCGTCGCCGGACTGCTGGTCGGACAGCTCGGGCTCGAGGCGACCGCGCTGCCCCTCCGGCTGGCGGCCGGCGCCTCGGCGGTGCTTGCGGTCTACGCCCTGGCGCTCCCCCATACGCCGCCACACGCGGCCGGCCGAGCGTTCAGCGTGCGCGATGTGCTCGGCCTCGACGCCCTCGCCCTCATGCGCGACCGCTCGTTCGCGACCTTCGCGATCGGGTCGTTTCTCATCTGCATCCCGCTCCAGTTCTACTACGCGTTCACCAACCTCTTCCTCAACGAGGTCGGGCTGCCCGCGCCGGCGAGCAAGATGACGCTCGGACAGGGATCCGAGCTGTTCTTCATGGTCCTGCTCCCCTGGTTCCTGGTCCGATGGGGGGTGAAGCGGATTCTGCTCGTCGGCATGGCGGCCTGGGTGCTGCGATTTCTCTGCTTCGCCGGCGGGAACGCCGGGCCGCTGGTGTGGATGCTCTATCTGGGGATCGTGCTGCACGGCGTCTGCTACGACTTCTTTTTCGTGACCGGGCAGATCTACGTCGATCAACGCGCCAGCGTGCAAATCCGCGCGGCCGCTCAGGGCTTCCTGGCGTTCATCACGCTCGGCGCCGGGTGGTTCATCGGATCCTGGCTCGCCGGTCGGGTGGTGGACGCGTACGGTGGCCCGACCGGCCATGACTGGCGAGCCGTGTGGCTGGTGCCGGCTGCGATCGCGATGGCGATCCTGGTCGTCTTTGCCATCCTGTTCCGCGCGACGCCACGGCCGGCGGAGGGCCCGGTGGCCACGGCGGGCATCGCCGGGGCCGTCCTCTAGCAGGCGGTCACGAATCGCCCGACACGTTGGCCGCGGGCCGGGCCCCGGCGACGCCGTGGGCGATCAGGCGGGCTTCCAGGCGCCGGTCGCAACGCGGGGGACGAACGTGTCGAGGCCGCGAGGCGGGAAAGGGAGGGTGCGGGACTGCTCGGCGCTCATGTACGCGGTCATCAGGATCCGCACGACGTCGACGCCGTCGTCGAAGGTGAGGGCGGGCGCCTGCCCGGCGCGAAACGCGCGCACGACGTGGCGATTCTCGGCCTCGTACCCGTAGACGGCGGCCTCGCTGGCGACGACCGGCATGAGCCCCATTTCGGCGTTCTGCTTCTCGACCAGATCCTCGCCGGATCGGCCGCGCACCCGACGGCTGAAGAAGAGCTGGAGTCCGCTCTCCAGACTGTTCCACGACATCGAGTACTCGGGTCCGAGCAGCTCGGCCGAGAGGCGCAAGCCGGCACCGACGAAGCTCCAGGAGGTCGTCGCCTCGCCGAGCACGCGCCGACCGTCCGCATCGACGAACTCGACCATCATGCTGGCGAAATCCTCGGCCGGCGCGGTGGCATAGTCGACCTCGGGCCCCATGGTGCGGGCGAGCTGGGACACGTACTCGGGACGGGACCACTTGAGGCTGGCGATGTGCGCCGTGACCAGGGTCGGGCGGAGCGAGCTCGCCGGCGCGCCCGGCTCGGTCAGCAGGTGCCGGACGAGCAGCGCCGAGTGACACATCATGTCGTTGAGGACCCCGCCGCCCTGGAGCCGTCCCTGCCAGAACCACGGTCGATGCGGGCCACTGTGCTCCTCGGCTGCGCGCGCGAGATACGGACGTCCCGTGAGCTTGGCGCCCCGGGCCCACAGAATGGCACGACCGTGCTCGACCTGTGGCGCGAAGACCTGGTTCTCGAGATAGCCGTGCAGCAGCCCCACACGCCCGACCAGCGCGCGCGCGCGCAGCGCCTCGGCGACCGTCCGGGCGAGCGGCTTCTCGCACGCCACGCCGACGAGCTCGCCTTTCCCCCGCTCGATGGCGTCGACGATCTCCTCGACATTCTCGATGCGGGCGAAGTTGGGGCCGCACAGCCAGAGTGCCTGGATCGAGGGATCCGCGACCATCGCCGCGATCGACGTGAAGGGTCGCGCATCGCCGACGTCGAGCTGGCGCGCGAGCGCCGCCGTCTGACGGGCGTGCTTGGCGTCGGGGCTCCACACGCCGCGAACGTCCGCGTCTCGGACGCCGACGAACGACTGGAGGTGGAAGCGCGCGATGAACCCGCTGCCCACGAGGCCGATCCCGAGGCGGGGCCTGGGGGGCGACGGCAGGGCGGGGGATCGGGAGCGCCGCGTCACGGGCGGCGGGGTGCGTCGCTCGGTGCCGCGCCACCCGGCGGCGCGGCATTCGGCGGCGTGTGATCCGGCCCGTAGCGCACCCCCAACTTGATGAGCGCCGGCTCCGGGCACCCGGTCCACTCCGGGACAACCGTGTTGCCGAGGTAGCCGAGGTCGGCGACACCGATCCGGCTCGACCAGAAGCCCGAGGCCGTGAGATCGCGGAACCGGGTGAAGAACGCGACGCCGGCGGCGAGCTCCGGACGGGCGCGGGCGGGCCACGCGAGATCATCGAGCACGGCGGAGCGCTGGGTCGGAGTACAATCGGCGAACGCGGCACCGAACCGGTCGTGACAGTGGGAGTCGAGCCACCGGAGGCCACCGCGCATCGGCACCTGCCCCTCGGGCTGATCCGTCATCATGAAGTCGATGAACTCCGGCACGCGGGCGTCGCAGGCACTCCCCGATCGCTCGTCGCGCGGGATGATGAGGTCCGCCAGGATCCGGACCGTGCGCCACTCGTGCGGCGCGAAGAAGCGCGGGGTGTACGGTGCGGGATCGCCCGGGGCGTCGAGCAGGGTGCGCCAGGCGCGGACGATCACCGCCTCGGACGGCCCGAGCGCGGCGAAGGAGAGCGCGACCAGCGGCGCCGCGCCGAGCGCGGCCAGGGCCTCTCGGCGCGTCACTCCATCGGGGCGCGCTCCCTCGTCGGCGCCGGTCATATCGCCCCGGCCTTCCGCTGCGCCGTGATGTACCCGCTGGTCCGCATGGCCAGCGCGAGGATCGTCCAGGTCGGATTCTTGTCCGCCTGCGACACGAAGGGGCCGCCGTCGGCGACGAACAGGTTCCGCACCTCGTGCGCCTGGCACCATCCGTTGACCACCGAGCGGGCGGCGTCGGCGCCCATGCGGGTGGTGCCGAGCTCGTGGATGATGCGGCCGCCCGGCGCGATTCCGTATCCGTCCCCCGCCGACGGCATCGGGGACAGGACCTCGCCCCCCATCGCGGCGATCAGCGACCGGAAGGTCTGCTGCATGTGCCGCACCTGGTTGATCTCGTGGTCGCTCCAGCGCCAGTGAAAACGCAACACCGGGATACCCCAGCGGTCGACGACCTCGGGGTCGAGCTCGCAGTACGAGTCATCGTTCGGGATCATCTCGCCCCGGCCCGAGAAGCCGACCAGCGTCCCATACGCTCGGCGATACTCCTGCTTCAGGGCGATGCCGTAGCCGCCGCCGGCGCCGTACTGCTCGATCCCGTTCATGATGCCGTATCCCGGCTGCCGGAGCCCGCCCCACGGCTCGATGTGGTAGCCGCGGGGGAAGTCGAGCGTGGCGTTGTCCAGCCACCAGGGCATGTACAGATGCGAGCCGCCGACGCCATCCTCGTTGTGCGGGACGTGATCGGCGAGCCGCGGCACGTAGCCCGATACGTCGGTGCCGGTGGTGTCGGTGAGGTATCGGCCCACGACCCCGCTCCCGTTGGCGAGCCCGTGGGGCGCGCGCGTCGACGCGGAGTTGAGCAGCAGGCGCGCGGACTCACAGGCGCTCGCGGCGAGCACGACGATGCGTGAGCGCACGTGGGCGTCGCGGTTCGTCCGCTTGTCGATGTACGCCACCCCGTCCGCCAGGCCGCGGTCGTCGGTCGTGACGGCGCGGGCCATCGCGTTGGTGATGAGCGTCAGCCGGCCGGTGGCGAGCGCCGGCTCGATCAGCACGCCGGGGCTCGAGAAGTTGGAGTTGGTCTTGCACCCGCGGTTGCACTGGCCGCAATAGTGGCAGGCCGCGCGGCCGTGGTGCGGCCGCGTGAGGATCGAGAGCCGAGACGGAATGCATCGCACGCCCAGGCGATCGCACGCCTGCTTGATCAGCAGCTCGTAGCAGCGGGGGCGCGGCGGGGGGAGAAAGACGCCGTCGGGGTGGTTGGGCAGCCCTTCCATGCTGCCGAAGACGCCGACCAGACGATCGACCTCGTCGTAGTACGGGGCGAGGTCCTGATAGGTGATCGGCCAATCATCGCCGAGTCCGTCGATGCTGCGCCGGCGAAAGTCGTCCGGCCCGAACCGGAGCGAGATCCGTCCCCAATGGTTGGTGCGGCCCCCGAGCATACGGGCCCGCCACCAGTCGAAACGCTGGCCGGGCGCCGTCGTGTACGGCTCGCCGTCCAGCTGCCAACCGCCCAGGCAGGCGTCGAACTCACCGAAGGGGCGTGCGGCCGTCGCCGCCCCGCGCCGCGGCGAATCGTACGGCCACTCGAGCATGGCGCCGTCGGCGACGGCGTTCCACATCGGGCCCGCCTCGAGGAGCACGACGTTGGCGCCGGCCTGCGTCAACATGTACGCGGCCATCCCGCCACCCGCGCCCGACCCGACGATGGCGACATCGTACACGCTCCGGCGGGGCTGGAGCCGCGCCGCCGTCGGGGTCGTGCTCTCCTGGCGGGACACTGCCCGGGAAGATAGCGCGGCGCGGGGCCGGGGCCAGAGCAGCGCGTGCGGCATCGGGGCTTGGGCGTCGGGGCGGAGGGCTCGCTCGGGGCTCCGCGTGACGCGGCGAGGCGCGATCCGGTGACCTACTCCAGACTTGGCTCGTAAGCCTCGGTCGGGGGGCGGTGGGGGTCGCGTTGTTGGTTGAGGAGCCGCGCGCAGGTGTTCCAACGGAGGATCGCGTCGTCGTCGCCCGCGGGGCGGATGGCCTCTGCGGCCTCGTAGTGGTGCATCGCCTCGCGCAGCCAGCTCGCGGCCACGTCGGCGGAGCGTGGGCCCCGCTGGTGCGCCTGGGCCTTGGCCCGGCGCTCACAGATGATCCCGGCGTAATAGTGACGCCGGTACGGGTCGGCGATCCGCGGCAGCACGGCGCGGGCGCGCGCGACGCCGCCGGCCGCGTCGTGGACGATCTGGTCGGTGATCGCGAGCAGCAGCGTCACGAGCGCCGGCTGGTTGTCGGGCTCGACCTCGAGCACGTCGAGGCAGATGCTTTCGGCGGCCACGGAGTCGTCGAGGAGCCGGTAGCGCTCCGCCTTCTGAAGCGCCGCCGGAATGGCGGCGCGAGCGATCGGCTTCAGGATATACATCGCTCCGCCCGCCCTGCGGTCAGGGCCGCTGACGCCGTGAGAACAGCTTGACGAGCCTGCCGACCGGGTCGTAGAACTCGTCGACGACCCGCTCCTTGAGCGGGATGATCGCGTTATCGGTGATGGTGATGCTCTCGGGGCACACCTTGGTGCAGCACTTGGTGATGTTGCAGAAGCCGATCCCGTTCGAGCGCTTGAGGGCCGGCACGCGGTCGGCGACGTCGAGCGGGTGCATCTCGAGCGCAGCCGTGTAGACGAAGTGGCGCGGCCCGATGAACTGCTCCTCGAGGTGATGCTCCCGGAGCACGTGGCAGACGTCCTGACAGAGGAAGCACTCGATGCACTTCCGGAACTCCTGCACCCGATCCACATCCGCCTGCTGCATCCGCCAGGTCCCGTCGGGCGCGTCCGGCCGACGCGGCGTGAACGGCGTGATCGTGCGCTTGGCGCGGAAGTTCCACGAGACGTCGGTGACCAGGTCCTTGACGAGCGGGAACGCCCGCATCGGCTCCACCGTCACCGGGGCCTCGAGCGCCAGCTCGCTGAGGCGCGTCATGCACATGAGGCGGGGCTTGCCCGCGACCTCGGCCGAGCACGACCCGCACTTCCCGGCCTTGCAGTTCCAGCGCACGGCGAGGTCGTTCGCCTGCTCCGCCTGGATCTGGTGGATGGCGTCGAGCACGACCATGCCCGGGGCGACCGCGGTGCGATAGTCGCAGAATCCACCACCGGTCGCGTCTCCCCTCCAGACCCGGAAGGTGGCACTGCTTTGCGTCTCGCCCATCATCCCATCTCCGTGAGCACGGCGCGCAACTCGGCCGGGACCGGCGGGATCGCCTCCCGAGCCAGCTGCATCGCGCCATCGGGCCCGCGACGGACCACCGTGTTGTACCCCCCGGCCGCCGGATCCTTGGCGGGGTGATCGTCCCGGAAGTGGCCGCCCCGGCTCTCGCGCCGGTCGATCGCCGACCGGGTGATCGCCTCGGCGACCGTGAGCAGGTTGTGCAGATCGAGCGCGGTGTGCCAGCCGGGGTTGTACTCCCGGTTGCCATCGACGGCGACCCGTGCCGCCCGCGCCTGAAGGGCGCCGAGCGCGACCAGAGCCCGCTGCATCTCCTCCTCGCGGCGAACGATGCCGACGAGATCCTGCATCGTCTCCTGAAGGGCGTGCTGGATCGCGAACGGCCCTTCACCGTCCGTGCGCGCGAACGGCTCCAGGGCCCAGCGGGCAGCGGCATCGACCGCGCAGGGATCGACAGTCACGGCGCCGTGCTGACTGGCAAAGTCCGCGGCATGATCGCCGGCGCGCTTGCCGAAGACGAGCAGGTCCGAGAGCGAATTGCCACCCAGCCGGTTCGCGCCGTGCAGGCCGGCGGCGCACTCGCCGGCGGCGAACAGCCCCGGGACCGTCGACATCTGGGAATCGCCGTCGACGCGGATGCCGCCCATGATGTAGTGCGTCGTCGGCCCGACCTCCATCGGCTCGCGCGTGATGTCGATGTCGGCGAGTTGCTTGAATTGATGGTACATGCTCGGGAGCTTCTTCCGGATGTGATCGGCGGCGTTGGGGAGGCGCTCCCGGATCCAGGCGATGTCGAGATAGACCCCACCGTGCGGGCTGCCACGCCCTTCGCGCACCTCGCGGACGATGCAGCGGGCGACGTGGTCGCGCGTCAGCAGCTCGGGGGGCCGGCGCGCGCTCTTGTCGCCCTGGGTGTATCGCCACCCCTCGTCGGGGTCGGTCGCCGTCTGATTCCGGTAGTTCTCGGGCACGTCGTCGAACATGAAGCGCCGGCCGTCACGATTCTTGAGCACGCCGCCCTCGCCACGCACTCCCTCGGTGACGAGGATGCCGCGCACGCTCGGCGGCCAGACCATCCCGGTCGGATGGAACTGGACGAACTCCATGTCCTGGAGCACCGCGCCGGCCCGGTAGGCGAGCGCGTGCCCGTCACCGGTGTACTCCCAACTGTTGCTCGTGATGCGGTAGGCGCGGCCGATGCCGCCGGTCGCCAGCACGACGGCCTTGGCGCGGAAGACGTGGAAGCGGCCCCGCTCGCGATCGTAGACCAGCGCGCCGGCCACGCGGTCGCCGTCCTTGAGGAGCGTGATCACCGTGCACTCCATGTGCACGTCGATGCCGGCGTGGATGCCGTGGTCCTGGAGCGTGCGGATCATCTCCAGCCCGGTGCGGTCACCGACGTGCGCGAGACGCGGATACTTGTGGCCGCCGAAATTGCGCTGGAGAATGCGACCGTCACGCGTCCGGTCGAAGAGTGCTCCCCACGCCTCGAGCTCGCGCACCCGGTCGGGCGCCTCCTTGGCGTGCAGCTCGGCCATGCGCCAGTTGTTGAGGTACTGCCCGCCGCGCATGGTGTCGGCGAAGTGCACCTTCCAACTGTCCCGATCGTCGACGTTCCCGAGCGCGGCCGCGATGCCGCCCTCGGCCATGACCGTGTGCGCCTTGCCGAGCAGCGACTTGCAGACCATCCCGACCGACACGCCCCGCCCGGCGGCGGCGATCGCCGCCCGGAGCCCGGCACCCCCGGCGCCGATGACGAGGACGTCGTGCGCGATGGTCTCGACGTCGGCCATCAGAGGATTCTCCAGTCGTGCCAGATCCCCAGGGCGCACAGTCGGACATAGAGATCGGCGAACGCCACGCCGAAGAGGCTGAGCCAGGCCCACCGCATGTGCCAGCGGTTGAAGCAGCTCGCGCACGCGTAGGCGCGGTGGCGGATGGGGTGGCCGGCCAGGCGGTCGCGGTAGCCCCCCACGATGTGGCGCAGCGAGTGGCACCCGAAGGTATAGCAGGCCAGGAGCACGCAATTGAGCGCCAGCACGAGCGTCCCCACCCCGATGCCGAACGTGGTCCGTCCGGTGGCCGCGTCGGTGAACCAGAGCGCGCGCCACACGTCATGCGCCAGAATGACGAGGAACACGAGCGCGACGTAGAGGAAATAGCGGTGCACGTTCTGGAGGATCAGCGGGAAGCTGTGCTCGCCCAGGTAGCGCGCGCGCGGCTCGCGAACGGTGCACGCCGGCGGGTCGGCCCACATGGCCTTGTAGTAGGCCCCGCGGTAGTAGTAGCACGTCACCCGGAACAGGCCGGGGAACGGAAGGATCAGCAGGGCGGGGGAGAAGGGGAGCCAGCCCGGCCACCAGCCCGGACGCGGCCCGAACCAGGCGTGCGGCGACGAGCCAAGCAGCTCGGGCGAGTAGAAGGGCGAGAGATACGGCCCGTACCAGTAGTCGCCGTTCTGGAAGGCCGCCCACGTGGCGTACACCACGAACCCGGACAACAGAAGGGCCACCGTCGCAGGCTGAACCCACCACGCGTCGCGCCGGAGCGTGAGCGGAGCGGACGGACGGTCGACGACCGGGAGCTGCACATGCGCCATGACGGTCCCTCGGCGCCGCGTCGGAGCCGGCGGCGTCGCGGTTGGGGTAGCACCAGATGAGGGTCTGGCCCGATATTCTTCCTCGCACCACGCGTTGTCAACCCGAAGAACCGCTTGCCTCTCCGATGGCCGCGCCGCCCGCCGTAGATACCCGCCTGGCCCCGCCCCGCCTGAGCGAGGATCGCATCGCCGCGCTCCTGCGCGACCGGTATGGCGTGACCGGGACGCTTCGGCCGCTGCCCAGTGAGCGCGACCAGAACATCCACGTCCAGACATCCTCGGGCGCGGCGTACGTCCTCAAGATCTCGGCGGTCGCCGAGGACGAGCGCGTTCTCGAGTGCCAGGCCGCGGTGCTCGCACGACTCGCCGAGGCGGAGACCGGCTTCGCGTTTCCGACGGTCGTGCCCGCGGCGGGGGATGGGGCGTTGATCGGGTCGACGACCGGCGTCGACGGGGCTCGGCACCTCGTGCGGTTGCTCCGCTACGTCCCGGGTGTCCCGCTGGCGAGCGTGCGTCCCCACACCCCGGCCGTGCTGGCCCAGCTCGGCGCCATGCTCGGCGCGGTCAGCCGGGCGCTCGACGGGTTCACCCATCCGGCGGCGCACCGGGACCTTCGGTGGGATCTGCGCGTCGGCCGCCAGGTCATCGCGCAGTGCGAGGAGACGGTGACGGACGCGGCGCGACTGGCGCGCATCCATCGGATCCTCGACGCGGCGGACCGAGCCGGTGTGGCGTTCGACACGCTCCGGACGAGCGTCGTCCACAACGACGCGAACGACTTCAACGTGCTGGTCTCGCCGCCGGACCCCGACGATCCCACGGTGCCGCGCCGCATCGTCGGGCTCGTGGACTTCGGCGACCTGGTGCACTCGTATACGGTGGGCGAAGTGGCGATCGCGGCCGCCTACGGAATGCTGGGGAAGCGGGATCCGCTCGCCGCCGCCGCATCGATCGTGGGCGGCTACCACGCGGTGTACCCCCTCCACGAGGCGGAGGTCGCGGCTATCGTGCCGCTCATCGGCCTGCGGCTCTGTACCAGCGCCGTCCTGAGCGCGCATCAGCGCGCGCAGGAGCCCGGCAATGACTACCTGTCGGTGAGCGAGGCGCCGGTGTGGGCGCTCCTGGCGCAGCTCGAGGAGCTGGACCTGGGATTCGCGCACTGCCGACTGCGGGCCGCCTGTGGCATGGCCGCGCACCCGCGAACCGCCGCGGTCGTCGCCTGGCTCGCCGGGCAGGCACGTATCGGATCCGTGCTGCCGGAGGGCCTCGGCGCGGACGCCCGACGCCGGACGACGCTCGACCTCAGCGTCGGGAGCACGGACGCCGCCGTGCCCGTCGGTCGCGACACGACCGAGGCATGGGCCGACGCGATCGCCGCTCGGCTGCGGTCGGCCGGGGCCGAGGTCGGCATCGGACGCTACGATGAAGCTCGGCGGTGGTACACGGACGATCGGTACCGCATCCCGACCGATGCCGGCGACGAGTGGCGGACGGTCCATCTCGGTGTCGACCTGTTCGTCCCCCCGGGGACAGCCGTCCGCGCGCCGCTCGATGGCGTCGTCGCGAGCGTGCAGGACAACGACGCGCCGCTCGATTACGGCCCCACGGTCCTGCTCCGGCACGAGCTTCCGGACGGGTCGAGCGTCCACACGCTCTACGGGCACCTCGCTCGCGACGTCCTGACCCGGTGGCGAGCGGGAGACCCGGTGGAGCGCAGCGCGAACATCGGGACCGTCGGCGCGACGGGCGAGAACGGCGGATGGGCGCCGCACCTCCACCTCCAGGTGATCGTCGATCCGCTAGGTCACGTCGGCGACTTTCCGGGCGTCGCCCGGCCGAGCGAACGCGCGGCGTGGCTCGGTCTGTCCCCTGACCCGAACCTGATCCTCCGGTTTCCGGAAGGGTGTCGGGCTCCCACGCCGCCGACATCGGCGGCGCTGCTCCCGGCGCGGCGTCGGCAGATCGGCCCGTCATTGAGCATCGCGTATCGGGCGCCGCTCACGATCGTACGGGGCTGGATGCAGCACCTTTACGACCCGGACGGCCGAGCGTACCTCGACGTCGTGAACAACGTCGCGCATGTGGGACACAGCCACCCCGACGTCGTGGCGGCGCTCCACCGGCAGAGCGCCGTCCTGAACACGAACACGCGCTACCTGCATCCCGCCATCCTCGAGTACGCGGCGCGGCTGACGGCGCGGCTTCCGGCTCCGCTCCGCGTCTGCTATTTCGTGTGCAGCGGGAGCGAGGCGAACGAGCTTGCGCTGCGCCTCGCCCGGGCCCACACCCGGCGGCGCGACATGATCGTCGTCGATCACGCGTACCACGGCAACACGACCGCGCTGATCGAGCTGAGCCCGTACAAGTTCGATGGTCCGGGCGGCAGCGGCGCGTCGGCGTTCGTGCACAAGGTACTCCTGCCGGATCCGTATCGCGGGCCGTACCGCGGCATGACCGTGGAGACCGGTCGGCGCTACGCGGCGGATGTGCAACGAGCGATCGACGACATCGAGCGGGCCGGGCGGCGTCCGGCCGCCTTCTTCGCCGAGAGCATCGTCAGTGGCGGCGGACAGATCGAGCCGCCGCCCGGATACCTCGCCGACGCGTATGCGCGGGTGCGCGCCGCGGGCGGGGTGTGCGTCGCGGACGAAGTCCAGATCGGGTTCGGGCGCCTCGGCACGCACTTCTGGGGATTCGAGACCCAGGGCGTGGTGCCGGACATCGTCACGATGGGCAAGCCGATCGGGAACGGGCACCCGCTGGGCGCGGTGGTGACGACGCCGGAGATCGCCGCGTCGTTCGACACCGGGATGGAGTACTTCAACACCTTCGGCGGCAACCCGGTCTCCTGCGCCGTCGGGCTGGCCGTGCTCGAGGTGATCGACCGGGAGGGTCTCCAGGCGCACGCCCGGGCCGTCGGCGACCACCTCCGGGCGGGGCTGCGCGGCCTCATGGCGCGCCACCCGCTCGTGGGCGATGTCCGCGGGCGCGGGCTCTTCCTCGGCCTCGAGCTGGTGCGTGATCGCGAGACCCTGGCGCCTGCCCCACGGCACGCCACGTACGTCGTCGAGCGGATGAAGGAATGTGGCATCCTGCTCAGCACCGAGGGTCCGCATCACACCGTCGTGAAGATGAAGCCGCCGCTCGCCGTCACTCGTGCCGACGCGGAGCGACTCGTCGAGCACCTCGACGCCATCCTGGCGGAGTTGGCGTAGCGGGACCCTCCGCGCCGCAGTGTGACGGTTGGTGGCGGGCGTGTGACGGTGGCGCCACCCCCCGCATCACCGCGAGCCGGTCAGCCTCACAGGGTGTGCGGATCGCCGTCCGCTGCGTGATAGTCGCTCGGACCGGCGCCCCTAGCTTCTATCCCGCACCCCCAACGAGCGGTCGGGCGCCGGCGGACTACCGATCCGCGGAGCCCCACCCGCCGACACCGGGAACGGTCCAATGCGGCATCCCCAACGGAACCTGCGGCGCGGCGTCACGCTGGTCGAGATGATGATCGTCGTCGTGCTGCTGAGCCTCGTCTCGGCGCTGGCGCTGCCGAAGATCAACCTGGCCCAGTTCCGGAGCGACGATGCCGTCCGTGCTGTCCGGACGACCCTTCAGACGGCGCAGCGCCTGGCGATCACCCGCCAGTACAACGTGATCGTGAGCTTCGACACGGTGCAGCAACGGATGCGCATCGTCGAAGACCTGAACAACAACAACGCCGTCGACGCCGGTGAGCGCGTGCGCTGGGTGCCACTGGACAACGGCGCCCGCTTTGCGACCCCGGCCACCGGGATCAACGGCGGCGTCGGCTCCGCGATTGTCGGGCCCGGCGTCATCTCCGTGAACTCGATGCCGACTGTCGTGTTCCTGCGCAGTGGCTCGTCGAGCTCCTATGTCGAGGTCTATCTGGCCGCGAGCGCTCGGGAAGGCTCGGAATGGCGCGCCGTACAGGTGACCCAGTCCACGGGTCGGACCGTCTGGTATCGATGGCTCACCAGCACCTGGACCAAGGCGTCCGTATGATGCCCACTCGCGCAGTCGAGTCGATGCCCGCTCGGGCCCGCCGGCGCCAGCCGCGCGGCTCCGTGCGGCGCGGCATGACGCTCATCGAGGTGATGGTCTCCCTCGCCATCATCACCACCGCACTGCTCGGGTTCGGGGCGTTCCTGACCCGGTTCATGCATCTGTCCTCGCAGAGTAGCGCGGCATCGACGGCCATGGATCTCGCCGTGAGCCGCATCGAGCAGGTCAAGGCGTACCCGACGTACGCGAGCCTCGAGACGACCTTCAACGCGACCGAGAGCTCGCTCCCGAACTGCACCGGGTGCACGCGCGTGACGCTGGTCACGCGGACGTTGAACGCCGCCGCCGACTACAAGACAGTGACCGTCACCGTCACGATGCCGGGCTTGTCGAACGGGCCCACAGCCTCGCCGCTCGGCACGTCGGTCGTGAAGACGACGACCATCGCCGCCTTCTAGCCCGGTGCGATCCATGACCAGCCCGTCGAGCTCGATCGCGCGCGCGTCGATCGCCCGCCCCGCAGCGCGGACCCCGCGGTCGGGGTTCTCGCTCGTGGAGATGATGATCGCCGTGACGCTCATGCTGTTCATCTTCGCCATGGTCGTCCCGTTCATGCGGAACCAGACCCGCCAGGTCGGCCGGAACGCCGGCAACATGGACGCGCTTCAGAACGCCCGGTACTCCCAGAACGCGATCGACCGCGAGCTGCGCGTCGCCGGCGCGGGCGTGGTCCCGCAGCAGATGTTCATCGTGCAGGCGGACCCGATGGCCGTGACCTTCAACGCCGACCTGGCGACCCGCGACTCGTCCGATCCGAACGGCGTCTACTACGACCCGAACGCCGACACCGCCACGACCCACGCGCTTCCGGCCGCGCTCGCGATCACCCTGCCGCGCTCGACGCAGACGTATCCCGGGCAGGACTACGTGTCGGCGCCCGGTGTGCTGGGATCGGCGGCGACGATCTCGTACTGGCTCACCCGCGACTCGACGGCGCCGACGCCGAACATCTATACCCTGTGGCGGCGGGTGAACGCGACCACGCCCACCGTGGTGAGCACCGGGATCTATGTCCCGGCCGGAACCGCCTTCTTCCAGTACTACAAGGTCAACCAGGCGACGGGCGCGCTCGACTCGATCCCGACGGCGTCACTGCCGCTGTTGCACGTCGCCGTGCAGCACTCGAGCCCCGCTGACACGGGACAGAGCGCGCAGACCGACAGCATCCGTGCGGTCTCCATGACCGTTACCGGCATGTTCGACGACCCCAGCAAGGGGCCGGTCTACCGCACCGTGTCCACGATGTCGAAGCTCCTCAACGCCGGGCTGCTCGATGCCTCGGCGTGCGGGCAGCCCCCGATCGCCGTCAGCCCCGCGCCCGTGGCGACCTTCTACGGGGGGGCGAGCACCGACTCCATCGTCCTCACCAGGAACGCCTCGATCGACCAGGACGCGGGCGAGAAGGACGTGAACTACTACATCGTCTACCGACGGCCGGTCGGCTCGGTCGATTGGGGCAACCCGGCGACGACGTTTGCCGCCGGAACGGCCTCGTACCACTGGAGCGACCCGCAGGCCCCGACGCTCCCGGGCGCCACCTCGTACGAGTACAACGTGATCGCGCAAGACTGCACGCCCGCCAACTCCGGCGACGCGATCAGCAATTCCGTCGCGCTCCCGTGAGGACTCTGCCCATGCCGATCTCGCATTCCCGTCCCGAACAGGTGCCCGCGATCGCGCGTCCGCGTCGCGGCAGCGCCATCATCCTCGTCATGCTCACCGCGGCCGGGCTGGCCGCGCTCGCCCTGTCGGCGATCTACCTCTCGTCGAGCTCGGTCCTGATGACGAAGTACTACGACAAGGAGCGCGACTTCCGGTACGCCGCCGAGCAGGCGCTCCAGACGGGGAAGAGCCGGCTGACGCTGGACACGACGGTGCATCTGCCGGACAGTGGGTACGTGCAGCTGATGAACAACGCCCAGCTCATGGATGCCTCGGGGAGCCCGGTACCGCACGTCCGGGTCAACCTGTACGCGGGCCTCACCGGCAACACGACCGGCCAGTTCGGTCGGTTCGCGAGCCTCGTCGCCGAGGCGCACGACACTCTGGGCAATACGCGCTATGTGCGCCGCCTCGAGATGATGGTGCAGAACTTCGCCCGGTTCGCGATGTTCACCAACCAGTGGTCGGGGGGACTCTGCTACTCGACGGGTGAGTTCATCCGCGGCGTCGGCATGAGCAATCAGGGCTGGAGCTCCTGCGGCTCACCGACGTACTACGACACGATCTCGGCCCACACGACTGTCTCGGGCGGGACGCCGACCTACATGCACGGGATGAAGCAGGGCGTGCCCATCATCCCGTTCCCGACCGTCTCGGCCCTCTCGAATCTCCCCGGCTACGCGTCGGCCGCCGGCTGGAGCTTCACGTCGGTCGCCAAGGGGACCCGGCTGGAGTTCGTCGCCATCAACATGAACCCGTCCGCCCCGGCGACCACGGATACGACCGAGCAGGACGCCAACGAGGGCTTTTTCCGGATCTTCAACGACACCGCCGGCACGAGCGCGGCCGAGGGACTCAAGCGCGCGCAGGCGGTGTACAACGACTCCGTGTCCGGGTGGGAGGTGTACAACCGTCAGTGCGGCGACTGGCATACGGTGACGATCGCCGGTGGCGCCACGCGGACGATGTTCTTCCCGTTCATCGTGCACCACCAGATGTGGTTCCGGACCGCCGCGCACACGCCCGGGAGCACCGGGGGGATCGCGGCCTCGGACACGATCTCGGGGACGCCGACCGCGGCGCAGCGGGCGGCGATCATGAGTCATACCGCCCCGCGGCAGGCGCGGTGCTATCCGGCCGGCGACCCGCACCTGGTGGCGGTCGAGCGGAGCACGGCGGGTGGCACCTACGTGGCGGCCGATACCGCGAAGGGCGGGGAAGACTCCACCTTCACCCCGGTGACCCGCACCGGGTACTGGTCCCGGTGGACGACGACCCCGGTGGCGGCGCTGACGCCGGCGCTCACGTGCGGGATGCAGTCGGTCGGCAACCTGGTTCCGTGTCCGGCCGGCATCAACGCGACCGAGGAGCAGTATCTCTACCCGATCTACCGCGGGTACAACCCGAACTCGAAGGGCGTGATCTACTTCAACGGCGACGTCAACATGAGCGGCTATCTCAACGGCACGCTCACGGTGTATGCGTCGGGTAGCGTCTATTTCACCGACGACCTGTACTACACGACGGACCCGTCGGTGAAGCTGTGCGCCAACGAGCTCGGGGTGATCGCCGGCAAGGATATCTGGATCGTCGACAACGCCATCAACTCGCCCCAGAATCCCACGACCCCGTCGAGCCCCACGGGACCGACCAACAGCGTCTTCATGAGCGACAACAAGGACTTCTATCTCGACGGGGTGACGTTGGCCGGCGTGGCGGGTGTGGCGGGCTTCGGGTCGTTCCAGGTGCAGAACTGGAACGGCGGGGCGATCAACATGACGACCTGCAACGGCACGAACGTGGGCCGCGGGTGCATCAAGCAGGCCGGCGGGGTGATCGAGCAGTTCATCAGCGCCACGTACAACGGTGCCGGGTCGGGGTTCGCCGAGAATCGCAGCGTCGACCAGTGCCTGCTGAAGCAGTCGCCGCCATACTTCCCCACCACGGGCAAGTACGCCGACAACCGGTACTTCGAGCTCGACCCGGCGCGCTTCAACATCGACTCGGTCTACTCGCGACTCCAGGCGAACTGACGGGAGCGGTCCGGTGGGGCTGATCGCCGCGCTGCTGCCCGCCGAGCCGTGCCGGACACGGCTCGAGGCCGCGCTGCGAGGGGCGCACACCGTGCGCCTCTGCGACGACTGGGTGACCCTCACCCGCGCCTGTGAGACCGAGCCCGTCCACCTGGCCGTCTTCGATCTCTATGCCGGCGGGCGGCCGAGCTTCGAGCAGGTGCGCCTGCTCGGGATCCGGTTCCCGCGCCTCGCGCTCCTGGCTTACGTGGCGCTCGGGTCCGACCGTGGACGGGACATGTTCGACCTGGCCCGATGCGGCGTCGACGAGCTGGTCGTGGTGGATGCCGACGACGATCCCGTCGGCCTGCGGGCGCGGCTCGACAAGGCCGAGGCGCGGAGCGCCGCGGCGATTCTCCGGCCGGCGGTCGCCGAGCTGCCCATGCTGCCGCGCGACGCGGTCCTGGCGTCCGTCACCCGGGCCCACGAGCGGCTCACGGCCGAGACGCTCGCCCGGCGCCTCGGCGCATCCCGCCCCGCGCTGACCCGCGCGCTGGCCGACGTCGGACTGCCGCCGCCGAACCAACTGCTCACCTGGGGTCGGCTGATCGTCGCCGCGCACCTGCTCGAGGACGGTGAGCGGAGCGCCGAGGGCGTCGCCGGGATGCTCGACTTCGCCTCGCCGGGTGCGTTCCGTAACGCGTGCCGCCGCTACCTGGCTGCGACCCCGCAGGAGGTCCGCACGCGGGGCGGGGCCGCGTACGTGACCGCGCGGCTGCTGCGCCCGACGGCCGCGGCCCAACAGGGACGGCTCGCGACGCCGCTGTGATGGGAGGGCCGGGGGCCCGGAGCCCCGCGTGATTCCCGTGGCAGCCGGCGGGCTGGGACCCTACCGTTGCGACGGCGAGGTCACGGCGGCAGTGTTCGCGCGTGTCCGCGGCACGAGCGACGAAGCCGGACGCCGGACGAGAGGCCGAGGCGGCCATTCCCGGTGGCCGAGGAGCGACCGGTAGCCGAGTGGCGGTGCGCGACGCGACGGCTGCCGACGCAGGCGCGCTCGCGACGTTTGCCGCGGCGGTGTTCGCGGAGACGTACGCGACGACGGCGCTGCCGGCGGACATCGCGGCGCACCTCGCCACTCACTTCTCGGCGGTCCGCCAGGGGGCGGAGATCGCCGATCCCGCGCGCCGGACGTGGTTGGCGGAGGTGGACGGGACGCTCGCCGGGTACGCCCAGCTCAGGTCGGGCACTCCCACGCCCGCTGGCGTGGTCGTCGGCGCGTCGGGCCCGGTGCTCGAGCTCCAGCGGCTCTACGTCGGCTCGCCGTGGCACGGCCGGGGCGTCGCACAGGCCTTGATGTCCACCTGCATGGCCTCCGCCAGCGGCGGACTGTGGCTCAATGTGTACAAGGCCAACGCGCGGGCGATCGCATTCTATGAGAAGGCCGGGTTCCGCATCGTCGGCGAGGTGACGTTCGTGCTCGGGACCGACCCGCAGGTGGATTTCGTCATGCAGTGGAGCCCCTGATCGGCTGCCGCCGCGGCCCGCCGCCGCCCGCCGCCGCGACCTGCCGCCGCGACCCGCCGCCGCGCCTCGTGTATCCGGCTGTTCTCGATGGTACGCCCAATCGCCAGGCGATTGGGCGTACCATCATCAAAAACATCAAAAAAACTCCTTCCGTCGGGCGGGCGCCGCGCTACGGAAACACCGTGACCGTCATCGACGCGCTCGGCCCGTCCGGAGCCGTGGCCGTGATCTGCGTCGAACCGACCGCGGTCGCGACCGCCGTCACCAGGCCCGTTTTCGGATCGACCGTGGCCACCGTCGGGTCGGCGCTGGACCACGTGACCGGGCGCTCAGCCGATACATCGTGACCGAACGTGTCCGTCAGCGTCGCCACCACCTGCACCGTGGCCGGAAGGAACCCCGCGCCCCCCGTCTTGAGGTAGGCGAACGTCGGGTTCACCGAGATCGTGGCCGTGTGGCCGACGACGACGACCGTCGCCATCCCGGTCGGCTCCCCCGAGTCGGGGCTCATGGCGGAGATCGTGGCCGTCCCGGGGGCCGAGCCGGTGGCCGTGACGACACCGGTCGGCGACACTGTGGCGATCGTGCTGCTCGAGGACCAGAAGATCGGCGCCCGCGGGAGCGGATCGCCCGCCGCATCGAGCGCGTGGGCGGTCAGCGTCGCCGAGTCGCTCGGCGCCGTCGCGTAGACCGTATCCTGTGGCGGCGTGACGACGACCCGGCGCACCACGGCGTTGAACACCAGGACCCGGGCGAACCCCGACGTGCCCTGTGCGCTCGCGCCGATCTGCACCGCGCCCGCCCGCCGGGCCGTCACGACGCCCGACTGGGTCACGGTCGCCACCAGGCTGTCGCTCGTCGACCAGAAGAACGTGCGGACATCGAGGGGCGTCGCGGTGACCGCGCGGGCCTGGGCGCGTAGCACCTCGGTGTCACCGGTCGCGAGTGAGAGCGAGTCGGGGGAGATGACGATCGCCGCGATCCGACCCGCGTTCGGGGCGGTGCCGCTGCCCCCGCACGCGGCCGCGAGCACCAGCCCGAGGCACCCCGCGGCCAACGCCGCGCGCGCCGTCAGGCCATCCGGGCGGGCACCCCGGAGCGGGTGGGTCGCGCCCGGGCGCTCAGTACGTGCCCACGCCGGCGACCGGCGGCCCGTGACGACCGGCGGCGACGGCGCGCGCAAGCTCTTCGAAGAACGTGTCCAGCTCTTCATCGGTCGTATAAAAGTGGGGCGAGATCCGTACCCCGGCACCCGGCCGGTGGTCGACCAGCACCTCACGGGCGGCGAGGGCCTGGGTGACAGCGGCCCCATCTGCGACCGCCAGCGTCACCGTGCCGCCGCGCTCCTCTGCGTCGCGCGGGCCGGCGACCGGCACGCCGGCCGCATCCGCCAGGGCGACGAGCCGCTGCGTCTGCCGCATGGATTTGTCGCGGATCGCGGCGACCCCGATCTCGGCCACGATCTCGTAACCGGAGCGCGCCGCGTACAGCGCCGGGATGCCGGGGGTGCCGTTCAGGAACCGGTACGCATCGTCGGCGTACGCGATCGGGTGGTCCTCGAACGCGAACGGCGCCCGATGCGCCATCCAGCCCGTGAGACGCGGCTCGAGCGTCTGCCAGTGCTCCCGTCGCACGTAGAGGTAGCCGGCCCCCGGCCCGCCGCACAACCACTTGACGGAGCCGCCGGTCGCGAAGTCGATCCCGAGGGCGCGGACGTCGACCGGAATCGTGCCCGCCGACTGGTACAGGTCGACCAGCACCAGCGCTCCCACGTCATGTGCCCGGCGGCAGATGGCGGCGAGATCCTGGAGGAAGGCGCTCTTGTACAGGACATGCGAGACCGAGACCAGGCGCGTCCGCTCGTCGATGGCGGCGAGGATCCGGGCGGTCGGGATCGTGAGCCCGTCGTCCGACCCGACGGTCGTGACCGCCGCGCCCTCCCGCTCGAGCGCGTGGAACAGATACAGGTTCGAGGGGAAGTTCAACTGCTCGGTCACGATCCGGTTCCGGCCGCGCGGCCAGTCCAGCGCCGACAGAACCGTCGCCTGTGCGAGCGACTGGTTCTGGTGCATCACGACCTCGCCGGGTCCGGCACCGATGATGCGGCCGATCAAGTCGCCGACGGCGCGGGGCATCTCCCACCATTCGTCGGCCCAGGCCCGCACGCCACGGGTCGCCCACGTCTCGGCATACTCCGCGAGGCGCATCCGCGTCCGGCGCGGCATCGCCCCGAGCGAATGACTGACGAGGTACACCGACCGCTCCAGGATCGGAAACTCCTCTCGCCAGCGCAGCAGATCGTCGATCGGCATGCGGTGGATACTACACCATCGTCCCCCGGGCCGGCGCAGTCCCCGGGCCGGCCCCGAACCCGGCGCACGGCACGGAACATGTTTCGGCCGCGTATCTCGCTGCCGCTTCGCAAGTTGACACGGTTACCCGCTGGCCCCCGCGTGGTGGTGTACTTATGTTACGGGACCATTGCCAGGGCAGGATCCGTCACCGTGAGGTCGCCACGACGTGAAGGTACGAACCCCCGCCCTCTCGGGGCGGCGTGAGGAATTGGGTATCTTTGGGGGCGTGAGCGCGCCGGGCTGGCGGGCCGTATTATCCGTTCTCGTGGTCTGGGGCCGACTGGCGATGGCGCAGGTGCCGGAGGCTGGCCCGACCGTGCAGGTGACGAACGACTCGATTCATCGGGAGATCATTGTCGAGCTATCGCCACTCAGCCTCCCCGCCCACGCCTCGCACCATTCGGCCAAGCAACCCCCACCGCGCGCCGTGGCACTCCCGCTGACCGGCTGGATCGAGGGGTACTCGGCCGAGGTGGTGGACTCGGCGGGCCATCCCATCCCGCGCGAGATCCTGCACCACCTCAATCTGATCGTGCCCGAACGGCGGGAGCTGTTCAGCACCATCATGCAGCGGATGGGCGCGGCCGGCGCGGAGACCCCACCGGTCGCGATGCCGGCGGTCTTCGGCCATCCGGTCGTCGGCTATCCCGTGCACCGTGGGGACACGGTGCTGGTCGTGGCGATGTTGCACAACCCGACCGCCCGGAGCTACGAGGGGGCCCGGCTTCGCGTGCGACTTCCCTATGCGACCGAGCGCACGTGGCCGCACCCGGTGTCGATCTTCCCCTTCTATCTCGATGTGATGCCGCCGGCCGGCGGTCATGCGTACCCGCTCCCGCCAGGCCATTCGGAGCGAAGCTGGGAGGGCCGGCCCGCCGTGCCCGGGCGGATCCTGGCGGTCGGCGGGCATCTGCACGAGTATGGGGTTGCGCTGCGGCTCGAGGACGTGACCGCCGGCCGCGTGCTCTGGCAGACCGCCCCGGTGACCAACGCGGCGGGGGAGATCGTGTCGATCCCGACGCATTCCTTCTGGTGGCGGCTCGGACTCCCGATCCGGCCGGACCACACGTACCGCCTGACGGCCGTGTACGACAACCCGACCGGCAAGGCAATCCCCGACGGGGCGATGGGAGCGCTCGGGGGTGTCTTTCTGCCGGACAACGTCGCCGCCTGGCCGGCCGTCGATCGGACGTCGGCCGAGTACCAGCGGGACGTGCAGGTCACCTACGAGACCGGCATGGGCGACATGAACGACATGCAGGGCATGCACGACATGAGCGACATGAGCGACATGCGGAGCATGCACGACATGCCCGGCCCACTTTCCCCCAGCCGCACAGCCCAGACTCCGTGAAATCCAGCGCTCAGCACGCGTCCTCCCCAGCCTCCGCATTCCCGCGACCCCGAGCCGCGGACGAGGCAGGGCCCGGACCGGTCGCCCGCTCGACGGACCTCTTCGACAAGGCCCGCCAGTTCACCCGCCTGCGCGAGGTGCAGGCGATGGGGCTCTATCCCTACTTCGTCCCCGTGCATGCGTCCGGGTCGACGGAGGTCGTGATCAATGGGAAGAGCGGGGTGATGGTCGGGTCCAACAACTATCTCGGACTCAGCCACGACCCGCGGGTCGTGGCGGCTGCACAGCAGGCGATCGCGGACTACGGGACCGCGTGCACGGGAAGCCGGTTCCTGAACGGCAACACGGAGCTGCACGAGCGGATCGAGCATCGGCTCGCCCGGCTCACGGGCAAGGAGGCGGCACTCGTCTTCTCGACCGGCTTCCAGACGAACCTCGGGGTCATCTCGGCCCTCGTCGGGCGCGACGATGCGGTCTTCATCGACAAGCTCGATCACGCCAGCGTCGTCGACGGCTGCCGGCTGGCGGCCGGCGAGACGGTGCGGTTCCGGCACGGGGACCTCGACGAGCTGGAGGCGAAGCTGCGTCACTCGCGCGCCGGCGGGAAGCTGATCGTCGTCGACGGGGTGTTCAGCATGGAAGGCGACATCGTCGACCTGCCGCGGATCGCGGAGCTGCGCGCCAAGTACGATGCCCGCCTGGCGGTCGACGACGCGCACGCGATCGGGGTGTTGGGTGCGACCGGCGCCGGCACCGCCGAGCACTTCGGCCTCACCGGTGAGGTCGACCTCATCATCGGGACCTTCAGCAAGTCGTTCGCGTCGATCGGGGGGTTCGTCGCCGCCGAGCAGGTCGTGATCGACTACCTCAAGCACCACGCGCGGAGCCTGATCTTCAGCGCCTCGATGCCGCCGTCGGCGTGCGCGGCCGTCCTCGCCTGTATCGACATCCTCGAGCAGGAACCGGATCGGCGGTTGAACGTCTGGAAGAACGCGGCCCGCATGCAGGAGGGGCTCCAGTCGCTGGGCTTCGACACCGGGGGCAGCCAGACGCCGATCGTGCCGGTCGTGATCGGGGACGACCTGCTGACGTTCGAGTTCTGGCGCCAGCTGTACGACAACGGCGTCTTCGCCAACGCCGTGGTCGCGCCCGCCGTGCCGCCCCACGAGTCGCGGATTCGGACGTCCTACTCGGCGACGCACACGCCCGAGCAGCTGGATTTCGTGCTGGACGTCTTCGCGCGCGTTGGCAAAGGACTCGGCGTCATCTGACCCGGTGACGTCCGGAACGGCAGCCAGATCCCGGAGGACCGGCTGATCGACGTCGCACCCGTCCGGAGCGGCCGCGATCGGCGCGCCTTCATCGAGCTCCCGTACCGCCTGTATCGCGGCGACCCGCTGTGGGTGCCTCCGCTGCGACGGGACGTCGCCGACCTGCTGAGCCCCCGGCATCCCTTCCACGCCCATGCGGAGGTCGAGCTGTTCCTGGCCCGCGGCCCGGGAGGACGAGTCGTCGGCCGGATCGCCGCGGTGCGCAACGAGGCCCATCTCGCCCAGCACCATGACGGTGCGGGCTTCTTCGGCTTCTTCGAGATGGAGCGGGATCCGGCCATCGCCCGCGCGCTCTTCGACGCGGCCGCGGCCTGGCTTGCGGCGCGCGGCCTCACGACCATGCGTGGCCCGGCCAGCTTCTCGGTGAACGAGGAGGTCGGACTGCTGGTCCGCGGCTTCGAGACACCGCCGGCCCTGATGATGCCACACAACCCGCCCTGGTACGCGGATGTCATCGAGGCGCACGGGTTCACGAAGGCGAAGGATCTGATCGCCTACTGGCACCCGACCTGTGATGTGCCGGCGCGCGTCGCCGTCGTGGCCGAGAAGCTGGCGGCGCGGTTTCAGATCACGATCCGCCCGCTCGACATGCGCGACTTCAAGGCCGAGGTGGGGCGGATCCGCGCCCTGTACAACGCCGGGTGGGAGGCGAACTGGGGGAACGTCCCCATGAGCGACGCCGAGTTCATGCACGTGGCGAAGCAGTTCAAGCCGATCGCCGTCCCCGAGATGGTGCTCTTCGCCTACGTGCGGGGTGAGCTGGCCGGCTTCGTGCTGGCCCTGCCGGACCTCAACGTCGCGCTCCGCCACATGAAGGGCCGCCTGCTGCCGTGGGGATGGGCAATCGGCCTCTGGCAGGGACGGCGGATCGACCGCGCCCGAGTGCTCACGCTTGGCGTGCTGCCGGCATATCGCCGCACGGGCGCCGCCGATCTGCTGTACATGCACCTGTTCAAGAACGCGTACGCCAAAGGCATCCGACACGGCGAGTCCGGCTGGATCCTCGAGGACAATGCCCTCATGCGCACTGCCCTGGAGCGCATCGGGGGTGAGCCGTACAAGACCTACCGGCTGTACGATCGACCCATCACCCCGACAACTCCCCGCTGATCGCCCGGATCGAGAGCCGGGCGGGAGGGCGCGCGCATGCGTGCACTGGTGACCGGGGCGAGCGGATTCGTCGGTGGGCACCTGGTCGAAGCGCTGGTGGCCGCCGGCGACGAGGTGCGATGCCTGATGCGGCCGCGGAGCGACCGTCAATGGCTGCCGGCCGCAGTGGAGCTCACCGCGGGGAGCATCGAGGACACGCCCTCGATCGAGCGGGCGGTGACCGGCGTCGATGTCGTCTACCATCTCGCGGCGGTGACGTCGACGGCCGACCCGGCGGACTACGACCGCGTGAACCGCGGCGGCGTCGTCCGCCTGCTCGAGGCGCTCGCGGCCCAGGCACCCCACGCGCGGCTCGTCTTCTGCTCGAGTCTCGCTGCGGGCGGCCCGGCCCGGGCCGGCCGGGCGCTGACCGAGGCTGACCCGCCGGCGCCGATCGGCCCGTACGGGGCGTCGAAAGCGGCGGCCGAGCGGGTGATCGAGGCCTCGGGTCGGAGCGCCGTGATCGTCCGGCCGCCCGCGGTGTACGGGCCGCGGGATCGGGACATCCTCGCGGCCTTCCGGCTCGCGACTCGTGGGCTGGCGATCCGCACCGGCCCGCCCGGGCAGCACCTGGCGCTGATCCACGTCCACGACCTGGCCCGCGCGCTCGCCCAGGCCGGGCGTACGCCGGGTGCAACGGGCGTGTACTACGTGAACGGCGGGAACTACGCCTGGGAGGAGATCACGGCCGCGATCGGCCGGGCGGTGGGGCGGCGGGTGCACACGGCAGCGCTGCCGCGGCTCGCCCTCTCGGCGGCCGCGCGGGGCGCGCGGGCGTGGGCGCGACTGACAGGGACGCGGCCACTGCTCACACCGGAGCGCGCGCTCGACCTGGTCCAGCCGGCGTGGACGTGCGACGATGCGCGCGCCCGCCGCGAGTTGGGGTACCAGCCCACCATCCCGCTGGAGCGCGGGACGCGGGAGACGGCGAGCTGGTATCGGGCGCGCGGGTGGATGTGAACGCCGGGGGTGGCGATGCCATCGCCGCCCGCGCAGCAGGTCGGACGTCCCATCGGGAACCGCGGTGACGACGCGGCGGATCGCCGGTGTCGCCCGGAGCACCGGCGGCCACGCGACCGACCGGCCGCCTCAGCTCGCGCCGGCTGGCGAGACTCGGGCGGGGCGGTGCTTGTGGCGGCTCGAGACCCAGACGAAGGTGAGGCCGATCCCGATCCAGATCAGCTCCCGGATCCGGCTCACGACGGCGGCGTAGACGCCGAGCGCGGGTGGAAGGCCGAGAATCCGATAGATGAGATAGAGCCCGCCCTCCCGAGACCCCAGCTCGAACGGGATGAAGATCATGAGAATGATCGCGAGCTGCGAGAAGGCGCCGATGACGAACGCCGTCGGGTAGCCGATGTGGAGACCCTCTCCCCGCGCGATCAGGTAGAACTCGACCATCGCGATCGCCCGGCCCACGACCTCGGCGGCGATCGCGGCGACGAGCCGGGGGCGCTCCCCATCCGTCAGCACGGCCATCTGGGAGTCGATGTTCTCGAGCGTCGCCCGCACGCGCTCGAGTCGCGGGGCGATGCGGCGGATGAGCGGCAACCGGCGGACGGCACCGAGCGCCCGGACGGCCAGCCCGCGGCGGAAGAGCGACAGCATGAACGCGATGCAGGCCGCCAGGATGACACCGACGAACGCCAGCGCGAGCCGGCTCACCCCGGTACCCGGTAGGACCACCCACGCGACCGGCACCGCGATCATCCAGAAGATGAGCTGGCCCAGAGTGTGGACGACCCGGAAGCTCACCACCGACGCCGCCGCGCGGTCGGTTCCGATCCACTCCGACGCCGACGCCAGCCGGAACGGCTCCCCGCCGAGCGCCACGAAGGGGGTCGCGTAGTTGATCGCGAAGCTGGCGACGCTGATCACGTATGCCCGGAGCCCCGGGATGTTGGGGCGACTCCCGGCGCGGCCCCACCGGGCGGCGGTGGCGCCGATGAGCGCCCGCCAGGCGATCGTGTTGCTGACGTAGACGCATCCCCACACGCCGACGATCGCCGGGATGACCCACCCGGCGCGTCGGATGGTCGCGACGAGGCCGTGGAGCCCGGCCTGGGCGACGAGGATCGCGAAGAACACGAGCCCCGCCGCGAAGATCACGAGACGGACGCGACGGCTCATGACGGCGGAGCGATCACTCGACGGGAACTCGGGTGCCGGCGCGGGCCGACGCGTACGCCGCCTCGAGCACGGCGGCCGTCCGGCGGATGTCGGCCAGCGCGGCGGGGTCGGCGCCCCGGTCGAGCGCATCGGCGAAGGCGGCGAAGAGATCCGCGAACCACCCGGGGTAGCGGCGCTTGTCCAGCTCGATCGTGAAGTCCAGCACTGTCGCCGCGCCGGCGGTCGGCTCGAGGCGGAGGATCCCGCCCTGCCAGTCGATGGCGCCGCGCTCGCCGATGAACCGGACGCGGTTCTCCCGATGCGTCGCCGCCCAGGTGAGCACGAGGGTCGCGAGGCGGCCTGGGAACTCGATCGTCAGTTGGGCCGTGTCCTCCACGCCGTAGTCCAGGTGCCGGAGCCGCCCAGTCCAGGCGCTGACGGCAGTCGGCGGGCCGCCGGCGGCGTCGAGCAGCGAGTAGAGCAGGTGTGTGCCGTGGTCGAGCAGGATCCCACCCGCGCTCTCGGCGGCCACCGTCCGCCAGGGACGGCCGCTGCGGTCGGCGCCGGCGTCGGCGGCCGGTCGATAGACGGCGAGCTCCGCCAGATGCCACCGTCCGATCGCGCCCTCGCGGAGCCAGCGGTGCATCTGCTGCCAGGCCGGGTTGTAGCGGTACTGGTGGCAGGGCACGACCAGCCGCCCGGCACGACCCGCGGCCTGGGCGATCGCCTCGGCGTCGGCACGAGTGACGGCGACCGGCTTCTCGCACAGCACGTGGTACCCGCGCCCGAGCGCCCACAGGGTGGCCGCCAGGTGCGTTCCCGTGGGCGTGCAGATGTCCACGAAGTCGACCGGCGCAAACGCCTCGAGGCCGTCCCAGTCGGCGACGACCGGGAGCGTGGCCCCCTCGCGCGCGCCGGGTGCCGGGTCGACGGCCGCCACGATCTCGACCCGATGACGGACCGCGCCGGACGCCAGCGCGCCGGGGAGGTGCGCGGTCCGCGCCACTCCGCCGAAGCCGATCAGGGCGCCTCGATACGGCCGGCCCGACGCCGAGCGGGCGCCGACCGCCAGATCCGCCGCCGAGCTGGGAGGGGTGGTGTGCGTCTCAGTCACCGCCGACCGCGACGGCGGGAGGGGGGGACGCGGGGAGCATGCCCGGCTCCAACGCCCCGAGGACGCCGGTCGCGCGATGCTCCTGCGCGGCCACCAGCCAGAGCAGCACCAGGTTCATGGGGATCGCCGTGATCCACAGCAGCCCGGCCGGCCATCCCCCGACGGCCGTCACGCCGAGCACGATGAAGCGCAGGTTCTGGCCAAGCAGCGCGCACGAGCGCACGACCGGTCTCACGCGGGACCGGTAGACGGCCGCGGCCGCCGGTGACATCCGGTCCGCGCGCCCTGCCCGGGCGAGAGCGACGGTCTGCGGGAAGAGCCGGGTCTGCTGCCGGCCGTACCCGCGGTAGATCGCGGCCGCCAGGCGTTTCGGCCAGGAGAGGCCCGGCTGGGCCGCGACGCCGTCGAGATCCAGCTCGCTGCCGTGCCCCACCCCCAGCGCGAGGTAGGCGTGTCGCACGAAGTCGATCGCGGTGCTCTGCGTCGAGTGGCTCAGCGCGGCGACCGCGAGGAGGGCCGTCGCCGCCGGCCAGCTCCAGCCGCCGACGAGCACCAGGCGGACCAGGAGGTGGAGCCCGAGGTTCACGAATCGCGCCGTGTCCGAGATCCCATCGAGCACGCGACCGAACCGCGTCGACGTGCCGCGCATCCGCGCGAGCTGCCCGTCGGCGCTGTCGAACAGATCGGAGACGATGAAGAGGGCGAATCCGGCGGCGTTCACCGCCGGGCTCCGATACACGAACAGGTGGCCGGCGGCGAGGCCGATCACGAGACTGATGAGCGTGACCTGATCCGGCGTCGCCCGCGTCGGGTAGAGCGCACGCGCGATCCGCGCCCCGATGGGCCGGAAGAAGACGAGGTCGAGCCACTCCTCGACGTCGCTGCCTTTGGTCGCGAGCCCGCTCGGCGGCGCCGAGTGGACAGGATCGCGCCGATGCACTGCCCGCCAGGCACCAGTCGATGTGCCCGGACGCTTCATCCGATCCGCTCCGCGGCCTCGCGGAGGACACCCTTCATGGTCGCCAGGGCCTCCATCGCTTCGGCCTCGCGGATGACGAGCGGCGGATTGATGCGCACTTCGGGGTTGTAGATCATGGCCAGCACCCCGCGCGCCAGCAAGGTGTCGAAGATCCAGCGCGTGGTCTCCTTCCCCAGGAGGCGTCGCGTCCCCGGGTGGACGAGATCCATCCCGATCATGAGGCCACGCCCGCGCACGTCGTCGACGATGGGAATCTCGCGCTCCCAGCTCTTCATCTCGGCCATCATGCGGGCGCCGACGACCCGGCTATGCTCGACCAGCCCTTCCTCGAGGATGGTCTCGATCGCGGCCCGGGCAGCCGCCGCAGCGAGCGGGTTGCCGCCATAGCTCGAGGAGCTGCCACTCGGGTTGGCCCAGGGCTTGGCGCTGGCCACCCCCTCGCGAACGACGACGCCGGTCATCGGGAAGCCGCCGCCGAACCCCTTCCCGATCGTCATGATGTCGGGAACGACGCCGTCGTGCTCGATCGCGAACATGGTTCCCGTGCGCCCGAACCCGGTCAGCATCTCGTCCGCGATCAGCACCGCCCCCAGGCTGTCGGCGAGCGAGCGGAGGACGCGCAGGTAGCCCGGCGGCGGCACGACGTTTCCGGCGGTTCCCTGGATCGGCTCGACGATGATGGCGGCGACGTCGTTCGTCGTCTCGAGCTCGATCTTCCGGCGCAGGAACTCGACACAGTGCCACTCGCACGACGGGAAGGTCTTGTCGAATGCACAGCGCGCGCAGGACGCGTACGGCGTGCTGTACGCGCCCGGCATGAGCGGGCCGAGCTGGTGCTTGAAGTTGGAGCCGAGGAGCGGCAGGACGCCGGCGGTCTTTCCGTGGAACCCGCCCCAGAACCCGATGACTTCGCTCTTGCCGGTGTACGCCTTGGCGAGGCGGAGCGCAGATTCCACCGCCTCCGCGCCACTGCTGTACAGCTGCGTCCGCGTGAGATCGCCGGGCGTGATCTCGGCCATGAGCTTGACGAGCGCCGCCCGGTGCTCCGAGGTGAAGCTCCCGACGTGGATGCGCGCGATCTGCCGCTGGACCGCGGCCACGTACTTCGGGTGCGCGTACCCGAGGCTCGCGACCCCGACGCCGGCCAGGAGGTCGATGTACCGGCGGCCATCGACGTCGTACAGCAGGGCCCCCTCGCCCCGGTCGATGCACAGTCGGCTGAAGAGGGCGACGCTCTGCGTGCCCGGTGCGAGGTACTGGGCCTCCGACTCGAAGAGCGCGAGCGACCGTGGCCCCGCCGCCCTCGGCGGCGGCGCGGCGGCCGCCGGGGACGTGGGGGTGGGCGGAGTGGCGGACCGCGGGGAGGGGCGGGGCTCGGCGAGCGCCGTCGGGCGTTGCGTCACGTCGGATGTCTCTGAAACGGCAGGGTGAACGCGCCCGGTCCCGGAACCGCACGGGCGGCCGCGATGGCGGAGGCGTAGGCGGCAATGTGCCGCGCCGCGTCGTCCCGGAACGGGGCGAAGCTCGGCCAGTCATTCAGGTCGATGAGCACCGGTTGGTCCGGTGCGGGCAGCGCCACATCGCCGCCGAACACGTCCAGCTTCAGCTCCCGCGCGGCGGCGAAGGCCAGCGCACGCAGGCGATCGTCGTCCACGGCCGGGCACGGGCCACCCGGCCCGGCGTCGGCGGCGTAGTAGCGGAAGAAGCTCCCGTCGGCGACCGCATAGAACTTGAGGACGGGCCCCGGCACGTGCTCCTGGAGAGCGACGCGGTCAATGCCGCGTGCCGCGAACGCCGCGATCGCGTCACCGAGGTCGGCCCGATCCACCGAGACCACGTCCTCGGAGCGCTCGGCATGCACGTCGCCGCGCTTGACCCACACCATCCGCCCGTCGGCGCCGAACCCGTCGAGCTCCGGCGCGCCGGACGTGGCGATGATCGCCGTCCGGGGGAAGGCGACGGCCCGCTGGGCGAGCGCCTGCACCAGTCGGTGGCGATGGCAGCCGAGGACGCTCGAGGGGCGGTTGACGATGGGGATCCCGCCGGTCTCGGTCGCCATCAGGCGCTCGGACGCGTCGGGCCCCTGGCACATGTTGAGCACCAGCGCGGCGCGCGCGAGCAGGTGGGCAGGAAGGGTCCCGCGGACGAGGTCCGTCTCCGACGCGCGGTCGATCTCCCAGCCATCGGCGACGAGCTGGGCGACGGTCGCATCCAGGATCGCCGTATCGTTGGCGCGGTGCTGGTTCGGCGAGTACGACGGCTGACGGTAGAGCGCGACCCCGCACCGCGCCCGCATGCCGTCCGCCCGGTCCCGCGCCCGCTCGACGAGGGCGCTCACGAGGCCTCGTCCCCCAGCCACGCATTCGCGAGCTCGAGATCCCGCCGGCGGTCGACGTCCACGATCCGCGCGACCTCCACCGTAGCGACCCGAGCACCGGCGTCCACGAGGCGGGCGAGGAATCCCCGCATCCGGGTCACCCCGGCCTCCACGGCGTCCACCACCTCGGCCCGAGCCGCGCGCCCGAAGGCATACACGCCGCCGGTGACACACGGCGGACTGACAGGCTCCGAGCCCAGGCGGCGCACGTAGCCGACAGCGTCGCGCTCGACCCACAGCGGGCGCTCGTCGTCGACGAACGGGGTGACGGCCAGCACCGCATCGGCCCCCTCGGCGAGCAACGCCCGGGCCGACCCGTAGGTCGCGCCCCAATCGCTCGCCCGCATCACCGTGTCGACCATCGTGCAGAAGACGGGGCCCGGCGGCGTGGCGGCCAGCCCTTCGGCGAGCGTGTGCAGGGACGACGGGGTATGGCAGGACAGGATGCGGACGGCCGGGTCGAAGCCGTCCAGCGCGCGGACGGCCGGCGCGCGCACGGCGTCACGGACCATGCACGTGATGGTCGGGCACCCCAGCTGGTCGAGGATCTCGACGAGTCCACGGATCTGGGGACGGCCGGCGATGGTGACCGTCACCTTGGCGTCCTGGATGCCGTCCGCCGCGAGCCGCGATCCCTCGCCCCCGGCGAGGATCAGCCCGTGCATTGCGACACCAGGGGCGCCCCGCCAGCGAGGGGCGCCAGCACGGCCGGAAGCTCGGCAAGGGATGCGATGCGAGCCGTCGGCGCGCAACCCGGCGGAGCCGTGCGGACCGCTGGCGCGAGCCACACGGCTCGCATCCCGAGTCCCAGGGCCGGTCGGATATCCGCTTCGGGATTGTCTCCGATCATCCAGGCGCGGCTCGCCGGGACGTCGAGGGCAGCCAAGGTGTGCCGAAACGCGCGGCGATCGGGCTTGGAGACGCCGAGAACGGCCGAGTCGGTGACCACGTCGAACAGGTGCGCCAGCTCCAGCTCGTCCAGACAGACCGCCAGGTTTCCGGTGAAATTCGAGACGACCGCGAGGCGATGCGACCGGCGGAGCCCCTCCAGCACACTCCGGTTCCGAGCGATCGTCCGCACGCTGTCCGCGTGCACGGCACCGGCGACCGCACCCGCGTCGATTGCCGTGCCATCCGGCAGCAGCCGGCACAGGATCCCCGCCTGCGCCTCCATCATCGCCCGGAGGCCCAGTCGTGCGACGCCGTCGAGTGCCTCGAGCTGTCTATCGGATGCCCGAAAGATCGGCTCGAACGCCTCGGCGTCGAGCCGGCCTCCCAAACGCGCATACGCGCCGTGGAAACGGAGGCTCCACCGCACGCCATCGGCGTCGAGCGTACCGCCGAAGTCGAACAACAGCGCACCGCGAGAGTCCCTCGCGAGCTCGTCAACCGCATCGTCCAGGACCGCTCCGGGCAAGCACACCGTACTGTATCGCGACCGTAACATCTGGGCAAGCGTCGATGTGGCGCAGGTATAGCCCATCTGCCCCCAGGAACGGACGATCCCGCCGCCGGTGCGCGCGTGTGCCGTGCGCGCCCGGCGGCCCCGGCATCGCGCCCCTCGTTGCGGGTCCCGGTGGCGGCGCGCCGACGGGCCCACGTCCCCGCGTGGCCACGTCCCACGCGCCAGGGTGCCACGACGGCATCATGGCCCGACCCCGTCGTTGCTGTTTCCGGTACCAGGGGCAATCGCGTCGCGATTGCCCCTGGTACCATCCAAATAATCCCGTTCCGTTGGTGGCCGCGGGGCGCGGGGGACGCGAAATGCCGCCCCGGCATTGGTGTGCGATGCGGATCGCGGGCGGCATGAATGCCGGGCCGGTCATCCGTGCAGATGCGAATCGCGGGCGGCATGAATGCCGGCCCGGCATCGGTGCGGGATGCGAATCGCGGGCGGCATGAATGCCGCCCCTACGGTCCGCGCACGTTCCCGTGCGCCCGCGACGACACCATCATCCCGCCCGTCGTTCCCGGGGCCGCGGGTATCCACGCCCCCAACACGCGCGCCCGCACCGCCACGACGGGCCCACCATCGCGCCCGGTCGGTGCCGGTCCCGGTACCAGGCGCAATCGCGTCGCGATTGCCCCTGGTACCATCCAAACAAACCCGTTCCGTTGATGGCCGCGGGACGCGGGCCGTTCCGCCAACGGCGGGCGGCATGAATGCCGCCCGTACCGCCCTTGCGCCTCCCGGGCGGGGGATGAGGATTCGGTGCACACCGCGCAATGGCTTGCCGACCTGGCCGGAGGCTGCACCCGATGTGGCATACCCTGTATCAGGACATGATCGTGCCGGGCGTTCCGGTGCTGGAGAAAGTGCTCCGCACGCTCGGGGTCTATGTCTTCCTGCTGGTGGGACTCCGGCTGGCGGGGAAGCGGGAGCTGGGCCAGCTCAACCCGTTCGACCTCGTGGTGCTGCTCGTGCTCTCGAACACGGTCCAGAACGCGATCATCGGGAACGACAACTCGCTCGTCGGCGGGCTGCTCGGCGCGGCGATCCTCCTCACCCTGAACTACGGGGTGGTTCGGTTCCTCTACCGCCACCCGGCCCTCGACCGACTCATCGAGGGAGACTCCGACGTCCTGGTCCGCGACGGCCGGGTGCTCGAGCACCGCCTGGAACGCGAGTTGATCACGCCCGCGCAACTGGAGGCGGCCGCACGACGGCAGGGGATCGAGCGCCTCTCGGATGTGAAGAGCTGCCGGCTCGAGACGGGCGGGGCGCTGACGTTCGTGACCCGCGACCCGACGGCCGACGACCGGCGACACGGCGACATCATGTCACGGCTCGACGCGATCGAGTCTCGCCAGGCGGAGTTGCTCTCCCGTCTGTCGCCGGCGGCTGGCCCCGGGGCCTGACCCTCCCCGGCGCCGCGGCACACGGCTCCCGCGCGAGCTCCGGCGCGAGCTCCGGGGCGAGTTCCGCCGCAAGTCCCGGCGCGGCTTACCGCGCCGCGATGCCGCCGGGCGGGGCGCCGGTCGCGGCGACGGCGGCGGTCGCGGCGACGCGCTCGACGCCGGAAGCGCTGTCCAGGGAGCCCAGCCGGCGCAGCTCGGGCCAGTGCCAGGCGACCAGCCCGACCACCACCAGGGTCCCGATCGCCCCGGAGACGACCGACACGACCGGCCCGAATGCGCCGGCGACCGCCCCGGACTCGAAGCCACCGAGCTGATTCGACGTGCCGATGAACAGATTGGTGATCGCGCCCACCCGGCCGCGCATCTCGTCGGGCGTGAGCAGCGGGACGAGGGTCGCCCGCACGACCACACTCACCATGTCGAATCCGCCGAGCGCGACGAGCATGGCGAGCGACAGCGGGAACGAGCGCGAGATCCCGAAGACGAAGGTCGCGGCCCCGAAGCCGGCGACCGCCCAGAGAAGCGTGCGCCCGGCGCGCCGCATCGGCGGCCGCGACGCGAGCACCGCGGCCACCGCCACCGCGCCCAGCGAGTCCGCCGCGTTCAGCCACCCGAGCCCGCCCGGCCCGACGTGCAGGATGTCCCGGGCGTAGATCGGCAGGAGCGTCGACGCGCCGCCCAGGAGGACCGCGAAGAGGTCCAGCGTGATCGTCGCCAGGATGAGCTTCGTGCGGGCCACGAAGCGGATGCCCGCACCGACGGCGGCGAGCGTGAGCGGGTCCGGGTGCCGGGCGAGCGGCCGATGCCGGATCGCCATCGCGAGCACCAGGAAGACGAGTGACCCCACGGCGGCCAATAGGTACACCGCCACCGGCCCGTGTAACGCCGCGATCAGGCCACCCCCGGCCGCGGGTCCGACGACGGCGGCGAGCTGCCAGCCACCGCTGTTCCAGGTGACGGCGTTGGCCAGGGTCTCGGAGGGAACGAGGGACGGGAGCAGGGCGTTGCGGGCCGGCGCCTGGAACGCGCGAGCGACGCCGGCGAGGAGCATGCAGGCAAAGAGGGCGCTGACGGGTGCGTGGCGCCACGAGACGATGGCCAGGCCGACGGAGCTCGCGACGTAGGCGGCTTGCGAGCCGACGAGGACGTGGCGGCGGTCGTGCGAGTCGACGATGTGACCCGCCGGCAGCGCGAGCGCGACGAGCGGCAGGACCCCGACGAGGCCGAGGAAGCCGAGGGCGTAGGCGGAGCGAGTACGCTCGTAGAGCTCCCACCCGACGGCGGTGCTCTGCATCTGAAGCCCGACGGTCGAGATGACGTTGCCGGACAGCAGCAGGCGGAAATCGCGCCAGCGCAGCGCGGCGCGTGGCACATGCACGCGGGCAATCTAGCGGGTAGCTTACGGTGTGAGAGACGGACGCGCGGCTGTGGGCTGCGTCGCGCGCGCTCCTGACGCGCGGGCGCGCTGGCGATGAGCGACGTCGTCTGGGCACCATCGGCTGCCGACCAGCGGCGGACGCAGATGGCCGCGTTCGTCGAGATGCTGCGGGCCGCCGGGGAGGACGGGCTCCTGCCCGCCGATGCACCGGGTGCGTTCGCAGCCCTGCACCAATGGTCGGTCGCGCATCGCGACCGCTTCTGGCCTGCCGTGTGGCGGTTCTGCGGCGTGATCGCCTCGAGCGGCGCCGGCGGGGACCCGTGGGCCGACGTGGCGGTCGGGATCGACCGGATGGCGCCGCCCGACCCGGTTGCCGGGCCGCGCTGGTTCCCCGGGGCGCGACTCAATTTCGCCGAGAATCTCCTGCGCGTGGGGGACGACACCCCGGCGATCATCGCCTGGAACGAGACCGGCCCGCAACACCGGCTCTCGCACGCCGAGCTCCGCGAGGCGGTCGCCGCGTGTGCCGCCGCGCTGACGGCGGCCGGTGTCGGGCCGGGCGATCGCGTCGTAGGCTGGGTGCCGAATATCCCCGAGGCGGTCGTGGCGATGCTGGCCGCGACGACGATCGGCGCCATCTGGTCCGCGTGCTCACCCGACTTCGGCCCGGCCGCCGTCCTCGACCGCTTCGGGCAGCTCGGGCCGACGGTGCTCCTCACGGCGGACGGCTACCGGTACGCGGGACGGCGGATCGACATGCGGCCCCGGGTGGCCGAGCTGGCGGCCGCACTGCCGCGGCTCGCGCGCGTCGTCGTCGTGCCGTCCCTCGATCCCGACGCCGACCTCGGCGGCATCCCGGGGGCGGTCGGCTGGCGCGACTTCCTCGCGGGCGGCGCGCGCACGGCATCCCAGCCCCTGCGGTCGGCGTTCGACAATCCCGCCTTCGTGCTCTTCTCATCGGGAACGACCGGCGTCCCCAAAGGGATCGTGCACGGCGCCGGCGGGACGCTGCTCCAACTGCTCAAGGAGCACGTGCTGCACGTCGACGTGCGGAGTGGGGACCGGGTGTTCTACTACACGACGTGCGGCTGGATGATGTGGAACTGGCTCGTGGCGGCGCTCGCCACCGGTGCGGCGATCGTCCTCTATGACGGCGCGGCCATCCCGGTCATGCGCCCGGCCGTGCTCTGGGACCTGGCCGCCGCCGAGGGGGTCACCGTCTTCGGGACGAGCGCGAAGTACCTGGCCCTGATCGAGAAGCAGGGGCTCGTGCCGGCCGACACGCACGACCTGAGCGCCCTCCGCACCGTGCTCTCGACCGGGAGCCCGCTCGCGGCGCACAGCTTCGACTACATCGTTCGCGCGATCGGCGCACGCGTCCATCCCGCGAGCATCAGCGGCGGGACCGACATCGTATCGTGTTTCGCGCTCGGCAATCCGTTGATGCCCGTGCGGCGCGGAGAGATCCAGGGCCGGGGGCTCGGGATGGCGGTCGAGATCTTCGACGAGCGCGGTCGGCCGGTCGTGGACGAGCCCGGAGAGTTGGTCTGTACGCGGCCGTTCCCGAGCATGCCGGTGGCGTTCTGGAACGACCCCGACGGATCGCGCTACTTCGCGTCCTACTTTGCCCACTTCCCGGGGGTGTGGCGACACGGCGATTGGGCGCGACTGCGGCCGGAGGGTGGCGTCATCATCTATGGGCGGAGCGACACGACCCTCAATCCCGGCGGGGTGCGGATCGGGACGGCCGAGATCTACCGGCAGGTCGAGCACCTGCCGGAAGTCATCGAGTGCGTGGCGGTGGCGCGGGAGCTGGCCGCCGACGCCGATGTCGAGATCGCGCTCTTCGTGCGACTCGCGGACGGCGTGGTGCTCGATGAGCCGCTGCGCTCGCGCATCCGCGACGCCGTGCGGTACGGCGCGAGTCCCCATCACGTTCCGCGGCGCATCTGGGCGGTCGCCGACATCCCGCGAACGTTGAGCGGCAAGGTGGCCGAGATCGCGGTACGGGAGGCGATTCACGGCCGGCCGGTCAGGAATACCGATGCGCTCGCCAATCCCACCTCGCTCGACGAATATCGGGCGCTGGCCGCCGAGTTAGATTCGTAACATCGACGCCGGCTCACTTGGCGCAGGGAGAGGATCATGGCGACGCAGACCCAGCCGGTCCCCGGGGCAACGACCGATGCGTTCCCGATCAACGGGACGGACTTCATCGAGTTCTATGTCGGCAATGCCAAGCAGGCGAGCCAGTACTATCGGGCGGCCTTCGGCTACCGGGTGACGGCGTATCGGGGGCCGGAGACGGGAACCCGGGATCGGGCGAGCTACGTGCTGGAGCAGGGGAAAGTCCGGCTCGTGCTGACCACCGCGCTCCGGCCGAGCGGGCCGATCGCCGCCCATGTCGCCGCGCACGGCGACGGCGTGCGCGACATCGCGCTCTGGGTGGATGATGCGCGGCGGGCGTTCGAGTTGGCCGTGGCACGCGGTGCGCGGCCCGTGCAGGAGCCGACGACCCTGCGCGACGCCGACGGGGAAGTCGTGACGGCGGCGATCCAGACCTACGGCGACACGATCCACTCGCTCGTCGAGCGGCGCAACTATCGAGGGCCGTTCATGCCGGGCTTCGCGCGACTCGAGTCGCGCGTGGCGTCGGCGCCGGTCGGGCTCGAGTATGTCGACCATTGCGTCGGCAACGTCGAGCTGGGCGCGATGAACAAATGGGTCGGCTTTTACGAGCGGGTGCTGGGCTTCTACAACCTGATCTCGTTCGACGACAAGGATATCTCCACCGAGTACTCGGCGCTGATGTCCAAGGTGGTCGCCAACGGGAACGGTCGGATCAAGTTTCCGCTCAACGAGCCGGCCCAGGGCAAGAGGAAATCCCAGATCGACGAATACCTGGAGTTCTACGGCGGACCCGGGGTGCAGCACATCGCGATCGCCACCGCCGACATCGTGCGGACGGTGACGGCGCTTCGCGATCGCGGCGTCGAGTTCCTGCGCGTCCCGAGCACGTACTACGACACGGTCATGGATCGCGTCGGCCACATCGACGAGGACATCGCGCCGTTGCGCGACCTCGGGATCCTGGTCGACCGGGACGACGAGGGGTATCTCCTCCAGATCTTCTCGAAGCCGGTCCAGGATCGGCCGACGCTCTTCTACGAGATCATCCAGCGGAAAGGCGCGAAGAGCTTCGGCGCCGGGAACTTCAAGGCCCTGTTCGAGGCGATCGAGCGCGAGCAGGCGCTGCGTGGGAAC
Source organism: Gemmatimonadota bacterium (assembly GCA_021324635.1). Taxonomy (GTDB): domain Bacteria; phylum Gemmatimonadota; class Gemmatimonadetes; order Gemmatimonadales; family Gemmatimonadaceae; genus Palsa-1248. Next base: position 38,603 of record JAJPIS010000041.1, read on the forward strand.
CTGTGACCTGGTGACATCCGATGCCGATCTATCACACACTCGGCCAGATTCCCCGGAAGCGCCACACGGTCTTCAGGCGCCCCGACGGCGGTCTGTTTGCCGAGGAGCTGATGGGCCACGAGGGCTTCACCGGCACCTCGTCGCTGCTCTACCACACGCACCCGCCGACGACGGTGAAGTCGGTGCGGCGTATCCGTGAGACGGCGTACGAGGCGGATCGCGACGAGACGCTGCGCCACCGGCACTTCCTCACCTCGCGCATGCGGCCGGGTGGCAGCCCGACGCTCGACCGGGTCCCGCTCCTGTTCAATCAGGATGTGGCGATGCTCTACGTCGAGCCCGATGAGCAGGATCCGCACTTCTACAAGAACGGCCAGTGCGACGAGCTGGTGTACGTGAGCAAGGGCGCGGGGGTGCTCGAGTCGACCTTCGGCGACCTGCCGTACCGTGAAGGGGACTATCTCGTCATCCACCGCGGCATCATCCACCGGTTCAAGCTCGACATGGCGGCCGGCCAGACCAAGCTCCTGGTGATCGAGAGCCGCGGCCACATCCGCTGGCCGAAGCGGTACCGGAACGAGTTCGGCCAGTTGCTCGAGGGCGCGCCGTACTCGGAGCGCGACATTCGGCGGCCGACCGAGCTGCGGACGGTCGACCAGATGGGGGACTTCCGGATCCTCGTCAAGCAGTACGACGGGCTCAACGAGCTCGTGCTCGACCACCATCCGTTCGATGTCGTGGGATGGGACGGCTACTTCTATCCGTGGGCATTCAACATCTACGATTTCGAGCCGATCGTCGGGCGCATCCATCAGCCACCGCCGGTCCACCAGACGTTCCAGGGGGACGGGTTCGTCGTCTGCTCGTTCTGCCCGCGCCCCTTCGACTTCGATCCCAACGCGGTGCCCGCGCCGTACAATCACAGCAACGTCGACTCGGACGAGGTCCTGTACTACGCCTCGAGCGAGTTCATGAGCCGCAAGGGGATCGAGTTCGGAAGCATCACGCTGCACCCGGACGGCATTCCCCACGGGCCGCACCCCGGCCGGGCGGAGGCGAGCATCGGGGCGAAGGCCACGACCGAGCTGGCGGTCATGATGGATTCATTCCGGCCGCTCAAGGTCGCCCGCCCCGCGCTCGCGATCGAGGATCCGAACTACCACCGGTCGTGGATCGAGTCGCAGCACGTGCAGTTCAACCCGCCGACGACCTGACGGCGGCGACGGCGGCGGGCACGTCGGTGACGCCACCGGAGACGATGAAGGCGAGCACGTCGGCGCTCATCGCGTCCACCCGCTGGACGGCCGCCGCCGGGAAGACGAGGAGCCGGCCCGAGAGGCTGTAGGAGAACGGCAGGTAGACGGTGACGTAGTCGGCGAGCCCGAGGTTCGCGAGCGACTGCTGCGTGATGAAGCCGAGGGCGCGCGCGGGCCCGGGACCATGGAGAGGGACCAGGACCGGGGCATCGAAGCGCCGGTGCTCGCCGACGAAGGCATTGAGCAGGTCCTTGGTCGCCGAGTACAATAGTCTCACGAACGGGAGCCGGTTGACGGCCGAGTCGACCGCCGACAGGAGGCTCGTCGCCAGGATGGTCGAGGCCAGGAACCCGATGAGGGTGATGACCAGAATGGTGACCACGAAGCCGAGCCCGGGAATGGAGAGCCCGAGCCACCCGTCGATCGCAGCGAAGATGCGGACGCACACGTAGAGCGTGACCGCCAACGGGGCGACGAACACCAGGCCGCGGAGGAAGTACGAGACGAGGCGGCGCATGGGGATAACATACACGCGGACGGACGGGGGGCGGGGGGGTGGCTGGGGCTGGGGGCGGGGATGGCGGCGGGGCATGCGGTGGGGAACGCGGGGCGTGCCGGTGCTCGCCGCCGTGGCGTGCGCGACCGGTGGCGGGGGCGGTGCCGCCGGGTCACCGGGACCGCACGCGATCCCGCGCCTGGCCGCCGGCTCGACACCCGAGCCGGCGCGGTACGAGATCGTCGTCCCGGGCGGCCGCGCTGCGGTCCGGGCGCGGATCGCGCACGTGCTCGCCGACTCGGCGTTCGACGTCAGTCCGAGTGAGCAGGGCGCGGTCACGGGATACAGTCTCGCGCGGCTCCTCAAGGTCCGGCTCGAGACGGCTCCGGTCGGTCGCGACTCGACGCGGGTCGCGGTCACGGGAGAGCTGTACGTCGGCGACACGGCGCGCCGGGACAGCATCTCGGGACTCCCCGAGCGCTGGCGGCTGATCACGCCCGCCGATGGCGGGTCGATCGTACTCCGCGACCTCGCCCGATCGTTCCGGGCGCTTCGCGTCGATGGGCGGGGACCGGCGCGGGGCGCCGACGGACGGCGGGCGCCAGGGGCCGGGACGGGGACCAGCACGGGATCGGCGCCGCCGCGTGACGGCTCCTCGGGGGTCGGCGGGGAGCGGGCGATGCGCGCGCCGACGCCGGGCACGCCGGCCGATCCCGCGATCGCCGCGCTCCTGGCAGCCACCTCGGTGGGTCGGTCGGTCGAGGTCTGCCGGAGCCCCTGGGTTCCCAACGGCTGGCTCGTGCTCTTCTGGCGCGTCGACCCGTCCCGGTGCCAGGGGCTCCCGGACACGCACTTCGCCGGCGAGCCGAACGTCATGCGGATCGAGCGCGAGTGGTAGCACGGACGGGCACGCGGTGACAGCTCCCCGCGCCCCTCGTCTTCCAGTGTGCCCTCGCGTCTCGCCACCGCGCCTGTCACGGAGCCGGCGCCGACCCCGGGCGCCCGCGAGGACGACGGCATCGGCCCGGCGGCGAATGGCACCGGCGGCCCCGCGCGTGCGCGGATCGACGGCGACTCCCGGTCCCCCGCGCGCGAGCTGACGACCCTCGAAGGGCTGGAGTTTCTGCACGTCAGCAGCGGCGCGGAGCGTCGTGGCGCACGCGTGCGCACGAAGATCATCCTCTTCGTGGTCGCGTCGCTCCTCCCGGTGTTCTTCGTGTTGAGCGCGCTCTACCTGCCCCACGAGTTCTGGGACGTGCAGCTCGCCGAGGCCCGCGAGAGCGCGAGCACGGTCGCGGCGATTCTCGTTCGGCACCCGACGGCCGCCGAGGTCGACGACGCCTTCGCGGCATCCCTCGGCCAACTCCAGTACCTCTCGGTCATCGATTCGCTGGGTCGCCCCGTCGCGACGCGCACCGACCGTGGGATCCGCCCCCCGCCGGACGTGCTGGCGGCCACCACCGTCGGCGGGCTCCGGCGCGGACACGAGGGCGTGCTCTGGATCGTCCGGCCGACCCGCGACCGGCAGCGGATCGTGCTCGGGTGGTCGCTCGACCGGGCCGAGGCCGCGTGGTACCACACGCGCGCCGTGTTCGGGGCGGCGACGTTCGCCGCCGTCGTCATCGCCTCCCTCATCGCGTTCGTGCTCTCCCGGTCGGTCACCCGGCCGCTGGAGTCGGTCACCGTCTCGCTCGACCAGCTCACGCGGCAGTCCCGATGGGACCTGCGCACGCGGGTCGACGTGCGGACGCGTGACGAGATCGGCGAGCTCGCGCTCTGCGTCAACCGCTTCATCGGCGAGCTCGCCCAGCTCGTGGCGTCGACCCGGGAGGCCTCCGACCAGGTCGTCCGCCGCACCCAGGAGCTGGGCGCCTCGACCGAGGAGCTCGGTGCCTCGGGGGAGGAACTGACGGCGACCGTGGAGCAGGTGGCCGCCGACGCTGCCGCGCAGGCCACCGCCGCCGCCCAGACGCGCGAGGAGGCGATCGCGGCCGGCGCGGCCGCCGAGGCGGTGCTGGGGCGGGTCGGCGAGGCCGACCTGATCGCGGACGACGCCCTGGGCGCGGCCCAGGCGGCGCTCGCCGGGGTCGGCGACGCCGACACCGCGATCGAGCGGATCGTGGCCGCGGCGGCGGCCGCGCGCGGCAGCTTCGCCGAAGTCGAGCAGCGACTGCGGGCGATCGCCGGGGCCACGACCGGCATTGCCGGGATCGCCCACACGACCAACCTGATCGCGCTGAACGCCGCGATCGAGGCGGCGCGCGCGGGCGAGCACGGGCGGGGCTTCGCGGTCGTGGCCGACGAGGTCCGGAAGCTCGCGCGGGCGTCGGCGCGGCTCGTGGAGCAGATCCGCGGTGAGGTCATCACCATCCAGCAGGGGACGCGGGCGACGGCCGATGACCTCGAGCGGGCGAACGACGAGGTGATGGCAGGACGCAAGGTGATCGGCACGACGGCCGGGGCGATCCGCCGGGCAGCCGGCCGGGTGGAGGAGGCGGCGGGGATCGTGCGGGGCGTCGCCGAGCTGGCGACGGCGCAGCGCGACGCGGTGCGGCGGATCGAAGGACAGGCCGCCCACGTCGCCGCCCTGTCGCACAACCAGGCGACCGCCGCGGCACAGATGGCCGCCTCGACCGCCGCGCAGGCGTCGGTGATCTCGACCGCGGTCGGCGACCTGGTCGAGCTGCAACGGGTAGTGGCCGAGGTGCTGGAGGCGGTGGACCGCTTCCGCGTGTGAGCGCCGCCGCGGCCCGGCACACGGTGCGACACCCACGACGGACCCACGACGGACCCACGACGGACCGCGACGCTCACGACGGGCTCACGACGGGCTCACGACGGGCTCACGACGGGCTCACGACGGACCCGCGAGGGATCCACGACACGCCGGCGAGGTCCGCGACGAGCCGCGCGCGCGTCACGGTACGGCGTGCTCCAGCCGCCGGCCTGCCGCGGCGCGACCGGCTCCGGTACGTTTCGGCCGTGAGCGCGGCGATCGAGACGCACGGTCTGCGGAAGGTGTACCCTGGCGCGGCCTCCGGCACCGGCCGCGGCGGGCCGGGCGCCCGGGGCCCGTCTGCCGGCGGGCCGCCGGGCGGTCCACCCGGTGGTGGGCCGCGCTGGGGATCACCCCGTGCCGGCGAGCGGGGGAGCGAGCGG
>JAJPIS010000104.1 GCA_021324635.1 Gemmatimonadota bacterium
ATCGTGGCGAACGCCACTCAGATGTTGGCGTTGCGATACGGGTCCGGCGGGCCGTACTCGTCGATGGTCGCGGAGGGGATCGAACCCCCGACCTCTGGTATGTGAGAGCGCGCGGCGCTTTCCCAGGTAGTCCGAGTGCTTCCGAACCTGCTAGCGTAACCGATAACGACGCGGGGGCTTAGGCCTCATGCCAGTCCGAGCGAGTCCGAAGGTGTCTGAGTGCGTCCCGCGCCAAAATGGGCGCAAAATGGGCGCAGGGCGTCGGGTCAGACGATGTGCACCACGCACCCATCCTCGTCGGCCGACACGAGCCAAAAGCCGAACGGCTCGAGGGGACCGAATTGTCGGCGGGGCAACTGCAGCGTGAGTGAGCCACGCTTCACGAGTTCGGCCAGCTCTTTGTGGCACTGCTCGCCGCTCGTGCTCTGTCGCACGATGAGCTCGATGCGCCTCCGCTCCTCTGGCGTGGGAACTCGCGAGGGCAGCGGCTCGAGCGAGCGCGGGGCGTCCGGCTCGTACGGGTTGGCGGCAATTTCCGCATCCCATTCCGCAGGCGTACGACTTCTCGGGTACTCCAAGGCGCTTCCGAGCAGCTTCACAATTTGATCGCGCAGCTCCGCCAGCTCCCACCGGCGCGCCCGACGCCAGCGGAGCGCGTGCCACCACAGCCCGTGCGCTGCCTCGAGTAGCCCGCGGACAGTTTCGACTGAGAGCTCCCGCTGCGGATCGCGCCGGTATCTGGCGATGCGCCGCTCCGGAATGCCGCTCTCAAAGGCCAGCACAGCCGCCGATCCCCAACCGCCAACGAGCAGTTCGAGCGCGCGGGCGAACGCCCGTGGGTCCCGAGTCCTGAACCGTTCGCGCGGCCGTCGCCGCCCCCGGCCCGAAGCCATGGCAAGCACCCGAAACACGCCCGTAGCAAAGTGGTGTAGTGCGGACGCGAGAACTTAGGGTTGTGCGCAGACAGAATCAACCGGCCTGTCACGGAGGCGGCATGGACGCAACGCAAGCGCCGGAGCGCGGAAACGCTCGGCTGAAAGAGGCCCGAGCTGCGGCGGAGTACGTCGGCTTGCCCTGGAAGCAGCTCTACTGCCACGCGAGCAAGGGACACATCCCGTGTGTACGCGTCGGCCGCAGAGTGCTCTTCGATGTGGTGCAGCTTGAGCAGTTCATGGCGACGGGCGGCCGCGGCCTCGATCCGGCACCAGCGCCGGCCACGTTGACCGGGAAGCGTCGTGGGCGGTCGCGCACGACGGCGGGCGAGCGCTAGAAACGACAAGCGGCGCGGATCGTCGCCGCGCCGCTCGCCCGCCGTTCCGTCTCTCTGAGGATGCATGAACCTAATGCCAGACCTTCCAGTGTACGATGACGAGATGCCTCCGGATTGGGAGGCGGACATTCTCGAAGGGCGTGCCGCGCTCGCGCGGTTGATGTGCTTGTACGGCGCCGACACGCCGTGGCCAGATCCTTCGAGCTACCAGCCGGTCGCCCTCGGCTGGGGCAAGGCGTGGCTCGACGACGTTAGAACGCTGTACCGGGAGCAGTGCGACGCGCGGCAGCAGTTCCTTGAGGACGGGGAGGCGGCATGAGCGCGCTCGGGCAGTGGCAGCGCGAGTCGGCCACCGCGAAAGGGCGCGACGACGAATGCGACGACCTCCAGCGCCAGGCCTGCGAGGAGGCATCCGACGCGGACTTCGCGCACGAGGTGGGGAAACCGCTCGAGGGCAGTCCTGAGCCCCTCAACATCCCGCACTGGCCGGCGGCTCCAGGTCCGGCGGCGTTTCACGGGCTCGCCGGCAAAGTCGTGCGCACCCTGTCGCCGCATTCGGAAGCGGACCCCGCTGCGATACTTGTGCAGTTCCTCGTAGCCGCCGGGAACCTCATCGGTCGCAGCCCATACACGGGCGTCGAGGGCGACGCGCATCACATGAACATCAACGCCTTGGTCGTCGGGCCGACGGCTTCGGGACGGAAGGGGACGGCGTGGGGGCAGTGCCGCACGGTGCTCACCGCTGCGGAGCCGAGTTACGTCACCGGCAAAGACCGGAACGTGAAGAGCGGCCTCTCGTCGGGTGAGGGCTTGGTCTACCACGTGAGGGACGAGAGCCAGCGCCCGGCACGGAGAACGGGCGACGGCGCGTCGGTGACGGATGCCGGCGTTCAGGACAAGCGACTGCTGGTCGTCGAGACGGAGTTCGGCGGCCCGCTCCGCCAGATGGCTAAAGACGGCAACACGTTGTCCCCCCGGATTCGGGAAGCATTCGACACGGGCGACCTGAGTACCCTCACGCGGGGAGAACCGCTCACAGCAACCGGAGCCCACGTCAGCATCATCGGCCACATCACGCCGGAGGAACTCCGTCGTCGGCTCAGCGACGAAGAGGTCGCGAACGGATTCGCCAATCGCTTCCTCTACGTCATGGCGAGGCGATCGCAGTACCTCCCGGACGGGGGCGAGCCGGACCCTGCTGCGGTGAGAAGCCTTGCGGCCGACCTGGCTGCGGTGCGCGCCGCATACCGGCACCGGTTGGTGCTCATATGCCGCGACCCAGAGGCGCAGGCCGCCTGGAAGCAACACTATCCCGAGCTGTCAGACGGCGCGCCAGGTCTGTTGGGGTCCCTCACGTCTCGTGGCACGGCACTCGTCCTGCGGCTCGCTCTCGTGTACGCCGCGCTGGACCGTGCCAGTAGGATCGCGCCCGCGCACCTCGAGGCCGCGCTGGCCGTGTGGGACTATTCCGTCCGGTCGGCGGCGTACGTCTTCGGCCAGCAGCTCGGCGACCCCGTGGCGGCTCGGATCATGGCCGCGCTCGAGGAGCGGGGCTCCCTCACGGGTAGCGAGATTAGCGCCCTCTTCGACCGCCATAAGCCTGCGGCCGCGCTGAAGGCTACGCTCGAGCACCTCCAGTCGGCGGGCAGGATCGAATGCGTGCAGGTGCCGACCCGCGGCCGGTCGGTCGAGAAGTGGACCGCGAAAAAAGCGAAGTAAGCGACTGAAGCCGCTCAGGCTCTTGAGCCCGGCCCCCTCTTCTTCGCTTAATTCGCTTAATTCGCGCGTCCAAAATGGCGAAACCGGTCTCCTGTGCGAGGAGATCGAGGGAGAGCCGCTGTGACGCCCGCGGGGGGGCGAGCCGCGGCCGCGCGAAACGGTCTTGGTCCGCCCGTGCGGCGGGTACAGCGACCAGCTCCAGGTCGCGCTCTTACATCGGTGCGGCATAGGCGCGCGTTGGGCGCCTCGTCCTCACCGCGCCCGCCCCGCTCCTCCGCGGCTCCGAGCCTCGTTCCGCCGTCTGTCCAACGCGGCCATGTGTGAGCACGAGCCGCCGCCTCATGCGTACGCGACCGCGCGGACGAGCGGCGAGCTTCCCGACGTCCTGGCCCCTTGACGGAGTCTCCGCGCTCATCCCCGCAACAGGATTGGGGGCCGCCGACGCTTGGGCCAGGGCTCCACATCGGCGTGGCTTGGTGTGGGCGACTCCGATCCAATGCGAGGCGGCCACAGTCGCGAGGAGCGAGCGCCGCAGCACTCGTGCGGCCGCTGCTCGAACTTCCGGGCGTCGTGATCTACAACCTGCACGTCGGTGCGGCCGTCTCAGAGCTGGACGCGTTTCGGACCGTGCACCGGTCCACTTTCGCTGACTTTGGCGATGCTGGGACGCTTGTGCAGCACCCGGAGGCGGCCGTCATGTGCGACATCGGCGTCGCGCACGTCTGTGCAGGCGTCGGCCTACCGGCGTTAATCTCGCGCGGTGCGCGCGCCAGGGGTGCCGATCGAAACCGAGCGTCGTGGGGGCTATGCTCATACACGCACACTTTGGAGGTTCCGCGGTTGGCGATTGCGGTCCGCTATCTCAAAAGCCACCCTGAGTCGTACCAGCCCGCCGTCACCTCAACGAGCCCCCACCGCGCGTCCGGGCTTAGCGCGAGCAGGGTAACAGGGTCACTCGCCCGTGACGGCGTCTGCCGAGCCCGGGTGACGGCTCAGAACGCTACCCAGCTCGTGTTGACGATCACCTGCGGCAACTCGAACCGCGGCATCCACTGCTTCTCGTACAGGGCCCTGTATTCCGGCAGTTCACCGCCACGGTACTCCTGGAGCACCTGCCGAAACGCGTCGGCAGCCCATCGACTCGTATAGGGAAACACGGCGATCAGGTGCTCGACCGAGCGGATGGGTTCGACGGTAATCATCCCACCGGCCAGAACCCTGGAGTGCGTGCTCACATTATCTCCGTGTACGTAGCCAGAGAGGTGCTTGTACAAGAGATAGTCTGGCCGCCGTTTTAGCGCCCGAGCCATTGCCCAGATAGACGTCGGCGCTCCATCACCGGGGCGGTACCAGTCGGTCTCACGACCGGGCTTCGCATGTTTCTCGAACCATCTGTTGATCTCCCGGTAAGGAGGGCTATCCAGGAGGGCGTTGATCTCCGCGACGCTCTTCTTGGCCTGCGCCTCAATTGCTGGGCTGGATGGCGGGGCTTTGCCGTAGCTCTCCATCCACGCCTCGACGTAGCCGGCATTCTCGGATGTCCCGAGGACAATTCGGTTCGCCCACGACAGTTTCTCGCGCAGGGTCGCAACGTACAACTGTCGCCCCCAGCGCTCTTTCCCCTTGGTCAATACCCACTCGAGAAACAATCGTGCTTCAAAGAGGCCCCGAGCATGCACGTGAGCCGCATCGACCGCGCCGTTCTCGAGGCACAGCGCGAACGCATCGAGTGTCGCGACAACCTGACGGAACAGCGTCCCGACTACAACCCAGTCCGGAACGCTGTTCTTCGTCCGCGGCATGGCGCGCATCAGCAGACGAGAACCGTACTCTGCCATCTCACGGAGAACGTCGAGCTGCGGGCCGAAGTGCTTTCTGGCCTCGCTTGTTGCGTACGCGGGATCAAGTACGGGGTTCGTGTTAGGAATCACGGTGGATGATCTTGGTTGAGAGCGTGACGACAGGGGTCTCGAAACTGGTGGGACTGTGGCCCGTGCACCTATTGCTGCCAGGCAGGCCCTGAACGACACTCTTGGTCGGACTGCCTCGAGTGACTCAGCGCATTTGCGGACTGCTCGTCGGAGGCATGGGCGGTGGGGCGAGGCTTCGTAAATGCCTTTCTATCACTCCGCAACACAGGCGGACAGTGGCGCTTGGCGGCGTCCGGGGGTAAAGTCATCGCCCGATGACTACTCCCCAAATGACCGCCGCCTCCGCTGTGCCCTCCGGCCGCCCAGTTGGCGTTGCGACTACGTCATACGATTACCGAGAGCTCGCCAGGAGCCAGCTCGCTGAAGACTTCCCCGACTGTGTTCGTGATGGTCAGCTGGACTTCGATCGCCTTCGCGATCTTGTACTCGGACCGTCCGACGACGGTGTCGAGGGTTACGGCCTGTCTTGGCCGGGCCGCCGGAACGCTATACGCCTTCTGCAACTGCCGGCGACCGGAACGCTGCTCCCGTTACGACCTGTGTCAGAGCATTTCGACTCCGCGCCCCATGTGCTGATCGAGGGCGAGAACCTGGAGGTTCTGAAGCTGCTGCACCGGAGTTATCACGACTCCGTCAAACTCATCTATATCGACCCGCCGTACAACCGTCCCGGCGGTCGCGAACTGCTCTACCGCGACGACTACTCTGCACCGCTGGATGCCTATCTTCGCATAGCCGGTCAAGTTGACGCGTCCGGCAATGTGGCTGCTAGCGACTTCGAAACGCAGGGGCGCCGGCATTCGCTCTGGCTCTCGATGATGTACCCCCGCCTCAAGCTCGCGTATCAGCTTCTCGCGCCCGATGGTATTCTCTTCGTCAGCATCGACGACCATGAAGACGCGAATCTGTACTTAGCGGATGATCTCCGGACAGATCCGGTGGTAGCTGGCGGCTAGAATCTCGCCTCAGGCGGCGAGTGGTGCGAACACCTCCTGCGGGATGAGGGCAAGGCC
>JAJPIS010000061.1 GCA_021324635.1 Gemmatimonadota bacterium
CACGGTGACCGCCGCGAGCGGGACCGGCTGGGGCGCGACCGCGACGCACGTGGGGCTGGTGGGCGCGACGCCGTCGGGCTGTCACATTGCGGTCGGCACGGCCGCGAGCACGGCGACCGAGAGCGAGGGCGCGCCGTACTGCCCGTAAGCCTCGCCGCCCGCACGCCGTAGGGGCGGCATACAGGCCGTCCGCTGATCGCGTGCCGCGACAGACGTCGGACCGAGGGCCAGCGCCGATCCACCGGCGCTGGCCCTCGGTGCATCACGGGGGGCCGGAGGGTGGTGAGCCGGATCCGCTCGAGCCGCGACTAACGATCGGCGCACGGATGGCCGCGAGGCGGGCACGACGAATCTTCCGGAGCTGAACCACGACGATGCCCACCGTCAGCACCATCCAGACGCCGACGAACGTGTTGCGCCGAGCGCCGAAATCGTGGTTCACGCCGAAGGCATAGAAGGCCGCAATCGCGAGTCCGTCGAGGACCGCCACGGCGAGCACCATCCGCATCAGCTGACGGCGGACCTCTTCGCGTGCGGCGCGGACTACGGCGGGATCGCGGGTGACGGGGGGCGTGGACGAGGGGCTGGTCACGGGGAGGGGCGGGTGACGGAGAGGAGAGACCGCGACCCGTGCAAGTTACAGTCGGAATGCCAACCGCGCCGCACAGACCCGAGCCGTCGAGCGGCACATCGATCACGGCTGGCGACTCAGGTGCTCCGGTCGAAACGCGTCGGGGAGCAGGTCGATCAGCCGCCAGCGGCGCTCCTCGCTGCCGCTCACGCTCACGACCGCCAGGGTCGGAACGAACTCGACGAGTGCTTGGCGGCAGCCGCCACACGGCGGGGTCGGCGCGCTGGCATCGGTGACGACGACGAGCAGCGTGAAGGCCCGGACTCCGGCGGCGACGGCCGCCATCAGTGCGCCCCGTTCGGCGCACAGGGAGGACGGGTACGCCGCGTTCTCGACATTGCACCCCGCGAACACCGATCCATCCGTCCCCACGAGCGCCGCGCCCACACGGAACCTCGAGTACGGCGCATACGCCTGGCTCTGCGCCCGGCGCGCGGCTGCGATCGCGCGCTCGAGTGTGGCCCCGTCCACCGCGTCGGCCGCTGGTCGATGTGACGCACTCGGTTCGCTCATCGCGCTCATCGGGTGTGGGTGGAGCAGGCGGCAAGGAGGCGCCTGGGCTCGGGAGCGCTGGGATACAGCGCCCGGGCCGCGCGGGCGTGCACGCGCGAGCGGCTGCACGCTCGGCCCTTCTCGTACGCTTCGGCGAGGCGCAGGTGAATCCGATAGCTGCCCGGGTCGGCGCGCGACGCGAGCTCGAGCGTGTGATCCGCCGCGCCGGTCCGCGGTGCGGCACTGTACAGCGCCATGGCGGTGATGGCCGAGGCGCTCCGAAAGGTCGCGTAGCCGCCGGCCGCGACGACGGCGAGCAGGGCGATGCTGCGCGCCGCCGCCGGAAACGGGACGTCGACGTAGGGGGCCGGCTCGGGGAACAGCGTTCCAGCCAGCGCGCCGAGGATTCCCCAGGCAACGAGGCCGGGTGCGGGGAGGAGGAGCACCGCGTCGAACGCGCCGACCGTGAGCACGGCGACGATCGTCGCGATGAGCGTCAGCGCGGTGAGGAGGCGATCGAGTCGCGCGTCGTCGACCGCGGCGGCCGAGCTGCGCGCGGCCGCGACCACGAGCCCCGCCAGGGCGAGCACGAGACACATCGTCGCCACCAGACCGCGCTCGGAGATGAACGCGGCCCAGTCGCTGCTCGGCCACGGATTGGCGGTCATGCCATCGTCGGGGTCCAGCGACGGATCGTTGCGCGACGCCACCCGAGGATAGGCGACCGACCAATTGCCCGGCCCCACCCCCAGCAGTGGGTGGGTGAGCGCGAGCCGCGCCGTGTTCCCATACTGCACGAGGCGACCGTGGCCGCTCCCCGCCCGATAGTTGGCGACGCCGATCACCGAATCCAGGTAGGGAGAGGCACTGCGCCAGTTGAGCGTATTGGGCAGTCGCACCGCGAGGCCGACGCCGAGCAGTGCGCTGCCCACGAGGACAGCGCTACGGCGAGCGACCTGCCGGCCGCGCAGCGATCCAGCGGCGTCGCTGCCTGCGCGACGCCCGCCCCGCGCCGGGGACTCAACGCGAGTCGCCGGTCGTGACCGGCGGCCGTCGGCCGGGCCGTCACGCCGCCGCCGATGCGCGCGCGAGGCGCGCCAGGCCGAGCGCGCGCCGGGGAGGACACTCGCCGCGGCGAGCGCCGTCGCGATCCATGCGGCGCGGGACCGGGAGAGGACGAGGGCGGCCGCGACGATGCCGATCGCCGTAGCGCCGATCAGCATGCCGCCCGCCCGTCGCGCGCGGAGCGCGCAGAGGACGAGCGGCGGCAGTCCGATCGCGGCCAGGTGGGCCACGAAGTTCCGGTTGCCGAGCGTGCCACCGGGCGACCGGTTGATGCTGAAGAACTCGCTCTCGACGCCGTACGCCTGGAGGAGCGAGGTGATCGCGGCGACCATGACGGCGGCGCCGAAGACCGCCAGGAGCGGACGCGTCCAGCCACTGCGGGCGAGCGCCTGACTCGTGAGGAATGCGGCGATTGCGGAGGCGCTCACGGCGAGTGCGCGACCCGCGAGCCAGCCGTTTGCGGCCATCGAGGCGGAGAGAGCGCTCAGCGCGAGAAACGTCACGAGGAGGGTGTCGACCCGCGTGAGCGTCGCGGTGGACTGTCCTCGCGTGCCGGGACCCGGCCGACGCCCCGGGCTGAGCAAGGCGGCCGCCGCGGCCACGCCCGCGGTGACGTGGAGGACGAGCTCCTTCGGGACGAAGTAGCGGTCCAGATCGAAAGCCTTGTACGGGAGCGCGACCAGCACCACGCCGATGCCGCCCAGGGCCAACGCGCCGAGGGCGAGTGTCGGCGCTCGGCGCACTGCCGGTCGCACGTCGGCCGGAATCATCACAGTAATAATGACGACCGGGTCGGCGCGGGTGCACGCGCGCCGCGTGCCTGGCGTCCGTCACCGGCGCGCGGCACCGGCGCGTGGGGGTGTGGCCGCGGGCGATGTGGCCGGGCACCCCCCCGGACGTCAGCGGCCGCCGGCCGGGAGGTTCTCTCCGAGGAAGCGCTGGAGCAGCTCCAGCAGGTGGCGCGACGTATTGTGTCCTTCGCAGATGCAGTGGCTGCGATTGGGGTAGTCCATCATCGTGAACGGCTTGTTTGCCGCCACCAGGGCGTTGATCAGTGCCTCGGTGTTCTGGTAGTGCACATTGTCGTCGCCCGAGCCGTGGACGACGAGCAGTCGGCCGCGCAGGCTGTCGGCGTAGGTGATCGGTGACGCGCGCCGATACGCGTCGGCGTTGTCGGCGGGGAGACCCATGTACCGCTCACTGTAGATCGTGTCGTAGTACTCCTGCTCGGTGACGGGTGCGACCGCCATCCCCATCGTGTACACGCTCGGCGAGTGGAAGAGGAGGTCCAGCGTCATCGTCCCGCCATTGCTCCAGCCCCAGACGCCGACCCGCGTCGCGTCGGCGTAGCTGCGCTGGAGGAGCGCGCGCGCGGCCGCCGTCTGATCGCGCGTGTCGACGACCCCGATCTGCTTGTAGAGCGCCTTGCGCCACGCACGGCCGCGCGGCGCCGGCGTCCCACGGTTGTCGACGCTGGCGACGATATAGCCCTGCTGGGCGAACATCACGTTGAGCAGATAGGAGAAGCTGTTCCACTCATCGAGAACGGTCGCCTGCGCCGGGCCCCCATAGACCGTGAAGAAGACGGGGTATCGCTTCGTGGAGTCGAACGCCGGGGGACGCATGATCCAGGCATCGAAGCTGAGGCCGGATTCCCCGCCGCGCGAGCCGTCGAGACGCGTGAACTCGACCGGCTCCCGGGCCAGCGCCGACACCGTGCTCTTGAGGTGGGCGTTGTCGACCAGCGTCCGGACGGTGGTGTGCGCGGGAAGCCGGATGAGCTCCGTCGTCGGGGGCGTGTCGAACGTCGACCAGGTGTGGATCGCCCAGCGTGCATCCGGCGAGATGTCGTAGTGGTGCACGCCGCGCTCGCCGGCGGGGGTCACCCGCTCCGGCCGACCGGTCCCGTCCAGCCGGGAGCGGTAGAGGTAGACCTGCGTCGCGTTGTCAGGGGACGCCAGGTAGTACACGAGACCCCGTGCCGTATCGATCGCCTGGATGAACGGGGAGCCGAACGGGCTGTTCGGCTCTGTGAGGTCGAAGGCTCCCGGGGTGAGCAGCTTGGTCTCCCGCCCGTCGCGTGAGACGAGGTAGGCGTGACGCCACCCATCCCGCTCGCTCACCCAGACGAACTGCCGGCCGCCGTTCACCCAGTGGACCTCGTCATCGACGTCGACCCACGCGGAGTCCTGCTCGGTGAGGACCGGGTGGACGGCACCGGTCTGCGCATCGCCAGCCATGACGACAAGGGTGTCCTGGAGGCGATTGAGGTGCTGCAACACGATCTCGCGGGAGTTGGCCGCCCAGCTCATGCGGGCGATATACGTGTTGCGAGGGTCGCCCGGGACAGCGAACCAGCGAGTCGTCCCGCCTGTCGCGGGCACGACACCGACCCGCCCCGCGGAGTTGGTCGTGCCGGCCTTGGGGTACTGAACCGGCTTGACGAAGGAGTACAGGGAATCCGTGTCGTCGATGAGGTCGAAGTCGCGGACACCGCTCGCGTCGAGCTGCCAGTACGCGATCTGTCGACCGTCAGGACTCCATCGGAAGCCGTCGCGGAGGTTCAGCTCCTCCTCGTAGACCCAATCGAACGTGCCGTTGATCACCGTCGGGGACCCATCGCTCGTCAGCCGTGTGATCTGGCCACTGGCGAGGTCTTCGATATACAGATTGTGCTCCCGCACGTAGGCGACGCGACGTCCATCGGGCGCGAACTTCGCGAACATGAGGGATGAGGGCGGCGCATCGCCTCCCAACTGCTTCAGCGTGCCCCTCGTTCGGTCGTAGACCCAGTAGTCGCCGCGCGTGTTCTCGCGCCAGACGCGGCGCGAGTTCGCGAACAGCAGTGCGCGCGAGCCGTCGGGCGACCAGAAGTAGTTCTCGACGTCGATCGGCTCCGACGCGCCGGCCGGGGTGAGCTTGGCGGCGGGAATCAGCACCGTCCGGGTGCCGCTCGCGGCGTCATGTCGCACGATGTCGGCACCGCGGGTGCCATCCGTCGCGGGCTCGAGGGCCGTGTAGGCGCCCGACGTGCCGGGGAACCAGTGAATCGACCCCAGCTGATCTTCCTGGAAATCGGGGGTCGTGAAGATCCGATCGAGCGTGATGCGCGATGGGTCCGGGGATTGCCCGCCCACCTGGGCGCGCGCCCGCGCCCAGGGCGACGCGGACGTCACGAGGGCGAGGGCGAGCGCGATGCGTGTGCTGGACCGCCGGCAGCTTCCGAAAACCGTCGTTGGGAGGTGCATCCCCAACGATACACGGCCGGCACCCTGCCCGCAGCTAGGCCGCCGTGCCCCTGACGCGCCTCGCGCGCCGATCGCGCGATCGGTCGTGCGCCGCGGGCGCGATCGCGGGTGTCCCGCGCAGCGGTCGCCGCGCGCGTCGCCGGCGCCCGCGTGCGGCGATCAGTTCTCGCGGACGCCGAGGCCCGTCTTCGTCCACACGACGACCGTCGTGCAGCCGGTGGATCCGAGCGTTTCGGCTCCCGCTGCGTTGGGGCCGGGGAGCGACCGGACGCGGAACTCGACCGGCACCGCGGCCGGCCCGTAGATCTCGATCCCCGCCAGCTCCTCCGGCTGGAACATCGCATCGAGTTCGCCCTGGATGATCCGATTGAAGGGCTGTCCGTCGAGCACGTATACGAGGCAGCTTCCGGGGCCGTGCGTGGGCACCAGGTCGACGCCACCCTCGTCGTAGGAGAGGCGTACCTCCCCCACGTTCGCGAACAGCTCGGAGAATCGCTGCGCGTGTTTGGCCTCGATCTGATCCGCCGTCATGAACTGGCCGATGCCAGCGTGCTCCCGGCGGTCGAATCCGACCCGGGCATATCCGACCTGGAGCTGCTGCACCTGCACGAGCACGGGACTCATCACGTATGCCGGAGTCAACATCGCGATCGTCACATGCTGCGGCTCTCGGTTGGTCAGCTCGACCACGGCCGATACCGGCTCGAATCCGACGGATCGCACGACCACCATGTGCGTGCCGCTCGGCAAGCGCCGCATGCTGAATGAGCCGGCGCGGTCGGTCACCGCGGAGTCGCTCGTCCCCTCCACGAACGCGGTCGCGCCCACGAGCGGGCTGCCATCGGGTCGCCGCACGTCGCCGTCCAGCACGGCGTGCCCGACGGGCCCATTGCGGCTCCCTTGACCCACGGTTGGTGTGGCGGTGGGGAGGTGGAGCGTTGCCATCGTGACGATGCGGTTGTCGAGCTCGATCTCGCGTTCCACGACCGTCGGATTGGGCTGAGCGCCGGCACCCTGCACCGCCGCCGGCCGGATCGCCCGCAGCAGACCCGACAGCCCGGCGGGTAGCCCGCAGAACCGGAACTCGCCACTCCGGTCGGTCGTCGTCTCGCGGTGATACGGTGCGACGCGGATGTCGCGTCCGCGGAAGCTGGTCTCGACCCACGACAGGTTGACGACCGCGTCGGGGATCGGCTCCTCTGTCTCGGGGTCGAGCACCCGACCCACGACGACGGCGACGCCGCTGTCGGCCGGCGGGGTTGGCCGGGCGGCGTCACGACAGAGTGCTCGGCGGATGGTGCGGCCCGACGGCGTCGCCATGGAGAGCAGGACTGGACGCCCCGGCGCCAACCGCACGGGTTGGCTGGCCAGGGACGTACCCAGGGAATCGAGGATCGGGTGGAAAATCCCGAGGCGGACCCGGCCGGCCGTGACACTGTCGAGCCGGAAGCGGCCGATGGAGTCGGTGACCGCCTCGCGCGATTGCCCGTCGAGGAGCACGACGGCGCCCGCCAGCGGGCCGCCGTGGATGCTGTCACCGATGAAGCCGGTGACGGACGTCGTCGGGGCTACAGTACCGCCACTGACGGTCAGTCGCGACGTCGGCTTCTGCGCGGCGGTGCGACCGGGCCAGAGCGGCATGGCGCCGCTCGCGATCGCCGCCGCGGCAGCCGCGCGGGTCCAGCCTCGAGTGAGGGAGCAGGCGTGCCGGCCAGGAGGCAGCGGGTGGCGCATCGGTCCTCCCCAAACTGGGCTACCAAAGTGTTGCAGGTCTCACGCCCACGCCAGCGGCTGTCCTGTTGTCGGTCGCCGGCGATCCCCGTCGTCGCCGCGGCGCCTGCCGACCGCGCCGGCTTACCGCCGACGGCTAGTCCTCGTAGACCCGGAAGGCGGCGCAGGTATTGTGGCCCCCGAATCCGAACGCGTTGCTCAGGGCGACACGCACCTCCCGGTGGGCGGGCTTGTTGAGCACGTAGCACAGGTCAGCGCACTCGGGGTCCCGCTCCGTGACATTGATCGTGGGCGGGACGACACTGTGGACGATCGACAGAAGTGATGCGATCGCCTCCACGGCTCCGGCCGCGCCGAGCATGTGGCCGGTCATGCTCTTGGTGGAGGTCGCGCTGAGCTTGCGGGCGTGGGGACCGAACACGGCCTGCACGGCCCGGCTTTCGGCGGTGTCACCGAGCGGCGTGGACGTCGCGTGCATGTTGATGGCGTCGACTTCCTCGGGGGCGATGCCTCCATCCTCCAGGATCCGCTCCATCGCGAGCCGGGCGCCCAGCCCCTCGGGGTGTGGCGCGGTGATATGGTGCGCGTCCGCGGACGCGCCGACGCCCACCACCTCTGCGTAGATCCGTGCGCCGCGACGCCGAGCATGCTCGACCGATTCGAGCACGAGCGCGCCGGCGCCGTCGCCCATCACGAAGCCATCGCGTTGCTTGTCGAAGGGTCGGGAGGCGTGCTCCGGATCGTCGTTCCGGGTGGAGAGCGCGTGCATGGACGCGAACCCACCGAGGCCGAGCTCACAGATCGCGGCTTCGGCGCCCCCGCACAGGATGAGATCCGCCTCGCCGTTCCGGATCGAGGCGGTACCATCCGCGATGTTGTGATTGCCTGTCGCGCAGGCGCTGACGACGCAGTGGTTCGGCCCGCGGAAGCCGTGCCGGATCGCGATGAACCCGCTCGCCATGTCCGGGATCATCATCGGGATGAAGAAGGGCGACAGCCGGCGCGGACCCCCCTTGAGGTACGCCTGGGTCTGCTCCTGAAACGTCTGGAGCCCTCCGATCCCGCTTCCGAAGATCACGCCCGCCCGCTCTCGCGCGAGGGGGGACAGCGTGTCGGGACCGATCCCGGCGTCCTTGAGGGCCTCGTCGGCCGCTGCGGCCGCGAACTGTGCGAAGCGATCGAGTCGCTGCGCCTGTTTGCGGTCGAGGTAATTCAGCGGGTCGAAGCCCTTGACCTCACAGGCGAAATGGGTCGTGAACGCCGACGCGTCGAAGCCCGTGATCCGTGCCGCACCGCTCTGGGAGGCGAGCATCGCCTCCCAGAAGCTCGGGGCGGACAGGCCGAGCGGCGTGATGGCTCCGATGCCCGTGACGACGACGCGCGGGCGACCGCGCGGGTCCGTCGCCTGGCCGTTCGAGGAGGCGGGACGAGGCGCGACGATCAAGGTCGGTCCACGCGACCGAACGGGTCACGCGAACGCCCGGCCGGATGAGGAGTCGAGGTCCGAAGTCGCATTGCCACGGAATATCACAGGGGGCACGGCGCAGTGTAAACCATGCCCCCTGGAGGCGAGGCCGGGCCGCTCGACGGCTGCCCGACCAGCCGCGCACCGCCCCGAACGGTTTCCCGTCCGGCGCGATGCGCGTCGAGCGGAGTCGGCGCTAGACCGTTGTGCGGCGGCCGGCGATCAAGTTGTAGATCACGGCGATGATCGCCACAATCAGAAGAATGTGGATCAGCCCACTCGCCACGTGGAACACGCCGAACCCCAGAATCCACCCGATGAACAGAATGACCGCAATGGTCCACAGCATATCCGGCCTCCCGATTGGGAATTGGTCGCGACCGTCTCGCCCATGGCTCGGCCCGGCCGCGCCGACTGCTCGGGCGAAGGGCATTTCCCATGCCGATGCCGGTCCGGGGCCCACGGGCGGACGCGGGGCCCCGCCGGCCAGCCACCCCGGCCGTACGGTCGGCGCCCAGGCGCCTAGTCCCCGGCCGTGCCAGGCGGGTCTCTATCGCCCGGGCGCTGCGGCGCCATATTTGGGCCTGTGACGAGCGCTCCGGTCATCATCCCGCTCCCCAGGATCGGCCCGGCGCCGGAGCCTCGGCACCGCGCGTTCATGGAGGTCCTCGCGAACGACGGGTCGTCGCCGCGGGACTGGAACGCGGCCCGCGCCGGCCTGCTGGTCCTCCGGCACGTGGACGCCTGGGCGAGTGGCGAGTGGCTTCCGAACCAACTGTTCGCCGAGCGCGAGGCGGTGGCGGGCGCGGTCGCCGAGGTGGGCGCCGAGGACCCCTTTCGGGGGCTCCTGGCGGCCGTCCTGGCCCGCACCGCGCGGGAGTGGACCCGGGGCCCCGACGGGCAGCCGGCGGCGCGGGCGCCCCGCTTTTCGCGTGTATCGGCGCCACTGCTCGCCTACGGGCGGGCCCTCGAGTTCGCGTCCCAGTGGAGTCTTGCGGCCGACGTCTACCTGACCGTCTGGGAGGGGACCGGCCCTCAGGCGCCCGGAGCCGACGCGGCGGACCTGGAGTCCGCCGCGATCGCGGCCCAGCGACTGGGCATTTGCTACAGGACGCTGGGCGAGCTGGATCGCGCGTGCGCAGCCTATGGCGAGGCGGAAAACATCGCCCGGCAGCGCGGCGACCAGGAAATGGTCCTGAGTGCGCGACTCGGACTGGCCAAAGTGGTCCAGGACCGGGGCAACTTTCCCCTCGCCGATCAGCGGTTCGCTGAGATCCTGGGCGACGCGACGACTGCCAGGCTTCAAGACATTCGTGCCCGCGCGTATCACAACCGGGGTGAGCTCGCCTACTCCCGCGGCGCCTACTGCAACGCGGTCGAATGGATGTTCGAGGCCTGGGCGCTCCAGCGGGACGCCAACGAGCGTGAGCGGGTGCTCTGCGACCTCGCACTCGCGCTGCTGGGAGCCGGATATCGGAGCCTAGCGCGGCACGCCTACCAGGTGCTCGCGTCGACCGGAGGCGAGCCGTGGACCCGCTGGATCGCGACCATCAACCTGCTCGAGATCGCGACGTTGGACGGCGATGAAATGGAATTTGGGCGGCACCGGCGGACGCTGCGAGAGGTGGCGCTCCCGCCGCGGCTCGCGGCGAACTTCTCCTATTACGCGGGGTTGGGGGACGCTGCTTTCGGGCGCGCCGACCATGCATCCGCGGAACTGGAGCGCGCTATGACGATCGCGCGGCAACACGGGTTCGGAGAACTCTACGTCAAGGCCGAAGCGGCGCTGACCGACGTGCTCCGCGGTGCGGCTACGCCGCCGCGAGACGCCGGGGCGCCGCTCCCCCCTGAATACGCGTACATTAGCGAGGCACTGCACGAGGCGTGGGCAGGTGCGGCGATCGGAGCGCACTGACGGGACCGCATCCGACGCAGAACAGCGCGCCGGCCCGGTTGGCGGGTAGGGTTCGGACCGGCTTCTGACCCGCCGGGGTCGTGTGGGGCGCGCCTCGCGAGCGCGCCCCCCGACGCCAGCAGGTCAGCCCATAGGTTCAGCAGTGATTGCTGCTGCCGGAGCCGACGCCCGGTTGACAGTCGCCGTGGATCGGGGCAGTCGGTGAGGCGCACGCGGCGAGGCCTGCGAGGGCCAGGGTGGCGAGAGCGAGGACGGTGCGGCGGCCGATGCGCATGTATACCTCAGGCACGAGAGTGGGTGGGACGGGGGGTGACCTGTCCCAACAGAATCGCGCCCAAGGGCGCAGCCGCGCAGCACCGGATCGGAACCATCTGCGGCGAGAACGGAACCTGGTGGCGCCGCCGCTCGGCGAATCCGAGCGCGGGGCGCCCGGAGACGCGAGGATGCTGATCGTCGCTCGGCTCGCCCCGGCCCTACAGACTCGGCTCCGCATCGCGGCGGGCGCCGAGTACAGGCTCCTGGCAGCGGATTCCTGGGTCGCGTTCCGCCATCTCGTGCGGAGCAGTCCGGCGCAGGTCGCGGTCGCCGACCCGTGTGCCGATGGACAGGACGAAAGTCGAACGGCGCCGGCCATCGCGGCGATCGGCGCCGCCGCCGCGGTCACCACGGTGTTCGTGTATGCCACCATCACTCCCGCAGCGACACGCGCCATGCTCGCGCTGAGCGCGAGCGGCATTCGCCACTTCGTGCTCAGCGGGGTAGACGATGAGCCATCCCGGTTCCGCGAGCAACTCGAGATGTTTCGGGCACCCGGGCTGGAGGAAGAGGTGCTCGCGCCGGTGCTCGCGGCACTCGGCGAAGTCCGCGCCCCGCCGTCGGTCCGTGAGGCGCTGCGGGCGCTCTTCCGGGCCCCGCGCCGCTACGAGACGGCGGAACAGTTGGCCGATGCAGCCGGCGTGTCGCGTCAGTATCTGAATCGGTGCCTGGCCGACGCGGGCCTGGTCCCGGCACGCGTCATGGTCGCCGCCGCGCGCGTGCTTCGGGCCTACCAGTACGCCCGCGTCCCCGGGCTCACGATCGCCGACGTCGCGGCTCGGCTTCGCTACGCCGACACGCGCACGCTCGTCCGCCACGTGCGGGAAGTCGTTGGGGCGACGCTCCCCGCGTGGAGCGCCACGACACCGGCCGCTGCCTGTGTCGCACAGATCACGGCCCGACTGGGGCTCGGGACTCGGCGTCCGCTGTACCTCGTGGGCGGCAGCGAGCGCCGAGTCGGACGGGCCATTGGCGGTCGCTGAGTCGCGCCGGGCCGGCACCATCCGCGCCCGGCCCCTCGGGCCCGGATCGGCGCCACGGCCTGTCGCCCCGGGCGAGTCGACATGCTGAGCGCAACCGCGGACCCCCTGGCGCCCCCGTCCCCGCCGGCGCCGCGGCGCCGAGGGCTGTCGCTCACCCAGTGGATCCTCGTCTCGATGGTGCTGGGAAGCCTCATCGGATGGCTCTTTCCGGCGGCCGGCGTCGCCCTCAAGCCGCTGTCGACCATCTTCCTGCGGCTCATCGAGTCGCTCGTCGTGCCCCTGATCTTCAGCACCCTGGTGGTGGGGATCGCGGGGCATGGCGACGATCTCCGGCGCGTCGGGCGCCTCGCGTTCTGGACGCTGCTCTTCTTCGAGGCGATGACGACGCTCGCGCTCGTGATCGGGCTCCTCGCGGGGAACATCGGCAGGCCCGGAACGGGAGTCGTGCTCGAGCAGGGACCCGGAGGAGCCGGCCCGCAGCTCGCCACCCGAGCGGTGACCCTGGCCGGTGCGTTGGAGCGCCTCGTCCCGCGCAGCATCGCCGAAGCGGCGGCCGCAAACGACGTTCTTCAGGTCGTCGTGTTCGCGGTCCTGTTCGCCGTTGCCCTGGTGCGCGTCCCGCGAGAGAGCCGGACGGTGATGCTGACGCTGTGCCGCAGCCTCGCGGACGTGTCGTTCAAGATGGTCGGGTTCGTGATGCTCTATGCACCGATCGGCATCGGGGCCGCGCTGGCGGCCACGATCGGCCAGAGCGGGCCGGGTGTGCTGGTCGGCCTCGGCAAGCTCGTGCTCACGATCTACGTGGCGCTGATCGTGTTCGTCCTCGCGGTGCTGCTCCCGGTGACTCTCGCCTGCCGCGTGCCGCTCCGGGCGTTCCTCCGAG
Organism: Gemmatimonadota bacterium; assembly: GCA_021324635.1. Taxonomy (GTDB): domain Bacteria; phylum Gemmatimonadota; class Gemmatimonadetes; order Gemmatimonadales; family Gemmatimonadaceae; genus Palsa-1248. The sequence continues at coordinate 12,729 of JAJPIS010000061.1, forward strand.
CGGTGCGCGAGCCCGCGCTGATCGCGTTCTCGACCTCGACATCGGAAGCTGCCTTACCCCGAGCGATGGAGACGATGGAAGCGCTCGGCGTCCCGCCGCGAATCGTGGGGTTCGTGATCCCCACCGGCTACTCCTTCAACCTGACCGGGAGTACGCTGTACGTCGCGGTCGCGGCCTTGTTCGCGGCACAGGCGGGCCGCGTGCCGCTCCCACTCAGCGCGCAACTCCTGTTGATGTTGACGCTGATGCTGTCGAGCAAGGGCATCGCCGGCGTCCCGCGGGCCTCGCTCGTGATGCTCTCCGGCGCGCTCGGGACGGTCGGGCTGCCCCTCCAGGCCGTGGCCGTGATGCTGGGGGTCGACGCATTCAACGACATGGGGCGCACGACGGTGAACGTCGTGGGCAACTGTCTGGCGGCTGCCGTCATGGCTCGCTGGGAGGGCGTGAACCTGGCCGTCGGCAACGAGAGCCCCGGCCCGCGCGACGCGTCGGTGACTCCAGTGGGGACGGAGGCGGTGGCGGGGGCGGAGACACCCTGACCTGCCGCGCGCGCCGGACCGGCGTCGAACGCTGCCCCTACACCCCCGACAGCGTCACACCCTGGGCACGGAGCCACGCCTCCATCTCGTCCTGGATCTGATGCAGGCGGGCGTCCGTGCGGGCCTCGAAGCGAAGCACGAGCGCCGGCTGGGTGTTCGATGCCCGGATCAATCCCCACCCGTCCCCGAACAGGACGCGGGCGCCATCGACCGTGATCACCTGGTGCGTGGCCGACCAATGTTCGACCGCGCGTGCCACGATCCCGAACTTCCGGTCATCGGGGCAATCGACGCGAAGCTCGGGAGAGATGGGGTAGACCGGGACACCCTCGAGCAGCTCGGCAACCGAGCGCCCCGTGCGGGCGATGATGGCGAGGAGCCGCCCGGCCGCATAGAGGGCGTCGTCGAAGCCGTAATACCCGTCGGCGATGTACATGTGCCCGGAGAGCTCGCCGGCCAGCGGCGCATGCAGCTCGTGCATCTTCGCCTCGATCAGCGAGTGACCCGTCTTCCACATGACCGGAGTGCCACCGGCGGCGCGGATCGCCTCCTCGAGCGCGAGGGAAGACTTGACATCGAAGATCACCGGCGCGCCCCGGTACTGCGGCTTGGCCAGAATGTCGCGCGCATAGATCGCGAGTACCCGGTCACCCCACACGATCGCTCCGGAGCCGTCGACGACTCCGATCCGATCGGCGTCGCCGTCGAGTGCGAGGCCCGCGTCGGCCGGAGCGCCGGAGGCAGCGGCCGCGCGCACGGCGGCCTGGAGATCGGCGAGGTTCGCCGCCTGGCTCGGGTCAGGCTGGCGATGCGGGAATGTCCCGTCACTCTCGCAGAGGATGCACTGCGTCGTCGTGACGCCGAGTCGCTGGAGCAGCCGCGGGCCGACGAGGGCGCCGACGCCGTTGGCACAGTCGAGCGCGACACGGAGCGGCCGAGGGAGAGGGCCTCCAATCCGGTCGACGAGGTCGTCGAGATACGCGTCGAGGACGGGTGTCTGGCGCACCGTTCCCCGCCCGGTCACCTGGCGGCCCTCGCGGATGAATGTGAGGAGCTGTTGGATCTCGTCCCCGAACAACGCGCGCCGGCCGACGCACATCTTGAAGCCGTTGTAGGGAGCGGGGTTGTGCGAGGCGGTGATCTGGACGCCTCCAACGACCCCGAGCCGTTCCAGGCTCCAGTACAGCGCGGGCGTCGGCACCACGCCGACGTCGATCACGTCCAGCCCCGAGCCGGTGAGCGCGTCGGCGAGGGCATCGTGCAGCGCCCCGCCGCTCGGCCGGTTGTCACGGCCGATCGCCAGCGCCCCACGTATGCCTGCGTCGGCCAGGTATACGGCGAAGGCACGGCCGACGGCCCGGGCCGTGTCCGGGGTCAACTCGGACCCGGCGATTCCTCTGATGTCATATTCCCGGAAGATCTGCGGGGGCGCGTACGGAGCGGCGGCGGTCGGTGGTGTCGGTGCCGGCAGGGCGGTCATATCGGTCGAGTGAGGAGAGTCGGCCAACCGTAGGTGTCGCGCGTGGGGCAGGGGCGGGCGACCGGGTCAGCCGGTCGGGTTACTCCGGTGCAACTTCCCGGCCTCGGCGGACGTAAGGCAAGCGTGGGCGCTCTCATTCCTGGAGGTACGCCATGGCCGGGCCAGGGTCGACCGGCAATGTGATCGCGGCGCTCGCCAGCTTCTTCATCCCGGGCTTGGGGCAGCTTCTCCAGGGCCGGCTGCTGATGGCGGTCGTGCAATTCATCCTCGCCGGAGTGCTCTGGGTGGTATGGCTGGGATGGGCGGTGCATCTCTGGTCGACCCTCGACGCGGCGTTGTACCGCCCGTCCGCCTGAGGACCGACGCCATGGCCGCGACGCCCGACATGCCCGTGCCGTACGAGGCGCAGACGCCGCTCACCCGCTTCTTCGTCGGTCGGCGAAGCGAGGTGCGGGCCGGCTGGCGGCTCGTTCTCTACATCGTGATGGTGCTCGTGCTGAGCCGCGTGCTGCTGTTCGCGGCGCGCGCGATCCCGGCGCTCGGACGCGCGCTTCAGGGCGCGCCGGGCCTGCTCACACCGGGGCCCCAGATCCTCCAGGAGGCCATCCAGCTCGCAATCGTGCTCGTCCCGGCCGTCGTCATGGGGCGGCTCGAGCGCCGCTCCCTCGCGGACTACGGGCTGCCCGGCCGGGGCGCGTTCGGCAAGCACTTCTGGATCGGCATGCTCTGGGGGCTCTGCCTCATCAGCGCCGTCATCGGCGGTATCGCCCTCTTCCGCGGCTACGACATCAGCGGGCTCGCGCTCTCGGCGGGTGCGATCGTGGAGTACGGGCTCCTCTGGTTGGTTGGATTCACTCTCGTGGGGTTCTTCGAGGAGTTCACGTTCCGCGGGTACACGCAATTCACGCTCGCATCGGGAGTCGGCTTCTGGCCGGCGGCGGTGATTCTCTCGGCGGCGTTCGGGGGCGCTCACCTGTTCAACCCGGGCGAGGGGTTGGTCGGCGCGCTTCAGGTCTTCCTGATCGCGATGTTCTTCTGCCTGACCCTGCGCCGCACGGGCACGCTCTGGTTCGCGATCGGAGTCCACGCGGCATTCGATTGGGGGGAGACGTTTCTCTACTCCGTCCCGAACAGCGGGCTCAGGGCCGCGGGCCATCTCTTCGCATCATCGCTGCACGGAGCGCCGTGGCTGACGGGCGGGAGTGTCGGCCCGGAAGGAAGCGTGATCTGCTTCGTCCTCGTGGCTCTGTCGATCCTCCTGTTTGCTCGCCTCTATCCCCGCGCTCGCGCCTGAGGGGACGCGAAGGCGAGGCCCGCATTGCAGCGGTGTTGACGGCGGTGGGTGAGCGGTCTATCTTCGTTCCCGTGTCCGCCATCGTCCGTCATCACCATCACCATGTCCATCTCCACGGCCCACGGGCCGCGGCGAGGCATGCGCACATGGATGATCGGCGAATGATCTGAGAGCACCGACTCCCACGACAGCTGCGCAAGACCGCCACGGCCCGTCCGAATCCGGATGGGCCGTTTTCGTTGTGCCGGATAGCTCCGCCCGCCCCTCGCCCCCGACATGCTTCGTATCGCCCTACCCAACAAAGGACGTCTCGCCGCCGACGCGCGGACTCTCTTCGCCGACGCCGGCCTCGAAGTCCGATCGGCAGGCGAGCGCGCGCTCACGGCGTCACTCGGTGGCGAGTTCCGCGCGATCTTCGTCCGCGCACAGGATGTACCGGAGCTGGTGGCCGACGGCGCGGCCGACGCCGGCGTGACCGGCTGGGATCTCGTGTGCGAAGCCGAGCGCCGGCTCGACATGCTGCTCGACCTGGAGTTCGGCCGCTGTCGGATCGTCGTCGCCGCCCGTGACGAGAGCGGGATCCGATCCGTGGACGACCTCGCCGACGCGAGTCCGCCGCACCGGGTCGCGACCGTTTTTCCGCGGATCACGAGGCGCTTCTTCGGCGAGCGGGGTCGGCCGGTCGACATCGTGACCATCTCCGGCGCGGTGGAAGTCGCGCCCCACCTCGGCATCGCCGATGTCGTTGTCGACCTGACGTCGACCGGGTCGACGCTGGCGATGAACGGGCTCCGAGAGATCGGGACCATCCTCGAGTCGTCCGCGCGCCTCGTCGGGGCGCCGCAGGGGGCGTCGCTGCAATGCGCGTCCGCGCGACGCCCCGGCCTGCGCGACGGGCTGGATGACCTGACGACGGCGCTGAGCGCCGTGCTACGCGCCCGGGGTCAGCGCTACCTCATGGCCAACGTCCCGCGTGCCGCGCTGGATCGAGTGAAGGCCGTGCTGCCGGGGCTCCGCGGCCCGACGGTTGTCGACGTGCTGAACGGCGGCCGCTTCGTGGCGGTGCACGCCGTGGTGCCCGCGGCAGGGGTCTACCGAACGATCTCGGCGCTCAAGGCGCTCGGCGGCGAAGGCATTCTCGTGACCCGCATCGAGCGACTCACCCCATGAGCGCGACGATCCGCTCGGACCGGCCGGCGTGCGAGTCGGCGACCCCGCCAGTGGTGTTTCGCGTGCGCGGCGACGTTCTGGAGCTGTCGCCGGTCGACCGGCGAGCGCTCTTCGACCGCTCGACCGGGAGCGATGAGAGCGTCCGGGCAGCGGTGCGGGATATCGTCGACCGGGTGCGCCGCGAGGGCGACGCCGCCCTCGTGGCACTCGCGCGGCAGTTCGAGGGGGTCGAGTTGACGGCCCTCGAAGTGACGCGTGCGGCCTGTGACGCGGCGCTGGCGGAGCTCGACGGCCCCGCGCGTGCCGCACTGGTGCGCGCCGCCCGCAACATCCGCTCGGCGCACGCGGCGTGGATGCCGGTCGGCGGTGAGGTCGAGACGGAGCCGGGTGTCCGGGTGGAACGGCGCCCCGATCCGCTGGACCGCGTCGGCGTGTACGCGCCTGGCGGTCGCGCGAGCTATCCCTCGAGCGTGCTCATGGGCGCGATTCCCGCGCGTGTCGCCGGCGTGCGCGAGGTCGTGCTCTGTACGCCGCCGGGCCCGCACGGGACACCATCGCGCGTGATCCTCGCGGCGGCAGCGGTAGCGGATGTCGACCGCGTGTTCGCGATCGGCGGGGCCGGCGCGATCGCCGCGATGGCGTTCGGGACGGGGTCGGTTCCCCGCGTCGACCGCATCGTCGGCCCGGGGAACGCGTACGTGGCCGAAGCGAAAAGTCAGGTCGCCGGGGTCGTCGCCACCGACGCGCCAGCCGGCCCGAGCGAGCTGCTCGTGCTGGCCGACGCTACGACCGATGCGGATTTCGTGGCGGCCGAAGTGGTGGCCCAGGCCGAGCACGACCCGCGGGCGTCGGTCGTCATCGTCGTCGTCGGCGAACGGACCGGATCGTACCCGGAGCACCTGGCGGCGGTCATCGCCAGTCGCGCTGACGCTGCCGCGCGGCGAGCGATCGTGCTCCAGGCGCTCGCCGAGAGGGGTGCACTGCTGACTGCCCGGAGTCTGGACGCCGCGGTCGCGTTCGCAAACGCGTGGGCGCCCGAGCACCTGCTGATCGCAGTGGAGAGTCCGGAGGCACTCGTCTCCCGGATCCGTGGGGCGGGGACCATCGCGGTCGGCCCGACATCCTCCGTCGTCTTCGGGGACTACATGACGGGCGCGAATCATGTGCTCCCGACGGGCGGGCTGGCGCGCAGCTACGGCGGCCTGTCGACGCTGGACTTCGTGCGGTGGACCACGATTCAACGCGTGAGTCGGAGCGCGGCGTCGGCAATGGCCGACGACGTCGCCCTGTTGGCCGAGGCTGAGCAGTTGCCCGCGCACGCCGCCGCCGCACGGGGCGCAGCCCACGCCGCCGTCCGGACCGGTTTCCGCGCGGCCTACGGCCGCATCGGGCGTTATGTCGGCGCAGGCGTTCCGGGTTCGCCGGTCGAGCTGAGCGACAACACGAACCTCTGGGGCGCACCGCCGTCGGCCGCCCGCGCGATCGAGGACACGGGTGCCCGCGTGTCGCGCTACCCTGCGGCGTACGCCGACGCACTGGTCGCCGCGCTCGCGGACTACGCCGGCGTGAGCGTGGACATGGTCGTCACCGGCTGTGGATCGGACGACGTCCTCGACGCCGCAATGCGGGCGCTCGGCGAGCCCGGCGACCGCGTCGCGCTTCCCGACCCCACCTTTCCGATGGCGGCGACGATCGCCCGCATGAACGGGCTGGTCCCCGTGGCCGTGCCGCTGACGGCCGAGCACACGGTCGATGTCGACGCACTCGCGGCCGTGGGCGCACGGCTCATCTATCTCGCGACCCCGAGCAACCCGACAGGGATCGCATGTGCCCCCGACACCCTGCGGAGATTGACAGGGCGTGCGCCTGGATTCGTGATCGTCGACGAGGCATACGCGGAGTTCACAGGGCGCGACCGTGGGTGCGCGCTCGATCTCGTCGCGACGAGTCCGAGGCTCCTGGTCGTGCGCACGCTGTCCAAAGCCTGGGGTCTGGCTGGTCTCCGCATCGGTTACGCCGTCGGACAGCCTGCGCTCGTCGCCGAAGTCGAAAAAGCACGCGGCCCATACAAGGTGAGTGTGGTCGCGGAGCAGGCGGCGCTGGCTGCGCTGGCCCACGATCGGGCGTGGATGGCGAGATGTGTGGCGGCGGCGGCCGACGGTCGCGCCCGACTCGCGACAGCCCTCTCGGACCTGGGGCTCCGGACGCTGCCCTCGCACGCGAACTTCCTCCTCGTCCCCATCGAGGGGCCGACCGGAAGTGCCCGACGCTTCGCGTCGGCGCTGCGCGCCCTGGGGGTCGGGGTTCGGGCGTACGATGCGCTCACCGGGATCGGTGACGCGATCAGGGTCACCGTCGGGCCCTGGCCCATGATGGAGCGCCTCCTCGAGGCCGTGGCGACGGTCCTCGCGGCGGGCGACGCGGTCGTCGGGTCGGCAGATGCCGCGCGCTCGCCAGCGTCACGACGCCCGCCCGACACGCCGTCCTGCGAGTTCCCGCGAGCGGGAGCGGTCCAGCCGTGAGCGGCCCGATCGTGAGCGGCCCGGCGCGGCGTCCGTCTCGAGTGGTGATCCTGGACCACGGATCCGGGAACATCCACTCGCTGGCCAAAGGTCTCCGGGCAGCGGGCGCCGAGCTCCGCATCGAGTCGCCGTCGGCCACTGCGCTCGATGCGGACCTGATCGTGCTCCCCGGCGTCGGTGCCTTCTCGGCGGCCGCCGAACGGCTCGCCGCGATCCGCACCCGGATGCGGGATGCGCTCGGGCGTGATGTCGCAGCGCTCGGGATCTGCCTCGGCATGCAACTCCTCTTCGAGGAGAGCGAGGAGGGGCCAGGCCGCGGCCTCGGCGTCCTCGCGGGGCGTGTGACGCGACTCGGCGCGGCCCGCGTGCCACACATGGGCTGGAACGCGGTGGAGCGCGCGCAGGGGTCGCCGTGGCCCGGAATGGGCTCGGACGATCCCGCGCTCGCCCGAGCCGGTCTCGTGGAGGCGTACTTTGCACACGGCTACGCCTGCCGTCCAACCGATCCGTCGTGCGTGACGGCGTGGACCTCCGTCGCGGGGGATCGGTTCCCGTCGGTCGTCCGAGCGGGCTCGGTCGTCGGTACGCAATTCCATCCCGAGAAGAGTGGGGCGCCGGGTCTCGAGTTCCTGCGGGCGGTCGTGGACGATGTTCGGCCCCGTGTCTGTCGCGCTGCCGGCAGCGCGTGGAGTGCCCCACGATGATCGCGATCCCTGCCGTCGACGTGCGCGAAGGTGCCTGCGTCCAACTCGTGGGCGGGGTGCCCGGCGACGAGCGCGTGCGTATGCCCGATCCGGTCGCGGCCGCGGAGGGGTGGGCCCGGCTCGGCTTCCGACGGCTGCACGTCGTCGACCTCGATGCCGCACTCGGCACCGGCTCCAACGCGCCGACCATCCGGGCCGTCGTGGCGGCGAGCGCGATTCCGGCGCAGGTGGGGGGCGGCGTCCGTGGTGACGCGGATATCACGGACTGGCTCGCCGCGGGCGCCGCGTCGGTGATCATCGGCACGCGGGCGCTGGAGGAGCCGGAGTGGCTGGAGGGCATCGCCTGGCGCCATCCGGGACGCCTCGTCGTCGCGGCCGACGTGCGGGAGCGCGCGGTCGTCGTCCGCGGCTGGACACGTGCACTCCGACTCGATATCCACGCCGCCCTCCAGGCTCTCGCGCCACTCCCGCTGGCAGGTGTGCTCGTCACTGCGGTCCACCGGGAGGGGCAGATGCGCGGTCCGGACGTGCGCCTCGTCGACCTGGTCGTGCGTGAATCCGCGGCCCCCGTGTATGCGGCCGGCGGTGTCGGGTCCCTGCGTGACCTCGACCGGCTCGCCGGGGCCGGCGTGGCCGGGGTGGTGATCGGGATGGCGCTGTACACCGGCGCGCTGGACGCGCGCACGGTCGCCGAGGCATTCGGCGGTGGGCAATGACGAGCGATGCGGGGCGGGACCCGAGCGCACCGATCGTGGTCGAGCGCCGGACGCGTGAGACAGCCGTCCGCGTCCAGGTCGCCGAGGGCACGCTCCTGGCCGACGCGCGCGCCGTCATCCGCACCGGAGAGGCCTTCCTCGACCACATGCTCGTGACCCTCGCCCGGTACGCAGCGGTCGATCTCCGCATCGAAGCGTCGGGAGACCTCCGGCACCACCTGGTCGAAGACGTCGCGATCGCCGTCGGCACGGCGATCGCGCGCCATCAACCTGCCAACAGCGCACGCTACGGCCACTGGACGATCCCGATGGACGATGCTCTGGTCGAGGTCGCGCTCGACCTCGGCGGACGGCCGTACTATCGCGGCCCCCTCCCGAGCCGACTGTACGATCACTGGATGCGGTCCTTCTCGGACCATGCGCGAGCCACGCTCCACGTGCGGGTCGTCCGCGGACGCGACCGACACCACGTGATCGAGGCGGCGTTCAAGGGCCTCGGGGTTGCACTGCGCCAGGCGTTGTGCGCCACCCCGACGACCATGAGCACGAAGGGGCCGGTGACATGGTGACGTGGTCCGCGGAGTCGCGCACGGCGGGAGCACCGCGGCCGTGCTGATGCGACGCCTCGTCGTCTGCCTCGACGTGGACGCGGGTCGGGTCGTGAAGGGGACCCGGTTTCAGCGGCTCCGCGAGATCGGCGATCCGGTCGTGCTCGCGGAGCGGTACGCCAGGCAGGGAGCGGACGAGATCGTGCTCCTCGACATCTCGGCCACAGCGGCACACCGGACGCCCATCCACGGTGCCATGGCGGAGGTCGTGCGCCGGGCCGCCGAGCGGTTGTGGGTACCGCTCACCGTAGGCGGTGGGATTCGGTCGGTGGAGGACGTCGACGCGGCCCTGCGGGCCGGCGCCGACAAAGTCGCCATCAACTCGGCGGCCGTGCGTCGACCGGCCGTGCTGACCGAGGCGGCGACACGATTCGGCGCCCAGTGTGTCGTCGCGAGCATCGATGCTCGACGCGCACCGGTAGCCGCGGCCGGCGATGCGGGGCCCGACCCGTGGCGCGTCGTCGTGCGCGGCGGGCGGACGCCCACGAACCTTGGCGCGGTCGACTGGGCACGCACGTGCGTCGGGCATGGCGCCGGTGAGCTGCTGGTGACGAGCATCGACGCCGACGGCACCCGCGGCGGCTACGATCTCGACCTCACCCGGACGATCGCGGACGCCGTGACTGTCCCGGTGGTCGCCTCGGGGGGCGCCGGCAGCGCGGCCGACGTGTGCGCCGTGCTTCAGCAGGGGCGCGCCGACGCGGCACTCGTCGCAGGCATCGTCCACGATGGCGTCGAGACGGTCTCGGGCCTCAAGCGGGCGATGGCGGCTGCAGGGCTGCCGGTGCGCGGGTGGCCGGCCACTCGACCGGCGCGGGCCGAGGTGGGGCCGACCCCGTGAGCTGGACGGAAGTGCTCGACCCGGGCACCCTCGATTTCGGCAAAGCCGGTGGGCGGATCACGGTGGTGACGCAGGACGCCGCCACGGGCGCCGTGCTCATGGTCGCCCAGGCCGATCGTGAGGCGCTCGAGCGCACGCTGGCGACCGGAGAGATGCACTACACCTCGCGCACACGCGGCCTGTGGCACAAGGGTGCGACGAGCGGGAACCGGCAACGAGTCGTCTCGCTCACAACCGACTGCGATCGGGACGCAGTACTGGCGCGCGTCCGTCCGATGGGTCCCACATGCCACGCCGGCCCGATGTCGTGCTTCGGCGCTGTGGCCCTGCACGCCGACGCGGTCGCTGACCTGGACGGCACGGTCGACGCCCGCGCCGAGGCGCTGGAAGACGGTGCGAGCTACACGCGGCGCCTACTCGCCGATCGGAACCTGCGGGTGAAGAAGCTGGGCGAAGAGACGGCTGAACTGGTCCTTGCCTGCGCAGACGGCGATGCACGGCGCGCCTGCGAGGAGGCTGCCGACGTCATCTACCACCTACTCGTCGCCCTGCACGGCGCGGGCGGCGACTGGCGGCAGGTGCAACGCATCCTGGCCGCCCGGGCCGCCCGCGCCCCCGGCGCGTGAGCGCCGCCGGCGCGTGAGCGCCGCCGCTGCCCGGCGCTATCTCGCGTCGGGCAGGTTGATCGCGTGGAGCGGCAGCCCGCCGCCGAGGTTATCCATGACGACGACCGTCCGGACCGCCCCATTGTTCAGGGAGTTCAGCGTGTCGTCGACAGCGACCGTCCGCGAACCCGCCTGGGTCATGCGGATCTCCCACGAACCCGGGGCGAGCAGCTGGTATACCGAAGCCGCCTTGAACTGGAGGCCGCCGATCAGCGGGGTCGTGGGGAGCGTGTCGCCGACCGCGCTCGCGTACACGTCGAGCGCCCCGCCGCTCGGGGCGACATTGACGAACCGGAGCTTGATGGCCGTCGTCACCGGCGCGGTGTTCGAGTCGGACGTGAACAGCGTCGTGATGTTGGCCGCCGGCCCGACCGCGTAGAACGTGAAGGTGTGGTTGGGCGTGATCGTGACGGTCGTATTGATCAGCACATGGGTGGAGTCGCCCTTGGGCGTGACCTGAATCGGCGCCGCCGAGCTGGTGTCCTCCACGATGTAGGACGTTCCCTTGAGGAACACGAGTCCGGAGATGGCCTTGCTGTTCTCCGCGTAGAAGTCGAAGGCGCGGGCGTCCGCGACCGCGTGGACGAATCGCAGGAGCGCCTTCCCTGCTGGGGGCTGGGTAGGCCCGCCGCCACCGCCGCCACCGCCGCCGCCACTGCTGCTACAGCTCGTGCTGCCGACGGCGAAAACCGCCGCGACGCCAAGGGCGAGCGGCACACTCCGACCTCGCATAGGTGCGAATCCTCCTCGAGTGGTTGCCCGGCGCCCGCGCGGACATCCGCGCAGGTGGCCGGTACGGCTCAGCCAGAGAGCAATTGTCGGGCCCGCATGCTGGAGCCCGCGGTCCGCCCTGGCGCGGGCGGAGTGGCGGTGCGCGGCTCCGGCCGGCGGTATGGCGCTCGTCGAGCAAGCGCCAAGCCGCGGGGGGGGGAGCGGTGCGGACAAATTCGACAGTCCGCAGGAGGGCAGCCGCCCGACGCCGGTCAGATTTGCTAACTTGTGTTGGGGCGCGCGATCGGAGTGGGGCGCCGAGTGTCTTGCGCCCCCGACCCGCGTACGTCCAGTGCGGTTGCGGACCTGTCGTGAGGAGCGATCGATGACGAGGGCGAGCGGTGCGGCGAGCAGGGTGGGGGGCGATGTCGCGAGCAGAGGTCAGGGGATGTCCGCCGGAGGAGGCGGCCGATCCGGCGATCTGCACGTGCCGCACTACATCGGCGGGACATGGCAGCGGTCGGCGGCGGCGGAGCTCGTCGACGTCATCAATCCGGCCACCGGCGAGCTCCTCGCCCGCACGCCTCTCGCGTCCGCGGACGAGGTGGACGCCGCCGTCCACGCGGCGGTCTCGGCCTTTCCGGCGTGGCGCCGAACGCCACCCGGCGAGCGGATCCAGTACCTGTTCAGGCTCAGGGGGCTGCTCGAGGAGCATCTCGACGAGCTCGCGCGCGTGATCACACTCGAGAATGGCAAGACGCTGGCGGAGGCGCGGGCCGAGCTCCGGCGGGGCATCGAGAACGTCGAAGTGGCCTGCGGCATCCCGATGCTGATGCAGGGCTACAACCTGGAGGACGTGACACCCGGGGTCGACGAGACGCTGATCCGCCAGCCGCTCGGGGTCGTCGCGGCGATCACGCCCTTCAACTTCCCGGCGATGATCCCCTTCTGGTTCCTGCCATACGCCGTCGCCTGCGGCAACACCCTGGTGCTCAAGCCGTCGGAGCGCGTGCCCCTCACGATGCGCCTGGCCATGGAGCTGATCGAGCGTACGGGGATCCCGGCCGGCGTCATCAACGTGGTCAACGGGGGCCGGACGGCGGTCGAGGCGCTCTGCGACCATCCGATGGTGCGGGCCGTGAGCTTCGTCGGGTCGACGCCGGTCGCCAAGGCCGTGTACACCCGGGCGGCAGCGAGCGGGAAACGCATGCAGTGCCAGGGCGGGGCGAAGAACTTCGTCATCGTCCTCCCGGACGCCGATATGCAGCTGGCGACCCAGATCATCGCCGACAGCGCCTTCGGATGTGCGGGGCAGCGGTGCCTCGCCGTGTCCGTCGCCGTCACGGTCGGGGACGCGCAGCGGACCTTCGGGGATGCCATCGCCGCTGCGGCGGCGTCGCTCCGCGTCGGGGACGGACTGGACAGCAGCGTGCAGATGGGGCCCGTGATCGGTGTCGAGAGTCAGCGTCGCATCGAGACCCTGATCGATCAGGGGGCGAGGGACGGCGCGCGGGTACGTGTCGACGGCCGAGGGGCCCGGATCGCGGGGCGGGAGCGCGGGTCGTTCGTGAAGCCGACGATCCTCGACGGACTCCCGCCGACGAGCACCTTGGCGGAGACAGAAGTCTTTGGTCCGGTGCTCAGTCTCGTCCACGCGGACTCGGTGGACCAGGCACTCGAGCTGCTGGCTCGGAGCCCGTACGGCAATCAGGCGTCGCTGTTCACGACCAGCGGCGCGGCCGCCCGCCGGTTTCGCTACGAGGCACCGGCAGGCAACATCGGCATCAACATCGGCGTCGCGGCCCCAATGGCGTATTTCCCGTTCAGCGGCTGGAAGGAGAGCTTCTTCGGCATCCTCCACGGCCAGGGGCGCGACGCGGTCGAGTTCTACACGGAGTCCAAGGTCGTGATCGAGCGCTGGTCACGGCAGGAGACGCGGAAGTTCTGAGCCGGCTCGGCGGGCCGCAGGCCACCGAGGACGGCTACAGCGCCTTGCTGGCGGGGAGCTCCGAGACGGCGCGCCATGCCTGATCGATCGCGACGTCGGTGTACGCGGTCGCGCCCGAGTCGGAGTTGGCGATCGTGATCCGGCCGAACGGCCTCCGGCCGATCTCGTGCGGGGCCTGGCCGGGCGGCCACTCAGGGTCGAACAGCGGGTTGTACTCGTAGCCGTACCCGTGCGGCCAGCGGTTCACCATGATGGCGACGATGTCGCGCGCCGGATCGAAGCCGCCCGCGCCGAGCGCGCGCGCCAGCTGATCGCGGATCTCACGCTCGAACGTCTCGAACGTCGTCCCGAGTAGCTCGGTGCGACCGGCAATCTGCTGCTCCCGGACGGGCAGTCCGGGCTTGCACGGCGTGCGCACGAGGTGGAGCAGCGTCGGCTCGTCGGGCGTCCGCGGGCTGCTGTAGCGGCCGATGTTCACGGTCCAGTTCAGGCTGACCGACGACCAGTAGGCGCCCGGTGCACTGATGCTCGAGACACCGAGCCGCTGAAATGCGCGCCAGCTCCGGATGCCGACGCTCGCGTAGACGAGGGGAACCTTGACGAGATAGTGCAGCGCCCGCTTCTGCGGGTCGGGGAGCTCGGGGCAGAGATACGGGATCATCATGTTCCACCCCGCGAGCACGACGCTCGCCCCCCGGACGGCGAACACGATGGGATGCCGTCCGTCCGACGGCGTGTACAGAACCTCGACGTCGGCCGCCGAGCTGGGATCGCCGACGTGCCGCACGCGGATCGCCATGCTGTTGAGGCGGATGCGAACCGGTGACTGCGGCCGATCGAGTGCGGCGTAGTTCGCGATTGCCGTCACGATGTCTTCGGCCGTGTCGCCCGTCAGGGCGCCGGGCACGAGTCGCCGCACGAGTGCTCGCGCGATCGAGGCATTCCCATCGGGGAAGTGGAACCGGTACGACCCGCCGGTCGCATAGCCGGCCGCCGTGTAGCTCATCCGCGGCGCGGCGCCGGGCGCAAGGCCGAGGCCCTGAAATCCCGGGAGTCCCATCGCCCAACAATCCAGTGCCGGCTGGGCGTCGATGCCGACGCCCCACTCGCCGTGCGTGCGCGTCTGGTAGAAGCGGACCGCCTCTGGCCGCGCGCCGACCACGGTGAGCAGGAAGTCCTTGTAGCTGATCCGCGACAGCTTGGCCTTCTTCTCCGCCGAGGAGAGGCCCGGCATGAAGTCCGTCGTGCCCTCCTCGATGCGGAGCACATCGTGCTGCGCCTCGGGTGAGAGCGGTGTCCGGGCAAGGAATTCCGGCCACCCGCTACCTGCGCCAGGTCGGCCACCGCGCCCGCCGCGCGGGACGCCGACGGCCAGCCGATCCTGACCGAACGTCTCCCGATCGAAGAAGACCGCGGGGTGCAATCCGAGGGACGGGTACAGGTGGTCGTCCGTTGCCGTCGAGGCGAGCGCCGGCGGATCGATCCCCAGCTCCCGGAGCAACCCGTCCGCGACGCGACTGTACGGGGTCGGACTGTCGATGTCCAGCGTGCCGCCGTTCAAGAGGAGCATGCGGCGCCCGATGTGGAACTCGTTGCGCTTGGCGTGTCCGCCGAAATCGTCGTGGTTGTCGAGGATGAGGATCCGGGCCGCAGGATTGCGGGCGCGATAGAAGTACGCCGCCGCCAGCCCGCTGATCCCACCGCCGACCACGATCAGGTCGTACCGCTCGCCGACATCGACCGGCCGCCCGGCCGTCTGCCAGAAGCGGCCGTCCCGGACCGCGTGTGCCGCCTCGAACGAGCCCGGATGGCTCCCGCGCAGTCCGGTCCGAGTCGGCGGATAGTATCCCGGCTCGTCCTGTGGGCCAGGCCCGGGGGGCTCTCGCCCGCGCTCGTGGCCCGCGCCCGCGGGTGCCAACGGGTCGATCCATCGACCGGCCAGGAGTCCACCCACACCCAGCGCGACCCCGTTGACGAAGTCTCGCCGCGTGATATCCCGATCCATTCCCAGCGCACGATCCCGTGCGCCGTCGCTGGCCGCCCAGGGCCCGGGCGGGGGGTCAGGCGTGTCGGTATCGGTCACGGCTCGGCGCCCCTCACCCCTGAGCGACCCGCGCCGCCGGCGCTGCGACCTCGATCGCCCGACCGCCGCCGCGGCGGATCGCTCGGTGATAGAGGAGCGCCGCGAGCCCCAGGAAGATCAACGTGCCCACGATCATCTTCGTCTCGAACACCCACCCCGACTCGCCGCCTCCGGGCGGGATGAACGCCAGCACCGCGCCGATCGCGGAGACGAGCGTGCCCGCGACGCCGGCAAAGAGCAGCGTCGGCCGCCGGTACCGGACGACGACGAAGTCGTGCCTCAGCGCCAGCGCGATGAGGGCGATGAACACATAGATGTACGGCAGTAGCTGCAACACCACGGCGAGTAGCAGAAGGATCCTGTATCCCTCCTGCACTGTCGACCCGAAGAAGCTCATCGCCAGCACCGCGCACGATGCGATTCCCTGCACGATGAGCGAGACGTAGGGTGTCGCGTAGCGCGGGTGCAGCTTACCGAGAGCGGCCGGAAGGTAGTGGTCGAGCCCCGCGACGAACGGAATGCGCGCCGCTCCGGCCAACCATGCTGACGTCGCGCCGGCGATGGCGATCGTGAGGAGCAGGGCGACTGGCGGCACGATCCAGCTGATGCCGATCCTGTCGGCCATTCGCCCGACCGCCTGCACGATCCCCTGCACGGCGCCGATCTCCTTGGCCGGCATGGCGAGCAGCACCGCAATCGTCGCAGCGGCGTACAGCGAGCCGGCGATGAGGCCGCCCCAGACGACCGCGCGAGGCAGCGTCCGCCGGGGCTCCTGGATCTCGTCTCCCATGACCGACGCCAACTCCAGCCCGACGAGGGAGAAGCAGATGACACCGAAGGTACCGACGAGGTGCCACTGCATGCCGCCGACACGGAAATCCCGGGCGTGGAGTGGAATCCCGTGCGCGCGCGAGACCGCCACCGCCAGGGCGACGAGCAGCACGGCGGCGGCCGCCGACCCGATACCGCCCACGTTGTTGACCCATTTCCCGATCCGCAGGCCGAGCACATTGACGCCCGTCATGAGCCAGAGCACCAGCGTGGCCATGATCGATACATAGGCCGTGTCGTTGCCGAGCGCCGCCATCTTCGCGCCACCGATGAAGACGGAGATGCCGACGACGTAGAGCACGAGCGTCGGGATGTAGAACACGTTGTTGGTCCAGTAGCACCAGCCCGAAATGAAGCCGTGGAAATCGCCGAACACCTCCTTTGTCCAGAGATACACACCGCCTTCGTGCGGGTACCGCGTGGACAGCTCGATGACGGCGAGACCCTGCGGCACGAAAAAGAATGCCAGGGCCAGGAGCCACATCCACACGGTGACCGGCCCGCTGGCGGCGATGACCGGCACCGTGTTGAGGTTCAGGATGGCAACGACGAACAACAGGACGAGATCCCGCTGCCCGAGTGCCCGCGCCAGCCGCGGGACGGCGGACGGCGTCCGGCCGCCCGCCGCCGCCAGCGCGACTTCGAGACTCTCGGGCACGTCGGCGGCTCAGGTGGCCGCGGCCGACAGCTCGCGCTCGCCGCTCGACGGCGCCGACCGGGCCCGCTGTGCCCGGGCCACCAGTGGCGCGACCTCGGCGAACACGGCCAAATGGCGATCGATATCGGCCTCGCTGTGAGCCACCGAGATGCTCCACTGCTCATCCCACCAGTACGGCTGCGGGATGACGCCGCGGTTGGTCATCGCGAACCAGTAGTGCCGCCAGCTCTCGGTGTCGGCCGCGAGCCAATCCCGATAGGTCCGGATCGGCCGGTCGAAGAACATCAGCGCGCCGTTCGATCCGGCGCCGATCACGTACGCTCGCAATCCACTTCGATCGATCTCGGCGCGGTAGCCCTCGACGAGGCGCGTATTGAGGCGCGTGACGTGCTCGTACGCGGCCGGCGTCAGCACCTCCCGGAACGTCGCGAGCCCCGCCGCCATGGCGACCGGGTTGGTGTTGTAGGTCCCGCCGTGGAACACCTTGTGGTCGGCGATGAGGTTCATGATCGCCCGCGTCGCGGCGAACGCCGCGAGTGAAAAGCCGCCCCCGATCGACTTCGCGAGGCAGATGATGTCGGGCTTCACGCCGAAGTACTCACAGGCGCCGCCGCGCGCGAGCTTGGCGCCGGTCTTGACCTCGTCGAAGATGAGCAGCGCGCCGTGCGCACGTGTGATCTCACGCAGCCGCTGATGATACCCCGGGTCCGGCATGAGGATGCCGACATTCATCATGATCGGCTCGACGATGACGGCTGCGATCTCCCCCGGGTACCTGGCGAAAAGGCGCTCGACCCCTTCCGGGTCGTTGAACTGCGCCACGAGCGTGTTGGCGAGCGTCGCCCGCGTGATCCCCAGCCCGCCGGGCACCGACGTCGGCATCGCGGGGTCGCCGATCTCCGGCGCCTTGGGCTTGACCGATACGAGCGCCGAGTCATGCAGTCCGTGGTAGCCGCCCTCCATCTTGATGATGCGCTCACGCCCGGTCGCGGCGCGCGCGAGCCGAACCGCGTGCATGGTGGCCTCGGTGCCGCTGTTGCCGAATCGCACCATCTCGACCGGGAATCGCGCGCAGATCTCCTCGGCGAGGGCGTTCTCCGCGTCATGCGGCATGCCGAACATCGTTCCGGTCTCGAGCTTCGCGCGGACGGCGCGGACCACGGCCGGATGGCAGTGCCCGGCCATCAGGGCGCCGAAGCACATGTTGAAATCGATGTACTCGTTGCCGTCGATGTCGCGGATCCGGGATCCCTTGCCGTCCCGGACGTGCAGCGGGTACGGCTCGTACGACCGGTAGTTGCTGGCGACCCCGAGCGGCAGTCGCGTGGACGCCGTGGTGTGTGCGGCGCGCGATCTCGGGGTGCGCTGGATATAGGTGTCGATCTCGTGCTGGAGCGTGTCGGGCATGGCGGTCTCCTCTGGGGCCCCATCCGTGTCCGGCCCCGCCGCTCGGCGCGCGGAACGGGCGCGTAGCGCGTCGGCGACGCGTACGTCGGCGCCAGGCGTCGGCCCGTGGGACGGGCGTGCAGCGGGCGGGGACGTACGACAGAGCCGGAGCACCTGGACCCCGGGTGGTGTGACGGCGAAGCTGATCGATGGCACGGCGGTGTGTGACCCACACCGCTGACCGGCGCCTGCTGCTACCGCGCGAGATGCCGCGCTGCGCTATCCACTCCGCTGGGGGCCATCGGGACGCCGGATCTGGGACAGGCGCCTGGGATAGGGCCAGAGGTCCCGGCGTGCGACTCCACGAGGTGCTGCTATTAAGGGGTACTGCGCTGGGCGTACCCTGTCCAGCCGTCGTCGGGCGGCCAACCGAGGGTTGGCGCGCCGGGACTGCCGCGGACGGCACCGGGCGACCGCATCGGATCCGCTCCGACGCCCGTGTCCGCCCCGCCTACGGCCGTCCGGGTCCCTCCGACACCGAGCTCACCGGGGCCGCCGCCATGGCCTGCTTGACCCGGGTGGGCGTGAACGGCAACTCGCGCAGCCGGGCGCCGGTCGCATCGAAGACGGCGTTCGCGATGGCCGCCGCGACCGGGCAGGCAGCCGGCTCACCCGCGCCCCACGCGGGAGCGTCCCGGCGATCGAGCAGAGCGATGTCGATCGCGTCAGGCACGGCGGGGAAGGTGAGGATCGGGTAGCTGGACCAGTCGACACTGGTCACGCCCGAGGGGCCCCAGGTGACGCGTTCCTCGAGCGTCCGGCTGATGGACTGGATCGTCGCTCCCTCGATCTGATTCCGGAGCCCGTCGGGGTTGACGACGAGGCCGCAGTCGTGCGCCACGGCCATGCGCCGGACGCGAATGGCGCCGGACTCCGGGTCGACCTCGACGGTCGCGACCGTCGCGACATAGGCGAAGGCATTCTCGTATTGAAGGAACGCGATGCCGCGGCCGGTCAGCGCCGCGGTCGCCGATCCGCGGCGGCGGGGTGCTGGTGAGGGCCGCCGGTCCCAGCGTGCGAGGTCGGCGGCCCGCTCCAGAACGGCCGCGGCGCGCGGGTCCCGCAGATGACGCAACCGGAACTGCACGGGATCCGTCCTGGCACGCGCGGCCAGCTCGTCCATGAAAGACTCGATCGCGAAGACATTGGCGGGCGCGCCCAGCCCGCGCATCGCCGACGGCCGGAGCACGCTCTCGTGCGTCCAGCGCACAGCGACCCGGTTGTTGGGAACGGCGTACGAGTGCGGCGCGTTGCGGTCGCCGCCCACGGTGCCGAGGACGAGCCCGCGCCCCATGAGCTGCCCGGCGAGCAGGTTCGACGCCTTGCCACCGGGCCGACTCGCGTGAGTGGGCGTCGTGACCATGTAGTCCCACGCGACGATGTCGCCGCGCCCGTCGAGCCCCGCGCGTACCTGCATCAGCATCGCGGGCCCCTTGGGGTCCCACCCGAGCTCCTCCTGACGCGACCACTGCACGCGTACCGGACGTCCGATGGCCTGGGAGAGCACCGCCGCGTCGGCGGCCGCGTCATCGGCCCCGTTGTGCCCGTAGCAGCCCGAGGCCTCGGTCCAGATGACCGACACGACAGCCGCCGGCACGCCCAACAGGTCGGCGATGGCGTCGCGCAGCGCGTAGGCCCCCTGTGTGCCGGACCAGACCGTCACCCCGTCGCTGCGAACGTCGGCGACGGCACAGGACGGCCCGATCGAGCCGTGGCTCTGGTACGGTGTGCGATACTCGGCCGTGTGCTGGACGGCGGCTCCCCGCAGGGCGGCCGCCACGTCACCGACATTCGCGAGCGATTCGGGCGGTGCCGTGTCGGCCCGCATGCGATCGTACAGCGCCTCATACGCCGCATCGCCGGCCTCGGACCCGAGCGTCCCGGACCCCCAGACGGCCCGCAGCGCCCGGGCGGCGTCGATCGCCTGCTCCTCGCGCTCCGCCACCACGCCCAGGAAGTCGCCCCGTCGCACGACGCGGACGGCGCCGGGCAGGTTCTGCACCGACGTCTCGTCGACCGACTGCAGCGTCGCGCCGGGTGCAGGCGGCCGAACGACTCGGCCGTGCAGCATGCCCGGGATGCGGACGTTGTGAACGTAGAGGTGCGTCCCGAAGATCTTGTCGGGGAGATCGAGTCGGGGACTCGGTTGGCCGACAACCGTATACTCGGCTGGGCGCTTGAGCGGCGCGTGCGGGTCGACCGCGCGATCGAAGCGGTGGCCGGCGAAGAGCGCACCGAACGAGACCGACGCCTCGCCACCATCGGCAATCGCCACGACCCCGTGGCGGACCTCCAATCGCTCGACCGGCGCCCCGAGGCGTGTGGCGGCGAGTGCGACCAGGATCTGTCGAGCCGTGGCGGCCGCCCGCCGCACGGCGGGTCCCGCGGTCTGGACTGTCTTGCTGCCGGTCGTCGACCCCTGGTTGGGCGTGCGACCCGTCGTCCCTTGAACGACCGTGATGCTCGCGACGGGGAAATCCAACTCCTCCGCGACGATCTGCGCGAGTGCCGTCTGCACGCCGGTCCCGAGCTCGACCTTCCCGCTGTAGAGCGTGACACCGCCGTCAGCGCCGATCGCGAGCCAGGAATCGAGCGCGTCGAGCGGCGGTTCGCCCGCGGGCGCGCTCGGGTCGCCGGGCCGACTCGCGGCCGCGCGGCGCGGCGCGCCACCCACGTCGGTCGCCGCCATCACGCGCCAGTATGACACGTCCCCCGCCGACGCGAACGCCACGACCAGCGCCCCGGCCGTGCCGACGAATCGTCGCCGCGAGATATCTGCGCTCATGGCCGGCGCTCCTTGTGTCCGTTGCGGCGCGGCGGCGCCGCGCGCCGCACGGCGCGGAGGATCCGGAGGTGTGAGCCGCACCGGCAGAGATTCCCGGCGAGCGCCGTGCGGATCTGCTCCTCGGTCGGGTCGGGTGTGGCGGCCAGGAGCGCAGCGGCCGTCATCACCATCCCGCTCAGGCAGTAGCCGCACTGCCCGGCCTGTTCCTCGAGAAACGCGCGTTGAAGCGGGTGGGGCGAGTCGGCCGTGCCGAGCCCTTCGACCGTGCGAACTGGGCGGTCCTTGACCGCGCTCACGGGGAGCGTGCACGACCGCACGGCCTCGGTCCCGAGGTGCACCGTGCATGCGCCGCACTGCCCCAATCCGCAGCCGAACTTGGGCCCGTTCAACTGGAGCTCGTTGCGCAGGACGTAGAGCAACGGCGTCTCGGGCGCGGCCGCCGTCTCGTGGCGGGTGCCGTTGACCGTCAGGACGATCGGATCCCTCATCGATGCCTCAGAGTGCACGCGCGGAGCGGAGCGAGGTCGTTCCCTAAGCTACGCCGGAGCACGGCCAAAGGGGGTCGGCGGCCGCCCTCCGGACGGGGCGGTCGAACGTTATGGGCTTCTAATAGGGCACGCCGCCAGGGTGACTGGGGCGGCGCCGGATCGTCTTCCAGTGCACCGGTTCGATACGTCGCTCGCCTCCGAACGCCCTTCCCTCATGCGCCGCTCTCTTCTCCTTGCCGTGCTGGCTTCGTTCACTGCTGCTCTTCCGGCGTTCGCCCAGGCGCGCCAGGTCGCCAGCAGCCCAACCGATCGGGGACAGACCCAGGAGCAGACCTTCTTCGAGTTTCAGGTCGAGAAGCCTGCCGAGTCCCGCCCGGGGAACCCCCGGCCGCAATACCCGTTCGCCCTGCTCAGCCGGGCCCGGAGCGGCGAAGTGACCGCCGAGTTCGTGGTCGATACGACCGGCCGCGTGGATATGAGCACCTTCCAGGTCGTGAAGTCGACGGACAACGCCTTCAGCACGTCAGTGCGGAACGCGGTGGCGGCGATGCGCTTCTACCCGGCGGAGATCGCCGGCCACAAAGTGCGGGAGCTTGCCCAGCAGCACTTCGTCTTCGCGGCCCAGTAACCGGCCCCCCGCGCAGCGTGTGAGGCCTTCGCCGATGGTGCGCGCGCGCCTGGGCCGGATAGCGAAGCTGAGCTTCGCGCAGAAGATCCTGATCCTTCCCGGCATCGCGGCGCTCGCGCTCTTGCTCGTCGTCGGGATCACGATCGGATCGGACCGGATCAATCGGCAGCACCTCATGTCGATCCGGGACGGGTACTACCCCTCGGTCCAGGGGAGTCGCAGCCTCCAGGAGATCCTGGTCGCCCTCCAGCGCGCGTACGACGACGCGGTGCAGGAGGCCAATCCGATCCGCCTCCGCCAGGCCGACCAGTTGGCGAAGAGCTTCGAGGACACCCGGAGTCACCTTCTCCGGAACGCCGTCGCCGATCAGGCGGCACTCGACTCGATCGGGCGTCAGTTCACCGCCTACGTGCAGGTCGCGACGGCGTCGACGACGCGGCTCATCGCGGGCGACCGCAGCCTGCGGGTCATCGCCGCCAAGGACTCGGCGACCGACGCCTACACCACGATCCGGCGCGCGCTCGGCGACCTGACCGAGCGCGACACCAAGGCGATCGACCAGGCGTTCATGGCCGCCGATCAGGTCCAGCGGGCTACATTCCAGCGCATCGTCCTTCTGGCGATCGCGGCGACCCTCATGCTCGGCGTGCTCGCGGTCTTCGCGGTCCGATCGTTGACGCAACCCATGCTGGCGGCCGTGCAAGCGGCAGATCGCATCGCGCACGGCGACATGACGGCCACGATCGAGATTCGGTCGGACGACGAGATCGGGCAGTTGCTCGCCTCGATGCAGGCGATGCTCACCTATCTCCACGAGATGGCGGCGGCCGCCGAGGCCATCGCGCGGGGCGACATGACGCAGCAGGTCACCCCGCGGTCGGAGGCCGACCGGTTCGGGCACGCGTTCGCGGCGATGAGCGCTTACCTCCGGGAGATGGCCTCGGTCGCGGAGCGTGTCGCCGGTGGGGACCTGAGCGTCGCGATTCAGCCCCGGTCGGACGAGGACATGCTCGGCCGGGCGTTCGCGATGATGGCCGGCTACCTGCGCGAGATGGCGGGGGTGAGCCGGGAGATCGCGGACGGGAACGTCGGCGTTCGGGTCGGGCCGCGGTCCGCCGCGGATACCTTCGCCCACGCCTTCGTCGGGATGACGGAGACCCTCGCCCGCACGGCCACGTCGCTCCGCGGGAGCGCGGGGGCGATCGCCGCGGCGGCGACCCAGGTCGCCGGGTCAGCGCACAGCCTCTCCGAGGGCACGCGCGACGAGACAGCCGCCGTCCAGAGTACCCTGGCCGAAGTCGAGCGACTGAGCGCGCTCGCGGCCCGGACCGCGCAACATGGCGGCGACCTGCGGGCGATGGCCGAACGGGATGTGCGGAAGATGGAGGAAGGGAGTGCCGCGATCCGCGACACGATCGAGATGATGCGCACGATCCTGGCACGGATCGCGGTGATCGACGAGATCGCGACCGAGACCAACGTGCTGGCGCTCAACGCGTCGATCGAGGCCGCGCGGGCGGGGGACCAGGGGCGCGGGTTCGCCGTCGTGGCGACCGAGGTGCGGGCACTCGCCGAGCGCAGCCGCCGGACCGCCGTCGATATCCGGGAGATGGCGGCCGCCAGCGAGCAGATCACCACGCGATCGGCGACGATCCTGACCGAGCTCGAACAGTCGATGGCGGGGACCGGCACGATCGTCGGCGACGTATCCGCCGCCGCCGGCGAGCAGTCGCGTGGCATCGGCGCCATCACCGTCGCGATGCAGCGGATCAACAGCGTCGCCAGTCAAAACAGCACGTCGGCGGAGGATCTGGCCGCCACCGCCCAGGAGATGGCTGCCCAGGCCGAAGCGATGCAGGAGCTCGTGCACTTCTTCCGCGTCCCGGGCGACGCTCCCCAGCCCGCGCCTGGCGGAAATGGCACCCACGCTCCCGCCGGGAACGGGCTCGTGCCTGCGGGCCGGCCCGCGCACTCCGCGTAGCGGGCGGCGTCCACCGCGTCAGCGGCCGAAGCGACCCTCGACGTGGCCCTTTGCGAGCAGGTGGCCGCGCATCGAGAACACGAGCCGGGCACCGCTCATCGATGGGCTCGCCCCCTGGATCGAGGGGATGTCGAGCGCATAGACCGTGAAGATGTACCGGTGCGGGGCGTCGCCCGGCGGCGGGCAGGGGCCACCCCACGCGGCCGTGCCGTAGTCCGTCATCCCCTGTACGGTCCCGCGCGGTAAACCCTTCGTGGCCGCGCCCTCCTCCAGGCTGGTGACACTGGCGGGGATGTCGGCCACGACCCAGTGCCAGAACCCGCATCCGGTCGGCGCGTCGGGGTCGAAGCAGGTGAGGGCGAAGCTTCGCGTCTCCGCGGGCGCGCCCGTCCACGCGAGCTGTGGTGACACATTCTCCCCGCCGCATCCCGATAGCGCGACGCGGCGCGGAATCGACCCACCGGCCTCGAACGTCGCGCTCGTGACGCGCAGCTCCTTCCCGCCGGGCGCTTCATCAGGCGACCGAACAGTATCCTGGCGGTGTCTCACTGGGGATGTCATGCGCTGTCTCCTCGCGCGGGTCCCGCCGCCGAGCGCTTGCGACCGCGCCGGGCGTGTGCAAGAACTGTGAATGGCTGACCGGTGTACGGAGGCGCGTCCGGTATCTAGAATAGGGCGAGACACATGTGTGGGGTAGCGCCGGCGGGGGGGCGGGGGGCGGGCGGGGTCGGAATGGCAGCGCGGCGGGCCGGCGGGCATGTCGGCGCCGTGGTCGGCGTCAATGTCGGCGCCGTGGATCGGGTCGCGGCACGCGGCCGCAGGACTTCCTTGGAGGGGTGAGTGACGGATCGTCGCGAGTTTCTCAAGCAGGGAACGGCTGCCGCGGCACTGGTGGTGGCCCACACGCGGAGCGGCCGACTGTGGGCCCTTCCCCAATTCGGCGTGGCGAGCGAGACGCTGCCGCGCGCGGCGGCGGACCTCGCGGGTGACCCTCCCGCGATCAACGCCCTGCTGCTGGCCGCGATCAACGCCGCGCAGATGGCCGGCGCGCAGTACGCGGACGCCCGGATCCAGCGGCTCCAGCAGAACTTCGTCCTGACCCGCGAGCACCAGATCCTCAACGTCGTGGACACCGACACCCTCGGGTGCGGCGTCCGTGCCCTCGTCGACGGGACCTGGGGTTTCGCGGCGACCCGGGCCCTGACCGAGGACGGCGTGCGCACGGCCGCGCAGCATGCCGTGTCGACCGCGCGTGCGAGCCGGATCGCCCGTGACCGGCCCGTCGAGCTCGCCCCGGCCGAGGCGCACCCGAACGCCTCGTGGACCAGCCACTTCACCGTCGACCCCTGGTCGATCCCGCTCGAGCAGAAAGCGGAGCTGCTGCTCCGCGCCAACGCCGAGGCGTTGAAGGCGACCAATGTGAAGTTTGTGAACAGCGGTCTCTTCTTCGTCAAAGAGGAGCGGAACTTCGCGTCGACCCTGGGCTCGACGATCCGCCAGACTGTCGTGCGAAGCTACCCGACCATGCAGATCACGGCGATCTCGCCCGACCGGACCGACTTCCAGCTCCGACAGAACGTCCTCGCTCCAATGGGGCGTGGGTGGGAGTACGTCCTGGAGGCCGACCTGGTCGCGCACGCGCAGAAGTGGGGAGAAGAGGCGAACGAACGGCTCTCGGCCAAGCCGGTCGACGTGGGACGCTACGATCTCGTGCTCCACCCTTCGAACCTCTGGCTCACCATCCACGAGTCGATCGGCCACCCGACCGAGCTCGACCGGGCGATGGGATACGAGGCGAACTATGCGGGGACGAGCTTCGTGGCTCCGCCCGAGAAGATGCTCGGGCAATTCCGGTATGGCCCCTCGTTCATGAACATCCAGGGCGATCGGGCGCAGCCGGGGGCGCTGTCGACGATCGGATACGACGACGATGGTGTCGTACCCGACACCTTCCTGCTCATCAAGGGCGGCGTCGTCAATGATTACCAGACGACGCGCGAGCAGGCGACCTGGCTGCGCTGGTGGTACGACAAGCAGGGGCGCCCGATCCGCTCACACGGCTGCTGCCACTCGCAGAGCTGGGGGGACGTGCAGTTCCAGCGCATGCCCAACGTGTCGCTGCTCCCGGGCGCGCAGGACCACTCGTGGGACGACCTCATTGCCGCGACCGACCGCGGCATTGCCATCGTCGGTGATGGCTCGTTCTCGATCGACCAGCAGCGGTACAACGCGCAGTTCAGCGGCCAACTGTTCTACGAGATTCGCGGCGGCAAGATCGTCGGGATGCTCAAGGACGTGGCCTATCAGATCCGAACTCCCGACTTCTGGAACTCGATGAAGATGATCGGCGGCAAGCGGAGCTACGAGGTGAATGGCAGCTTCTTCGACGGAAAGGGCCAACCGCCGCAGAGTAACGCGGTCAGCCACGGCGCCGTCCCCGCCCGCTTCGCGCAAGTCAACGTCATCAATACGGGGAGGAAAGCGTGAGCGCGCCCGGAGACACCTCGCTCATGGGCCGCCGCGCGGCCGTGGCGCGGGGGCTGTCGGCGGCGGCCGGTGCGGGGCGGCGGTCGACGCCGGCCGGGGCCGACTTCGCGATCCTCTCGCGTGAGGAGTTGGAGGGCATCGCCGAGCGTGGCCTCAAGCGCTCGACCGCCGACGGGTGCGAGATCGACGTCATCAGCACCGTACGAGGCAACACGCGCTTCGCGGCCAACCAGCTCGCCACCACCGGCGACGTTGTCGACACGACCGTCGTCGTCGAGAGCTGGTTCGGGCCGAAGCACGCGAGGGTGCAGGTCAACGACATCTCCGATGACGCCGTGGCGGCCGCGGTCGCGCGGTCGGAGCAGCTCGCGCATCTCGCGCCCGACGACCCGGAGGCGATGCCAGCTCTGGGGCCGCAGACGATCCGTCCCGTGCCGGCGTACTTCGAGGCGACGGCGGCAGTGACGCCTGCCGACCGCGCTCGGGCGGCGCTCACCGTGCTCGAGTCGGCGCGGGCCGCCGCAGGCGAGCAGGCGATCAGGGCGGCCGGCTACATCGTGGTGACCGCGCGGGCGACGGTCGTGGCCAACAAGGCCGGCCTCTCTGCGTATCATCGGAGCACCGACGCCAACTACACGCTCACCGTCCGCACCGCCGACGGGCTGGGCTCCGGGTGGGCCGGGGCCGACGAGCACGAGTGGGCGAAGCTGGACCCACAGGCGGTCGCCCAGCGCGCGGTCGAGAAAGCGCATCGCTCACGCAACGCCGTCGCCGTGGAGCCCGGGCGCTACACGGTGATCCTCGAGCCGCAGGCGGTGGGGGACCTCGTGCAGCTGCTGGGCTTCTCCCTCGATGCGCGGCTCGCCGACGAGGGACGGAGTCCGTTCGTCAACCCGGCCGGGGGCAGCAAGATCGGCCAGAAGGTGGCCGACTCGCGCGTCACGCTCTTCTCCGATCCGGCCGACCCGCAACTGTTGTCGACGGCATTCGACGGCGAGGGCTTCCCGCTGGGTCGTCAGGTCTGGATCCAGGACGGCGTGCTCGCGAATCTCTCCTACACGCGCTTCTGGGCGCAGAAGCAGGGGAAGCCATTCACCGGACGCTTCAACTCGCTCAAGCTCGCCGGCGGCCCGACCCCGATGGAGGAAATGATCAAGGGGACGGAGCGGGGCATTCTCGTCACGCGATTCTGGTATCTCCGCTCGGTCGATCCGCGCACCGCGCTGTTTACCGGGCTGACCCGGGACGGTACGTTCCTCATCGAGCACGGTGAGATCACGCACCCGGTGAAGAACTTCCGCTTCAACGACTCGCCGATCTTTCTGCTCAACAACATCGAGGCGATCGGGCCGGCGGCGCGCCTCGCGGGGACCGAGTCGGGCGGGGACATCGCCATGCCCGTCGTGAAGGCGCACGACTTCAACTTTACAAGCCTCTCCGACGCTGTGTGACGGTCACGTCACCGCCGGTGTCCGGACTCGACCGCGACCGGCTTCTCGCTGCCGCTGGTGCGCTGCGGGCCGAAGTGGCCCGCCGCATCGTTGGTCAGGCGCCGGTCGTCGAGGAAGTGTTGATGGCGCTCATCGCCGGCGGGCACGCGTTGCTCGTCGGCGTGCCGGGGCTCGCCAAGACGCTGCTCGTGCGGACGGTCGCCGACGCGACCCATCTCGGGTTCCGGCGAGTCCAGTTCACCCCGGACCTCGTCCCGACCGACATCACCGGGACCGAGATCATGGAGGAGGATCCGGTCGGGCGGCATCGCAGCTTCCGCTTCATCGAAGGACCGGTGTTCACCAACATCCTGCTCGCCGACGAGATCAACCGTGCGCCGCCGCGCACGCAGGCGGCACTGCTCGAAGCGATGCAGGAGCACCGCGTCACGGCCGCCGGTGAGACCCGCTCGCTCCCCGAGCCGTTCTTCGTCCTCGCGACCCAGAACCCGATCGAGCAGGAGGGGACCTACCCGCTCCCCGAGGCCCAGCTCGACCGCTTCCTGTTCGACATTCGCGTCGACTATCCCGACGAGGCGGAGGAAGTCGCCATTCTGCGACAGACGACGGGTGCGGTGCCGGCGCCGCTCGCGCCCGTCCTCTCCCGTGCCGACGCGGCCGACTTGCAGCGACTCGCCCGCGAGGTGCCGGCCGCCGAGCCGGCGCTCCGGTACGCCGCGCACCTGGTCCGGGCGACCCGGCCCGACGCGGCCAGCGCGCCCGACGTCGTGCGCCGGGCGGTCCGCTGGGGGGCCGGCCCGCGCGCCGGACAGGCGCTGATCCTGGGCGCCAAGGCGAACGCACTGCTCGACGGTCGGTTCGCGGTCAGCCCGGAGGACATCCGGCGGGTCGCCCGACCCGTGCTCCGCCACCGCGTGCTGCTCTCGTACGCCGGCGAGGCGGAAGGCGTCACGCCCGAGCACGTGATCGCGCAGGTGCTCGACCGTGTGCCGCCCCCGGCGAGCAATGTCCGGCTCTAGGACGCCGGCGACCGTCTCCCCTTCGGCGCTCGCCGACGTCGGCCCGCTCCTCGACGCGCTTCGCGGTGTCCAGTGGCCGGCACAGGGCCGACTGGACGCTGGGCCGCCGGGGGTACACCATTCCCGGAGGCGGAGCACGGGCTCCGAGCTCACGGAGTATCGCCCGTACCGTCAGGGCGACGATCCGCGCCGGCTGGACTGGAAGCTGCTGGCGCGCACCGACCGCGCCTTCGTCCGTATCACCGACGACCACGCGATCTGGCCGACGATGCTGATCGTCGACGCCAGCGCCTCGATGGCGTTCCCGACAGATGGGCGAACCAAGTGGCAGGTGGCCCGCGCACTCGCGCTGGGCCTCGCGTCGGTAGCCCACGCCGGGGGTGACCCGGTGGGGCTCATGGTCGCCTCGGGTGACGAGCTCGCGCGGTTCCCGCCGACGACTCGTCGCGACACGGTGGCGGCGCTGGCGGCCGTCCTCGGCACGGTCGCACCTCGAGGGGTCGCCCATCTCGGGCGATGCCTCGCACGGGCGGGGACGTTCACTCGGGGGCGGAGCGGGCGGGTCGTCGTCATTGGCGATTTCCTCGATCCGGATGTGCCCGCCCTGGTGCGAGCAGCACGCACGAGCGACGGCGAATGGTACGCCATCCATCTCGTCGCGCGGGCGGAGCTCGATCCGCCGACCGACGCACAGGTCGTCAGCGACCCCGAGGACCCGACGGTGCGGCGCACGTGGACGTCTCGGACGCGGGCGGCGTACGACGACGCGTTCCGGGCGTGGCGGGCGGGGCTCCAGGCGGAGTGGCTCGCGGCAGGGGCGTCCTTTCTGCTCGCGACCACCGATGACCCCGCGGATCGCCTCGTGCGCCGAGTCACGCGACTCGCATTCGATCGGACGGTGCCCGCCATCCGATGACGTTCGGCGCGCCTGCGTTTCTGCTCGTGAGCGCCGTGGCGGCGGCGGCGATCGGGGCGCTGCACCTCATCACCCTGCGTGAGCCGCGCGGCACGATGCTGCCGACCGCGCGCTTCGTACCGAGCGGCACGAGCGTCGTCCGGCGGTGGATCCGACGACCGACCGACGGCCCGCTCCTCGCCTGTCGACTCGCCGCCGTCTGCCTCACCGGACTCGCCTTCGCGCGCCCCCGGCCGCGCGAGCCGCGCGTCGCGCTCGTCACGATCGTGGCGGCCGACCGCTCGGACGATGTCGCCGATCTCGGCGCGGTGGCCGACAGCGCGCGCCGTTGGACCGGGATGGAGGCCGCGGACGGCAGCGGTGCGGGCGCTCGACGGCGTGTGCTCCTGGTGCTCTTCGATTCCTCGGCGCGCCTCGTCGAGTCGCACGTCGAGGATTCACTGGCGCGGCTCGCCGGGCCGCACGTCGCAGGGGGAGTAGTGAGCGGGATGCGGCACGGCTCGATCAGCACTGCCCTCGTGGCGGCGATGCAGGCCGCAGGGCGGTGGCGGGACCGCGCCGACTCGGTCGAGATGGTCCTGATCTCGCCGCTCGCCGCGGACGAGGAGGATGCAGCGACTGGGCCGCTCCGGGCCCAGTGGGCCGGTCGGATCGGCGTCGTCCGGGTCGCCGAGCGGCCGGCGCCGCGCCCTGACAGAATGGCGCGACCGGTGGTGGATTGGCCGCCGGACGGACGCGCCGCGCACACCGTGCCCCGGGTGCCGGCGGACAGTGTCGGCGCGGTCGTCGCCGGCGATGTCGTCGTGGTCGCCGCGTTCGCGAGGCCCTGGCGGCTCGACGGGGCAGGTGGGCGCGTCGTCGCCCGCTGGAGCGACGGCGACCCTGCGGCCGTCGAGCGCGCCAGACGTGCCCCGGGCTCGTCGACGCCGGGTTCCTGCGAGCGCGACGTCGCGATTCCCATCCCGGCCGAGGGCGACCTCACACTGCGCCCGGAATTTCGCCGACTCCAGGCAGCGCTCCACGCACCGTGCGGGGCGGCCGACGACCCGCCGCCGGGCGGCCGGGCCCCGCTCGCCTGGACGGGCGCCGGCGCCGTGAGTCCGACGCGGGTCGCGATGGCGAGTGTCGGGAGGGGCGTTGATGCGGAGCCTCCGCGGCGGTCATGGCTCGGCGCGCTGTTGCTCGCCCTCGCGGCGTTGGCACTGCTCGCCGAGCTGGCGATCCGGCGTGGCGCCGCCCGGCGGCCGGCATGAGCCGGGCCGGCGGTGCGACCAGGCGAGGTCCGGCCGCGGGCCCGGAGGTCCTGGTGCGCCGCGCACGCGCGGGGCTGGCCGGTGTGGCACTGGTGTCGGCCGCGTTCTGGGGGGTGGCCGCGGCGATGCTCGCACGCACGGTGGCGGGTGTGAGCGTGGGAGTGATCGCCGGGGCCGTGGCGGCCGGTCTGGTGGTCTGGCGCGCGCGCGCCGTGCGGTCGCCTGCCGAGGTGGCGCTCTGGATCGAGGCGCGCGTGCCCGCGCTCCGGTACGCCCTGGTCACGGCGATCGACCGCCGATCGGGCGGGACGGGCGAGGACGCGGGCGCGGGCGACGTACTGAGGCGCGCCGTGACCGACGCACAGGTGGATCTGATCGGCCTGCTCCGGCGCGCCGGATCACGCCACCTGCTCCCCGCGGCCGGCGGGTGCCTCGCCGCGATCCTGCTCGTCAGGCAGGTCACTCCGCCAGCGAGTGGGCGCCATGTCGCGCGCGGGGCGCACACCCTGGCTGACGTGCGGAGTCGGCTCTCGCCGATCACCGTTGTCATCAGGCCGCCGGCCTATGCCAGGCTGCCCGCGCGTGCGCTGCGCGACCCGGCCGACGTCGCGGGGCTCGCGGGGAGCACGGTGCTCGTCCGCGGGCCCGGTGTTCCGGACGGGCTCGCGGCGACCTTCGAGGGCCAGGCTGGGCTCCCGGGGCCGGCCGCCGCGGTAGGGGGCTCCCCGAACCCGAGCGGAGGGACGAGCCGTACGTCGCGGGTGACGACGACGCTCGCCGTGCGCCCGGGGGCGGACGCAAGCGGCACGGGGTGGCAGGTCGTTGTCGGGATGCCCGAGGGTCCGGCCCTGCTGCGGATCAGGGATGCGAGCCGAGCGGCGGCGGAGCGATTGCTGATCCTCGCCCCCCAGCGCGATGCGCCGCCGGCCGTGGAGCTCATCCGGCCCTCGGCCGATACCGTGCTGGCAGCGGCCACCGGGGAGATTCCGCTCGAAGCTCACGCGAGCGATGACATCGGGCTCGCCGACGGCGCCTTCGAGGTCATCGTCACTGCAGGATCCGAGGAAAGCGGTGGTGTGCACGGTCGGGTGCTGACGCTCGGCCAGGTGCAGCTGTCGGCGGATGCGCATCGTCGCGAGGCCACACTCGTTGGCACGCTTCGCCTCGGTGCGCTCGCGCTCGGGCCCGGAACCGTCCTCTCGGTCCGAGCGATCGCGCACGACGGGAACGCGATCGAAGGTCCCGGGGTCGGGACGTCCGACACGCGGACGATCCGGATCGCGACGAAGGAGGAGGCCGACTCGATCGCCGTGCCGGGAGCCGCGCCGACTGTCAGCGACCGCTCACTCGAGAGCGAGCGCGCGATCGTGCTCGCGACGACGGCGCTGCTCCGGCGCCTGGCGCGCGCCCCGGCCCTTCCGAAGGACTCGCTCGTGGAGCGCACACGCCGTCTTGCCGGCCGCCAGGACGGCGTGCGGAGCGCCCTCACGG
Organism: Gemmatimonadota bacterium; assembly: GCA_021324635.1. GTDB lineage: Bacteria > Gemmatimonadota > Gemmatimonadetes > Gemmatimonadales > Gemmatimonadaceae > Palsa-1248. Next base: position 45,444 of record JAJPIS010000061.1, read on the forward strand.
GGCTTCTCTCGGGCGGCGACGAGGGACAGATCCCGGTCGCTGACGCGCTGACCGCTCCCGAGCGGGCGCTCCTCGATTCCGCCCTGCGCGCGATGACGGACGCCGCGAGCGAGCTTGGTGCCATCGCGCCGCGCCGGGCGCTGCCGCTCGAACAGCGCGCCGCGACGATGCTGGACAGCGCGCGCGGGCTCGCGCCCAGGGTGTACATGCGGAGTCGTCCGCCGCGGATCGTGGTCGATGTGGGGCGCGTGCGGCTCACCGGCACCGAGCACCCGCAGCCGGGGCCCCGGGCGCGCGGGCCGGTCCCCGATGTCAGCGCGGACCGGTGGCTGGCGCGCCTGGCGGCCCCCCTCGCGGCTCTTGCACGCGCGGGAGAAGAAGGGGCGAGCTCCGCGACGGCGGCGGAGTCCGCGCTCGGCGGTCCGGCCGCGCTCCGCGCGGTGATCGATTCGCTCGCCGTCATCCGGGTCGATGCCATGGCACCTGATCCGCCGCTCGGCGCGGCCCTCGGCGACCTGCTGACCGCCATTCGCGACGGGCGGGACGCGCGCGATGCACTTGCCCACACGCGGACAGTCATCGGTGCAGGGCTCGAGGGTCGGGCGGGGCTCTCCGAGTGGATCCTACCATGACCGTGGGAGCATCCCGAGGTGTGATCTTCGACCTCTCCGATCCGGCACACGCTCGCCGTGCCTGCGGTCGTCGCGCATGAGCCGCTTCGTCTTCGCCACCGGCCGGTACGCGTCCGGCGACTGGGACTCGGCCCCGCTCGTCCCCGCCAACCTGATCGACTCCGTCGCCCGCTACACGTCGATCGACGTGGCGCCCGCCGGCGCCGTCGTTGCCCTCGACACGCCCGCGCTGTTCGACTACCCGCTGGTCTATCTCACCGGGCATCTGCCGTTCCGGCTCACCGAGCGCGAGCGCGCCAATGTGCGCCGGTATCTCGACCGGGGCGGCATGCTCTTCATCGACGACCACAACCACGACGTGGGCGGGATTTTTCACCGCACGGCGACCGAGGAGATCGGACGCACTGCGGGCCCGCTGGTCGATCTGCCGAACGACCACGAGCTGTACTCGTGCTTTTTCCGCTTCCCGGACGGACCGCCGGCGACGAGCCACGAGCTGAATGGCTGGGGAGACAACCTGGTCCACGACCACTTGCAGGCCGTCGTGCGGGAGCGCCGCATCCTCGTGCTCTACTCCAGCAAGGACTACAGCTCGGAGTGGGGCTATCACGCCGAGTCGAAGCGATTGCAGTCGGTCGACAACACGCGGTTCGGCGTGAACGTCGTGGTCTACGCCCTGACGCGATGATGCCATGAGCGCTCGCGCCGCGTTCGAGCGGCTCCTCCGGCTTGTCGCCATCGCGGCCCTGCTGGCGTCGGTCTGGCTCGCGTGGCCACGGACTGGGCGCGATGCCGCGGGCGGCACCTGGGCCCTGCCGCTCGATCAGCGCGCGCGCTCGGCGGCACTGCGTCGCTGGACGACCGGACCGGCGCCCAACGCCGTGGATGCGCTCGTGCGCGATCTCCCGGGTGGCGTGGACCGGGACTGGCTGGCGGCACTCGCCGGCACCGGGACGCGGGTGACGTGGCGGGTAGCGGGGACCGCACCGCTGGCCGACGCGGCAATGGTCGTGGAGCCGCTCCCCGACCCTTCGGGCGTGGTGCGCGTCGGTGTGGCGGCCCCGGCAGGTGCAGCGGTCGTCGTGCGGGACGCGACCGGGCCGATCGGCGCAGTCGCGCGGGTGAGTGGCGTGGGCGCGGTCTTTCGCGGACGGACGGTCGGCGGCATGCTCGACGCCACCGTTGCCGGTGTCGTCGCCCGTGTCGGTCCGGGCGACTCGCTCGTGCTGCGTCCGCTCCTCGTCGCCGGTCCCGCAGGGTGGGAGACCAAGTTCCTTGTCCGAGCGCTGGAGGAAGACGGGTGGGCTGTCGACACGAGGCTGACCGTGGCGCCGCGTGCGGTCGTCGGGCAGGGGGCCGCGCCGGTGCTCGACACGGCGCGATACGCGGCCGTGATCGTGGTCGACCGTCCGGCCACGCTCGACGCCGCGGCATTGGGCCGCTATGCGCGGTCGGGCGGCGGCGTGATTCTCGTCGGCGAAGCGCCGAGCGCGTTTCCGGACGTAGCCGTCGGGCCCCTCGGTCCGCGGCTCCCCGGTCGCCGAGTCATCCCCGCGAGCGACCCGCGCGGCGCGCTCGCGGCCGATCCGATCGCCGGACTACGGCGGGGTGCGACGGCGACCGACAGACGGGGGGAGGGCGGCCTCGTGACCGGCGCGGTCCGCCGGCTGGGGGGCGGGCGCGTCCTTCAGATCGGCTACGAGGACAGCTGGCGCTGGCGGTTGGCTGGCGGTGACAGCGGTATGGCCGCCCATCGGCGCTGGTGGGCGTCACAGGTGAGTGGGGTCGCGTACGCGCCGGCGCTCCCTCGGGCGCTGTCGTCGGACCGCGACCCCGCTCCGCTCGCGTCGTGGATCGCCCGCTTCGGGGCGCCGGCCGCCGTGCCGATCGCCGGCACGCGGCGGCCGCCCGTTCAGCCGTTCGCGTCGTGGCTGTTCGCGGTCGCCATTGCCGCGATCGCAGTCGAGATCGCGTCGCGGCGGCTACGCGGGGCCGGATAGCGAACGTTCCGGCCCCGTCGTCGCACGCGGTTCCGCGCTACGGCATCGCGGCCGGTTTACCGGCCGGCGCTTGCGCGCCTTCCGGGCCGTGGTCGTAGTCCTGGACGCTGGAGATGTTCGGCATCCCCCAGTCGTGGCCGTTCCATCCGTTGAAGCCGTCCATCTTGAAGAACCAGACCCCCGTGTTGGAGTCGCTGATCATGATCAGCCCATCGCGATTCCGGATGTCGATCCCGAAGGCGCCCTGCATGACGCTCGTGCCCTCCCACGCGGGTGGACCGCCGAAGCCGTGCTCGTGCGTGCACTGGCAGGTGTAGTACCAGCCGACAGTGACCGGGTGGGTGGGATCGTACATGCTGAAGACCTGAAGGCCGTCCTCGTAGCTCGATGCGAAGACGAACGGCCAGCGGACCTCGTGGTTGTGCACGAGGTCGTGCCAGTCGGGCGTCCATGCTCCGACGGGGCGCGTGATCGTCTGCACCTTCCCCTGCAAGCCGGGCTGGAGGTCGAAGATGCGGATTGGCGCGTACTCGTATTCCGTCTCGGCGATGCCGTAGCGTCCCGTCGGGTCGGGCGTGAACGTGTGGCCGAAGGCGATCCCCGCCGAGCCGGTGATCGACGTGATCAGCTTGGGCTGCTTGATGTTGCTGATGTCGTAGACGTAGTACCCGCCACGCCCGGCCCCGTAGAACTTGTCCTGATGCGTGGCCGGATCGTAGGCGAGGTAGAAATCGTGGTAGCCGAAGCGGCCGAAGCGGGAGTTCGTCTCCGTCTCCGGCACTGGGAACTCGGACACCTTCCACTGCGCGGTGTCGGGTGTGCTCACCACCTTGGCCAGGTCGTAGACGTTGGTGTGTGGCCCATTGACGGTGGTGACCAGGTAGATGTGACCGTCGGAGTGGCGGTAGATGAACGTGTTGTGGAACCCGCCCGGCTCGGCGGCGTCCCGGAGGCGGGCCACGATCCTGATCTTCGTCGTGTCGGGGAGACCGGTGACGTCGGCGACGACCGCACCCAGATCCGCATCCGGTGTGCCGGGCGAGAACTGGAGCGACTGCACGTAGTAGTAGCGGTTGTTGAGCTTGAAGTACTTCCCGTCCATGCCGCCCAGGCCCTGATGCAGCTCGGGCTGCTCGATGCTCCAGTGGTAGAGGACCTTGACGTTGGCGAGGTCGCGGAGATCGATGATCGTGAAGCCAGGGCGGTCGCGCGCCTGCGAGACGTAGGCGTAGGGCCGGGTCGGATCCTGCTCGATCTCGTCGTCCATCACGCGGAAGTAGCCGCCGAGCGGGATGTGCCCGACGAGGTGCATGTTGGGGCTTCCGCCGATCTTGACCCCTGGCAGCACACCCGGTGGGGCGTCTCCCGGCGCGCCCGGTGCGCCCTGGGCGCGCGCTGCTGCCGACATGGCGACGACGGCGATACTGACGCCGAGCGCCGCCACCGCGGTACGACGGACAGGCATCGACCTCACGACGACCTCCCCTTGAGTTGTGTCGGCCGACTCGCCGTCGGCCCTTCCGCCGGCGTCGATCTGGATGCGCCGCGCCTGCGTGGAAGCCGCGCGGCGTGAACCCTGGCCAATCGGCGCCATGCTACGCGCGGGCGCGGAGAAGGTCAAGAGACGGCCGCATGTTTATTCGCCCGGGCGCGGCCAGACCCATGGGCGCCAATCCGTTCGCGCGAGTCCCCAGAAGCGACATCGGGCGCCCGGCGCCTGACGGCCGAGCGACGCCGAGGCATGCATGCATATAGTTGCAGGCCGAGCGGCACCGGCGGCGGCCGACGTGCCGGGTATCGCTAGATGGCGCGCGCGTCGCGTCCGGTGCGGACGGAGCCGGGGATGTGGCGGATGCGGAGGAGCGCACGGCGCAGCAGCTCGGGCAGCTCGTCCCGCTCGTATGGTGAGAAGTCGGAGAGCGTCTCGCTCTCGATCCGCCTCACGCGGGAGAGGCCTTGCTGGAGCACCGCCCGCCCGCGTGGCGTGAGCTCGAGCCGGTTCATGCGCCCGTGGGTCGGGTGCGGGCGCCGGGCGAGATATCCCTCGGTCTCCAGCTTGACGACGGTCAGACTCATGTTCTGCGGCGTGACGCCGCTGAGACGGGCGAGGTGAGCGGTCGAGAAGGATTCGTCCCGCGCGAGGTGAGCGAGTGCGCCGAGCTGCGAGAGCGTCAGGTTCAGCTCGGCCAGCGATGCGGACATCTCCTGCTGCATCGCGTGGGCGAGCTGCCAGAGGAGGTAGCTGACCTGCTCGCGCGGGTCCGGGACCGAGGGCATCGATACCAGAGTAACGCCGGGCCGGCGTTTCACAACCAGGTATGCCGGGTATCGCCTGCGGCATCGAGGTCGAGTTCCCAGGATTGACCGACGAGCGAATGACCAAAGCTCTGGTGCGGTTCCTCGGACACGAGGCGGAAGCCGGCGCGCTCGTAGATCCGGCGCGCGCTCACCAGGACGTCGTTGGTCCACAGCGTGATGCGGTCGTACCCCGCCTGACGGGCGAAGCGAATGCACTCGGTCACGAGATGCCGCCCGAGCCCCGTGCCGCGGGCCCACGGCTCGACGAAAAGCAGGCGCAGCTTGGCGATCTGATCGGTGTCGCGCACGACCATCACGCACCCGGCCCGCTCGCCCTCCCGCTCGGCGATCCAGCAGTGCTCGCGCCGCGGATCGAAGTGGCGGATGAAGCTTGCCGCGATCTCGGCGACCAGTGCCTCAAAGCGTGCATCCCACCCGTACTCCTGTGCGTACAGCACACCGTGCCGATGCACGATCCAGCCAATGTCGCCCGGGCGATGCGGGCGAAGGACGAACGGCGAGTCGGCGGGGCGCCGCGGATCGAGCAGTCGCTCGATCGACGCCATTGCGCCGACAAGGGACTCCTGCTCGCCGGGCGCGAGATGCGCGAGGAGCGCCCGGGCCGCCTGGTGCGATCGGGCGTCGAGGTCCGCGGCCGTGGCGCGGCCGCGGGGCGTGAGCGTGATCACCCGCCGACGCCCGTCGGTCGCGGACACCCTGCGCTCGACCAGCCCGCGCTGCTCGAGTCGCCGCACCAGACGACTCAGGTAGCCGGGGTCGATCCCCAACTCCACGTTCAGCTCCGCCGCGGTCGACGCACGCCGCTGGGCGAGCTCGTACAGGATCCGGGCGGCGGTCAGGGGGAAGGGGCTCTGGAGCAGCCCCTCGTCGAGCAGCCCGATGCGCCGCGTGTAGGCGCGGTTGAAGCGGCGGACGAGCTCCGCGCGACGTCCGCTCTCATCGTCGGCCTGGCCCACGCTCATGCTCCCGAATGTTGTTGCTGAAAGCAAGTAATTCAGTTGCTCGGAGCAACTAATTAGCCCAGCGGCCCGGCCGGTGGCAAGCCGGGCCGGCCGGCGGGGCCGGAGGGCCCGGGTTCGACGGATCGGCAGCGGGGATCGGCAGCGCCATCGGCAGCCCGCGTCAGTGGTGCCCTGGGGCACATCGGTGGCAGATTGGGGGGGAGACCACCGGCTGACCCCCGCCCGCCGCGTCCCCATGGTTGCCCTCCGCACGCCCCCGCGCCCACGCCTGGTTTTGCGGGTCGGTGTCACCGGACATCGACTCAATCGGCTGCTGGAGGGCGACGTCGACTTGCCTGGGGTCGAGGGCGAGGTCCGGGCGGTGCTCGCCGAGATCAAGCGGGCGGTGACGCACTGCGCGACCCAGTACGCGCTCGCCTATGAGCCCGAGCCCGAGCTGATCCTCATCTCACCGCTCGCCGAAGGCGCGGACCAGATCGTCGCCACGGCCGCCGTCGAGATGGGCTACCGGCTGCATGTTCCGCTGCCCTGTGTCGCGCGCCGCTACGTCGCAGGGTTTCAGGGACCGACGGTGCCGATTGCCGAGGACCCGTGCACGGCGTTCGAGCGGCTGATGCGTCACGCGGAGTCCGTCCAGGTGCTCGATGGCCGTCCCGACGCGACACTCGACGGAGCGGCCTACGCGGCAGTGGGTCGCGCTGTCCTGCGCCACGCCGACATCCTCATCGCCGTCTGGGATCGATCCCCGGCTGAAGGCGCGGGCGGTACGGGGGCAGTCGTGTCGCAGGCGCGCGCGTGGGATCTCCCCGTGGTGCTCCTCGATCCGCGTGCCCCGGGGCGGTGGCGACTCGACGCCGATGGGCTGGACGCACCGGCGGCCCGATCGGAGACCCGCGACCTCGCCGGCGCCATCGGCCGCATCCTCGCTCCTCCGTCGCCCTCACCCGAGGATGAGTCGGACGACCGTAGGCGGCCCCGGGGCATGGTGGCCCAGGCGGTGGGCCAGGAGAACGTCGCGCCCGCGCTCGTCCAGTATCTCCACACCAAGCCTACCGGGAAGATCGGAGGCCTGTTCAACGCCCTCGTCGCACTCTGGGCGTTCGAGTGGCCATTCCGTGCGGCTCCGGTGCGACTCGGCCAGCGTTCGATCGAGCGTGCCCGGTTGGCGTGGGACCGGACGTGGGCTGTCCCGACCCCGATCACCCCTCGCATCGCCGAGCCGGTGTCCCGGTTGCTCCGCGAGTACTTCGCCTGGGCCGACGGCCTGGCGGAGCGATTCGGCACGGCGCACCGCGACGTCTCGACGGCGGCGTACGTCTTCGCGCCCCTGTCGGTGGTGGTGGCGGTCAGCGCGCAGATGGCGTGGGGTGACGGGCACACGGCGGCGTTGATCCAGGCGGCCGTCGTCTGCGTGATCCTGTTCGTGAACGTCCTGCTCTACTGGCAGGCGGTCGACGCCGGCTATCACGCCCGGTGGATCGATTACCGGTCGCTCGCCGAGGAGCTTCGGTACCTCGCGTTTCTCTGGCCGCTGGGTCGACCACTGCGGTTCGTCGGATCCGCGGGACTCAGCGGCGAGGCGGCGACCGAAGCGAATCACTTCGCCTGGATCGCGTGGTACGGACGGGCTGTCGCCCGGCAGGGCGGGCTGTTTCCGGCCGTCTTCACACCCGACATGCTCGACGACTGCCGTGACATGCTGATCGACCGCTTTCTGCGCCCGCAATGCCACTATCACGGGCGGACGCAGCGTCGCTTCCGCGTCGTCCAGGCCCGGTTGCACCGGACGGCGCTGGCGCTCTTTGCCGCCGCCTTCGCGCTCGCGCTGATCGATTTCATCTGGGCCGTCCGTGGACGGGCGCTCCCGAGCCGGACCGATCTGACCGGCATTTTCGGCTTTGGACTCTGCGCGGCCGCCCTCGCCGCGACCCTGCCGTACGTCGCCACGGCGCTCCACGGGTTCCAGAGCCAGGGGGATTTCTGGAACCTGGCGCGCCGCTCGGAGCGCATGTGCAAGCAGCTCGAGCCGCTCATGGAGACCGCTGCGCGGACGCCCCCGGCGGTCGAGACGCTCGGCGACCTGGCGGAAGATGCGGCCGACGTGATGCGTGATGAGGTCCTGAACTGGCGAGTGTTCGTGCGGCTCAAGCCGCCCTCGCTCGCCTGACGGAGACATCCGATGTCGTTCCCTCCCATGGCCGCCAGCACGATTACGACGACGGCTCCGATGATCTTCCTCAGCTACCGCCGCGACGACAGCGCGGGGCACGTCGGACGCCTCTACGACGCACTCAGCGCCAAGTTCGGCGCGCAGCGGATCTTCGTCGACATCGATCACATCAGCCCCGGCCAGGACTTCGTCCAGGTCGTGGACGAGGCGGTCGCCCGCTGCGCCGTGCTGCTGGTCGTCATCGGGAAGCGATGGGCGGGCTCCGGCCGCGTCGGCAAGCGTCGCGTCGACGACCCCGGCGACTTCGTTCGCCTCGAGGTCGCGGGCGGGCTCGCGCGACAGGGACTACGGGTCATCCCGGTGCTCGTGGGTGGGGCGACGATGCCCGGGCCCGCGGAATTGCCCGACAATATCAAGGACCTCGCGCGGCGGAACGCGATCGAGCTGAGCGACACCCGCTGGCGAGAGGACGTCGCGCGACTCATCACGGAATTGGACCGCGCGCTGGGCCCCGCGCTCACACCTCGCGAGCCGAGCCCCGCCCGGCCCAGGAGCATCACGGTACCGGTCGCGTTGCCGGCCGGGCTCCCGGCCACCCTGCGGCCGTGGATGAAGTGGAGTGCGGGCGCGGTGGCGGTGCTCCTCGCGGCTCTCATCGTCCGGGGCGCGGTCGCTGGGCGCGGCGGGACGACGACACCGGCCGCCGTGACCGTCGCGCCCGCGCAGGTGACGATCGCCCCCGACCCGCCGAAGCCACTTCCGGCGCAGATCGAGCGGGCAGGGGAGTCGACGCTCTCCGACGCTCGACGCGCCTGGCGGCCGGATGCCATGCTGACCCAGATCACGGCCCGACTCCAGAGCACGTCCGCCCCGAGCGGCCCGTACGAAATCGACTACTACTTTCGGTCGCCCACGGATGGAGCCGGCCTGGAGATCGTCACCAACACGCCGGCCGGTGCCACCTCCAAGCACCTCGCGGCCGCCGGAGGAGCGGCGCTGCAACCGCTCGCGCCGGGCTTCGTCGACCTGCCCGCAGCCGTGCGCACGGCGCGCGACTCGGGCCTCCAGGGTGACGTGCGGCTCGCGATCGTGAGCGCAGGCTTCGGTGGCCGTCTCGGGAAGCCCACCTGGCTGCTCAAGGGCACCGCCGGGGATGAGACGCGGTCGTTCTTCGTCGACGGCACAACCGGCGCGCTCCTCCACGGGAGCTTTGGGATGCCCGGCGCCGGGGCGACCGCCGGCGGCGCGTCATCCCGCCATCAGAACCCGATTCAGGCTTTCAAGGGACTCTTTCACAAGCACTGACCGCACCGACCGCACACTGACCGGCGCCGGCCGCGGTCGCCCGAGAAGGCTCAGGTCGCGGTGACGGCCGGGGCAGGGTCCGCGCCGACGATCTCGGCGTAGCCCTGCGGGTCGGTCGCGCCCTCGGTGTTGATGAGCGCCACCGTCACCGCCGGCTCGAGGCCCAACTCGGTGCGCCCCCGGGCGTCGGAGGCGACGTCCAGCAGCCCGGCGAGCCCCGCCGCACCGGATTCGCCGGCGACGACGCCGTCGCGGGCGAGGAGTCGCATCGCGTCACGTGTCCGCTCGTCCGGGATGGAGATGGCGGCGTGCAGGCCGTCGCGGAGCACCGGCCAGGCCGCCGTCGAGATCTGCTGGGATCGGAGCCCGGCCATGATGGTGAAAGAGTCGGCGACCTGCGTGGGCTCGCCGGCGGCGATGGACGCCTGCACACAATTCGAGCCGGCGGGCTCCACCGAGGCGATCCGGGTCGACGCCCCCTGCCGGCGAAAGAAGGTGATCGCGCTCGAGGCGAGGGCGCCCACCCCCGCCTGCACGAGCAGCACATCGGGCGCGCTCCCCAGCTGATCGACGAGTTCCTGAAAGAGCGTCTCGTAACCCGCGCTCACGTCACCGACGAAGGCCGCGGCGGCGGGAGGCTCGTCCCCGGACGCGGTGTCGGCGCACAACCACCACCCCTCGGCGCCCGCGGCCGCGGCGGCGGCGTGCACGGCGGCCGAGTAGCCCTGGGCGACGCGCCTCACCTGCGCGCCATGAGACTCGATCGCCGCGATGCGATCGGCGACCATGTCCGCCGGGACGTAGATCACGCACGCAAACCCGAGCCGCTCGGCCATGGCCGCGATCCCACGACCGTGATTGCCGTCGGTGGCCGTGCACAGCGTGACCCGACCAAGCTGCCGGGCACGGCTCTGGAGCTCGTCGAAGGGCACGACGCGGTCGGCGGCCTGAGCCGTGGCGCGAACGATCGCCTGGTGCAGCGCCCAGGAGCCTCCCAGCACCTTGTACGCGGGCAACCCGATGCGGACTGCCTCGTCCTTGATGACCACCTTGCCGACGCGGAGTGCCGCGGCGACCCGACGGAGCGGGACGAGCGGCGTCGCCTGATACCCGGGGATGGTGCGGTGGAAGTCGATCGGCCGCACCGAGGCCGCCGCATGGGCTGCCGTGCGGCGCGTCCGGTGGGTGTTGATCACGAGCTGTGGGGCGGCCGACTCGGTCGTCACGTGTAGGGCCTCTCCGGATGGGGTGCGGGTCTCGTGAAGATATACGAAATGGCGGGGGCGTTTGCCTTCGTCCTCGGAGAGGCCTGTGGTGCCGTGCGCCGCTATCTTGTTCGGGTTCGTTCATGCTCACCTGGACTGCGCGATGTGCCTCGATCACACACCGGCGGGCCCGTGATCCCGCCTCGAGATGTCGGAGACTGACGCCATCGATGTCGTCGCGCTGGCGGCGGAGCTCATCGCCATCCCGTCGGTCTCCGGAGACGAGGGTCGCGTCGTCGCCTACATCGAGCGGTGGCTCGCAGCGCGGGGGTGGCGGGTCTCGATTCAGGAGGTGTCGCCGGGTCGAGGCAACCTGTGGGCCCTCCGCGACCACGAGCGGTCCGGATCAGCGCCGGCGGTGACGCTGTCGACGCACCTGGATACGGTGCCGCCCCACGTCCCGCCGCGGGTGGAAGGGCCGCACCTCTTCGGGCGGGGCGCCTGCGACGCCAAGGGAATCGCCGCGGCCATGCTCGCCGCGGCCGACGGGCTGGCGCGCCGGGGCGAGGATCGTGTGGGGCTGCTCTTTGTCGTCGGAGAGGAGCGCGGGTCCGATGGCGCGGTCGCGGCACGCGCCCTGACCGACGGACTGCCGCCGGCCAGACGGTTCCTGATCAACGGCGAGCCGACGGAGAGCCGACTCGCAACGGGCGCGAAGGGCTCCCTCAGGGTGCTGATCCGCACGGCCGGGCGTGAGGCGCATTCCGCCTACCCGGCCCTCGGCTGCTCGGCGATCGATTCGCTCGTGCGGCTCCTATCGGATCTCCCCGAGCTGTCCCTTCCGAGTGATCCTGTGTTGGGGGAGACGACGATCAACGTCGGCGTGATCCGCGGCGGCACGGCCGCGAACATCATCGCCGGCTCGGCCGAGGCCGAATTGCTCGTGCGGCTGGTGGGCGATGTGGAGGCCGTCCGGTGTGCATTGGACAGCTGGGCCGCCGGCCGCGCCACCCTGACGTACGGCACGTGCATCCCGCCGCAGTACTTTCACACCGTGCCCGGATATCCCACCGCGCCGGTCGCATTCACCTCCGACATCCCGCTGCTGGACGCCTGGGGCGTTCCGCTGCTCGTGGGGCCGGGATCCATCCACGTCGCGCACACGCCGGACGAGTTCATCGGGATCGACGAGCTGCGCGACAGCGTCGCGATGTACCGGAGCCTGGCGGAGACGCTCCTGGCCGGAGTGCCCTCATGACGGCATCGCGACGGACTGCCCCACTGACCGACTCACCCATGCCAACGACTCAGCCCAAGGGGAACGGCCGTGCGCGGGCCGCGGCTCCTCGCCCCCAACCGAGACGGCACGCGTCTCCAGACCCGGGCCGGCGCTGGCCCGTTGCGGTGCTCGGCGCGACCGGCGCGGTGGGGCAGGCTTTCCTGCGCCTGCTGGTGCGGCATCCCTGGTTCGACGTCGTGGAAGTGGCCGCGTCGGAGCGATCGGCGGGGCGGCCGTACGGCGATGTCGCGCGCTGGCTCGAAGGGGACCTGCCCGATCGGATCGCGGCGCTCCCGGTGCTCTCCTGCGATGTCTCCGCCGTCCGCGCGCCGCTGGTCTTCTCGGCGCTCGACGCCGCGGCCGCGGGCGCGATCGAGCCGGCGTTCGCGCGGGCTGGCCGCCTGGTCCTCAGCAACGCGAAGAACTTCCGGATGGAGCCCGACGTTCCCCTCGTGATCCCGGAGGTGAATGCCTCGCATCTCGGTGCGCTCGGCACCCAGCGTAGCCGCCGGGCCTGGAGCGGCGCGATCGTCACGAACGCGAACTGTGCCGCCACCGGCGCGGCGGTCGCCCTCGCGCCCTTGCATGCGGCGTTCGGCATCGAGCAGGTGTTCGTCACGACCCTTCAGGCGGTCTCCGGCGCCGGCTATCCGGGGGTGCCATCGCTCGACATCCTCGGCAACGTGGTGCCGTACATCGCCGACGAGGAGGAGAAGATCGAGCGCGAGCTCCCGAAGCTGCTGGGCGCGTGGACGGGATCGGCCTTCGAGCCGGCGCCGTTCGCCGTCAGCGCGCAGACGAACCGCGTGCCGGTCGAGCACGGGCACCTGACGTGCCTCTCCGTCAAGCTCGGGACCCGGGCCACGCCCGATGCCGCGATCGAGGTGCTGCGGGCATGGGAAGGCGATCCCGCGAGCCGTGGGCTGCCGAGCGCGCCCGAGCGGCCGTTGGTGGTGACCGGTGCGGATACGCGCCCACAACCGCGACGGGACGCCAATGCCGGCCACGGCATGACCGTCACCGTCGGCCGAGTCCGGCGCGATCCCATTCTCGATCTCCGACTCGTGGCGTTGGCTCACAACGTCATCCGCGGTGCGGCTGGTGGATCGATCCTCAACGCCGAGCTGCTCGCCGCGTGCGGGGAGCTATGATCATCACCAAATTCGGCGGCACCTCCGTGGCGTCGGCCGCGGCGATCCGGGCGACGGCCGAGATCGTGCGGGGTCGGCTCGACCGGCGGCCGGTGGTCGTCGTCTCGGCGCTCGCCGGCGTCACCAATGCCCTGCTCGGGCTCGCGGAGCAGGCCACGGCCGGACAGGTGCTGACGGCGCTGCACGGGTTGGAGGGGCTCCGCGCCCGCCACCTGGGCGAGGCGGAAGCCCTCCTGGGCGACGACGGGGCGGCCGGTCTGTGTGCGGAGGTGAGCGCCGAGATCAGCGTGCTGTGCGACGAGCTGGCGCGCCTCCTCGAGGCGTTCTCCGTCCTGGGGCACCTCACGCCGCGGGCGCTGGACGCGATCGCGGCCACCGGCGAGCTGCTCGCGATGCAGCTCGTCTGGGGCGCCTACTCGGCGGTCGGACTGCCCGTGGCGGCCGTCGATCCCCGCCGTGTGCTCATCACCGACGCGACCTTCACGCGGGCGGAGCCCAAGCCGGACGCGATCGCAGCGGCCGCCCGGCAGCACGTCGCAGCGCTGGTCGACGACGGGCGGGTGCCGGTCATCGGCGGGTTCGTCGGCGCGACGGCCGACGGCGTGACGACCACCCTCGGTCGGGGCGGGTCCGACTACAGCGCGTCGCTGCTCGGGGCCGCCCTCGGCGCGGACGCGATCGAGATCTGGACCGACGTCGACGGGATGCTCACCGGCGACCCGCGCGTCGTGCAAGGTGCGCGACTCATCGAGCGCATCCGATTCGACGAGGCATCCGAGCTGGCGACCTTCGGCGCCAAAGTGCTTCACCCGAGCACCATCGCGCCGGCCGTGCAGCGCGGGATCCCGGTCTTCGTGTACAACACCCATCGTCCCCACGGGATCGGGACACGGATCACCTTCGACGCCCCGCGGCGTCCCGTGACGGCCATCGCCGCAAAGGCGCCGGTCACCCTGCTCAAGATCAAGTCGGCCCGCATGCTACTCGCCCCAGGATTTCTCCGGCGGATCTTCGAGGCCTTCGAGCGCCATCGTACCTCGGCTGACGTCGTTGCAACCTCGGAGGTGTCGCTGTCGGTGACCGTCGACCGCGCAGCCGGGCACGGACGTGACACGGGTGCTCTCGACGCCCTGGTGACGGATCTCGCGGCGCTCGGCGACGTATCGGTCGAGCACGCGCGGGGGGTCGTGGCCGTCGTCGGCGCCGGGCTCGCGGACGACACCCGGACGATGGCGCGCGCGCTGGCGGCACTCCACGGTGTGACCGTGCACATGCTGTCGCTGAGCGCGACGGAGCTGAACCTCACGGCGGTCGTCGATGCGGACCAGGTCGGGTCCGCGATGCGGCGGCTCCACGCCGAGTTCTTCCCGGTCGGTGACCAGGTGGGCGCCGACGGGGAGCTGACGTCCGCCTCGACCTCGGCCTCGGTCGCGGCGTCGTCGTGAGCGGCGTTTCGGAGCGCGGCCCGCGACCTCCCGCGATCGCGATCGTGGGAATGGGTCGGATGGGGCGCGCGATCGACGTGGCGGCCACCGACGCCGGATGGACCGTGCGGGCGCGGATCGATGCGCACGACTCCATCTCTAGCGAGTCGCTCCGGCGCGCGGACGTGGCGATCGAGTTCACTACCGCGGCCGCGGCCCCCGACGTCGTGCGGGCGTGTCTCGAGGCCGGGTGCTCGGTGGTCAGCGGCACGACCGGGTGGAGCGGGGGCGGCCCGGGCATCGAGCAGACGGTCGAGGCATCGCGCGGCGCATTTCTCTGGACGCCCAATTTCGCGCTCGGCGCCCATCTGCTCGCGGCGGCGGCGGCGTATCTCGGTCGAGCGCTGCGCGACCAACCAGCCTGGGACGCGGCAGTGATCGAGACCCATCATGCGGCGAAGCGTGACGCGCCGTCCGGCACAGCCCGGTCGATCAGCGATCGGGCGAGCGCGGCATGGGGCCGGGCGATCCCCGTGACCAGCGTGCGCGTCGGCCAGGTTCCCGGCGTTCACGAGGTCATCTTCGACGCGCCGTTCGAGCAACTGCGCCTGACCCACTCGGTGCGGGACCGCCGTGTCTTCGCCGAAGGGGCGCTGACGGCGGCGCGATGGCTGGCCGGGCGCCGGGGTGTCTTCTCGATGGATGACGTCGTCCGGGCGCTACTCGGGGAGGACCCGGGCGGAGCCGAGCACGGCGTGCGATGCGGATCGTCGGGCGTGTAACCTTTTCATGCGAGCGATAGCGCGGATGGATATGCAGCTGGCCGGGTGCGGCACGGCCCTCGTGACCCCGTTCCTGCGCGATGGCGCGCTCGACGAGGCGGCTCTCCGGGCGTTCGTGGAGTGGCAGATCGGTGAGGGGATCGACTTCCTCGTGCCGTGCGGGTCGACCGGCGAAGCGGCGACACTCGACCTCGACGAGCATCGGCGGGTGGTGGCGATCACGGTCGAGCAGGCAGCGGGGCGCGTCCCGGTGGTGGCTGGGGCGGGGTCGAACGACACCCGGCGGGCGATCGTGTACTCGCGGGCAATGGCCGCGGCCGGCGCCACGCATCTGCTGCACGTGGCGCCGATGTACAACAAGCCGCCCCAGCGGGGGCTCGTCGCGCACTTCCGCGCCATCGCCGAGGCGGTGGATCTCCCGATCGTGATCTACAACGTGCCCGGTCGCACGGCGGTCAACATCGAAGCGGCGACCACGCTCGAGCTGGCGGAGGTACCGGGCATCGTCGCCACCAAGGAAGCGTCGGGCGATCTGGCCCAGATCACCGAGGTTATCCGGCACCGGCCGCCCGGCTTCCGTGTCCTCTCCGGGGACGACGCCCTGACACTCGCGGTCATCGCCGCCGGGGGGGACGGCGTCATCTCCGTCGTCTCGAACGCGACGCCGCGGCGCATGCGAGCCCTGGTCGCTCGGGCCTGCGCGGGCGATCTGGCGGGCGCGCGGGCGGATCATCTCGCGCTCACACCGTGGATGCGGGCCGCATTCGTCGAGTCGAACCCGCTACCGGTCAAGGCGGCACTCCACCTCATGGGGCGGATGGGGCCGCATCACCGGCTGCCACTCGTGCCGCTGGCCGAGCGCCACCTCCCGGTTCTGCGGGCCAGCCTCGTTGCGGCCGGCGCGGTGCCGCCGGCCTGACCCGACCAGCCCCCCGTTCACACTACTGCTACAGGTCGGGCGGTCGGCGGGACGCCGAACCGGCGGCGTGCGCCGGGCGGGCCGACTGCGGGTCGGTTGCGGGCCGGTCACGCCGGCCGTCCGGGAGGAAGAAATGACCGCGTGGGGAGGAGGGCGATCCCGGTCATACGGGGTTGTGCGCGGCCCTCGTGCATTGGCCAGGACCGCGCGTTAGAGTACAGGGAAGGTGGGCGGCTTCGCGGTGCATCTGCGGCGGCGCTCACGGGCGTACGGACTCTACCGGAGATGCGGCTCCGGGGAGGGCGGCATGCTGGCACGGTTGATCACCCCGAAGACCTCTCCGCTCTGGTCACCGCCCGCGGTCCTCGCGGCAGCGGTGATGTCGCTGCTTCAGCTCAGCGCGACCATGCCCCGTCGGTCGCCCGAGTCGCGGCCGCGCTTGGCCGGCGGGACCGGCTACCAGACGCCGGTCTACATCCTCCCGATCCTCCCCAAGCCGAACGATCGCCCGCGTGCGGAGCGGGTGCAGTTCCTGGCGATCCGTGGGTCCGGCGCGGCCGGACCGAGTGGGATCGGGAGCGCCCCGCGGCGCAAACCCGCCGTCGCACCGCATCCTCGGTCGACTGCGCAGCAGGAGGCTCCCCGTCCGCCGGACGACTCCCGCGGCAAGGTCTACATCATGCCGGAAGTCGACCGGGCCGTCGTGCGCGATCCGTCGAGCGCCGCGCCGGAATATCCGGAGTTCCTCCGCGAGCAGGGGATCGAGGGGCTCGTCGTGGTCAAGTTCGTCGTCGACACCGACGGACTGGCGGATAGCGCATCGCTGCGCGTGCTGGCGAGCTCTCATCCGGCGTTCACCGAGGCCCTTCGGGCGGCGTTGCCGAAGATGAAGTTCGTTCCGGCGGCGATCGACGGGCGCTCGGTGCGGCAGCTCGTGGAACAGCAGTTCCGGTTCGTGATCACCAAGGTCGACACCATCTCGGCGTCGGCCGCCCGCGCCCGCAACCGCCGACACGAGCGGTCCTGACCCCGCCCCAGGCCGGACACTCGGTCCAATTTGGGCGCACGATCCGGGCAGCCGGCTGACGCGTCGGCGCCCAGGTTGACGGCATGACAACGGACACGCCGCGGATCGCGGATGGTGCCTCGACTGCCGAGGCGGTCGCGCGGGTCGAGGCGCTCGACTGGGCTCGGGTCGGCCGGGAGCTCGACGAGCGCGGGAACGCCGTGCTCGTGCGTCTGCTCACTCCCGCACAGTGCCAGGCGCTGCGGGCGGGCTACAGCGACGACGGCCAATTCCGCAGCCGTGTCGTGATGGCGCGCCACGGGTTCGGGAGCGGCGAATACAAGTATTTCGCCTATCCGCTCCCGCCACTGATCGCGGCGCTCCGGACCACATTGTACAGTCGACTCGCTCCAGTGGCGAACCACTGGAACCAGGTGCTGGGGAGCGCACTCCGCTTTCCCGACACGCACGCCGCGTTCCTGGCGCAATGTCACGCCGCCGGGCAGCGGAGGCCGACACCACTCCTGCTCCGGTACGACCCTGGAGACTACAACTGCCTGCATCAGGACCTGTACGGCGCGCACGTGTTTCCCCTGCAGGTGACTCTCCTGTTGGCCGAGCCGGGGCGAGACTTCGAGGGGGGCGAGTTCGCGCTCACGGAGCAGCGCCCGCGGATGCAGTCGCGAGTCGAGGTCGTGCCGTTGCGTGAGGGTGACGCGGTGGTGTTCGCAGTGCACCACCGGCCTATCCAGGGCGCGCGCGGCGCGTACCGCGTCAATCTCCGTCACGGCGTGAGTCGGATCCGGACCGGGCACCGCCACACCCTCGGGATCATCTTCCACGACGCGGCATAGGGCAGCCGCGGGTCGCGGGCTCGTGGCATCGGCTGCGGCGTTGACTTCGAGTACACTCGAAGTGTTATCCTCGGGGGACCACGCGCGCTCGTGTCCCGCTCCCGCCGCCACCGGCCGAGGCCGCATGAAAGACGAGTCGTTGACGATCGGTCAGGTGGCCAAAGGCGCCGGCCTCCGTCCGTCCGCCATCCGGTACTACGAGTCGGAGGGCCTCGTACCGATGGCCCGGCGCGTCAACGGCCGGAGGCTTTACGACCGAAGCGTGTTCGAGACGCTCGCCCTCATCCGCCTGGCACACGAGGCCGGGTTCACGATCGCGGAGACGCGCACGCTGATGCACGGGTTCGACCGGGCAACCCCGGCCTCGGCCCGGTGGCAGCGGATGGCGCGACAGAAGCTCACGGAAGTCCGCGAGCGGATCGAGCGTGCCCAGCGCATGCAAGGTCTACTCGAGGGCCTGCTCGAGTGCGAGTGCGAGACCCTCGGCCAGTGCGTCCGTCCGCGTCTGACGCAACTCGCTGGGCCTCAATCGCGCCGCCGTCCTTGACTTCGTGTGCGCTTGAAATCCTAGAATGCTCCCCAACAATCTCTCACCGGAGCATCCATGACCATCGCGCACTCTGTACGTACCGGCCTTTGTGCTGCCTGGCTGGCAGCATTGATCCCGAGCATCCCGGCGTCGGTTGCGGCCGCCCAACCGGCCGCCCAACCGGCCGCCCAACCGACGCCGGCGGCAGTCGACTCAGGAGCCAGGAGAGATCGGGAGGCGTTCAAAGCGCTCCTCGCGATCGTGCGGCGCGACATCACCGAAGCCGCGGAGGCGATGCCTGCTGTCAAGTATGGATTCGCGCCGACGGTCGGCGAGTTCGCCGGGGTCCGCACATTCAGTCACGAAGTGAAGCACCTGGCGGCGACGAACTACATCCTGGCCGCTGCCGCACTCGGGCGCGACGCACCGCCCGACGCGGGAGACGAAGACGGGCCGGATAGTGTCGTTACCAAGCCGCAGCACGTCGCCTATCTGATCGGCTCGTTCGATGCGCTCACTCGGGCGGTGGACGCAATCGGCGACGCGCGCGTGCCGGTCCGCGGGTCACCGATCTCGCCGCTGCAGGGCACCGCGGTTACTCGCACGGGATTGATCACCGAGTCGCTGGTGCACGCTTACGACCACTACGGCCAGATGGTGGAGTATCTCCGCATGAACGGCGTGATCCCACCGGCGAGCCGGCGGTGAGCACGAGGAGCGTGGCACATGAGGGGAGGGTCGGCCGTCCGGGAGTTCGAGCGCAAGATCCGGACGGCCGGCGGGGTCGGCGGGGGATAGCGTGGCGCCATGCACAAGACCATCGAACCGACGATCCTCTACTTCGGGACGCCAGTGGCGTTGATCTCGACGCTGAACGAGGACGGGTCGCCCGATCTCGCGCCCATGCCATCTTCGGCCTCGGAGCGGAGGTCCACCCGTCGCGACTCGCCCAGTCGGACTTCATGACCTGCGTGCGCACTGGGACCGGGGTCCCCGTATCGAGCGGCACGCCCACGGGGACTGGCGCGAGGTGAGCGAGCGGGTGTCCCGGGGGATCTCGCGCCGTTAGATTCGTGGTCGGGGTGCGCGGAGCCCGTCGGGGAACGAGATGCCGCGCCAGGCGCTTCGACCACGGGTGGCATGAAGGCGACGGCAGACGCGATCGGGGCCGCAGTCCCACGCCGGGCAGCACAGCGGACTGTCTTCACGATCCTGGCCGCGATCAGCGTCTGCCACCTCCTCAACGACATGGTGCAGTCGTTGATCCCGGCGATCTATCCGATCCTCAAGACGTCGTTTCGTCTCGACTTCGGGCAGATCGGACTGATCACGCTGACCTACCAGGCCACCGCGTCGCTCCTCCAGCCGTTCGTCGGGCACCTCACCGACCTTCGGCCGAAGCCATACTCGCTGCCGGCCGGGATGGGGTTCACGCTCGTGGGGATGGGGCTCCTCGCGATCGCTCCGAGCTTTGCGATGCTGCTGATCGCGGCCGCGCTCGTGGGGGTGGGATCGGCGGTCTTCCATCCGGAGTCGTCGCGGGTCGCGCGGATGGCGTCCGGCGGACAGCACGGACTCGCGCAGTCGCTGTTCCAGGTCGGTGGCAACGCCGGCGCGTCGCTCGGTCCGCTCCTCGCGGCGTACGTGGTGCTGCCTCACGGGCAGCTCAGTATTGCCTGGTTCGGTGCCGCGGTACTGGTGGCGATCCTGATCCTGCTCCGGGTCAGTCGCTGGTATGGCGCGCATGACTCGTACACCGCTCCGCGATCGCGTGCGCGCGTCGAGCGCGGCGCCGCGCTGCCCAAACGCCGCGTGGTGGCCGCGATCGCCGTCCTGATCGCGCTCGTGTTCTCGAAGTATCTGTACCTCGCGAGCCTGACGAGCTACTACACGTTCTACCTGATGAGCAAGTTCCACGTCTCGGTGCAGAGCGCGCAGCTCCACCTGTTCGCGTTCCTGGGGGCCGTCGCCGCCGGAACGATCATCGGGGGGCCGATCGGCGACCGGATCGGCCGCAAGTACGTGATCTGGGTCTCGATCCTCGGCGTGCTGCCGTTCACGCTCCTGCTGCCGCACGCGAATCTCTTCTGGACCGGGATGCTGAGCATCGTAATCGGCCTGGTGCTCGCGTCGGCCTTCTCGGCCATCCTCGTCTACGCGCAGGAGCTGGTGCCCGGGCGCGTCGGGATGATCTCGGGTCTTTTCTTCGGGCTGGCGTTCGGAGTGGGTGGGCTCGGCGCCGCGATCATGGGCAAGCTGGCGGACGTCACCGACATCGGCTACGTGTATCGCCTGACGGCGTTCCTTCCGGCGATCGGCTTGCTCACGGCCTTTCTGCCGCAGATCGAGCCGCGCGGCCCCCGGAGCCATGAGGGCACCGACGTCGCGTGACCTCGCGGTC
>JAJPIS010000012.1 GCA_021324635.1 Gemmatimonadota bacterium
GCCGGCACGGCGCTGGCCTTCCAGTCCTCGCAGCAGGGACTGGTCGTCCTCCTCGGCCTCTCGATCTTCGTCATCTACGTCGTGCTCGGGATCCTCTACGAGAGCTTCATCCACCCGATCACCATCCTCTCCGGCATCCCGTTCGCCGCCGTCGGCGCCCTCATCGCCCTCATGGCGACTCGGCTCGACCTCGACGTGTACGGCTATGTGGGGATCATCATGTTGATCGGGATCGTGAAGAAGAACGCGATCATGATGATCGACTTCGCGATCGCCTCGGAGCGGGCCGGGCACCGCTCGGCCCGGGACGCCATCGTCGAGGCCGCCAGCATCCGGTTCCGGCCCATCATGATGACCACCATGGCGGCGATCATGGGGAGCCTGCCGATCGCGATCGGACTCGGGGCGACCGGGAGCTCGCGCCGGACCCTCGGGGTGACGGTCGTCGGCGGGCTCGCCATCTCCCAGATCGTGACCCTCTACATGACGCCCGTCTTCTATACCTACCTGGATGAGCTCCAGGGCTGGCTCGCGCGCCTGCTGCGCCGCGCCACCCCGCCGGTGCGCATCCCGTCCGCGATCCCCGTCCCGAGTGGGGACTGACCGCCCATGACCCGTCTGTTCATCACCCGTCCCGTCATGACGACCCTCGTCATGATCTCGATCGTCTTCTTCGGCTACATCGCCTACACGCGCCTCGCGGTCAGCGACCTGCCGAACGTCGACTACCCGACGATCACCGTCAACGCCACGCTGCCGGGGGCCAGCGCCGAGACGATGGCGGCGACGGTCGCGACACCGCTCGAGAAGCAGTTCTCGACCATCGCCGGCATCGACAACATGACGTCGACGAGCAGCATCGGCGCGACGACGATCGTGGTCCAGTTCGTTCTCGATCGCAACATCGACGCGGCGGCCCAGGACATCCAGGCGGCGATCACGCAGACCCTGCGGACCCTGCCGCAGGGGATCATCCCGCCGTCGTACCAGAAGACCAACCCGGCGGCGACACCGATCCTGTACTTCGCGATCATGTCGCCGGCGCTGCCGTTGTCGACCCTCGACGAGTACGGCGAGACGACGATCGCCCAGCGGCTGTCGACGGTCAGCGGTGTCGCCCAGGTCCTCGTCTACGGCTCACAGAAGTACGCGGTGCGGATCCAGTTGGACCCGGAGGCGCTGGCGTCCCGCGGCATCGATCTCGAGGAGGTGAACGCGGCCGTCAACGCCGAGAACGTCAACCTCCCGACCGGCATCCTGTGGGGGCCGAGCGTGGCGTTGACCCTCCAGGCCAACGGCCAACTGCCGAGCGCCTCGTCGTTCGCGAACATGATCGTCGCCTACCGCAACGGCGCTCCGGTGCGATTGAGCGACATCGGTCGAGTCACGAACGACGTCCAGAACAACAAGACGGCGAGCTGGGTGAACGGCGAGCCCGCGATCGTGCTCGCGGTGCAGCGGCAGCCCGGCACCAACACGGTCAAAGTCGCCGACGGCGTCAAGGCGGCGCTGGCGCGCATCCACAACGAGATCCCGAACACCGTCCAGGTAGTCACCCTCTACGATCGGTCGCAGTCGATCCAGGACTCGGTGACCGACGTCAAGATGACGCTGCTCCTGACGCTCGGGCTCGTCGTGCTCGTGATCTTCGTGTTCCTCAAGAACGTGTCGGCGACGATCATCCCGAGCCTGGCGCTGCCGATGTCGATCATCGGCACGTTCTCGGTCATGTACCTGCTGAACTACAGCCTCGACAACCTGTCCCTGATGGCGCTGACCCTCGCCGTCGGGTTCGTGGTCGACGATGCCATCGTGATGCTCGAGAACATCGTCCGCCATCTCGAGATGGGAAAGCCGCGGATGCAGGCGGCACTCGACGGCTCGACCGAGGTCGGGTTCACGATCCTCTCGATGACCCTGTCGCTGGCGGCGGTGTTCATCCCGGTGCTCTTCATGCAGGGCATCATCGGGAAGCTGTTCCACGAGTTCGCGGTCACCATCGGCGTATCGATCCTCGTCTCGGGAGTCGTCTCGCTGTCGCTGACGCCGATGCTCTGTAGCCGGTTCCTGCGCTCCGACCACGGCGTCGTCCACGGACGCGTGTACACCACGGTCGAGGGTGCGTACGAGCGAGTGCTCCACGCCTACGAGCGGAGCCTCGCCTGGGTCATGGCGCGGCGGCTCGAGACCGTCGGGTTCTCGATCGCGACGCTGGTCATCACCGGCTGGCTCTTCTATGCCATCCCCAAGGGACTCTTCCCCACCGATGACACCGGGCAGCTCGTGGTCACGACCGAGGCCGCCGAGGGGGTCTCCTACGAGGCCCTGATCGCCCACCAGCAGGAGGTGGCGGCGATCATGGCCAAGGACCCGGACGTGCTCTCGGTGCAGGCCTCGGTCGGGACGCTGCCGGCCGCCAACCAGGGGCAGGTCACGGTCAACCTCAAGCCGGTGAACGAGCGCGCGCACTCGGCCCAGGAGATCGCGGTGTCGCTCGCCAAGGAAGTGGCCGGCGTGCCGGGGATCTCGGTGTTCGTCCAGAACCCGCCCGCGATCTCGATCGGCGGCCTCCAGACGAAGAGCCTCTATCAGTTCACGATGCAGAGCGGCAACATCGCGGCCCTCGACTCGAGTGCCCGCGTGCTGGAGGACAGGCTCAAGGCGCTCCCGGGTCTCGCCGGCGTCACGAGCGACCTCCTGATCGAGAATCCCGAGGTGACGATCCAGATCGATCGGCCCCGGGCCGCCTCGCTCGGCGTCTCGCCGTCCGAGGTCGAGAACGTGCTCTACGATGCGTTCGGCCAGCGCCAGGTGTCGACGATCTACACCTCGACGAACGAGTACTGGGTGGTGATGGAGGTGCTGCCGCGGTACCAGCGCGACATCAACTCCCTCAATGCGCTCTACGTCCGGGCGACGAACGGGCCGCTGGTGCCGCTCAGCGCGGTCGCGCGCTTCGTGCCGACGATCGGGCCGGTGACGATCAACCATTCCGGGCAACTGCCGTCGGTGACGATCTCCTTCGACGTGCAGCCGGGCGTGTCACTCGGCACGGCGGTCGCCCAGGTGCAGCAGATCGCGCGGGAGACCCTGCCACCGGCGGTGACGACCTCGTTTGCGGGCACGGCGCAGGCGTACCAGACGTCGATGCAGGGCCTGCCGCTCCTGCTCGCCCTCACGATCTTCGTCATCTACATCATCCTGGGCGTGCTCTACGAGAGCTTCGTGCACCCGATCACGATCCTGACCGGCCTCCCGTTCGCCGCCTTCGGGGCGCTGGTGACGCTGATGCTGCTGGGCATGGATCTCGACATCTACGGGTTCGTCGGGATCATCATGCTGATCGGGATCGTGAAGAAGAACGCGATCATGATGATCGACTTCGCGATCGAGGCCGAGCGGACCGGACATCATACGCCGCGCGAGGCGATCCTCGAGGCGGCGAGCATCCGCTTCCGACCGATCATGATGACGACGGTGGCCGCCCTGATGGGCGCGATCCCGATCGCCTTCGGCTGGGGCGCCGGGGCCTCGGTGCGCCGTCCGCTTGGGGTCGTGGTGGTGGGCGGGCTCGCGTTCTCGCAGCTGGTGACGCTATACGTGACGCCGGTGTTCTACACGTATCTGGACGAGCTCCAGAGCTGGTTCCAGCGTCGCGCCGCCGCCCGGCGCCGCCTCGCCGGCGACGCCCCGGTCGCCGGCGGCCCGGTGCCTTTCCCGGCCGGAGATTGACGGCCGGCTGACGGGGGCTAGAGCGGGTCGGCGCTCCCGACCGGGGCGGGGCGCGCCGGCGCGGGCGCGGGGTCGCGGGGGACGGCCGCGAGGTCCGGGGCGAGGGCGAAGTCGGGGCCGTGGGCGAAGAGCAGGGTCTCGAGTTCGGCGGCCGGCACGGGCCGCGAAAAGTGGAACCCCTGCCCCAGCCCGCAGCCGAGCTCCTGCAGCCGCGCCCGCTGCTGCGGCTGCTCGATCCCCTCGGCGATCGTGCGCACCGAGAGCGTCGCCCCGAGCGTGATCACGGCCTGCGCCAGCGCGCGGCGGTCCGGGTCGGTGGGGTTCGCGGCCGCCGCGACGTCGTCGACGAAGGGCTTGGCGATCTTGAGGATGTCGATCGGGAACCGCTGGAGATAGCTGAGCGACGAGTAGCCGGTCCCGAAGTCGTCGATCGCCAGCCGCACGCCGACCGCCTTGACGGCCTGGAGCGCCGTGATGACGGACTCCGTCTGCGTCGTGAGCACGCTCTCGGTCAGCTCGAGGATCAGCGCGTGCGGCGCGAGCCCGGAGCCGTCGAGAGCGGCCCGGACATCGTCGACGAACTGCGCGCTCTGGAGCTGCCGACCCGAGACGTTGACGGTGAGGACGAGCGGCGCGGCGTCGCCCCGCCGGGCGCGCCACTGCTGCACCTGGCTGCACGCCTCTCGCAGCACCCAGGCGCCGAGCGGCATGATGAGCCCCGTCTCCTCGGCCATCGGGATGAACTGCGCGGGCGGGAGGAGCCCGCGCACCGGATGCTGCCACCGGACGAGAGCCTCGACGCCGGTGATGCGTCCCGTCTCGAGAATCACGATCGGCTGATAGTGCAGCACGAAGTCCTCGTGCTCGATCGCGCGGCGGAGGTCCGACTCGAGCTCGATGCGCTCGACCGCCGTGGCGTGCATCTCCGGCGCGAATCGCTCGTAGCGTCCCTTGCCGCGGGTCTTCGCCATGTACATCGCGACGTCGGCGTTGCGGAGGAGATCGTCGGCCCCGTCCCCGTCCTGGGCGGCCGCGATCCCGAGGCTCGCGCCGACGAAGATCTCCCGTCCGCTCATCGTGAACGGCCGGCCGAGTGCCGCGACGATGCGCTCGGCGACCTGCGAGCATTCGACATCCTCGCCGGGGTCCTCGATGAACACCGCGAACTCGTCGCCGCCCAGGCGGGCGACCGTGTCGGCCGCGCGGACGCAGGCGACGAGCCGACGGGCCGCCTCCACCAGGAGCGAGTCCCCGGCCGCGTGGCCGAGGCTGTCGTTGACGGTCTTGAAGTTGTCGAGGTCGAGGAAGAGCATCGCCAGCGGCGCGCGCTCCCGCCGGTGGCCGCGCGTCAGCGCATGGTCGGCCCGGTCGCGGAGCAGCGCCCGGTTGGCGAGGCCGGTCAGCGGGTCGTGAAAGGCCTGGTGCGTGAGCTGCGCCTCGAGCGCCTTGCGCTCGCTGACGTCGCGGGTGTTCAGCACGATGCCGCGGACGGACGTGTCCCGCAGCAGATTGGTCCCGACGCTCTCGACCGGGCGCCACGTCCCATCGCGATGCCACATGCGCCACTGGATCGGCACCGATGCGGCGCCGTCGGCGACCGAGCGGTGCAGGAAGAGCTGCACCGCGGCGGCGTCCTCCGGGTGCGCGAGATCGACGAGCGGCAGCCCCTCGAGCTCGGGCGGCTGGTGGCCGAACAGCCGGGAGATCGACGGACTCTGGTACGAGATGCGATGCGTGTCATCGACGACCGTGATCAGGTCCGACCCGTTCTGCACGAGTGAGCGGAAGCGCTCGTCCTGCCGGACGCGCTCCGAGACGAGACGGACATTGTCCCGCGCGGCCATCATCTGGCGACCGACGACGAGGGCGGTGAGCGCCAGCGAGCCCAGGATGACCTGCCCGAGCTCCTGGTCCCAGACCGGATACGAGGCATAGAGCAGCAGGCCGGCACCGCCGATCACCGACGCATAGGGGAGGACCGACACTCGCGGGAGTGTGGCCGCCTCCTGCCGCTCGGGCGCCACGCCGCGCGAGGCGACGATCCACTGGACCCGGGCCGCGAGCGCGAACAGGACGCCGGCGCTCAGCCAGATGACGTCGAGCACGTCCCCCGTTTGATAGTCGCTCGCCAGGCGCATGTTGCCGTAGACGAGGTCGGCCACGAACTGCGCGCCGATCGCCAGGACCAGGAAGTGCAGCGCCCGCCGCACGCTCTCGGCCGGGGCGCGCCCGAGCATCGTCGCGGCGGCGAGCAGGAGCACGAGGTCGCCGACCGGGAAGGCGATCGCCAGCCCGCCCTCGAGCCCGGGGCTGCGGGTCGCGAGCGCCGTGGGCCGGAGCACCAGGAACCACACCAGCATGCTGCCGCCGACGAGCACGGTCGCGACATCGAACCAGAACTTGGCCCGCTCTTCCCGGGCCCGCGGGGCGACGGGAAAGGCGAGGAGCCCGGCGAGCCAGAGGGGATAGCTGGTGAGCGAGACCAGGTCCGTCCACACCTGCGTCTGCTCGGTACCGAGCACGAGCTCGTAGTACATCCAGCAGGTGTCGCCGATGAAGACGCAGAACGCCGCTCCGGCGAGGAACATCCACCCGCGCCGGAGTCCCGACCCGAGCGCCGGGTGCCGCGACGTCCGCCACGACAGCACGGCCGCGACGAGATAGACCGGCCAGTAGTAGATGGATGCGGCGATGCCGAGCGACTCGGTCGATCCGCGCCAGCAGATGCGCAGGAGCCAGTACCCGGCGAGGACCGCGATCGCGAGCGCGATGCTCGATGCGGCATCGTCATCCTTCCACCAGCGCGGCAGCGCGCGGGGTGTGTAGGGCGGATACGTGCCGGTAACCGGCTCGGAGCGGGTGATAGTCGGAGTCGGTGAGGGATGCGCGGCGCGGCACCGGGGGTGGGCGTCCGGTCCGGTGACCGCCTACAGACGATCTGGCCGCCCCGGACGTCAGGCGGGGCGGCCGAGCGGACAATTTGGCCGTTCGCGGTCCCGCAAAGGAAGGGGCAACCGCACGACGATGATGCCCCGCGCGTAGGGGCGGCATTCATGCCGCCCGCGATGCGCATCCCACACCGATGCCGGGCGGCATTCATGCCGCCCGCGATTCGCATCCCGCACCGATGCCGGGGCGGCGTTTCGCGCGCGATCCCGCGTCCCGCGGCCACCAACGGAACGGGGTTTATTGGATGGTGCAGGGGCAATTCGCGACGCGAATTGCCCCTGCACCGGAACCGGCGACGACCGGCGGGATGATGGTGCCGTCGTGGGCCCAGGGCGACGTGCGCGCCCCGTAGGGGCGGCATTCATGCCGCCCGCGACTCGCATCCCGCACGGATGTCTGGCCCCGCATTTCGGGCGCCCCCGTCCCTCCCATTTCGCACGAATGCCGGGGCGGCATTCATGCCGCCCGCGATTCGCATTCCGCACCGATGCCTGGCCCGGCATTTCGGGCGGCCGCCGTTGGCGGAACGGCCCGCGTCCCGCGGCCGTCCCGGCATTGCAACGCCGCCCGCGGCCGCGGCCGCGCGACCGCCGGTTACGATCCGGGACGGGCGCGCATGGCCGCGGGGTCGAGGCCCTGGGCGTGGCACCAGCGGGCGTACGCGGCAGGGGAGACCTCGGACGGTTTGATCTCGCTCCGGCCGCCCCAGAACACGTTGGTGTAGCCGACGGCGATGCCGGCGTCGGCCAGGTGCCGGTCGATGGCGGCCTTGTGGGCGAGCACGGTCGCCTTGTCCGTCCCGTGTACCACCGCCATCACGTTGACGTCCCGGAACTCCGGGCCGCCCTCGCGCCAGTAGGCGTGCGTCACGATGTAGTGGCGCCCGACCTCACGACCGGCATCGATCTCCCGCCCGGGCGGGACCCGCCAGTGAAACAGCGCATTGTAGCGCGTGACGCGGGTGCCCCCGACCGATGGCTTGACGTGCTCGAGAAAGGTCGAGAAGCGGCCGATCACCCCGCGCGCGGCGAGTCGCTCGGCGACATCGCAGAATGCGTCGAGCTCGACGCCGGCCTCGGCCGCGCGCGCCCGCCAGGGATCGAGCCGCACCTCGTCGGGCGCGAGCTCGCGCTTGAGGGCCTCGAGCACCTGCCACTCGTGCGGCGACAGCTCGACGATCGACGTGTCGATGACGTCGCCGAGCACCTCGGCGCGACTCCCGGGCTCGATCGCCCGGCGGCGCACGTGGCCAACGCCGAGCGCGAACAACCGCTTGGCCGGCATGAGCCGGTAGCGGTCGGCGCCCACCCGACGGGCCAGATAGTCGCAGTGCTTCGCCATCGCATACCCCTGCGGCACCTTCACCGTCGTCCAGAGTCGATACACCGACCCCGGCGTCTCGGCGTCGGTCGACCGGATGACGACGTGGCCGGAGAACGGGTCGTCGCGGACCATGGTGTCGAACGCCGCATCCAACCGCTCGGCCGGGACGCACCAGGCGACGAGCGCACCCGGCGCGAGGCTCGTCGCCATGAGCGTCTGGCGGATGCGACGAATGGTGCCGGCGACGAGCATCGCCCGCAGCCGCTCGAGCACGGTCGCGACCGGCACGTCCGCCCGCTCGGCGATCGCCACGAACGGCTCTCGCAGGAACCCCGCGATCCGGTCCTCCGAGACGGCCAGGATCCGGGCGTTCGTGGGATCGGTGATCTCGACCGGGACGTGGATCGGGGCGGTCAGTGACGGGGATGCGATCTCTGGCACAGCGGTGTGGAGAGGGTGAGCTTATGCAGGGGAAACATCGCCGTCCGTCCGGAAAAAGGGGAGAGATGCATGCACCCGGCCCACCGCGCCGCCACGTTCACCGAGTCCGTGATCCGCGAGATGACGCGCGTCGCCCGCACACACGGCGCGATCAATCTCGCGCAGGGCTTCCCCGATTTCCCCATGCCCGAGCCGATGAAGGATGCGGCGTGCGCCGCCATCCGGGGGGACGTGAATCAGTATGCGATCACCTGGGGCAGCCCGGCACTCCGGCTCGCAATCGCCGAGAAGTATCGCCGGATGCACGACCTCGAGATCGACCCCGAGCGTGAGATCACCGTGACGTGCGGCGCGACGGAAGCGATGGCGGCGACGTTCCTGGCGCTGCTCAACCCCGGGGACGAGGTCGTCATCCCGGAGCCGTTCTACGAGAACTACGGCCCCGACGGTATCCTGGCCGGCGCGCGGCCCGTCTTCGTGCCCCTCGAGCCGCCCGCCTGGCGCCTCGATCCCGAGCGCCTCCGCCGGGCCTTCACGCCGCGGACACGGGCGCTCGTGCTCAACAGCCCCCACAATCCGACCGGCCGCGTCTTCACGCGTGAGGAGATCTCCGGCGTCGCGTCGCTGTGCCGCGAGCACGGCGTGTCGGTCTTCACCGATGACCCGTACGAGTACATCACGTACGCCGGCCAGCATCACCCGATCGCCACCTGGCCCGGGATGCGGGAGCACACGGTCACGATCTCCAGTCTGTCCAAGACGTTCAGCATCACGGGCTGGCGCATCGGCTACGCGGTCGCGCCGCCCGAGGCGACGAACGCGATCCGCAAGGTGCACGACTTCCTCACGGTCGGCGCGCCGGCACCGCTCCAGGCGGCCGCGGCGATCGGCTTCGCGTTCGACGCCGAGTACTTCAATCTGCTGTCCCTGGACTACCGCCGCCGTCGCGACCTGCTCGCGCGGGCGCTGAGTGACGCCGGGTTCCGCTTCACCTCGCCGGAGGGCGCGTACTATTTCCTGGCCGACTTCTCGGAGCTGAGCGAGCTGCCGGACACGGAATTCGCGCTCTGGCTCGCGCGCGAGATCGGCATCGCGACCGTCCCCGGCTCGAGCTTCTATCACGACCGGACGCTCGGCCGCCGCTACGTGCGCTTCGCGTTCTGTAAGAAGACCGAGACGTTGGAGGCCGCCGCCGAACGGCTCACAAAGGTGCGCGCGCTCGTCTGAACGCGCTCCGGCGACGAGATGGGATCAATCTTGCATTGCGGGACCGGATGATCGGCCGGTCACCCCATCTTTTCAGGAGCGAGACAATGGCCGCACGAAGAGCATCGACGCGGAAATCGGGCGCCCGATCGGGCGGGCGATCAGGACATCGCAAATACAGCCGCGCCGCGCAGGAGACCGTCCACCAGGCGATGCGCCGCGAGAAGCGCGGCACGTTGCGGCGCTCGAAGCGGGGGCGCGGCGGGCGCGTCACCGATCCGAAGCAGGCGATCGCGATCGGCCTCGCCGAGGCGCGCCGCAAGGGCGAGAAGGTTCCACCCTCGCCGAGCGGCCGCCGGCGCTCGACGCGGAAGCGCTCGGGCTCCCGCCGCACGTCGGGTCGGACGACCGCGCGGTCGGCGCGGGGCCGGACTTCCAAGCGGTCCGCGAGCAGCCGCTCCAGCCGCAGCTCGAGTCGTAGCTCCAGCCGCGGCAGCTCGCGCGGCGGCTCGCGCGGCAGCTCGCGCGGCGGCTCGCGCGGCAGCTCGCGACGCGGCGGGCGTCGGACGAGCGCGCGGCGGCGGAGTAGTCGCGGATAGCCGCGCCGGGGGTCACGACGGGAGGGCGGCCGTCGGACCGCCCTCGACCGCCCTCCGCTGGGGCCCTCGCGAGCGGCCTCCGCTGCCACCCACAGCCGCCCACTGCCGCGCCCGCAAGTGGCGGCAGCCGCAGGCGGCCGCCGAGGGCGGCCGCCGAGGGCAGCCCCCGCTAGTGCAACATGCCGACGATCCCCTGCTCGAGCCATGCGTGCCGGCCGTCGAGGACCTGGCGCGAGAGGCGGGTCAGGGCGGCGTCGTTGGGATTGAAGAGCTCGGAGAAGCGGCGGCGGATCCGGCCGCGTGCCTCGCGGCAGAACACGTCCGCCAGCGTCGCGGCCTCGGGCTGCCCTTCCTGCTGGAGCATCCGCGCGCGCACGCAGGCCGCCGAGATGGCAAACAGCTCGGCGCCGATGTCCACGGTGCGGAAGAGCACCATCTGCCGCCGCTCGAGTGTCGGCCCGTAGCGAACCATCGCATGCACGATCGCGCGCGAGAGCCGGCGCGTCGCACGCTCGGCGAACCGCAGGTGCGGCGCGAGCGACCCGAACTCGCCGTAGCTCGGCAGCTGACCACGCCCGACCCAGCGCGTGGCGTACCAGGCGGGGTAGAAACGCACGATGCGACCGAGCGCCCGGACGCGGTCGGACGCGGTCGCGCGCGGGTCGACGAGCGCGAACGCCGTCCGCATGTGGTGGTCGACCGCCTCACGCGCGATGAAGAGGCGCATGATCTCGGAGGACCCCTCGAAGATCAGATTGATGCGGAAGTCGCGCATGGCGCGCTCGACCGGGATCGGGCGCTCCCCCCGTCGGGCCAGCGACTCCGCCGTCTCGTAGCCGCGACCACCGCGGATCTGGAGCGTCTCGTCCACGATCCGCCAGCCCGCCTCGGTGTTGTACATCTTGGCGATCGCCGCCTCGAGCCGGATGTCGTACCCGCCGCGCTCGTACAGCAATGTGGCGAGCTCGGCGATGGCTTCCATCGCGAAGGTCGTCGCCGCCATGCTCGCGAGCTTGTGCGCCACGGCCTCGTGGCGGCCGATGGGCTGGCCCCACTGGACGCGCTCGGCCGCCCAGGTGCGCGCCACCTGGAGCATGCTCTTGCCGACGCCCGCACAGCCGCCGGGCAGGGTCAGGCGGCCGGTATTGAGGGTCGTGAGCGCGAGCTTGAGGCCCTTGCCCTCACCCCACAGGATGTTCTCGCGCGGCACGCGCACATTGGTGAACCGGATGAGGCCGTTCTCGATCGCCCGCAGCCCCATGAAGCGCAGCCGCTGCACGACCTCGACCCCCGGCATGTCGCGCTCGACGATGAAGGCGGTGATCTGCTTGCGGGGCCTGCCGCCGACCACACGGTCTGGCGTCCGTGCCATGACGACGAACAACTCGGCACGCGTCCCGTTCGTGCACCAGAGCTTCTCGCCGTTCAGCACGAAGTGCGACCCGTCCTCCGACGGGACGGCGGCCGTCGTCATGTTGGCCGGATCGGACCCGGCATCGACTTCGGTGAGCGCGAAGGCCGAGATCGCGCCGCGCGCCAGGCGCGGGAAGTAGCGTCGCTTCTGCTCTTCGGTCCCGAAGAGCGCCAGCGGCTGCGGCACGCCGATCGACTGAGACGCCGACAGGAGAGCGGTCAACGACCCGTCCTTCGATGTCACGAGCTCCATCGCGCGGACGTACGCGAGCGGTGAGAGCCCGAGCCCACCGTATTCCCGCGGGATCTTGATCCCGAAGGCACCGATCGCCCGCAGCTCGTCGACGACCGACTCTGGGATCTGTCCGGTCCGATCGATCGCATCGGAGTCCACCCGCTCGAGCAGCGCCCGCAACCGGGCCAGGAAGGGCTCGGCGCGCGCCATCGCCTCGGGGTCGGGGCGCGGATGCGGATGGATCAGATCGAGCCGGAACCGCCCGAGGAAGAGCTCGCGGACGAAGCTGGGGTGCGCCCACTCGGTCTCGCGCGCCGCTTCCGCGACGTCCCGCGCTTCGTGCTCGGACGCGGGCACGGGCGGTGCCGTCGCCGATGCGGGGCTCGCGACGGTGGTAGCCATGCGTGTCGTCTCCGCTCGTAAGGACGGCGTGGACCACGCCGCCCGCCGTGTGGCAGGACCGTGGACGGCCGACCCGGCCGCCGCCACCGCGGCAGCATCGGGCGAGACGACCGTCGATCGATCCAATCTAACGGCGAGGCGTCTCGGCCCGCGCCGCGATCGGTCCCCGTTGGGAGACGACGAGCGTCAGCGAAAGGTTCCGGGGCTCACATCGTACACGAGTTGATACGCGCCCGCCTCCTCCTCCGGGCCCCAGAACCCGAGCTGCTCGCTCCACCGCAGGGTCTGCACCCGCCGGCCGCCGAGCGTCACGAATCCGGCGGCGCGAGCCGTCACGACACCGAGCCGCCGGAGATCGCGCAATCCGCGGAGGGTCGTGCCCGCGCGCTCGCTCACGATCCGCCGCGCCGTCGCAGGTCCGATCCCGGGCACCCGCAGGAGCTCCTCGGCCGATGCGGTCCGCACTTCGACGGGGAACCGCTCGGGATGGGCGAGTGCCCAGGCGCACTTGGGATCGACGCCGAGCGGAAGGTTGCCGTCCGCACCATAGGCGATCTCGCCGGCGTCGAACCCGTAGCGCCGGAGGAGGTGGTCAGCCTGGTAGAGTCGGTGCTCCCGCAACGCCGGCGTCGCCCGCGCGCTCTCGAGCGGCGTCTCGCGGATCGGGCGAAAGGCGCTGAACTGGCTGTGGTGGATGCCGCCGCCGCGATAGAGCGCCGTCACGGTGTTCAGGATCCCCTGGTCGGTATCGGGCGTCGCGCCGACGACGAACTGCATCGTCATCCCGGCCGTCCCGCCGGGATGCAGCGGGTCGCGGGGCCGTCCGTAGCGCTCCTCGAGTCGCGCCGTGTTGATCTGCGCCCGCGCGCGCTCGAGGGAGGTCAGCGCGGCCGGGAAGCTCTTGTCGGGCGCGATGCGGGCCAGGCTCGCGCCGCACGGGGCCTCGAGATTGAGCGAGATCCGACTCGCCAGCGCAGTCAGTCGCTCGATCTGCGCCGCGTCCGCGCCGGGCACCATCTTGACGTGGATGTACCCCGCGAACCGATGGCGCTCGCGGAGCGACTCGAGCACCTGGATGAGATCGTCCATCACTTTGACCGGCCGTCCCGGGATACCGGTCGTGATGAACAGTCCCTCGCACCAGCCGCGCGCGTAGGCGCCGAGAAAGATGCGTACGAGCTCCTCCGGCTTGAGCAGCGTGCGCGGCAGGTTGCGGTCCCGGCGCATGGGGCAATAGTGGCAGTTGAAGCTGCACGCGTTGGTCATGAGGATGCGCAGCAACGAGGTGCGCACCCCCGCCCCGTACCGGAGCTGGCGGATGTTGAGCGGGCGGAGGGCCCCGACCTCCGCCGCGTGCCGCAATCGCGGCGGGACGACGCGCGGCGTGACCGGCGAGGCGCCCGCCCGGTACCCGGCCGGCACCGGGGCACGCGATGGCAGGCCCTCGTGGTCATCCTGCGCGAGCGACATCAACAGGTCGATCTTCTGCTGGAGCCCCATGCCCCGGTCCACGGCCACCTCCGGCGACTCGTCCGGACACGATACCCGAACAAATACCGAAACGCAACCGCGTCGGCGGCTCCCGCCTGATCCACCGACCTGGGCCGTGCGCTGGACCGGTTCTTTCAGCGTTCGATGAGTCCACCTCGTTTTCACTATATGAGCTATGCGCCGCTGCGCGACCTGATGAACGCCGTGCGCCAGATCTCCGCCACCGTCTAGGGCGACGCCGCCGCCGGCGAGACCGCGCCCGCGGTCGTGCTCCCGTTGCTCGCCGCGTACGGCGCGCTCGCGCCGTCGCCCTACAACATCCAGCCGTGGGAGTTCCGGGTGACGGCCGAGGCGCTCGAGATCTGCCTCGACTCGGGGCGTGGTGCACCGCTCGGCACGGCCGCCCACCGCGAGCCCGTGATCGGATGCGGCGCGGCGCTCTTCAATGCCCGTGTGGCGCTGCGCCACTTCGGCTACCACGACGCCGTCCAGCTCTTCCCGGATCGGTCCGACGAGCGCACGATCGCCCGCATCAGGGCTGGCGGACCCCTCCGCGAGTCCGACTACAATCGTGCGCTCTTCCACGCCATCCCGCATCGGCACACCGTCCGCCCCCCTGGCGTCCCGTTCGAGCCGCGCGATGTGCCGCCGGCGCTGATCGACGGCCTGGTCACCGCCGCGCGGTCGTGCGGCGCGTGGCTGCACGTGGTCCGGTCGGCGGAGGACCGCCGAGCGCTGGTCGATCTCGTGTTCGAGGCCGGCGAGGAGTCCGGCGCCGCGGCCGGCGTGCTGGGCAGCGAGGACGGGATGGACGCACCGGCCGACGGGTGGGCGAGTCAGGATGCCGACCGGGTCGCCCATGCGATCGCCGAGGCGGAAGCGCACCGCGCCGGCCGTATGCTGCACGACGCCCCCGTCGTCGCCGTGCTGGGGACCGAGAGCGATGACCCGGCGGCGTGGGTCGTGGCCGGTGAGGCGCTCGAGCACCTGCTGCTGCGCGCGGCCGCCGAGGGGGTGTTCGCGGCGTACGCCAATCAGCCGCTGCGCGTCCTCGGGCTCAGGCCCTGGGTGCGTTCGGTGGCGCGGCACCCGGGGGAGGCGCACGTACTGTTCGGCCTCGGATTCGCGCCGCCACCAGCCGGCCCACCACGCCGACGGGCGAGCGACGTGCTGGCCTGAGCGACGCGGCCGCCGGCGCCCGGAGTGGTTAACTTGGAACCAATGGACACCAATACTCCGGGCGGGGCGCCGCTGCCGGTCGCGCCGTCACTCGACGCGACGCTCGCCACGATCGGTCCGCCGCAGCAGGGCGAGCGCACGGGGCGGGTTCTGCTCCTGTCCGGGCTCGCCATCGTCGTCGCCGGGCTGGCCGCGCTCGCGGCCCGGGTGCTGACCGGAATGATCGGCCTGATCACCAACGTCGCCTTCTACGGCCACTGGTCGACGAGGTTCGTCAGCCCGGCCGACAACCATCTGGGGCCGGTGGTGATCGTCATCCCGGTGATCGGGGGGATCGTCGTCGGCCTCATGGCCCGGTACGGCTCGCCGGCGATCCGCGGGCACGGCATTCCCGAGGCGATGGAGCAGGTGCTCCTCAATGGAAGCCGGATCTCGCCACGGATCACGTTCCTCAAGCCGATCTCGGCGGCGATCGCGATCGGGACGGGAGGACCGTTCGGGGCCGAGGGTCCGATCATCGCGACCGGCGGCGCGCTCGGCTCCCTGGTCGGGCAGCTCATCCGGACGACGGCCGATGAGCGGAAGATCCTGCTCGCCGCCGGGGCGGCGGCCGGGATGGCGGCCACCTTCGGGAGCCCGGTGTCGGCTGTCCTCCTGGCCGTCGAGCTGCTGCTGTTCGAGTACCGGGCGCGATCGCTCATCCCGGTGTCGCTCGCCGCCGCCACCGCCACCGCCGTGCGGCTGGCCTTCCTGGGGCCGGCGCCGATCTTCGCCATGCCACAGGTCGGCCCACCGACCGGCGCCGCGCTCGCGACCTACGTCGTGCTCGGTGCGGTCATCGGCCTCATCGCCGTATACGTCACGCGGGCGCTGTACGCCATCGAGGACGGCTTCGAGCACCTGCCGGTCCACTGGATGTGGTGGCCGGCGCTCGGCGCGGTCGCTGTCGGCATCGTCGGGTGGATCGCTCCCCGGACACTCGGTGTCGGTTACATCAACATCGAGCAGACGGTCGCGGGCTCGCTCGCCGGCCGCGCCCTGCTGACGCTCGCCGTCTTCAAGTTCATCTCATGGGTGATCTCACTCGGCAGCGGTACGTCGGGTGGGACGCTCGCGCCGCTGTTCACGATCGGGGGCGGGGCGGGCGCGCTCATCGGGGGTGTGCTCGCGCAGTACGCACCGGCGCTCCACGTCGACCCACGGATCGCGGCGCTCGTCGGGATGGCGGCGATCTTCGCCGGCGCCTCGCACGCGCTGCTCGCCTCGGTCGTGTTCGCGTTCGAGACGACGCGCCAGCCGATGGGATTGTTGCCCCTCCTCGCCGGCTGCTCGGCCGCGTATCTCATCTCGCTCCGCCTCATGTCGTCCTCGATCATGACGGAGAAGCTCACGCGCCGCGGGACACGCATCCCGTCGGAGTACGAGGCCGATTTCCTCGGGCAGTTGGTGGTGCGGGACATCGCGACCCGCGACCCGGTCAGCCTCCGGGCCGACGAAGCGGTCGAAGAGGTGCGGGACTGGATCGCGGCGCGGGCGCCGGGCTCGGGACACCAGGGGTATCCGGTGCTCGACCGCGACGGCTCACTGGTCGGCGTCGTGACCCGGCGCGACCTCCTGGACGGCGACCTCCCGCTGACGAGTCACGTGCGTGATCTCATCAGGCGTGCGCCGGTGGTGATCTTCGAGGACAACTCGGTCCGCGAGGCGGCAGACCACATGGTCCGTGAAGGGGTCGGCCGTCTCCCCGTCGTCTCCCGCGCCGACCCGCGGCGGGTGGTCGGGCTCATCTCGCGCAGCGACCTGCTCAGCGCCCATGCGCGGCGGCTGACCGCGGC
Organism: Gemmatimonadota bacterium; assembly: GCA_021324635.1. Lineage (GTDB taxonomy): Bacteria > Gemmatimonadota > Gemmatimonadetes > Gemmatimonadales > Gemmatimonadaceae > Palsa-1248. The sequence continues at coordinate 16,806 of JAJPIS010000012.1, forward strand.
CGACAAGGCCGAGCAGTCGTTCTCCCCCGTCCGGTTGGGCGGCGAGTGGCGCGCAGCCGCACGGTAACGCCGCACTACGCGGCGATGTCGCTCGATGCGCTGCGCCGAATCGTGCGGGCGCTCGGGACGTCGGCGCGCACGGCCGAGCGAACGGCAGGGATCACCGGCGCGCAGCTCCACGTGTTGGCCCAGTTGAGCGACGCGTCGGCCTCGTCGCTCAACGAGCTCGCGGCCCGGACGTTTACCCACCAGAGCACCGTCTCGGTGGTCGTCGACCGGCTGGTGCGCCGCGGCCTGGTCACGCGCACCCGTTCGGCGGAGGACGCGCGGCGCGTGGTGCTCGCGCTCACGCCGGCCGGCCGCGGCGTGCTGCGTCGCGCCCCGCCGCCCGCGCAGACGCAGCTCATCCAGGCACTCGAGCGCCTGCGCGCGCCGCAGTCGCGGGCGCTGGCGCTCGCCCTGGGCAGGGTCGTGCGGCGGATGGGCCTGAGCGACGGACCGGCCACGATGTTCTTCGACGAGGACAACGGGCGCGGCGCTGTCACGAAGCGCGACACTCGGCGTTGACAGTGTCGATCATCTTCACAACCGCTTGAAGGACAACCGGTTAGACGAAAATAATGTGGCTGGCCGCGCGGGCCGAGAGTCCTCCCACGAGAGGACCCTCCATGACCCACACCACCGCCCGCGTGACTCACCGACGCTCGCCCCGCCCACCCCGCCCACCCCGCCCACCCCGCCTACCCTACTCGCTGCACGCGCTCTACCCGGTGCCCCCACACCACCGGATGGGCGGGCGCGCGGCGGGGCGCATGCTCCCCCAGGTCGCGGCCCTCGCCGGTCTCGCGACCCTCATGGGGCTCGCCGCGTGCGATGCGACGGCGCCGATCGCGACGCCGACGGTGAGGATCGCGGCCACGGGACGTGCCGAGCGGGGGTCGACGCTGGCCCTCGAGCTGCGGGACGGGAGCGGAGCGATCCCCGGGAACGAGGTGGAGTGGGTGGCGACCTCGTCGACCGGCCGCAGCGCGATGGTCAGCACGCCCGGCCAGCTCCGGTTGCTCGACACCGGGCTGGTCACGATCATCGCCCACGGGCACGGAAAGACGGCGACGATCACGTTCCACGTCGAGATGCCGCCGACGATCGTCTTCGACATGCACGACGTCGACTCCAGCGGCAACCTCGGCAATCGCGACGTGTACCGTATGACCCTCGACGGCCAGGCCCTGACGCGCCTGACCTCCGGCGCGGGCGACAACGAGGAGCCGACGGTCGCCGGCGGGACGGTGATCTTCACGAGCTATCGTGACGGCTACCCGGCGCTCTACCGCACCACGATCGGCGGCGCTCAGGAGGCGCGGCTCGTCGGACTCACCGGCCCCGCGTACCAGCCCGCGCTCGCCCCCGACGGTGCGCATCTCGCGTTCGTCGCGCCCGACAGCGGCGCCGACAAGGTGTGGACCGCGGCCGCCGACGGCAGCGGTGCACGGCGCGCCACCGTCGGGTGGGGCACGGTCGACGCCGAGGAGGCGAGCCCGACGTGGGCGCCGGACGCCAGCGGGCTCACGTTCGTGAGCACGGCGTTCGGCGACGCCGGGCTCGTGGCGCTCACGACGGCGACCGCGGCCACGCCCGCGCAGCTGCGATCGCTCACGGCGTCGGGCAGCACGACGGACGTCGAGCCCTCCTGGAGTCCCGACGGCGGCTCCATCGTGTTCTCATCGACCCGCGACGGCGACGTCGCGCTCTTCCTGTACGCGGTGGCTACCGGCACGGTCACCCGCCTCACGCCGGCCCCGGCCAACGCCGGCGAGCCGAGCTGGGTGAGTGACACCCGCATCGTGTACACCCAGTGGAGCTACACCGCGGACGGCCCGAGCTCGCAGCTCGTCTGGGTCGACGTCGCACACCCCGAGGTCGTGCACCCGATTGTCACGCCGCCGGGGATGCCCGAGCACGCACAGCCGGTTCGCTGATCGCCACACCACGGGACCGGGTCTCCCGGACCGTCCGTCGAATGACGAGAGAAGCCCCCGCGCTCTGCGCGGGGGCTTCTGTCTTCTGGAGCATCGGAGCGTCATCCGTCCGCTCGCTCGGGCCCGCGCCGTCACGGCGACGGCGCACACCATCACGTCGTGCACCACGACCGGGGGTGCGTACCGGTCAGCCGGTGAGCCGAATCACACTGGCGGGCGACCCAGACGCCGAGATTGGAGGCACTTAATCCCAGGCTGCACGGCGGCGCTCCAGGGTACGTGATCTTCCACCGCGGCCGCGCGTCTTCCTGGAGAACACATTGGAAGGTTCTAATGTCGCGTCGTGATCATTGGAAAGCTCTAATCCTCGTCGGGCTCGCAACGGTCGTCAGCGTCGTCAGCGCGTGCAGTGACTCGCGCGATGCGCTCGCCCCCGTGGCGCGGGCTCCGGAGAGCGCGACGCCGGGTGCCGCGCCCAGCCCGGCGGCGCGGGTCGCCCTCGACTGCCTGGCGCGCCTCGGGACGACGCCGACGGTGGCGTGCACGCCCGCCCGCGGCAGCGCCGCCGATGCCCGCGGCCGCACGATCGCCTACGACGTGATCATGGGCCGCCAGAACATCGACGTCACCCTCGCCTTCTCCGGCTTCCGCTACAAGGTACTGGGCGGCGGCAAGGCGCACTTCTCGTTCAACGTCACGCTCCACAACCTGCTCAACCAACCGCTCGGCACCACCGACGGGCAGAACCCGGCGCCGCAGCAGACGCGCGTCTTCGTGTACTCGGGCCCCTCCGTCACGACCGGCAAGGGGACGATCGCCGTCTCCAACCCGACCGGCTTCTCGACCTTCACGCAATCCAATCAGGCGTACTTCCAGTACGCCTCGCCGATCCAGCCGGGCGCGACGACACCGGCCACGAGCTGGATCATGCAGCTCGACACCGCCGTTCACGGGTTCCAGTTCTCGGTCGAGATCGACGCCCCGTTGCCCGCCGAGAAGAGCGTGCGGCGCTGGACGCTGCTCCGCCAGGGCCTCACGAGCGACTCGCTGACCGGCGTCTGGCAGCACACGGCGAGCGATGTCTTCGCCGTCGGCCTGGGCGGCACGCTCCTCAACTACAACGGCTCGGCCTGGAACGCGATCAGCTTCGGCAGCGCATCGACCAACTACCGCGCCGTCTCCGGTCTCGTGAACGGATCGGCCGCGACGGTGTTCGCGGTCGGCGACAACGGCACGGTCGCGCGCGACTCGGCCGGCAGTTGGAGCTCCGTCAACTCGGGCACGACCTCCAACCTCTACGGCGTGTGGACGTCGGCACCTGGACAGACCTTCGCGGTCGGCGCGGGCGCCACGATCATCCGCTCCTGGTTCGGTGGCTGGTTCGGCCTCCCCGCCCCCGGCGGGATCGGCAACGTCGATCTCCGCGGGGTCTGGGGCGCGGACGGATCGCATATCTGGATCGTCGGCGACAACGGCACGATCCTGTTCAGCAACAACGGCATCTTCTGGAACACCCAGGCGAGCCCGACGACGGCATCCCTCACCGCGGTGTGGGGGACGTCGGCGACGAACGTGTTCGCCGTCGGCGCCCAGGGGACGATCCTGCACTTCGATGGCACGACGTGGACGGCGCTGGCCAGCGGCTCGACGGCGAACCTCTCCGGTGTCGGCGGCGCGTCCGCGACGGACGTCTGGGCGGTGGGCGCGGCCGGGACGACGCTCCACTACAACGGCAGCGCGTGGTCGGTGGTCGGCCCGCACGCCGGCATGCCGCTGTCGGCAGTCGCGGCCGGCTCCTCGACCCCGTGGGCGGTCGGCGCCGAGGGCAGCCTGCTCTCGTTCGACGGCGCCCGGTGGCAGGTGTCGCTCCAGAGCGGTCTGACGCTCAACGCGGTGTGGGCGAGCAGCGCGAGCGATGTGTGGGTCGCGACGCTCGGGACGATGCTCCACTACGACGGCTCGACGTGGACCAACGCGTACGCCGCGCCCGGCGACAGCCTCACGGGTGTCTGGGGCGCGGGCGCGCAGCCCAGCGCGCTCTACACCGTGGGGACAGACTACGGCGCGCAGTACACGAGTGGCGCCTGGCTCGGGTCGGGTCTGCCCTACGCCTTCACCAGCGTCACGGGCAGCGGCAGCTCGGCGTACGCGGCCGCGCGCGGCGGGACCGTCGCGACGTGGAGCGGCTCCGGGTCGCCCAGCTACCGGCAGATCACGACCGGTGACCTGACGGCGATCTGGGCGGTGACCGGATCGGGGTCGACGACGGTGTTCGCCGCCTCGAGCAACGACTCGGTCTTCGTGAACAGCGGGTCGGGCTGGTCGGGCGCGCGTGGACCGGCGGCCGGGCAGCAGATGCTCGGCGTCTTCGGGAGCTCGGCGTCCGATGTGTACGCCGTGGGGACGGCCGGGACGATCGGCCACTACACCAGCAAGGCCAGCGGCTGGACGGCGCTCGCCAGCGGCACGGGCGTGACCCTCCGCGGGGGCTGGGCGGACGCGCCCCAGGGCAGCTACACGGCCGACGCGTACGCGGTCGGCGATGGCGGCACGGTGCAGCACTACAACGGCAAGGCGTGGCTCACCATGCCGACGCCGGTGACGACGACCCTCCGCGGCGCCTACGGGACCTCGGCGACGAACCTGTACGTGGTCGGTGACAACGGGGTGGTGTTGCTCGGCAGCCAGTGAGACCCGGGCGGCCGGCCGGTCGTCGTAGGCCGTGCACCCGTCCGACGGTGTCGCCCATGCGCAGGGTCGGGGGAGGATGACTCCTCCGACCCGCGTGGCATCGTGGGCCCGTCCGCGGCGAGGCAGCGGCCGCCGGCGCGCGGCGCGCGGGCTCCTCCGCGAGACAGCGTTCGGGATGCTCCTCGCAATGGCCGGCACGGCCGCCACGGCCTGTGACGGGCCGCTCGCGCCGGCGGCGTTCCGGATCGTGACGAGCGGGTACGCAGAGCGTGGCGGCACGATGACCGTCACACTGCTCGATCACGGAACGGTGCTGGCGCCGGCGCTCGTCCGGTGGGCCGCGGCCCCGGCGAGCATCGCCCGGCTGTCGGGGGACACGCTCCGCTTCATCGACACGGGGGCGGTGGCGGTCACGGCCCACACGGGCGACACGGCGGCGGCGGTGGCGCTGCGCATCGCCGCGCCGCCGACCGTCGTGTTCGACCTCCAGGACTCGACCGGGAACGGGAACCGGGAGGTGTACCGCGTCGACCTGGACGGCCAGGATCTTCAGCGGCTGACGCCCGGGGCCGGGGACAACGTGCAGCCGACGGTCGCCGCCGGCACGGTCGTGTTCACGAGCTTCCGCGACGGGGCCGCCGATCTCTGGACGGTGCCACTGGCGGGCGGCACGGAGCGACGGCTCGCCGCGCCGATGCCGGCATCGCAGCCGGCCCTCTCACCGGACGGGCGGCGGCTCGCCTTCATCGCGCCGAGCGGCGGTGTCGATCACCTGTGGTCGGCGGCGTCCGACGGGAGCGCGGCCGCGCCGGTGAGCGGCAGCGCGAGCTTCGCGTCGGCCATCCAGGCGAGTCCGGCATGGTCACGCGCGGGCGACTCGGTGGCGGTCGTGACGACCCAGTTCGGCAATGCGGCGATCGTGGTCATCGCCGGCGGCGGCGGCGCCGAGGTGCCGCTGACGACCGGGGCGTCCACCGACGTCGATCCGGCCTGGAGTCCCGACGGGCACACACTGGCGTTCGCCTCGACGCGCGACGGCGATCTCGGGTTGTTCCTGCTGACGGTGGGGACGGGCACCGTGCGCCGGCTGTCCCCGTCGCCGAGCACGCATGCCCAGCCGGCGTGGCTCCCGGATGGCCGCATCGTTTACGTGGCCGGCAGCGCCGACTCGACCCGGCTCGAGTGGATCGACCCCGCCCATCCGGGTCCGGGCCACGTGATCCCGACGCTCATCGCCGGGACGGCGCCGGCGCATCCCCGGAGCGTGCGGTAGGCGAGCGCCCGACCTACCAGATTGCCGCTCGAATCGCCTCCGGTCGCACCATCGGGTCGCCGGCGTGACAGGCGAACGCCTGCGCGAACGCCGGGATATTCGACAGCGGGCCGTTCACTCGCCACATCCACGGCGGATGCGGGTCCGTGTTCACCTGCATCTTGAGATACTCGGGCCGCGCGACGACCCGCCAGAGATGCGCGAAGGCGAGGAAGAACCGCTGCTCCGGCGTATATCCATCGATCAGCGGCCGCGGCTTCCCCGCCAGGGCCCGCTCGAGCGCCGCATAGGCGATCGTCACGCCGCCGAGATCGGCAATGTTCTCGCCGAGGGTGAGCCGGCCGTTGACGTGGGTCGCACTGTCGACCACGGTGTACGTGTTGAACTGCTCGACGACGCGCTCCGCTCGCCGGCGATAATCGGCCGCATCCGCTGGCGCCCACCAGTCGCGTAGGTTGCCGTCGGCGTCGTACTTCCGCCCCTCGTCGTCGAACAGGTGCGTCATCTCGTGGCCGATGACCGTGCCGATGCCGCCGTAGTTCACGGCGTCGTCGGCCTGGGGATCGAACCACGGCGGCTGGAGGATGCCGGCCGGGAAGGTGATGGTGTTGAGTGGGGTGTCGGCGAAGGCGTCCACCGTCTGCGGCGGCGCCTCCCACTCCGACCGGTCGACCGGGTGCCCGATCTTGTGCAGGTTGCGGGCGCGCTCGAAGGCCGTGGCGCGGAGGAGATTGGTGACGAACGGCCCACGCGTGAGCGCGAGCCCCGAATAGTCGCGCCACCGGTCCGGATACCCGAGATGCTTGGTGAGGCGTGTGAGCTTCTCCAGCGCCTGCCGCTTGGTCGGGGCCGACATCCACGTCAGATGCTCGATCCGGTCGTGCAACACGCTCTCGAGATTCCGGACGAGCGCCTCCACGCGCGCCTTGGCCTGGGGTGTGAACGCGCGCCTGATGTAGGCCTCGCCCAGCGGCTCGCCGAGCGCGGCGCTCGTGAGCTGGAGGCAGCGGCGGGCCCGCGGCAGCATCGCCGTCGTCCCGGTGAGCATCCCCTGGAACCGGAAGTCCTCGTTCACCCAGGCCGCGCTCAGCGCCGGCGCGGCCCGCCGGAGCACGTGCCAGCGGAGGTACGCCTGCCAGACCGGCACCGGGACGGTGCCCAACAGCCGGTCCACCGCCTGCACGAACGCCGGCTGCTGCACGTTGATGGTGGTCACCGGCGGCGCACCGAGCGCGTCGAGGTAGCTGCGCCAGTCGAAGTCGGGCGTCAGCGCCTGGAGCGCGGCGACCGACATCTTGTGATAGGTCGCCTCATCGTCCCGCTGCTCGACCGGGGTCATCGAGGCGAGCGCCAGTTGCGTCTCGAGCGCCACGATGCTGTCGGCATCGCGCGCCGCGTCGGCCGCCGTCGCCCCGGCGAGCGCCAGCATCCGTGCCACGTGCGCGGTATACGCCGTCCGGAGCGCGCGGGACGCCGAGTCGGTGCGGGTGTAGTAGTCGCGGTTGGGGAGACCGAGCCCGCCCTGCCGGAGCGTGGCGATCATGTCGGCGCTGTGCTTGGGATCCTGCGCCGCGTAGAAGCCGAACGGCGCGCCCGACCCGCCCCGATGCAGGAGCCCGATCACCCGAACGAGGTCGGCGCGGGTCCGGGCGCCGGCGATCTGGCCGAGCCGCTCGGCGAGTGGGGCGAGCCCGGCCGCCTCGACCGCGGCCGAATCCATGCAGCTCCCGTAGAAAAGACCGAGCTTCTGGAGGTTACTGCCGGCCGGCGCCGCACTGTCCGCGCGCGCGTCCTCGACGATGCGCTGAAGGAGCGAATCCGTCCGGTCGACGGCTTCGTTGAAGCTGCCCCACATCGAGTACGCGGGTGGGATCTTCGCCTGCCGCAGCCAGCCGCCGTTCGCGTAACGGAAGAAGTCGCGGCAGGGCGCGCAGGTGGTGTCGATCGCGCTCCGGTTCAACGGATCGCGCGTGGCGGCCGGCGGCTGCGCGCGGAGCCCGGCGGCTCCGGCGAGCGCGAGCACAACGAGACCGTGCCGCATGGTCACTGCCCGTCCTCGAGTCTATGCATTGCGGTCGATGCAGCCGTGGAACCTGGGGTTGTTCTGCTCCTCCTGCGGGATGGGCAGGTTCACATCGGTCCCGTACGGCGACTGGTCGACCGGGCTGCTGGCCGGGCCACGGTACCAGGTGCCGATCGGGAACACCGTGGCGGCACTCCGACCATACTGCCGGATGAGCCGCCGCATGTCGCCCAGGCGGTGCGCGGTCAGGAAGAGCGAGAACGCGCGCTCCTGAAAGAGGAGCGTCACCTGACTGTCGCGCGACGCCGGCACGCTCGCGAGCGGCGTCAGGCCGCTGAACTCTGCCCGCGCCGCGTTCAGCTTGACGAGGAAGGTCGCCCCGTCCCCATGCTGGAGCGCCGACTCGGCCTCGATCAACCGGGCCTCGGCCGCCGTCGCCAGCGGCACCGATGAGCTCCGCGTCGGGTACATGAGCTGGACGAAGAGCGGAGTCACCCCGTCGAACCCCGTCGTCATCGCGTTCGCCCAGAGCACGCGCGGATCGTTGGCGCTGCGGTACGGCAGCCCGTTCACCCCCTCGCTGTCCGACACCGTGGCCTGCCCGTTCTCGTTGATCCGGAACTCGACGCCGTTCGTCTCGCGGAGCGTGTTCGCCGAGGCGCCGATCAGGTAGTGATAGCCGGCCGGCACGCCGCTCACCGCCGCCGCGGCAGCGTCGAACTGTCCGGCGTCGAGCAGGACACGCCCGCGGCCGATGGCGATCAGGTTCCGCACCGCGGCGTCGGCGATCGGGAGTCCGGCGGCCGAATCGAACTTGGCCAGCGCGCGGGCCCACACGGCGGGCGTGGGCAGCGGGTCGCCGTAGGTGATCACCGTGCCGGTCGCATCGATCGTGCTGAACGGAATCCCGGAGCAGTAGCTCTCGCCCATGAGGAGCGTCGCGAAGCCCGAGAGCGCGAGCGCCAGGGCGTGTCCGCTGCTGTCCGGGGCGAACTGCGCGTAGGCCGCGGCGACCCGGTCGGCGCTCGCCCGCGCGATCTGAATGTTCCGGAAGAGGAACAGGTTACTGGTCGAGATGAGCGGCGTGTTGCGTTGGTCGATCTGGTTGTGAACGACGAGGTTGGTACTGGAGCGCAGCTCGTCGGCGAGCAGTCCGGTGCCGGCGATCAGTCCCCCGCCGTCGTTGGGGTCGGCGCCCAGGTAGGCGAACGCGAAGTCGCCGATCGTGCCATTGAGGAGGACGGGCAGCGCGCCCGGCCCGGTGAGGGACTTGGGGCCGGGGACGTCCGGATCGCGGACGGTGAGGAGATCGTTCGAATTGCACGCGCCGAGCGTGGCGGCGAGGAGCGCGAGCGCGGCGACTGGGAGTGCACGGCGCATGGTTACCACCCCAGGGTGAGGCGCACAGTGTAGTAGCGCACCTGGGGCGTCACGGCCAACTCGAGCGATGACGGCCCGGTCGCCGGGAACGTATTGGCCTCCGGATCCAGCCCCTTGTAGCGCGTCCAGGTCGCCAGGTTGCGGCCGGCGAACGTGAGGGTCCCCGACGTGAGACCCACCGCGCGTGGCCAGCGGACCGGCGCGTCGATGCTGACGGCGAGCTCGCGCCACTTCCAGAAGGAGGCGTCCTTGATGTACGTCCCGAGGTCGCCGAAGGCGGCGCCCGCGACCGCGTCGGCCTGGTCGGCGAGCGGCGTCCGCCGGTCCTGGATCGCCTGGCAGTTGAGGGCGAGTGCGCACCGGACCGCGGCGTCGAGATCCCAGAGCTTCTGTCCGCCCCGGTAGTCGAAGAGCGCCGAGAGGCGGACCAGGCGGAACAGCGTCACCCTGGGCGTCACCGACAGCTCGCGCAGCGGGAACGGAGTCCCGACATACTGCGGCGTCGGGCTCATCGTGATCTCGTTGGGCTCGATGATCCCGTCGTGGTTGGCGTCGGCGAAGTGCTGGATCGTGGGCGCCCAGTAGCCGCCGAGCGGCGAGCCGGCGCGGTCCTGGATGTAGCCCAGCAGGAACGTCAGGGGCGGGATCCCGGAGCCCAGCGAGATCAGCTTGTTGGCGTTGGCCGAGCCGTTGAGACCGAGGTCGAACACGACCGGCTGGGCATCGACGACGCGGGCGTTGACGAGGAGCTCGAGGCCGCGGTTCCGGACCTCGCCCAGGTTCACGAACCGCGTCGCGGCCCCGCCGATGCTCGGCGGGAGCGGCTGCTGGACGAGGGCATCGGAGGTGATCTTGTTGTAGACCGTGAGCTCGACATTCACGCGCTCGCGGAACAGCCCCGCGTCGAAGCCGCCCTCCAGCTCGCGGGACTGCTCCGGCTTGAGGGCGCCGTTCCCGGTGCCGCCGACGGTCACCCCGGGCGCGTCGGTGCCGTTGATGGCGACGGGCACTGGCGAGTAGAAGGAGAGCGCCTGGCGGAAGCGCGGGTTCTGGCCGGATTCGCCGTAGGCCGCGCGGAGCCGAAGCGAGCTCACGACGTCGGTCCGCGGGAAGAAGGGCTCGTCGCTCGTGACCCAGGACAGGTTCACCGAGGGGTAGTAGACCCGCTTGAAGTCGAAGCCGAAGGCGCTGTTGCGATCCGTCCGCACGGCGCCGCTCAGGTAGACCCGATCGCGCCAGGCGAACTGTTGTTGGGCGAGGTAGCCGACGGTGACGATCGTCTCGTGCGACTCGCCGACCGTGAACAGCGAGCTCGCCCCCTGGAGCGACTGCGTCCCGGGGCTCAGGTTGGACCCCGAGGCGCTCGACGAGGTGGTCGCCGTCTTGTAGAAGGAGGCGCCGAGCGTGGACGTCGCCGAGAGCGTCGGACGGAGGGTGTAGCGGGCGCTCGCGCTGCCGTTCGCCGTGTAGGTGAAGAGGTGTGTCGGCTCGACCTCGCGGAATCCGATCGCCAGGGCCGGGTTCTCCGGGATGGCGCCCGTCGGCAGGTACTGCACGTCGGAGCGGTCGACGTCGTCTTCCCCGGCGACGCCGGTGAGGGTGAGCCAGGGCACGGGCAGGAAGTTCGCGGTGGCGCTTCCCGAGAGCCGGTGGAGATCCTGGAGCGTCTGGAACTGCTCCACCTGGTTGAGCGGGTAGAACGCGTACCCGTGCTTGATCGGATCGTCGAACGCCGAGCCTTGCAGGCCGCCCAGGATGATGCCGGTGCCCTGGTCACCGTTCTGTGGGCGCGTGAGCCCGCCGTCGACATAGCCGGCGCTCACGGCGAGGTCGAGATTGTCGCGAAGCTGGGTATGGAGATTGGCCCGGGTGGAGAGGTTGCGCCGCACGTTGTTGATGTACGTCCCGTCCTCGCGCTCGAAGGCGCCGCTCACGTAGTACGTCGTGGCGGGCCCGGCGCCGCCGCTCACGCTCATGCCGTAGTTGGCGACAGCCCCGACCCGGAATGGGCTGTACCGTTGCAGGGGATTGAGGGAGACGAGAGAGTCGGATGTCGGCGTGCAGACGCCCAGCCCCTGGGCGATGAGGTTGCAGTTCGTCGTGCGTCCGCCGCCCGCGAGGGTCCCGATCTGCGCGAAGTTCGCGGGGAAGTCGGCGGGCTGGTGGAGCGCCCCCTGCTCGCCGTAGGCGTCGAACCGCGCGCGGCCCTGGCGCCCCTGCTTGGTCCTGATCTGCACGACGCCGTTGGCGGCGGCGGTGCCGTAGAGCGCGGTCGCCGCCGGTCCCTTGATGACCTGGATGTCCTCGATGTCGTCGGGGTTGAGATCATTGAGGCGGGACGGGGCCCCCTCGCCGGTCCCGATGTCGGCCGGCTCCGACGCCGACGTGTTGTCGGCCCGGACGCCGTCGATCACGAGCAGCGGATCGTTGGAGAGTGACACCGAGTTGGCGCCGCGGATGTGAATCCGGGAGCCGGTGCCGACGGTGCCGCTCCCGAGGGACACGGAGACGCCCGGAAGGCGGGCCGACATGACGTCGGCCACCGTGCTCACCGCCGCGAGCGGCACGGAGTCGACGGCGAGCGTGCCGATGTTGGACCCGTCCTCCCGCTTGCGCTCCGACGCCCCGGTGGCCGTGATCACCTGCTGGTCGAGCGTGGCGATGGTCGCCGCGAGCGCCACGTCCAGCGTCGCGCCGGCGCCATCGGGGACGGCGACCTCGCGGGTGACGCTCCGGTAGCCGATGCGGCGGACGGTGACCTGGTGGGTCCCCGGCGGGACGCTGGCGATCCGGAACCGTCCGTCGTCGCCGGCGACGGCGCCCAACGCGGTCCCGCCGACCTGCACCTGCGCGGCAGCGATCGGCGCCCCGCTCGCACTGTCCGTCACCCGGCCCGTGATCTCGCCGGTCGCCTGCGCCCGTGCCGCGACGGGCACGAGCGCGATCGTGGCCGCCCACACCGCCCGCCACACCCGCCAACTCCTCATCGTTCGCATCCTCCCGGAGGCCTGGCGGCGCGGGTCCACCCCCCGCCGCGCGCGGCTCGTCAACCGTCGCCCCTGACACAGCCTGACACAGCCAAGACACCTGTCCCGCCGTGCGCCCCAACACAGTAAGACGCTTGCATCGATATGTCCATACGCTTCGCCACACGGTAGTATCTTGTATGGGTGTTGCGCTGGCCTTCCATACACCGAGATTGACGTCGTGTCGGAGTGGACCCCGAAGCTCGGATCGCGGCGCGCGCCGCTGTATGTGGCGATCGCCGAGGCGATGGCCGATGACGTGGCCGCGGGGCGCCTTCGCCCCGGGGAGCGGATGCCGTCGCACCGGCTGCTCGCGGCCCGGATGGGGATCGACCTCACCACCGCCACCCGGGCCTACGCCGAGGCGCGGCGGCGTGGGCTGATCGTCGCCCATTCGGGGCGGGGCACGTTCGTGCGGACCCCGTCGGGCGGCGCGCCGGGCCCGCTCGCCCGGGTCGTCGACCTGACGCTGAACGGTCCACCGGAGCTCGAGGACGGCGCCGGGCCCAACCGGGCCTGGGGGGCGGTGCTGGGCGAGCTGGCGGCCGACGCCGGGTTCGCCCGCCTCACCGGGTACGGCGACCCGCAGGGCGTGAGCGAGCACCGGGAGGCGGGGGCCCACTGGATCGCCGCCCGCGCCCTCGACGCCGCACCCGACCGGGTGATCGTCACCTGCGGCGCGCAGCACGCGGTCGCGGTCGTCCTCGCCAGCCTGGGGGCCGCCGGCCGGGTCGTGCTCGCCGAAGGGCTCACCTTCCCGGCCATGCTGCCGCTCGCCCGCTACCTCGGCGCGCAACTGGTCGGCGTCACCATCGACCGGCATGGTCTCCGCCCCGACGCCCTCGCCGCCGCCTGCCGCGAGCATCGCCCGGTCGCGCTCTGCTGCGTCCCGACGTTCCAGAATCCCACGGTCGCCGTCATGCCCGAGGCGCGGCGGGCGGAGATCGCCGCCGTGGCCCGCGATCACGGGCTGGCGCTGGTCGAGGACGATGCCTACGGCCCGATCGCCGCCGACGCGCCGACGCCGCTCAGCGCCTACGCGCCGGAGCTCAGCTACTACGTCGCGAGTCTCTCCAAGAGCGTCGCCCCGGGACTCCGCATCGCCTACGTGCTGGCGCCCGACGCGCGGCGCACGCGGCGGGTCGCGGCCGCGACCGGCGCGACGGTCTGGATGGCCGCCCCGCTACTCGGCGAGATCGCGGCCCGCTGGGTCGGCGACGGCACGGCGGCCACGATCATCCGCGCCCGCCGCGACGAGGGCACGGCGCGCCACAGCCTGGCGACGTCGATCCTCGGGCCACGCCTCACGGTATCGCACCCGCACGCCTACCACGCCTGGATCGCGCTCCCCGAGCGCTGGTCGAGCCAGGCGTTCGCGGCCGCGGCACGCCTGCGCGGGGTCGCCGTCACGCCGTCGGAGACGTTCGCCGTCGACCCGACGTTCGCCACCGCCGGTGTCCGGGTCTGCTTCGGAAGCGCCCGCACGCGCGCCGACCTCGCCGACGGGCTCCGCATCCTCGGCAGGCTCCTCGACGACGAGCCGGAGCACGCCTCGATCCTGCTCTGACACCGGCCGGCAGCGCCCCCGTCCGCCAGCGGCGCCGACCCTCCGCCGATCCGAACGCACGCCGCTGGCCATACGCTTTGTCTTTTGGATCCATACATTGGGTGACGGGTCGCGCGGGCGCGGTGGCCGCTCGCAACCCCGGTCACTCGATCCTGGCGACTCCGTTCCCGGGCGTGGGGAAGCGAGTGAAGATCGCCGGGTCGTGGCCCGGCAGGATGAACCGGGGGTCGGCCGCGAGCGAGCGCATCCGGTCCTGGGCGGCGAGGTTGGCCGCCGAGTCGGCGGGCGCGAAGGTCGCCGCGATCGGCCGGTGCTGGGCGAGGTTCTGGTAGGTATAGACGTTGTCGGACGCGAGGACGACCGTGCCCGCCGGTGTCGCCACGCTGATGTACTCCGACGCGAAGGTGTGGCGGCCGCCCGTGTAGGCGGTGATGCCGGGGACGACGACCTTGGCGTCGCCGTCGATCAGACCGACCCGCCCCGCACGGCGCAATCGGGCGAGCATCATCGCATCGACGGTATCGATGGCGCCCGCCAGCGGCCGGCCGTCGCGTCCGACGTAGTGCTCGTACTCGGCGCGCTGGAGCCAGATGCGGGCGCGCGGGAAGAGATCGGCGCCGTCCAGGTGATCCCAGTGAACGTGCGAGATGATGACATCGGTGACCGCCTCGGGGCGGACGCCCGCGCGCGCGATCGCCTCGGACGGCCGAGTGAAGTCGACGGGCTTCCAGGCAGTGAGGAACTTCTGGCGGTAGAAGCCGGCGTCGAACAGCACGACGTGCCCCCCCGGCGCGCCGACCGGCTCGAGCACCCAGACGACGAAGGCGAGATCCTGCCGCTCCGTCGAGTCGGCGCCGAGCACGAGGTCGCGGAGCGGGAAGCCGCGGTAGCCGGCGAACTTGACCGCGTATACGTCGTATCGCGCGGTGGCGGCGGGCGTCTGCGTGCCGCCGGTGCGCGCCGAGGCGACGAGCGCGAGCGCCGCCGCGAGCGCCGCCGCGAGCGACGCCAGCAGGATGCCGAGCGGCGAGCGGTGCGCGCCGGGTGCCGGCGCGGTCCACGTCCGGGCGGCGACATGCGGTCGAGCGATGGCCATCTCGTTCTCTCTGATCATGGGAGACCGGAACATTAGCACCCGGTCGCCCCGCCGAAGGAGGGCGCAGGGGCACCGGCCAGCGTGGATTCGCGGACGCCCACGTCGGCGCGGGCGACGAGGAGTGCGGCCGTGAGGTTGCCGGTCGTGTTGACGACGGTGGCGAAGAGGTCGGGGATCGCGTCGACGGCGATCAGGATACCGAGCCCCTCGACCGGGAGCCCGACGGCCATGAACAGGGGGGCGAGCATCAGGAAGGCGCCGCGCGGGATACCCGGTGCGACGAATCCGAGAAAGATGCTGCCGATCGTGAGGAGCAGGAGCGCCTGCGTGTGGAGCGGGATGCCGTAGAACCAGGCGACGAAGAGTGAGCCGATCGGCCACGCGATCGGTCCGGCGATCTTGAAGGTGGAGACCGCGACCGGGAGCACGAAGCCCGAGACGCGGTCGTCGAGGCCGAGCTGTTGCTCCGCCGACTCGATCAGCGCCGGTAGCACCGCGATCGATGAGCTGGTGCTGAAGGCAATGAGCTGCGGCGGGAGGGCCGCGGCGGCGAACCGCCGGAGCCCGACACGGGTGGCGAGCGCCACGGTGGGGTAGAGCAGGAGTGTGATGAGGATGCAGCCGGCCGAATAGGCGACGACATAGAACCCGACCGCTCCGGCGAGCGCCGCGCCGCCCTGGGCGGCGAGCGGCAGAACGAGCGCGAAGACACCGATCGGCGCCAGCGCGATCACCCATCGGACGAGCACCAGCATCGCGTCCCGAAGCGCGGCGAAGGGTGCGACGATCCGCTCGCGCGTCGTGGCAGGTAGTCGGGTGAGCGCGAGGGCGAACAGGACCGTGAAGATGATGAGCGGCACCATGGCGCCGTTGGCGGCGGCGGCGACCGGATTGGCCGGGATGAGTGACACGAGCCAGCTCCCGAACGACTGCGTCGGCTGCCCGCCGAGCTGACCGGCCGCTTCGGCGGCGCCGGCGGGGAGCGGCGGCCGGACGGTGATCGTGCGCGCGAGCGCGCGGAACACCATCGGCGCCAGCGGGACGATGACGAGCGCCGTGCCGGTGAGGAGCAGGCCAAAGGCGGCGGCGGTGCGGATGCCGATCCGGCCGATCGCCTTCATGTCGGTCGCCGAGGCGACGCCGGTCACGAGGAGCGAGACGACGAGCGGGATGACCGTCATCCGGATGGCGTTGATCCAGGCGGTGCCGATGGGCGCGATGAGGCTCGTGTCGTGGAGCAGCGTGGCGCTCCCCGCGGCGGCGATCGCGACGCCCAGCACGAGGGCCGCGACGAGCGCGATCAGCACGGTGACGCTCTCTCGCATGCTGAGCCTCCCTGGCTCAGACCATGAGGTCGCCGCCGTTGATGTCGAAGGACGCGCCGGTGATGTAGCCGGCGGCCTCCGAGGCGGCGAAGCAGACGAGGTCCGCGACTTCCAGCGGGGTACCGAGTCGCGGGATGGGAAAGCCGGCGGCGAGCCGATCGAGGAGCTCGGCCGACGCGGTTTCGCGCGTCAGCTCGGTGTCGATCATGCCGGGGCAGATGGCGTTGACGGTGATGCCGAACGGGCCGAGCTCCTTGGCGGCGGCGCGGGTGAGACCGAGGAGGCCCGTCTTGGACGTCGTGTAGTGGGCGCCGCCGAGGGTGCTGACCGTCTTGCCGGCGGTGGACGAGATGTTGACGACCCGGCCGTAGCGTTGGGCGCGCATGGCGGGGAGCGCCGCCCGGATGAGGAGAAACGGGGCGGTGAGGTTGACGTCGATCGTGGCCCGCCATTCGGCCGGCGTGAGTTGCTCGAAGCGGGTCGGCCGCGCGACGGCGGCGTTGTTGACGACGATATCAACTCGGCCGAAGTGGTCGAGCGTGTGGCGAACGAGCAGGTCGGGAACCGCCGGGTCGGCGAGGTCGCCGGGGGCGGCGAGCGCGCGGGCGCCGAGCGTGCGGGCGACGGCCGCGGCGCGATCGGGGTGGCGGGTATTGATGGCGACGCACGCGCCGAGCTCGTGGAGGCGAGTGGCGGCCGCGCGTCCGAGCCCGCGGGCGGCGCCGGTGACGATGGCCACACGGCCCGTGAACGGGCCTTCGTCGGGTGAGGCCATGGGCGGCGAATATGGGGGCGGCGGGCCCGCCCCCACAACCGCGACGGCCCCGGGAGCGGGGGGGCCGGGGGGGGCGGGGGGCGGGGGGGGGGGGCGGGCGGCCGGGCGGAGGGGGCTCCAACGGTTGTCGCGCGGTGCCGGGGCGGCCGCGCCGTCAGTGGGGAGCGGTGCCGCCGAAATGCTCGACCGTGATGATCGAATCGGTGGGCGGGGGCGGCCCGCCACTATCGGCCGTATCCGCGAGCGTCCGGTCGAAGAATGCCCGCAGATATGCGCGCACGAGATCGAGGTCGTGCCGCTGCTCCTCCCGCGCGCTCGTGTCGGCCGCCTGGAGCAGCTTGAGGTCGATGAACGTGCGATGCGTGAACGTCGCGGCCTCCGCCATCACCCGCTCCGCGCCGCCCGGCATGCGCGCCAGCGCCTCGTCCTGGTTGTGCTGATACAGCGCCGTGATCGAGTCGTACTGCGCGCGGGTGAGCTTCATCCGGTCGAGCGCTTGGGCGGTCGGCGGCGGTGTTCGCGCGCTGACGTAGATCGAGTGCCCGCTCGCGAAGAACAGGAATGGCTGCTTGATGAGGTGCGCGGCCGGGCCCCCGGCGAAGGGCCGCCCTTCGTCGTCCGCATCCTCGTTGGCGCACGCGCGGATCCGCGCATCCACTCGGCAGGCGTCCGCGGCCGCGACCCCGCCCAGCGAGTGCCCGAAGGCACCGACCCGACCGAGATCGAGCCGATGCGCGAAGGGGTTGCGCGGAGCGGGTCGCGCGTCGAGCCCTGTGACGCGGTCGAGCACGAAGCGCATGTCGTCGGCCCGCACGGGCACCTGCGCCAGTTGGTACGCCACCGCGCCGGTGGGCCGCTGTCGGGCAGAGTCCCAGCTCGAGGCGGCGAACGGGACGACGCGCCCGTCGGGGAGCCACACCGCAAAGGCGTCGGAGGGATGCTCGATCGCGAACACCACGAAGCCATGGCTGGCGAGATCGGTGAGCTGGGCGGCGTAGGTGAGCGACGTCTCGCCGAACCCGGGTGAGAAGACGAGCACCGGATAGCGCGGCCGCGCCCGCGCGAGCGGCGGCCAATCGAGTGCGTACGAGTCGACATCGCCGGCGAGGACGCGGGGCAGCGCCGCGCCGAACTCGTCCCGCATGAGGGAGTCGCCGAGTGCATGCGCGATGGCGTCGACGTGCGGCACGTACGGCGCGCGTCGCCCCGTGACGCCACGGTCGGTCGGATACCACACGTAGACCATCACCTCGCGCCGCGTCGCGAGCCGCCTCGCGAAGGGGTCGGTGCGGGACGGGTCCACCCAGTGCAGGCTCGTGCGGCCGACCTGAAACACCCCACTCGGCGCGGGCAGTTGCGCCCCGCCCTGCTGCGCCGTTGCGCCCTGCTGGGCCGCTGCGCCATGCAACCCCCCCGACAGCACGAGCGCTCCCGCGGCGCACACCCAAACGGCGCCGGCGGGTCTCTTGCCCCTGGCCATTCCTCCGCCTCCGGGTCCGGATGTCGTCCTGCTCGCATCGCGCGAGGTCGAGCGCGCCTCGGGCGAGGCGCTACGCGTACTCACTTTGGATCGATATCGGCATCGGCGCCGCTATCCGCCGCGCGGTGCGCGGTATCGGAAGCAGCCGGTGAGGTGGTCGTTCACGAGGCCCACCGCCTGCATGTAGGCATAGATGGTCGTGGAGCCCACGAACGCGAACCGCCGGAGCTTGAGGTCCCTGCTCAGGCGGTCGGACTCGGGCGTGGTGGCGGGCACATCGGCGGGTCGCCGCCGGTGGTTGATCCGCGGCTGGCCATCGACGAAGCGCCAGACGTAGGCATCGAACGTTCCGAACTCCTGTGCGATCGCCAGGAACGCCCGGGCGTTCCGGACCGCGGCCTCGATCTTCGCGCGATTCCGGACGATCGCCGGGTCGGCGAGCAGCTTCGCGACGCGACGGTCGGTGAACCGCGCCACGGTGACGGGGTCGAAGTCGCCGAACGCGCGGCGGTAGCCGAGCCGTTTCCGGAGCACCACCGACCAACTGAGCCCGGCCTGTGCGCTCTCGAGCAGCAGGAACTCGAAGTGCACCCGGTCGTCGTGGACCGGGACGCCCCATTCCTCATCGTGGTAGCGGGTCATGAGGGGATCGTCGCCGCTGGCCCAGGGACACCGGCGGACCGGCGGCGGGGTCACCCTGCCCGTCGGCCGAGGGGCTCTCATGTCCGCACGCTAGCGGCGAGCGCGGGTGGCAGCAATGACAAGGAAGGAGGTCACTTTCTGCCACAGCGGCCCACCGTCGCCGTTATCGGCCCCTGGCGCTCTACGGCCGAGCGCCGACGAGAATCCATTCAGGTAGCGCCCGCTCAGGCCGCGACCCGGGTCTCCGTGGCTCACTCCGCTCGGAGCGCCACCACCGGGTCCACGCGCGCCGCACGGCGCGCCGGCAACCAGGCCGCGGCGCTGGCCGCCGCCACCAGCACGATCGACACCACGGCCAGTGTCGTCGGGTCGCCCGGCGCGACGCGGTACAGCACGCTGGCCAGATAGCGTCCCAGGACGACAGCGCCTGCCAGGCCGCCAAGGAGTCCGACCAGGACGGGGCGTCCTGCCTGGACGGCGATGAGGCGCACGATGTCGCGCGGCGCGGCGCCAACCGCGATCCGCACGCTGATCTCGCGCCGACGCTCGACGACGAACTGCCGCAGGACGCCCGACAGCCCGACCGTTGCGAGGAGCAGCGCGAAGGCCGCGAAGGCCGTGAGCAGCAGGGCGCGGAAGCGAGGATAGGCCAGGAGGCGCGCCACGCGCTCACGCATCGTCTGCATCTCGCCGATGGCGATGCCGGCGTCGAGACCGTCCAGTGCGCGGCGGAGGGCGGTCGTGCTGCCAGGGAACGCGATGACCGCCGAGAGCGGCGGGTCCTGTGCGAGCGGGGTGAAGACCTCGTCACGTTCGACCCATCCGATCTCGTGATAGCTGCTGGAGGTCTTTTCGTCGGCGACCACGCCGACGACACGGCGCCAGGGGTTGTCTGCTGCCGGCGTGCCGACGGCGAGCATCTGCCCGATCGGATCGACGCGGGGGAAAAGCTGGCGAGCGACCGACTCGTTGATCACGATGACCGGGTCCGAGCCCGCACGATCGCGGACGTCGAACGCCCGTCCCCGCAGCACACGAACGCCCAGCTCGCCGAAGTAGCTCGCGCTGACCGTCCGGTGCCCCACCCGATGCACGTCGGACGGATCGACGGCTGGGGCGCCCTGGACATAGAGGCCCCGGGTGATCCCGGGCCCGTCCGGGGGGAGGCTCGTGGCGATGACCGCCTGGCCGCCGAGCCGACCCGAGACACGCTCGTACAGCTGGAGCCGGGCCGCGCTGCTCGGGTAGCGTGCCACGGGAAGGCGCACGTCGGCGACCGCGAGCCCGGTCGCCCGGAACCCGAGCGGTTCGTGACCCATCCGAAAGAGGCTCTCGATCAACAGCCCGGCCGCCACGAGCAGCGCGAGCGAGAGCGCCATCTCGGCGGTGATGAGCCCACCGACGAGGCGTCGCGACATCGTGGTACTACCGCGCCCACCCGACTTGAGGCCCTGGACCGGGTCGACCCGCGACACTCGCCACGCGGGCACGAGGCCGAATACGACGACGGTCGTGGCCGACAGGAGCAGGGCGAACAGCAGCACGGTGGGGTTGATTGCCACGTGCGATCCGACCGGCATCTCCACCGGATTGACCGCCCGGAACGCGGCCACGGCCGCCCCGGCGACGCCGATGCCCGCCGCGCCGCCGATCGCTGCCAGCACGATCGCTTCCATGAGCAACTGGCGGACGATCCGCCGGCGCCCACTGCCGAGGGCCAGGCGCACGGACAGTTCGCGCTCGCGGCCGAGGGCTTGGGCCAGTAGCAGCGTGGCGAGGTTGAAGCACCCGATGAGCAGCACGAAGCCCACGGCGCCGGCAAGGATCCAGAGCGTCGTCTCGAGATCGGCTTCGGCGAGGAAGGTGAGCTCTTCCTGTAGGCTGTACACGACCGGCACGAGGTCGTGCTCACGGCCGTCCGCGCGGTGGAGGGCGGCGTGCAGTGCCGAGACCTCGGCCTGCGCCCGGGCGATCGTGGTGCCCGGCCGGAGACGCGCAAAGATACCAACCGGCAGAGTGTCGCGGGCGGGCGCACCGTGTGGCGTCAGGAGGACCCACAGGCCGGCCGTCTCCGGGTAAAATGCGAAGCCGGGCGGCATGATACCGACGACGGTGCACGGCTCGTCGTCGAGCGTGATGGCACGGCCGACGAGCGTCGGGTCCGCGCGCATCGATTGCCGCCAGAGATGATCACTCAACACGATCGTGCATCCCTGCCGGTCATCGTCCTCCTGAAACACCCGGCCGCGCGCCGGCGCGACGCCCAGCAGCGGGAAGAACGACGCGCTGACCGGCATCGCCAGCACGCTCCGTGGCGGGCCCTGCCCGCTCAGCAGCCGGCTCTCGACGGCCCAGGTGGCAGTCGCGACGATACTGAACGCGCTGGCATGTGCGCTGATCTCGCGGAAATCGGCATAGCTGTCGAAGATCTTCGAGGTCCCGCTGGCCTTGGCGATCCGGTCCCAGACGGCGACGAGACGGGCCGGTTCGCGGTACGGAAGCGGGTGCAGCAGCACGCCATCGACGATGCTGAACACGGCGGTGGTCGCTCCGATGCCGAGCCCCAGCACGACCGTGGCCGTGATCGCGACGCCGGGCGATCGAGCAGTGGACCGCCAGGCGTGGGTGAGCTCCTGACGCAGCGCGGCTATCATGTGACCTCGAGCTGGTTGCCTTTCGGATCCAGTTCACTATATCCGCGACAAGGGAAGATACGCGCGACAAGGGAACCAGCCGACGCCCGCGTTGTTCCGTCCGGTTCCACGATCGTTATCGGACCTGGCCCGAGCAGTCGAAATCCTGTGCCGCGTGTTCGGACGGGTGTGGACCCACGGCCGACTGGCATCGCGCTCCCTGCCCTGCTAGCGTTAGCCCCCGGGCCCCCACGTCCCGGGAGGTGGCATGCGACACCGTCCGATGGTGGCTGGCGTATCGCTTGCTCTCGCTGTCGTGCTGGCGCTCGTGATCGGAAGGCACCTGCGGTCACGACCGGCGTCGCCGGGGACGACGGCCCCGCCGGCGCAGCAGACTGCCGCCGGCCCACCCGCGGCGGGACCCGCGTCGGCAGCCCCGCCGAGCCCGACACCGCGGCACCTGCTCGCCGACATCATCGAGCAGGGAGTGACGCCCGAGCGGGCCAAGCTCCTCTTCAGCATGGCGGTCGGCCCCCTGCCCGGCGTGACGGTCCCCGCGGCGCAGCGCCGTGACCCGACCGACTTCGATGGCACGCTGGCGGTCGGCTACATCACCCAGGAGTGGGATTCACTGACGCCGGAGCAGCGGCGCGCCGCCGACCGATTGATCCACCCCGCCCGCCGCAGCCCCGGCGGGCAGCGCTCCGCATCGGCCGCGCCGCGCTCGATGGTCCTGCCGGTGGCCTACGTGCCGGCGATGGAGGGTCCGGCGTACGACTACAACACCCTGGCCAGGAACGCCGACGCCACGATCGCCGCCTTCGTCGCCCAGCAACCGGTCACCTTCACCCTGGACACCAATTACGGGCCGCCGCCAGGAAGCGAGGCCGCCCACACCTGGTCCTGGTTCATCTCGCCGCTCCATCCCGACGAGTCGTACAAGGACGTGCCCTACCCCTCCGGATGCGAGATCACGATCAACGATCAGGCGTTTCGCCCGTTCAACGCCACCGACGCGCAGGCCATCATCACGCACGAGATGTTTCACTGCTTTCAGCAGCGCGTCGCCGGGAGCGCCTCGCGATGGTGGAGCGTGCGCGCCTGGATCCTGGAAGGGCAGCCTTCGTGGGTCATGCAGGCGGTCGTGCCCGGCGTCTCGGGCGCCACGATGGACAGCGTGTGGCTTCCATACGTCAGGGAGCCGACCAAGCCGTTCATCAACCGCTCGTACGACGCGGATGGCGTCTACGCCCACCTGGCCGACCTGGCCGGCGATGCCGCGGTCTGGCCCAAGCTCCTGCCGATGTTCGGCGCCGGGATGGGCGGTATCAGCTCCCCGCAGGTCGACGTCAACGCGTTCGACTTTTTGATCGCCGGGCATGAGGTCACGTACTTCACCGACTGGGGCTCGAGCTACTTCGAGGTGAATCAGAAGACGCCGTGGGACATGCTGACGCGGATCCCGGCCGGGTCGAAGGGGCCAGAACCGCAGCCGGTGACGGTGGACAACACGACAACCGAAATGCTCCCGGCGGCCGGGCAGTTCCAGGGCGAGTTGTTCCATCTCGACGGATCGGCCGATATCGTCATCGTGTCGCTGCTGACCGGATACGGCCGCCTGCACGACGAGGGCTTCAAGATCGACGAGGCGCTCGACGTGGGTGGCCCGCTCGCGCTGTGCCTCAGGCAGGGCGGCTGCAAGTGTCCCGACGGGTCGGCGGGCGCCTCGCTGTTCACCAAACCGGCGACCCGGCCCATCGCCATCGGCATCAACGGCGGCGACCACACGACGCAGGTGGGCGTGGCGGGAGAATCCCTCGACAAGTTCTGCAAGCAGCCGGACCCGCCGGCGCCCCCGAATGCGTCTGCCGGGGGCGGTGGAGAGCGGGGTGGACCCCCGATCTCCGGGGACTCGTTGCCCTCGCCACCCGAGGGAGCATCACGCGGCGATCCCCACGTCGTGACCATCGACGGCCTCAACTACGATCTCCAGACCGTCGGCGAGTACACCCTGGTGAAATCGACGAAGGACGATTTCGTGGTCCAGGTGCGCATGGTGCCCGTCCGCGGCTCCGACGCGGTCAGCATGAACCAGGCGATCGCCACCACGCTCGATGGTCATCGGGTGACGGTGGCGATCGAGAATGCCACCGAGGTCCTGCGGGTGGACGGCAAGGAAGTGTTGGGCGAGCCCCCTGCGCCGCTCCGTGGGGCGGTGCTCTGCACGGAGACCATGTACGGCCCGAGCTGCCAGCTCAACTGGCCCGACGGGACGATCGTGCGCGCGACGCAGATCGAGCGGTTCGCGCTCAATGTCGACGTGCGGCCGGCGCGCGCGCGCCTCGGCACGCTCGCCGGCCTCCTGGGCGATGGCGATGGCTCGACAGCCAATGACCTGGTGGGCCTGGGCGGTGCGTCGCTCGGCACGTCACCAAGCCCACAGGCCATCAATCGCTCGCTGGCCGACAGGTGGCGCGTCCGGTCCGGCGCGTCGCTCTTCGACTACCTCCCGGGCCAGTCCAGCCGGACCTTCGCGGACACGACGTTCCCCCGCAGCGATGCCGGCCGGCTCGCCAACCGCGATTCCGCCGAGCGGGTGTGCCGGCAGGAAGGGATCACCGACGTGGCCTTGCTCGACGACTGCGTCACGGATCTCGCCGCGACGAACAACGTCGCCTACGCCAGCGTGTACAGTCACACCCAGCGCGTCGCCGATGCGCGCGCGGCGCTCCGGCAGACCGCGATGCGCGGCGTGGTGCGCACCCTGTACATGGACGGTACCATCACCGACACGTCCCGGCCGCCGGTGTTCACGTTCGCGGCCAAGGACTCGGACGTCATCTGGATCGACTCGACCGGCTGCAAGGACGGCAACGGGACGATTGTCCTGCATCCGCTGTGGCACCTCCCCGGCGATGCGAGCAGCACGTGGGATCTTCAGCAGAACGCGCTGCCGCTTTTCGAGCCCGGACTCGGTGACCCGACGCGAGTCTCCGCCTGTCGCGCGGGCCGGCTCAAGCTCATGGCTGGCACGATCGCCTTGTTGGCCACTCCGCTCAAAGGCGCGGGCGGCGGATATCACATCCCGATCCGCTTCATCCGCCACGACCACATCCGCGCCATCACCTACGGCACCACGGTCGACGGCGAGATCGAGAATCCGGCCGCGCGCGACGTCTACACGTTCATCGGGCACCCTGGGGACATCATTCGGATCTCGGGGGACGGCTGTGACCTGGGCCACATGATCACCGGGGTGGTGCTCCCGGGCCAATACGCGCAGCAGGGGCCCGTGTGCAGCGGCGGGGATTTCACAGTGCCGCCGAGATCCGCGGCCGGCTCGATGGACTCGACCACACAGTTCATCATCAATTTCGGGAACAACGCCGGCCGGGCGAAATACCACTTCGTCTTCCGCGGAGCGCCGGCGAAGAACTAGGGGACAGGGACGGGGGTGCGGGCCATCGGTCTCCCGGGCCGCCCGCAAGTACATCCCGTCCGTCGCGCCCGTTACTTTTTAGGCACTCGGCCAGGTAGCTCAGTTGGTAGAGCAGCGGACTGAAAATCCGCGTGTCGGCAGTTCGATTCTGCCCCTGGCCATTCGGTCGGACAACAACTTGGAACGCGCGGCACGAACGGGCGCGAACCCAAAATGAAGGGTATGGGTCTTCGCCGGTACTGCGGTTCGCGCGGCGGAGCGCCGGGTGAATCGCGTTCTTGGCATCCCGCTTCGCCTGTCGTGCCGCGGTGTTTCCATCGCGGCGGGCGCCCGAGAGCTCTTCAGTCAGCTCGTCCATTGCGACCCGCTCGGTCGACCGGGCGGTGATGGCGAATCGCTCACTTGGAAGAACACGAGCAGTGTAATTGTTGAAATATCTGCCATGGTTGACAGATATTTCAACCGCCCATATCATTGCAACAGTGCGCGAGATTGATGCCCACGTTCGCCATGGTATCACTCGTCTCCTCGCCGAGTACACGGGAGAGGAGGCTCGTCTCGTCGCGCCGGAGGCGTGGGGACGTCAACTCGGCACGCAGCAGCGCCAACTCAGCCCAGACCTGGTTGTAGACGCAGCCGGAATCCGCTTCGTGGTCGAAACTAAGGCGAGTGGCGCCGCAGCGCCGGTCGCAGCTGGCCTCAGGGTACTCAAGGCCTACCGCAGCGCATTCGAGGCACCTGACCGCAGAGCGCGCCGCAGCGTGCCGCTCCTCGTGGTCCCATTCATGGGTGAGGTAGGCCGGGAACTGTGCACCGAGGCTGGCATATCGTGGCTCGACCTGGCCGGCAACGCACGCATTGCCGCGCCAGGACTCCGCGTCCGGGTCGAGGGGCGACCGAATGTCGACGCGCGGCGGACGTCGCTGGTGAACCCTTTCGCGCCGCGTGCCGCGCGCGTGCCACGCCGCCTGCTCCTCGCGCCCGAGCGGGCATGGACGCAGCATGCGCTCGCCAAGGAGACAGGGCTCGACAAGGGCTTCGTAAGCAAGGTGGTCGGTGCCCTCGTGAGCCAAGAGCTCCTCGCCCTGGAGCGCGAGAAGGCCGGTGTAGGGGCGCCGCGCACCCTCCGCGTCGTCGATCCGGACGCGCTGCTCGATGCGTGGCGCGAGGTATACGCCTTCGACAAGCACGACGTCCACCGCGGCTTGGTCGCGGCGCGGTCGGGGCCAGAGCTCCTCGAACGCCTGGCGGCGCGCTTCGGGGAGTCCGACAGGCCGGCTGGGCGCTACGCGGCAACGGGTCTGGCTGCAGCCTCGCGGCTCGCTCCCTACGCTGACTTCAGGACGGTGACGTTCTACTGCGAGGAGCTGCCGAGCGCCAGTGTTCTCGCCGATCTCGGCTTTC
This sequence comes from Gemmatimonadota bacterium, assembly GCA_021324635.1. Taxonomy (GTDB): domain Bacteria; phylum Gemmatimonadota; class Gemmatimonadetes; order Gemmatimonadales; family Gemmatimonadaceae; genus Palsa-1248. Next base: position 43,539 of record JAJPIS010000012.1, read on the forward strand.
AGGACGGGGTGCGCGGCGGCAATGTGTGGCTCGCCGTGCCCAGCGACATGGGCGTCTTCGATGGCACCGCGACTGCCGGCGGTGTCCCATGCGTGAGCGCCATCCAAACGTACTTGGACCTGTTCGCGCATCCCGAACGTGCGCGGGATGCCGCGGTCGAGGTCCGCGCCCAGTGCCTGTCTTGGCGTCACTGAGGAGGTCGCGGACGAACCGCTGCATCAGACCGGAGCGCGTCGCCACACACCAGGCCGAGAAGCTCCCAGGACGACGCGTTCCCTCAAAGGCCTCGATAGCATGACAGCGGTGGGCAGGATCCCCTACGGCGCGGCGAAGCGTGGCTCACCGATCGAAGCGGGCCGAGGTGTCTCGGCGCGGGCCGGTCCTGGTGTTCTTGCCGGAAGGGCAAA
>JAJPIS010000052.1 GCA_021324635.1 Gemmatimonadota bacterium
GGAGGCGGACTCAACTTTTATACATTCGCTGGTGGCGATCCGGTGAATGGGAGCGATGCATCCGGGGCATTCATGGACGTAGGCGGCGGATGCGACCCGGGCAACGACGACTCTTGCCAGGGCGACGGCTCGGACGTGGGGACCGGCGGCGGCGGAGGGACCGACACCGGCGCAGAGCCTGCCGGGAGTTCGAATGGAGCCGATGCGAATTGCAATGCCGACGCTTCGCAGTGCGGCCCATCGACAGATACACCTAACGCTGGCGGAGCGGACGGCTCGGATGGCGGCGCGACATCGAATCCTTGCGGCGGAGATTTCAGCGATACAAACTGTAGCACGCTTCTTCAGGCGATAGGTAGGCTCTTGGTCTCACCGAATGCGCAATGCCAGCTCTTCGGCATCGACGCAGCCGCTAGGATCTCGTCCAACGCCAATCATCCCAGCGGACAGGATGGGCCGGCACCCCTGATTGCTTTTGAGACGGGCACGGGCGGAGCCTACGGCCGCTACTATCCGCCATACAACGGAAACTCTGGCAGGCTTGTTCTCTACAACAGGGCCTTTGTCAACATCAATGGCCCTCCGCCTTCCGTCGACAATGTCACCTTCGTTGTTGCGCATGAGGAAGGACACGTCTTCGGGGCGGTGGATGACGCCACCGCCAACGATCAGGCAAACCATTGTGTTCCAGGCGCTGACCCCAACGGGTATGATGCAAACGGCAACCCGATGTGAGTGACGCTGGCTGCCTTGGAGTTATGCTTCAGCTGGTGCGTTCACGTCACAGCCTAGAAGCGGAGGGCGGGTGGAACATCGTGCACGCGCGGTCAGGTCGCGGCTGATCGTCGGAAGTGTATTTCTCCTTGCGACGGGGTCGATCGCATCCGCGGTCGCCACGTCGCCGGTGCCGAGCAAAGTGCCCGACGGGGCCGATGCGGCGCCGGTGGCTGGTAGCTATGCGCTGCGCGTCTGCCGAGGCGGCCGATGCCGCACGGATCGTGACAGGGACGTACTCCGCGTGCTGTTCATCGATTTCGACCCGGCGTCCCAACGCAAGCCTGGTGGGCAGGAGGCACCGGATCCCGCCGGCGCCCCCCAACGGGCAAGCTCGGAGCTTCACGGCACCGGTTGCTTTGCCCTCATGCGCCAGGTCGGGAGCGCACCCACGTACGCGGGGTTGGGCGTCGCTGGTCACATGCACTGGTCGTATGACACCGCCTCGGGCCATCTGGAGTTCGATCCGGGTCGATCTCCGGACGCATGGTACGAGGTGCAGGCCACGTTCCGTCGGGGGACGATCAACGGGGTCGGCCGGTCCCACGGGGGCAATGAGGACGCGGACGAGTGGCCGGCCGACACCGTCGTCGGGCATCGCATCGGGACCTCGGACAGCGTGCCGTGCGTACGAACCTACCGTCGATGGGAGGATTCGGTGGCCTCGCCCCCGACAGACTCGTCTCGGCGACGACCACACTGACGCGACTCGCCATGCCTCCTGGGAGTACGGCGCTGCTTCGCACGCGATCGCGCGCGGCAGGCCAACTGCGCCTGGCCGTCGTCGTGCTGAGCTTACTGGCTGGTCCTGCAACCCTGCTGGCACAGAGCGATACAGGCGGTCAGGAGGTGCAGCGCGGCTATCCAGCAGTCGCTCGCGTGCTGCGGGCACCGCCCGAGTCGCTCGAGCAGTACGTGAGAACCGATTCCGAGCGGTACGCCGACCCACGGTTGGGCACGCTCTACCGCTTCACCAGAGCCGGCGCGCCCAGGCTCGACGTGTTCGTGTTCCCCTACGCGGACAGCGGCTTGGCACGCGAGCCGGATGGCAGCATGCGCGCAGCCAGGGAACTGTCGGACGCCTTCCAAGCCAGCCTCCCCATCCTCAAGCAGCGCGGCTACGTGGATGACTACCGATTCGCGTTTGCCGCGGACGATTCTGCTCGGGTCGGCAATGCCTGGCAGCGGGGCCGGGTGGTGGCCGTTGCCGTCAGGCGGCACGGCCAGGTCTATGTGTCGCTCTTCTATGTCTACGGCCTGTCGGATGAGATGCTGAAGGTCCGCGTCGACTTGCCGCTCGCCGGCTGGACCCAGAGCACTGCCCCGATGTGGGTTCGGCACCTGGTCGCGGCCATGTCCGGCGGTCGGTAGCCCGGGAGTCGCCGCGGAGCGTCCGGGGGACGCGCTGGTGGCCGCCTCGTGCACGCGATTGTGCACGCGATCGTGCACGGGACATCCGATGGGTTCACGCGAGATCCTCTGATAGGGCGTCACCCGTGAAGGTTGGTGGCACCAGGAGATTCCACTCGGCGACGAGTCGCACGGTCTCGCGGACATCGGGATCAAAGCGCGCGGGATGTGCGGGACCGGCGGCCCGCGGTCGGTCGAGGACCGCTGGGTCGACGTCGAGGACGTCGCGATGCCGATCGAGAAAGAAGCTGACGCGGGCCACCGTGCTCGGATGTCCGAGGCGCACCGCATACTGGGCGACGAGAGAGGCGTCGAGGCGTGCGAGTCCATCGAGTGAAGCCCACACTTCGTCGCGCCCGCCGGCCAGGTGAAGGCGGGCGAACACATCGACCACCGTGCGTTCGATGGGGGGCACTCGTCGGCGCGCACCCACAGTTCCCGGTCGACATGCTGATCGTCGCCTCCGCCCTCGAACACAGCCTCACTGTCGTGACGCGCAACGAGGCGCACATCCGCGTCGCGGGCGCGCCCGTCGTCAACCCCTTCCAGCGACGCTGACCGGGATCGCCGGAGGCACGACC
>JAJPIS010000108.1 GCA_021324635.1 Gemmatimonadota bacterium
ACGCCCCTCTCGCAGGGGGGGAGCGCCGTCGCGGGTCGGAGCGCGGCCGGTGCCACGCCTCCGCGCTGCTCCCCCCCGCCCGCGCCCGCCCCCCCCCCCCGCCCGCGCCTTGCCCCCGCCCCGCCCCCCTCCCGCGACGCCCGCGTGCTCAGGCCACCTCGACGACGAGGTCGATCTCGACACAGCACCCGAACGGGATCTGGGCCACGCCGAACGCGCTCCGCGCGTGGGCGCCCCGCTCGCCGAAGACGGCCGTGAACAGCTCCGACGCGCCGTTGGCCACGAGGTGTTGCTCGGTGAAGTTCGGTCTGCTGTTCACCAGCACCATGAGCTTCACGATCCGGGTGACCGTGTCGAGGTTTCCGACCGCTGCGTGCAGCGTGCCCAGGAGATCGATCGCGATCGCCCGCGCCGCACGCTTCCCCTCGTTGGTGGTGATGGTGGCGCCGAGTTGGCCGACCCAGGGTTTCCCGTCCACCTTGGCGACGTGTCCGGCCACGAACACGAGGTTCCCTGTGCGGACGACCGGCACGAACGCCGCCACCGGCGCGGTCGGTTGGGGCAGCACGATCTCGAGCGCCTTCAGCGTCTCGTACACGGACACGGTACCCTCCGTCTCGGTGGTCGCCGATCATGACAATGCCGCCCTGCGGGAACGGCCGCGGGACGCGGCCCGCGTGAAATGCCGGGCCGGGCATTGGTGTGGGATGCCAGGAGTGGGCGGCATGAATGCCGCCCCTGTTACGCGGGGCGGGCTGGGGGCCGCCGCGACGACGGCCGCCCGGACGAAGACCCCCCGCCAGGCGGTTCGTCGAACCGCACGGCGGTCGTGTTGCCACCGCAGACCAGGATGCCGGTGCGCTCGCCGGGCGCCGGGCGATAGCGGCCCGAGAGCACGGCCGCCAACGCCGCCGCCCCGCCAGGCTCGGCGACGATGCGCAAGGCGCGCCACAGGGCGCGCTGGGCGGCTCGGATGTCGTCGTCCGACACGAGCACGACCTGCGAGACGTACCGCTGCGCGAGCGGGAACATGAGCTGGCCGACGCGCCGTGGCGCGAGGGAGTCGGCGGCGACCCCGCCCGCCGGGCTGTCGACCGGCTCGCCGGCGCGGAGCGCCAGGTCGAGCGTCGGCGCCGCCTCGGGCTCGACGGCGACGAGCCGTACGCGGCCGGCATACCACGCCGCCACGCCGCCGATCAGGCCACCGCCGCCGACGGCCACCAGCACGGTGTCGAGATCGGGCGCCTGCTCCTCCAACTCGAGCCCCAGCGTGCCCTGGCCGAGGAGCGTCTCCACCTGGTCGTAGGCGTGGACAGCGAGCGCGCCCGACTCCTCGAGCCACCGCGTGCCAGCCGTCAGCGCGTCGGCGTACCGGTCGCCGGCGATGACGAGCGCCGCGCCGAGCTCGCGGATGCGCGCGATCTTGTCGGGCGAGGCGACGGTCGGCACGAAGATCCGGGCGGGGACGCCGAGCTTCGCGGCGGCGTACGCGATTGCCACCCCGTGATTGCCGCCCGACGCGGCGCCGACGCCGGCCGCCGGGACCGCCCGCGTCAGCAGGTTGGTGAAGGCGCCCCGGGCCTTGAACGACCCCCCATGCTGGAGGAGCTCCAGCTTGAGGGTGAGCGCGCCCGGCGGCAGCCCGAACTCGGCGGCGTCGACGTCGATGACCGGCGTGCGGCGCACGTGCGGCGTAATGAGGTCGCGCGTCTGGCGAATCCGATCGGCGGTGATCTCCACGGCTCTCCCTGGCCCTCCTCGGTTCCGCTCCGACACCACTCCGTTCCCGCGCCGACGCCGGACACGCGGTGGGCGGCCGGGCGGCATCCGACCGAGCTCACAGTACGGTAGTTAGCCAAACGACGAATTGCTAACATAGGATACTCGGCCGCGATGCAGCCGGCAAGGGGCTCGGGGGGAGGGGGCGCGCCCGCGCCGGTGCCGGGGCCCGGGCCTGATCGCTGGCGCGCGCCGGTTACGACCGTCGCGCGGTCGAGCGGCCCGGCCGCTAAACGCCGGTGAACGCCGGTGAACGCCGGTGGTCGCGGGCTGCGGCCCGCGTGCCACGCCGCGGCCAGGCATCGGTGTGGGACGCGATCAGTGGGTGCCATGAATGCCGCCCGACGCGCGGCGGCCCGGGGACCGCCGCGACGACGGCCGCGGGGGACGCCGGTGGGCGCCGGTGGACGCCGGTGGGCGCCGGCCCGAGCCGACCGGACGCTTCGCCCGCCCGAGCGACCCCGAGGGGAAGCGGGTCGACCCTGCGCCAGTGCCGCCCGGCCCGCCCGGCCCGCCCGGCCCCGCGGAGACCCGGTATACTTGGCGGTGGGTCTCAGCGCAGGGATGGCGTCATGACGGTGGTCGGTCGGGCCCCTCAAGGGCCGCGGGTGTCCGGCGCCGAGCGCCGAAGTCAGATGATGGGGTGGCGCACGATCGACATCGTGCGCGCCGTCTCGCTCGGGATCACCATCTACTTCGCGTTCCGCGCCATCTGGGCGGCGAGCAGCGTGCTGCTGATCGTCTTCCTCGGCATCCTGTTCGGCCTCGCCCTCTCGGCGGCCGTCGATCGCCTCGCGGGCGCGCACATCGGCCGCTGGCGCGTCCCGCGGGCGCTGAGCGCGGCCGTCATCGTGCTGGGGCTCATGGGTGTCCTGATCGTCATCGGGGCCGCGATGTACCCCACGGTCTCGGAGCAGGCGACCGAGATCCAGCGGCGGCTCCCCGAGGCGATGCGCAAGGCGTCGACCTGGGCGACGGCGCAGGAGAGTGGCATCGTGCGCGCCGTCGCCGGGCGACACGCCGCGGCACCATCGGCGGCACCATCGGCGGCACCATCGGCGGCACCATCGGGCCCGGCCGCCGCCCCGCCGCGCCGCGCACGTGTCGCCCCCGATACCGCCGCCCCGGCGGCGGCCGCACCGGTGGCGGCACCGGTCGCGGCACCGGTCGCGGCGCCCGACGTCGTCGCGCAGGTCGGCCAGACGGCGGCCCGGCTGACCGGATATCTCTTCGGATTCGTCGGCTCGACGGTCGAGGTGATCGCCTACGTCCTGTTGATCCTCTTCCTCGCCATCTACGTCGCCGCCGAGCCCAAGCTGTACCACGACGGCCTCATGCACCTCTTCCCGCACCGGGCGCGCGCGCGGGCCGGCGAGGTGCTGAGCGCGATGGCCCTCGTGCTCCGGAAATGGCTCGTGACCCAGGCGGTCGCGATGCTCACGATTGCCGTCATCTGGGCGTTCGCGCTCTCCCTGCTCGGCGTCAAGGCCGCCCTCGCCCTGGCCGTCATCGCCGGCTTTCTCGAGTTCGTGCCGACGATCGGACCCACGCTGGCGGTCGTGCCCGCGCTGGCGATGGCGCTCCTCGATTCGCCGCAGAAGGCGTTCTCGGTCCTCATCGTCTACCTGCTGATCCAGACCATCGAGTCGAACATCCTGATCCCGATGTTGATGAAGGGCGAGATCGATCTGCCGCCGGCGCTCACGATCGTGGCCCAGGCGCTCATGACCCTCGCCTTCGGGTTCCTCGGCCTCATGGTGGCCGTGCCGCTCACCGCCGCCCTCATGGTCCCGGTCAAGCTGCTCTACGTCGAGGACGTCGTCGGCGACATGGTGGCCGAGATCGACGTGAGGCCCGAGAGCGCGGAGCTGATCGACGGCGCGACGCCCTGACGGCGGCCGCCCGACCGCACGGGCTGCGCTACGCGCCCCGGCACGGCGGCCGACCGCGGGGTCAGCCGCCGGGGAGCGCGATGGTGAAGGTCGTGCCGCGTCCCACCGTGCTCTCGACCGTCAGCTCGCCTCCCAGCGCGCGCGCCAGGTCGCGGCTGATCGACAGCCCCAGCCCGGTCCCACCGGTCCGCTCGGTCAGCTTCTGCCGCACCTGCACGAACGGCTCGAAGATGGTGTCGAGCTTCTCGGCCGGGATGCCGATGCCGGTGTCGGCGATCGTGAGCAGCACGCGCGCGGGAGTATTCGTTGCGGCGCTCGCCGTGGCGCCGGCCGTGGCGCTCGCCGTGGCGCTCACGGCGCGGCCGGCGATCGAGACGCGGCCGCCCGGCTCGGTGAACTTGACGGCGTTCGACAGCAGGTTGAGGAGGATCTGGCCGAGCTTCTCGCCGTCGGTCACGGCGACCAGCGCGCGCGGGACGTCGACGTCGTAGCGGAGCTGCCGGGCGCTGAGCTGCGGCTCCATGATGTCCATGATGTCGGCGACGACATCGGCCACGATCGTGGGGTCGAGGGCATACTCGACCCGGCCCGCCTCCAACTTGGCGAAGTTCAACACGTCGTTGATGAGGGAGAGCAGGTGCTGCTGGCTCCGCTGCGCCCGGGCCAGCGCCACGCGCTGCTCGTCCGTGATCGGCCCGTGGATGCCCAGCTCGAGGAGCTGGATGTGCCCACCGATCGCGTTGAGCGGGGTCCGGAGCTCGTGCGACATGGCGGCCAGAAACTCCGTCCGCACCTTGTTCGCCGCTTCCGCCTCCCGCCGCGCCGCCTGCTCCGCGGCCAGGAGCCGGGCCCGCTCCATCTCGGCCCGCTTGCGGTCGGTGATGTCGCGGAAAAAGGTGGAGACGCCATCGGCCGAGGGATAGATCCGGCTCTCGAACCACCGGTCCAGGGGCGGGAAGTAGACCTCGATCTGCTCCGGGCGACGCCGGTCCATCACGCGGAGGTGCGCTTCGTACGCCGTGCCCCGCGCCGACTCGGGGAACTCCGACCAGACGCGCCTGCCGATCAGCGTCTCCGGCGCGCGACCCAGCAACTGCCCGGCGTGCCAGTTCACGTAGGTGAAGCGCCACTCCCGATCCATGGCGACAAACGCATCCGCGATCCCCTTCAGCACGCCCGCCAGCCGCTCGCGCGCCCGCTCGGCCTCGGCGCGCGCCTCGCGCTCCGATTGGAGGAGCTGCCCACGCTCGCGCGATAGTCCGAGCTGCGCCCCGACCCGCGCCAGCAGCTCCTGCGCCCCGAACGGCTTCACGAGGTAGTCGTCCGCACCCGCCTCCGCCCCCTCGATCCGCGCCTCCTCGCCGGCCCGCGCCGACACCATCACGATCGGCACGGTCGACGTCTCGGCCTCGGCGCGGAGCGCCCGCAACAGCTGGAAGCCGTCGAGCCCCGGCATCATGACGTCCGTCAGCACCAGGTCCGGCCGACGCGCGCGCGCCGCCGCGAGCGCGGCCCGCCCGTCCGCCACCGCCTCCACCGTCCAGCCGTGCGACTGGAGGAGCCGCGCCACGTACTCCCGCATGTCGGCATTGTCGTCGGCGAGCAGGATCCGCGCGCCACCGCGCCCGTTCCCGTCGGTCGGCCCTGCCGAATCGGCGGCACGAGCGGCGCGCGCGGTCCTCGTGGTGCGGCCGGTGCGGGCGGTGCGGGCGGTGCGTGCCGTACGCGGCCCGGACGGTGCCTCGCCGCCGGGGTCCGGCGGCGCATCGGAGCGCAACCACCCGAACGCCTCCTCCACGTACGGCAGCGCGCCCACGACCGGCGTCGTCGCCGCCCCGTCGGGCACGTCGCGGGCATGCACCACCCGGTCGGCCGGCAGGTGGTCGGCGCCGTAGGCGAGGGCGATCCGGAACGTCGTGCCGACCCCCTCGCGGCTCGTGACGTCGATCGGCGCCGCGTGACGCCGGAGCAGCTCCTGCACGAGCGCGAGACCGATCCCCGTGCCCTCGTGCGTGCGGCTCCGCGCGTTGGCGACGCGGTGAAAGCGCTCGAAGATGCGGGGCAGCTCGTCGGCCGGGATGCCGACGCCCGTGTCGCCGACCTCGACGATGGCCGCCGTGCCGCCGTCGGACACCCGCACCGTGATCGAGCCGCTGAAGGTGTGCTTGAGGGCGTTCGAGAGGAGGTTGAAGATGATCTTCTCCCACATCTCGCGGTCGATGTACACGGGACCGGGCAGCGCCTGCGCCTCGACGACGAGGGCGATGCCGGCGCGCTCGATCGCCGACCGGAAGGCGCTCGCCAGGTCGGCGGTATAGGCCGCGAGGTCGGTGGGCTGAAAGGAGGCGACGACCCGTCCGGCCTCGACGCGCGAGAAGTCGAGCAGCGAGTTGACGAGCCGCTGGAGCCGGAGCGCGTTCCGCTGCACGACCTCGAGCTGCTCGCGGACGGGGGCGGGCAGGCCCGCATTCCCCAGGATGTCGGCCGTCGGTCCGAGCATGAGCGTGAGCGGTGTCCGGAACTCGTGGCTCACGTTGGAGAAGAACGCCGTCTTGGCGCGATCCAGCTCGGCGAGCGCCGCCGCGCGCCGCCGCTCCTCATCGTACGCGCGGGCGTTGGCGATCGAGGCCGCGATGTGGCCCGCCACGAGGTCGTAGAAGCCGCGGTACGCGTCGTCGAGCGCGCGCCGGGCGCTCACGCCCGCGACGAGCACACCGGCGGCGGGCGGCGCGCCAGCTGCCGGGGCGGCGTGCGACAGGGGAAGCACGACGGCCGTGTGCGGCGCGACCGGCCAGGGTCCGTGGAGGAGCGGGCCGACCCGGGTGGCGAGGTCGGTCAGCTCGATCGTCCGCCCGGTATGCACGGCCTCCTCGAGCGGCCACGGGCTCGCTTGGGCGGTGCCGCGCAGGGTGACCATCGTCGGCGCGGCGCGGCTGCCGGGGGTGAGACCGACGGCGCAGGCGAGCCGGGCGGCCCACCCGCCATCGGATGGCTCCAGCAAATAGAGCAGCGCGAACGGGACATCGGCGACGCTCCGCTCCAGCGCCTCGGCCGCGAGGCGGCAGGCATCGTCCGGCGTCTTCCCCTCGCCGGCGAGGCCGGCGAGGTCGCGGAGCGTGCGGAACCGCCGGTCGCTCAGGATGCGTTCCGTCTGCTCCAGCACCGACGAGAAGACGCCGCCGACCCGTCCCGACTCGTCCCGGATCGGGCTGTAGCCGTAGGTGAAGTACGTCTCCTCGGGGTAGCCGTTGCGGTCGAGGATGAGAAACTGGTTTTCGCGCCAGGTGGACTCGCCGCGGGTCATGACGCTGTCGAGGAGCGGCCCGATGACGTCCCAGATCTCCGGCCAGATCTCGCGGCCCGGCGCGCCCAGGGCGCGCGGGTGTTTCGTGGCGCCGAGCACCGGCCGATAGGCGTCGTTATAGAGCTCGATCAGCTCCGGACCCCACCAGAGGAGGATGGGGGACCGGGAGGTGAGGCAGATATCGACTGCCGTCTTGAGACTCTGCGGCCAGCGTGCCATCGGGCCGAGGGGCGTCCTCGCCCAGTCGAACGCATCGATGCGGCCCCGCATCTCCTCCGTGCTCACCACGTCGCTCCTGTCCGTTCTGCCCCGGTCGCGCCGGCGCCGCGCAACGACCTCCCCGCTCGCGTCGATTCAGTGGCTCTCTTCAAAGGTGGGGCCGCCGCGGTCGTCCAGGGAGTGGGCCGC
>JAJPIS010000062.1 GCA_021324635.1 Gemmatimonadota bacterium
GGCGATGCGGACGCCGCGGGCGCCCCGCCGATGCCGGCGACCGCGCACGCGATCAGCGCCCGCGCGCCATCGCTCAGGAACTCACGGCGCGACGGGACGACCGGGAGCGCTCGGCGTCGCTCGCCGCTCACCAGGCACTCACCAGGCACTCACCGCCCGCTCACCGCCCGCGTTGCGGGGTGCGTGTCACGGGCGGCATGAATGCCGCCCCTACGGGTGCGCCCACATCCCAACGTGCCCGACGGCACCTTCGTCCCACCCCGTCGTTCCCGGTGCTCACCGGCCGCGTTGCGGCTCGCGGGGTTCGGCGCGGATCGCGGTGAGTCGCTCCGGGAACGTCCCGACCCTGATGCGCGCGATCTCCCGCCGGCTCGCGAGGTCGATCACCGAGACATCGTTCGATCCGCGGTTGCTGACGTACGCGTGGGCGCCGTCGGGGGTGAGGGCGATCCAGTTGGGATCGGTCCCGACGGGCACGGTGGCCACGAGCGACAGCGTCGGCAGGCTATAGATCGCGACCAGGTTCGCCATGCTGCCGTTGGCGAGGAGGTAGCGGCCGTCGGCGGTGATCCGGAGCCCGTGGTCGGCCGTGACCGGCATGGAGTCGGGGACTGGCTGGCCGGGGCGGAAGGGCAGGTGGACCCGCCGGAGCGTGTCACCGGTCGCCGGGTCGACGACGACGAAGCCGTGGAGATAGGAGAGCTGCACGAAGAGCTGGCGGTCGTCGGGCGTGAGCGCGAGCGGGCGGACGCCGGCGCGGAACGCCGTCTGGTGCAGGATCCGGTGCGTGGTGGCATCGACGATCGTGAGCCCGTTGCCGAGGATGAGACCCACGTAGAGGCGCCGCCCGTCGGGGGTGACCAGGATGTCGTGCGGGCCGATCCCGACGGCGATGCTGTCGACCACCGCGTGTCGTGCCGGGTCGATCACGTACACCTGCTTGGTCGACACGATGGTGGCGTAGATGCGCGTTCCGTCCGGCGACACCGCGAGGTGGTTGGGCACGCCCACGAACCCGGCCCGCCAGAGGATCGCGTGGGTCGCCGGATCGACCGCGACGACCTCGCCCCGCCCCGTGGGCCGGCCGGACTCGGTGCGCACGATCCGGCTCACGTAGAGCGTCCGGTCGTCGGGGGAGGCGATGATGTCGTCGGGGGAGAGCCCGACCGGGGAGGTGCCGACGACCCTGAGCCTCGCGTCGTCGATGACCGAGAGATCGCCGCTGTTGGTGTTCTCGACGAACACCAACTGCCGCCCAGGCTGCCCGCCGACGGCGGTGCCGCCCGTGCTCCGGGCCGTGGCGCCGGCCGCGGCGCCGGTCTGCGCGCGGATCGCCCCGGACCGCAGCAGTGGGCAGAGCGTAAGTGCCAGCACGGACGCCACCACGGGCGCCAGCACGGGCGCCATCGTACGCGCCGGTGCGAGCACCGTCCGGCGAATGGAACGGCGAATGGAGCGTGGGTTCGAGCGACGGGTCATGGCGGGTCGTCTGCGGGTCGTCGGCGGGTCGTCTGCGAGTTGGGACGGGTCGTGTGTCGCCCTGCCGGAGCGAGCGCGCAGCCCGGCGGGGCGACGACGGTGACTGGCAAGCTACGCGGCGAATATCCGGCCTGTAAGGTTGTGCGCGTGGCCGTGGGAGCATCCGCCGTCCTCGACGGACCGGGTCGGCGCGGGTCCGAGCGGATCGTGCCGAGCCACTCGGCGGCGGCGGCGCCCGCTGCGGCCGCCACCTGCCTCGGGCTCATCGGTCAGTCCACGTACGGATGGGCGATCGTCATGCTCGAGTCCGCGACGAAATGCTGAACGAACTCGCCGCCGCGGATCGCCGGGTTGCTGATCACGTACGCCTTGCCGACCCGAATGAGAGGGATCGGTCGCCTCGCGGCGACACACAATCGTTGACGACCCTGGGGACTCCAAGGAACAGAGGGGTGAGGGGACGGTCCACGCAACGCCCGGAGGACCTCTCCGGTTGAGCATGGCCCGCACGTTGCAACCGGAACCGCGGCGGCAGCGTCCCTCTATCCCTCTCACTCGCGTTGCTCGTGACCCGGAGGTCGAGCGAATGCCGGCTCGGCAGGCTGGATCCGCGCTGCGGCGTCCACTCTGGAGTGTGCTCGTCATCGTCCTCGTGCTGGGGACGATCCTGGTGGCGCCGACCTGGGAGACCCTCTTTGCAGCGGCGGTGGCGGTGCTCCTCAACACCATCGGCCGCCTCGACTGGCGCGTGGAGTTCGGCCTCAGGGCGATGCCCTGGCGGCACGCGCTCGTGACGATCGCCGCCGGCGTCGCCTTGTTCCTCCTCGTGAAGCTCGTGCTCCAGCCCTTGTGTGACCTCATCACGCATTCGGTCCGCAACCTGCACTCGTTCGACCGCATCCGGGGTCGTCCGCGCGACGCGGTGCTCCTGGTCCTCAAGACGATGCTGCTGGCCGGCCTCTGCGAGGAGATCATCTTCCGCGGGACCGTGCAACAGCGGCTGCGGATGCTCTTCGGCGGGGGCCGAGGCGCGGCGGTGCTCAGCGTCGTGCTGGCGGCACTGATCTTCACCGCCTTCCATTGGTACCAGGGTCCTGGTACCAGGGTCCGAGCGGGCTCCTGCTGGTCGCGATCCTCGGCCTGCTCGACTGCACCGTTTACGCGCTGACCCGCTACACGCTGACCTACACCGTCATACTGCACCTGGTGTACGACACCCTCGCGCTCTCGGCGATCGCCGCCAGCTACGACCTGGTACTCCAGCGGTGGGCCGCAACCCTCTTCGGCGTCCTCTAGGCTGGCGCCCGCACGGCCGCCCCGTTCACCAGCACGGGGGGCGTGCCGCATCTCAGTGAAAGTACGTGCCCCGGTAGACGAACGCGGTGTCGAACACCCAGTGCAATCCCGAGTACTCACCGGCCGGCAGCGTATCGGTGACGACATAGCGCTCGCCGGTCGTGATCACGTACACGCCGTTCGAGGGTATCGTGCTCAGCGTGTCCGTGCGCACCAGCGCATTGTACGCGCGCCGGCAGAGCGCCGAGTCGCTCACCAGTTGCAGCGCTGAGCTCGGAACGATCGTCAGGCCGGATCGTGCCAAGGTTCTGGCCCGGAACGTATCCGTTGCCGCTTTCTGCATCCAGGTGGAGAGGTTCGAGATGATCTCGCGAGTGGTGGCGTTCGGGCCGAGACAAAGGCCGGGCCCCGAAGCGGTCGACGGCCGTCGACCTCCGGCCGCACCGATGCCGACCGCGGCAACGGCAGCCGCAAGCGCTACCTTCCGAAGAAACATGTTGTGGCCCTCAGTAGGCCGCAATTGTCAGGCTGTCGCCCGCATACGACGAGTAGATCAAGGGAAAACGCAGGAGTCATTGCCATTCCGCTTGTATGTGTTGGTCCAGTTCAATGCCCCGCGACTCGGGTCATAGTTGGTCTCGAATACTCCGCCAGCAGTGACACCAAACGTCGGCACCACAGTGCTCGAGATGCCGTAGTCTACCCCCGGCTGGGACTGGTCTGCCGGCCAACTCGGGTCTCCTGAGCCGTACCCACCAGAGGGTGCGTTTGGGCATGTATTGGGTGGGACGCTGTCCGGGTGGTCGTGTGCACGGCCTATGAGTACCCATCCCTGAGGCACCGTTGGGTTCACGACTCCAACCGTGCACGACGTTGCCCCCGTCGCCGAGTCGGACACATAGAGGGCAGTGTCTTTGCCGGAGCCGCCGTCGTGGTAGATGTTCACCAGATGCTCCATACGCGTGCTCCGGAGCTGGTCGAGCGAATCCAAGGCTCGGCGCAGCGTCATCGAGCTACGCATCAGCGAATCTCGATAACGCTCGTCGGAGGAATCCGGCAGGCAATGGACAGTCACGCTCGCCGTCTTGCTCTGGCTCCCGCCATTCACAAACGCGGTCAGCTGGATCGTTCCTGACTTTGGCGGATTGAAGATGCAGGCCATCTGAGTCGACCCGGAGTTACACTGGAAGCCGCTCACGTTGGCGTAGCTCCAAATTTGCCCCTCGACCGGTATGGTGTCCGTGCCGGTGTTGTCCGCAACTGACGAAGGGTTGGTCGATCCTGTTGCTGTCACCGCCCCCCCTTGAAAAACGTGGGTAGGTGCGGCCTGCAGCGCCAGGGCGGCGGACACGGGTGAAATGGTGATCGAGCTACTGCCCGAGTAGCTGTACGACGTGTCCACAAACGAGCCACGAGTGAGCTGGATATCTCCGAGCAGGTTTCCGTGATAAAAGGTGAAGGATGGCGTGTTCTGCGCCCAGACGACTGGTCCGCAAAAGGGCGGTGTCAGTCCCTCACCGTCGCCTGTAGCCCGCCCCGACAAGACCCCCCAACAGCTCTGCGCCAACCCGTTCCAGACTCCCGCCGGCCCTACGGTGAATTGTTGGTGTCCATCGGGATTGGGCAAGTGCGGCGTCGCCGTCACTGTCCCGCTCAGTGTGATCTGTGCAACGATCGGATGCGCGAAGTTGCAGCCCAGGGTGCCCGTTATCTGCGTGCCCGATGCCGGCTCCGCAAGACTGCTGCTGCATCCGGCAACGGCGTCCGCACGAGTTGAGCGGGAGAGGTTCGGTCGCGTCGGGACGGCGTTCTCGCACGCAACAAGGGCAATGCACCATAACCCGCAGCCCACACGGCGAAGGGCAGAATCCCGCAGGGGCGCAGCGGACGCCAGAGTGCCCATCGAGATACTCTCCGAGATATTGACGCGGCCACAAGACATGCGATGGGAGCGCCCGCCGTTCGAGCAGCAACGCCCAGGCATCATGTGCGGAAGTCGGCCGGAAGATAAGGGCGCCGGCGACCGGCGCAAGGCAGGTTACACCGCGGTAAGGGAGGTTACACACGGAATGTATGGGCGACAATCCGTGCGGCCCGGCTCCTCCGCAGATTAGGCCACGCTAATGGACAACCTTTCGCGAGCGGGTGCTACACGCATCGACGCGCCCAGCAGGCCCGGAGGTGAGCCGTTGCGGCCGGGCAGCTCGCGATCGAGCTTGTGCGTCGGGCGGCCATCCCCTGCCCCTCCGACCCACTGAGCCCTCGACCCTCCGATGATCATCCGTATCTGGCACGGGTGGACGACACCCGCGAACGCCGACGCGTACGAGAAGCTCCTGCGCACCGAGATCTTCACCGGGATCGTCGGGCGGGCGATCCCCGGCTTCCACGGCATCCAGCTGCTCCGTCGCACCGCGCCGCCCGAAGTCGAGTTCGTGACCGTCATGCGCTTCGCGTCGCTCGACGACGTCCGCGCCTTCGCCGGCGCCGACTACGAGGTGGCGGTCGTGCCGCCGGCGGCCCGGGCGCTCCTCGCCCGCTACGACGCGCGCTCGGCCCACTACGAGCTGCGCGAGGAGCGGTCGGGCCCAGCACCGACGTGACTACCCGGATTCGGGAGTGGCTCCGCTCAGCTCCGCCACACAGCGATCGAGGAAGCGCCGCTGCGGGCCCGGCATCGCGAGATCCCGGGCCGCGATGTAGGCGCCGAGCGCCTCCTGTCGCCGCCCGAGGCGTCGCAACAGCGACGCGCGCGCGGAATGCGCCAGATAGTACCTGGACAGGTCGCCCCGCGCGAGCAGTGCGTCGATCAGCGCGAGGCCGCGCTCCTCGCCCTCGCTCATCGCGACCGCGACGGCGTGGTTCAGCTCCGCGACAGGCGACGGCTCGATCCTGAGCAGCACGCGATACAGACCGACGATCTGCCGCCAGTCGGTCGCAGCGGGCGTGGGTGCTTCCGCGTGCACGGCGGCGATGGCGGCCTGGAGGGTATACGGGCCGACGCGACGGGAGCCGAGCGCGCGCTCGACGAGTGCGACGCCCTCGCGAATCTGCGCGTGATCCCAGCGCGACCGGTCCTGCTCCGCCAGCAGGAGTGGCTCGCCATTGGCCACCGTGCGCGCCGACCGGCGGGAGTCGTGCAGGAGCATCATGGCGAGCAGTCCCTGTGCTTCCGGCTCAGGGAGCAGCTCGACGAGCAGCCGTGCGAGACGGATCGCCTCGGCGCACAGGTCGGCGCGGATCGCGGCATCGCCGAAGGTGGCCGAGTAGCCTTCGTTGAAGATGAGGTAGATGACGGCGAGGACGCCGTCCAGCCGGTCGGGGAGATCGGCCAGATCGGGGATCGCATATGGGATGCCCGCGTCCCTGATCTTGTTCTTTGCGCGTACGATGCGCTGCGCGAGCGTCGGGACGGGCACCATGAATGCGTGAGCGATCTCCTCGGTGGTGAGGCCGCCGACCGTTCGCAGGGTGAGCGCGACCTGGGCATCCGTAGCGAGCGCGGGGTGGCAGCACGTGAAGATGAGCCGCAACCGGTCGTCGGCGATCTCGGCGTCGCCCGCGTCGCCGATCGCGGCATCGAGGCTGCCCTGGTGGTGGAGGGCGTCGGCGAGCTCGCGACCTATCTCCGGCTCCTTTTCCTGGAACCGCGCGCGCCGACGTAGTTGATCGATCGCCTTGAAGCGTCCCGCGCTCACCAGCCAGGTTCGAGGGTTGGCTGGCACGCCGTCCACGGGCCACCGCTCCATCGCCGCCACGAACGCATCGTGCAGCGCTTCCTCAGCCACATCGAAGTCTCCGAGCAACCGGACGAGGGTCGCCAGCACGCGGCGCGAGTCGGAGCGATAGACGCGCTCCACCGTCTCGCGCACGTGCGTGCTGGCGTCCGTCATGATTCTCTGCCGTGATGTGTGAGATCGTCGGTCATGTCGCCGGCGATGGCCTCAGCTCCCGAAGACCATGATCGGGCGGACTTCGATCGCGCCTCCCAGCCGTGCCGACGGAATGCGCGCCGCGACCTGGATCGCGTCGTTGAGATCCTTCGCCTCGATGAGATAGTATCCGCCCAACTGTTCCTTCGTTTCGGCGAACGGGCCGTCGGTGGTGAGGGTCTTGCCATTGCGGACGCGCACCGTGGTGGCCGACGATGTGGGTTGGAGCGCATTCCCGCCCAGGAAGTGGCCACTCTCCGTGATATCGCGGGTGAACGCGCCGTACTCGCCCATGGCCTTGCCGTACTCCTCCTTGGACATCTTGGGCCACATGGTCTCGTCCTCGTAGATCAGGCACAGGTATTTCATCGGTCGCTCCGTTCTCCTGAGGTGGATGCGCGGCAACCGCTGCCGTCGGGAGATAGTCGAATGGAGGACGCTGAAATCGACGGCCGGCCGATGCTTCGCAAAGGTGACGGGTGGGAGATCGTGCTGCGCGACGCGGATCGGATGCGTGCCGTACGTGCCCAGCCTACCCCGGCGCGGAGGCGGTTTGGGGGTTGCGGATGAGGAGCATCGTGGGAGGCCCCGGTCCACCGGTGCGACTGTAGCCCAGCCCGACCGGGCAGGCGGCGGTCGAGGTTCACACTGTGGTGGTGGCGGACGAGCCGGCCGGTCGGCGCGGGCGGTGGGGCGGGTCGGGTCGGCGCGGCCAGGCGCTGCACTGCCTCAGTGGAAGAATCTCCCCCGGGTAGACGAACGCCGTGTGCCATCGTCCGACGAAACATGTTGTGGTCCTCGGTACGCGACGACTGTCAGCCGCCGGTGCCTTGCGGCCGCGATACGGATGCAGCAGGTCCGGCGAATCTTGCTGCATCGTGTGTCCGAGCGAACAGTTGCTCGACCTGCGCGACCTCTTCGTCCCGAAGAGCGCTGAACTCCTTCGTGCGAGCCCGAGTCGATAGGCGTCCGCTGTGTTGACGGAGAAAGCGATGGAGCAACTCGACCGTCCGCGCGGGCATGTCGACGATGTCCTGTACGCCTCGCGCAAAGCGGTCATAGGCCTCGAGGTAGGCGACCTCATTGGGCACGTCGTTGACGACCGTCTGCTCGACGCAGTGGTAGAGGAACTCGGCGTGAGCGGTCGAATCGAAAAACCGATAGTAGTCCCGTGTGTCGTTCAGGATCTCCACGTTGCCGCTTGCCGTCGGACGCCAGTCGATCAGCGAGAGCAAGGGCCGCGAGTAGGACTCCAGCACCCTGCGATACGTGGCCACCTCCCGAAGCATGGCCGCGCTGATCGGGAACACCATTCCGGGCGGCGTGTAGTCCATCGCGGCCAGCACGTGGTGGATGAGCCATCGGTGGAGGCGGCCATTGCCGTCCACGAACGGGTGGATGTAGACGAATCCGAAGGCCAGTGATGCTGCGGCGACGACGGGGTCGAAGCCATGCGTCCGCACGCGTTCGTCGAACCTCTCCATCCCGGCGAGCAGCCCGAGCAGGTCGTTGGCGCGGGCATTGATGTGCTCGGGCAACGGTTCGTGTGTATGGCGGTCGTGGTCGCCGATGAAACCCTCCTCGGTTCTGACACCGAGTGGCACAAAGCGGCCGTCCTCGATCACGAGGCGCTGTAGGGCTTCGAGACTGCGAACGCTCACGGGCTGCGATCCCGCACGCGCGATGGCCTGCGCCCAGCGCCGGGCTCGATCGGCGCGAGGGCGTTCTTCTTCGATGGCGAAGGATGCTTTGCTGTCGCTCAGCTGGAGGAAGGCCGCAGCGCGCGCGACCACGTCGGCGCGTGACCGGCCGATGACCCGACGGGCCAGTTGGTCGTAGCCGCGCGCGCGCGCGTCGCGAAGCTGTGGCGTCACCCGCGCGAGCGGGCAGAACTCCGCGCTGCCCGGGAGGGTATTGCGGACGCGATGCCGCGCCGAGATGTCACCACTGCCGAGCGCGAATTGCTGATCCGGGTCCACCACTGAGACGAGGGCTCGTTTCGAGTCGATGTCCGGAACGTCCAGCGTGTCGCCTGACAGCCACTCGAGGGCGAACCACGCGCGCCGCAGGTACTTGCCCTGTGGCGCCGTCCTCACGGCTTCACTGAGCTCCGCATTCGGTGCCGCTCGCTTCAGTCGAGCGAGAACGCCGAGGTCCAGGCCCTCCCACTTGATCGCAAACGTGAGTTGGGCGGCAAGGGTCTGTTCCGGAGCGTGACGAGGCGTCAGTAACAGCCACTCCGGCGTGTGCGTTCTGTGGTGGACGAGGGCGATCCCCGCGAGCCTGGCCGGGAGCGGGACGTGGAGACCATAGCGATCAATGATCCAGGCGTACCCGGCCGGCTCTGCCGGTTCGGGTAGGGGTCGGCCGTGAAAAACGCGCGTTGGCATTGATTTTTGTGCGGCGTCCAGCTCGTATCCTGAAGAGCGTGCGCTCTATCGCCATCTCCGCGCGACAGGCGCTGCGAATGAAATACGTGCGCTATTACGATTGTAACACGAAAATTGTGCGCGCGCCAGCTACCGGCGCTCGGATCGGCGTCGCTACGGGAAGAGCGGGATGTCGACGGCGATCCTGACGTCGATCGGTCGGAAGGCGTAGCGCTGCTGCGCGCCGCCGGTCGCGAGGGTCACCGTGCGCAGGGTGGGGACGGCGCTCGTGCCGGCGCCGACCGACAGCGGGATCCCGCGGAGGCCGAGCATGACGAACGCACCCGGGGCGATCACCTGCTTGAACCCGACGTTCGGGGCGCTGGCGACGCTGTCCACGTGTGTGACCCGCCAGGATGCGACTGCCCCGAGGTCGATGAGCTGTACCAGGACGCCGACCGACTTGACGATGTGGAGCAGCGACGCGGAGTGCCCGACCTCGATCGCGGCCGCGCTGACCCAGTCGACGCTGGCCGCCGGTGTACCGGCTGACGCACGGGATCTCGGCACGGGCCCGGCGTCGGCCTGACCTCCTTGCCGAGCGCCTGCTGCCCGGTCACGCCGAGATCGAGCTCGACGGATCGGAATTGGTGTTCCCGGCTGGCCGAGTACAGGAGGCCGGCGTAGAGGTAGGCACCGTACGGCCGATCGCCGACCAGGAGATCTCGGCCGTCGATGTTCCGTGGCGTGTACAGATTCTGGTCCAACACCACGGTCGTTCGCGCGAGCGCGTGGCGCACGTGCCCCGACGCGGGCCGGTCCTCGTTGACGAAGGCCGTACCGTCGCCGACGTCCCGGAGCAGACCGGGCCACCACCGGGGATGCGGGAAGGCGTAGGTGAGCCGCGTGCCGGCGGTGTAGTGCTCGTCCGTCGTGTGGCCCGGCGCGAACGCGTCGTTCTCGTCGGTCAACGCGAACTGACCGCCGGTCGACGTCGCTCTCGCTGAGGCGGGGGACACCGGCGAGGCTGGAGACGCTGGCGACTCGGCGGCCTCGCCCTGCGCGCGACCCGCCTTGATGCCAGCCACGGCCAGGGCGGCGAGCGCACCGGCAATGCCGTACGCGGCCCGTCGCGCTCGCGCTCGCATGCCGCCTCCCCCGGGCCAGGGCCCGATCGAACGGATCCCCTGGCGTCGCCCTCAGCCCGCCAGCTCGCCGAGATCGCCGACCTCGATCTTGTCACCGCCCGGGGCTCGGCGCCTATCCTCTACGTCACCCGATGGTCCGCCAGGTAACCGGGCGACGGGCGGCCGCGCGTTGGAGGTCGTTCGATCAGGGATGCGGCGGCCGCCGCCGGGGGAGGGTGACGCCGGTCACGATCTGGCGGATCTTCATCATCACCCTGGTCGCCGCCGGGGGGTCGTCGTTGGAGAGCACGACGACGGCGGCGTCGCGGTCGGGATACATGTCGAACTCGGCGTTCACGCCCGGCGCCCCACCGTTGTGGCCGACGATGCGCGTGTCGTCCAGCGTCAGCTCGCCGAAGCCCAGGCCATACCGGAGTGGCAGACCCACGCCGCCGACCCGGCCGCCCATCTGCGTGACCCCGCGCGTGAACGCCCGCACCCGCTCGAGCGGCAGGAGCCGCCCGGACCAGAGCGCGCGGCTGAAAGCGACCATGTCACCGGCGGTCGAGTAGCCGCCACCCGCCGGGCCGCCGCGCGCCTCCGGGAGGACCCTCGTGTTGGGGACGCGAGGGCCCGGGCCCGGACGCATGTCGCGGCCCGACGCCCGCGTGTACCCGATCGCGTACTCCCCCTCCCCCCTCCCCTCCCCCTCCCCCTGCCCCGCCAGTGAGTCCACGACCGGGAAGCCGGTGTGGGTCATCCCGGCCGGCCGGAAGATGTGACGCTCGAGGTAATCGGAGTACGACTCACCCGAGACGCGCTCGATCACGAGACCGAGGACGACGAACCCGGCGTTGCTGTAGGCGAACCGACTCCCGGGCGCGAACTGGAGCGAATCGCCGGCGAAGAAGGGGAGGAGGTCGGCCACGCTCTTCACTCGGCCCCGACTCGCCACAAAGGCCGGGGTGAAGTAGCTCCCCATCCCCGACGTGTGCGAGAGGAGCTGCCGGATGGTGACCCGCTCGGCGACCGCGCGATTCGGATAGTCCGGGAGGTAGCGGCCGAAGGGCGTATCGAGCGCCACTCGCCCCGCCTCCACCAACTGGCCGATGGCGAGGGCGGTGAACATCTTGTTGGCGGAGCCGAGGTTGAAGCGGGTGTCGAGCGTGTTCGGCCGATGAGTCGCGCGGTCGGCCTCGCCGTAGGCCCGGGCGAAGATCGGCGTGCCACGCCGCGCGACCAGGACGACGCCCGAGAACTCGTCGGCGGCCGCGCGGGCGGCCACGAACGGACCGAGCGCCCGGCGGAGCCGGTCGGCCAGAGTGTCCGGGCGCGCCCGAGCCGGTGCGGCCGACGCGTGGAGCGCGACGAGGAGCGGGAGCAGTACCATACGGGACTCCGAGAGTGGTGGGCCAGCGGCCACGGGGGTGCGAGCGGCGGGGGGCGTGAGCTCGGGAGAGCACAGGCAGAGACACGCGACACCGCGCGACCGTGAGCGGTACGGGGAGAGTGCGCCTCACGCGGGCCTGCCTCCAGGTGTCTGAGATGGAGGTGGATCCATCGGACGCACTCCTGGACGCAGAGCTCGTTGCGCGCGCCGTCGGCCGCGACCAGGCGGCGTACGAGCGCCTGATCCGGCGCCACTTCCGCGTCGCCTTCTCGACCGCGATCGCGCTCACGGGGAGCCCGCAGGATGCCGAAGACGTCTGTCAGGACGCGCTGGTGAGGGCCTACGATCGGTTGGCGGAGTGTCGTGCCCCCGACCGGTTCCGGGCGTGGCTCATCCAGATCGTCCGGAACCGCGCCCACAACCATCGGCGGCGCGAGTCCGTGCGCGCGGCGACTCCGCTCGATGTCGGGTGGGAGTCCCCCGTCCGGGAGTCGCCGGCCCACGATGTCGAGCGGGCGGAGCTGCGCACTCGGCTCACGGCCGCGCTCGCGACCCTCTCACCGGTCCAGCGGGCGGTCGTCCTGTTGCACGACCTCGAGGGGTGTACCCATCGCGAGATCAGCGCCGGGCTCGCGATCTCGGAAGTGATGGCGCGGCGGCACCTGTCGGACGCGCGCCGGCGGCTGCGGGGCGTGCTCGGGAGTCGGGCGGATATCGAACCAGCGAGGCCTCAGTGAGCGATGACCCGATCGACCTCTCCGCGCTGCGGCGCCCGTCGGACGCGGCCATCGAGGACCGCGTGGTGGCGGCCGTGCGGCGGCAGCTCGCGCTACGCGAGCCGATGGCGCCCGGACTGGCGCTCGCGCTCTGGGCCTGGGCGCGGCCGGCCCTGATCGCGGCGGGCCTCATCGTCGCGGTCGCGGGCGGCGTCCTGCTCGGGGCCCCCGGCGGCCGGTGGGCGGCGCCGACCACGACCTGGGAGTCCGTTGGTGTGCCACGGGCCGTGGCGCGCTGGGCGGCGACGGGCGAGCTCGAGCCCCGGGCGCTGCTGGACGAGCTGGCGGGTGGGGGTGGCCGATGACGGCCGGCGCGTCTCCCCGTGCGCTCCGGCGCGTCCACGTGCGGGCGGCGCTCCTCCTCGTCGTCGTCTTCGCGGCCGGGGCGGTCTCCGCGCTCGCGGCCACTCGGCTCCGTGGGGTGGGGTCGCGCATCACCGTCGAGGCCACCGGCGGTGTCCCGACCGAGCTCGCGCGGCTGCATCTCACGCCGTTGCAGGAGCGGCGCGTAGCGGCGATCCTGGGCGAGTCGCGGGCGCGCACCGAGCGGGTGCTGGTGGCGATCGTGCCCCGCCTGAGGGCGATCATGGACTCGACCGACGACCAGGTCCGGGCCGTGCTCACGCCGGCCCAGCGGTCGGCGTTCGACGCCGAGCGTCGGCGTCACCGGTCAGTGTTTCTGCTGAAGCGCCGCCCGGACAGCGGCCGGTCGACGATCGACTCCATCGGCAACCCGGGGGACAGTGTGCGGTGACCGAACGGCGGCCCCATCTCGTCGGCCGACCGTCGAATGTTCAGCGCCTGCGCGTGTCGGCGCGGTGCACGCCCCTCCCTCCCTGAGGCCGGCGAGCCCGCCGTCGTTCGACGAGGCGAACGGGTTCCTCGTGCGCCGCGCCTCACGCATCGTGGCCGAGACGGCACCGCGGCGAGTGGTTCCGGCACCCTTTAGGCGTGTCAGGGGCTGACTGTCCGGAGAACTTCCGCCATGTCGAGGTTACCTCGCGGACCACGAAGTTACACGGAGTAACGCCTGCAGGTCGGCTGATGTGTTACTCTCGGGTCGGACCGATGGCGCGTCCGTGCGACAGCGCCCGGCAGCACCTACTAAACGTCGCGGTGGTCAAGTTGAACAGCTCCAAACCTCGAGTGTCGCTCGCAACCCGGGCTCACGCGGCATCGACGTTGGCTTAGCAATGCCGCTCCATTGGGAAGCGCAGGACACCTGACGCGCTGCGCACGGACAGCTCACTCCTTCTCAGTTCGACTTAGCCGTCGAGTTGGAGAATCGGGACCACAGATGACGCAGCACTGACGCGGCGGCGGGAGGATTCCTCTCAAACGAGCCCACGCAATGCCAGACCCCCTCGCTTTTCGCCCACAAGTGAAACTCTGCGCCCTAGGCCAGTGCGTGATCGAAGCTGGCTCGCGCCGCATCGGCCCCGACGCCAAGCTGCGGTTCGCCGCGCTCGTCTATCTCGTGATCAGCAAAGGGATCTCGGTCCAAAGGGAAGCCCTGGCCGAACTACTCTGGCCACATGCTTCGCCGCCGTCGCGACATCATTCGCTCCGCCACCTGCTGTATGTGCTTCGCAGGACGGGCATCCCGCTTTTCATGACACACGGTCACGTCGCGATGCCACCCGACTGTGCTCAACTCGACTACGACCTGCTCCTCGCTGACAGCTCGCGACCGATCCCACAGTCCGTGGAGTTTCTCCCTGGCTATGCACCTGACTTCTCCCAAGCGTTCCGGGAATGGGTCGACGCCACCCGTAGCGTCGTCCATGCTAAGATCCGAAACGTGCTCCTCGCCCGTACCGCGTCCCATAGAAATCGAGGTCTTTGGAGCGAAGTAGAGCAATCCGCGCGTGCATGCCTACAACTAGACCCGCTGAATGAAGAAGCCACTCTTTCCTTGGCGGAGGCGGCCGCGCTCTCGGGCAGCAAGGCAGCCGCCGTTCAGATACTCGACCGCTTCGTAGGAGAATTGGGAGTCCGCGACCGGGAGCTCCGAGTTCCTGCAATGGTCTTGCGGAAGCGGATAAGCGAACGCATCCCAGCGTGCTACCCTACGGAGCCCGCCGGCAAATTCATCGCGAGAGGAGAAATCCTTGAGACGTTGACGAGGGCGATCGCTGAAGCCCGATCTGGTCAGGGTACCAGTTGGTGTGTATGGGGTCCGTCCGGAAGCGGCAAGAGCCGTCTCCTATCCGAACTTGCTAACGTCGCAGCTCTCGGCGGTCTGCGCGCGCTTCGGGTGAATTGCGCGGCCAGTGGCGGCCGGTTCCTCTCAATTGCGGCGCACCTGACGAAGGCTCTGCAGGACTTGCCTGGCGCGCTAGGGTGTTCACCCGAGTCCCGGCGAATACTCGGGTGCCTTGAGGCAGCGTCGCGTCCAGCGCCATTGCCCCCCGGACGAGACGTGCGTACATGCTCCAAACCTTTCGGTGCTGCGGTTCGCGAGGCTGTGCATGACTTAGTCGATGCTGTTTCAGACGAATCCAGCCTCTTTGTAGCCCTGGATGACGCAGACTGCGCAGATGGCCGGACGGGAACACTCGTGCGCGACATTGTCCGCCAGGCTGATATGCGTCGAATCCTCGTAGTTGTCAGCTCCACGACACCGCCGCACTACGCGCCGGTACGCACGTTGGCGATCTCGTCTGTCCGTGTCATTCGCCTCGCGTCGCTTAGCGAGGGGGACTCTGTGGCGTTGTTCAACTCTGTTGTGCAGCCAGCCGCAGGCCTTCCCGATCTAGACCGTCTCAGGGATGCTCTAATTGTGGCAGAAGGTAATCCGCGTCTGATCCACGAACTCGCGGCTCACTGGGTCGCGAACGCCAACCTAGACCGTCTACCGGCAGCGGTTGTCGCGGCCGCGCGAAATCGTCTGGCGCGCCTGAAACCATCTGCGACCGCGGTGCTCCGAGCATGCTCATTGCTGGGCGAACATGCCACGGTCTCTCGGTTGGAACTCGTGCTCCGCCTGCCTCGTGCTGTTCTCCTCAGCTGCCTGGACACACTGGATCGGGGTTGCCTGCTTGAGGTGAGAGGCGGCGCATTGCAGATCACGCATCCGATCTATGCCGAACTTACCAGGTCCGCTGTGCCGCCTACCCAAAAAGCATATCTCCACCGCCAGATCGGACTGGCTCTCAGCCGCGAAGAGCACTGCGCGGAGTCAGATTCGCTGACGTGGGACTGTGCAGACCACTTAAGTCAAGCAGGTGAGCTCCCCATGGCAGTGGCGGTGATTGGTAGACACGCCAGGCGTTTCTCGTGCCCTCGCGGCGGTGTTGACGCTGTTGCCGTTTGGGAGCGGGCCGCTCACAAATGGGCCGGAGTGCCCCGCATGCTCTCGCTGATCCAGAGGGAACTGGTACTTGCGCTTAGAGATGGGGCGCTGTGGTCGCGGGTCAACGCGGTGATCGGAAGCGCAGCCCATGAGGATCCTGCGTCCTCAGCCGATGAGTGTGCCCACGACGACCTTGAGCTGGCCGCACTGGAGGCAGCCTGGAAGCAGCACCGCAGCCCGAGACCCCTGTTAAAGCGTGCCGTCAAGTGCGCGATGTGGCCGTACGCGACTCCCGAGCACCGGGCTGCCGCCGGGGTATGGGCGTTAATTTTGGCGCACAACCTATCAGATAAGGCCACGGCTGCCTTGGTGATCAAGGAGGTCGAACGCCTCCCGAATCGACTAACACGCCAGCAGGACCGCCTGGCCGCAAGGATGGTTTATCACACGGCCTTCGGCACACTGAGCGAAGGAGTAGCAGCTGCACAGCAACTCGTTGATTCAACGCAAGAGGAGTGGCGGCCGGCGCTTTACTGCGGCGCGCTGCGGCAGGCGGCAGTTCCGCTCTTGTATACGGGACAATTTGTAGCGGCTCGGGAACTGCTCTTCGAATCTCTCGTTCTTGCAGAGCAGGCAGGAACAGCGTGGGCTGCAGTGGCAAGTGCCAGGGCGATCGCCCGCACCTATTTCGAGCAAGGCGACCTGAGCGGAGCACACGATTGGCTAGAGCGGGTAACAGCCTTGCACGAACAAGTTGGCGGCGATCCGCATGGCTGGCAGCAACTAATGCTCTTTCGAGCACAGCTTGCGTTGGCTCAGGGTCGTCTCGACGGTAACGATCTGACCCTGTTGCCATCAGCCGAATACTGGTCCGCCGTGGACTCGGTCCGTCTGCAGAGCATGGCGCACGCTGTCTTGGTACTTGCAGCTCTCCGCCGCGGCGAGGACACGCCGGATTCGGCACAATTCATCCTCGCTTTTGCTGCCGCAAGTTCCACAGGAAGCCAAGATTTCGCCGCCCTCGCCCGCTACGAGCTCGAAAAAGTCACGAGAGGCACGTCCTGCGCCCGGGCTTTGTTTGATCGATACTTGCGGCACGAGCGGCGGGAATCGTCTCCCCTGCCTCCATTCGTCGCGCGAGCTTTGTCTTAGCAGCCCGTTCTATCCTCAAAGGGCGATGCTCGAAAGCTCTGGTGTCGGGACGACTCGCGAGCGGCTGCCAGCATCACCTTGAATCAGTCGGAATGGTGTTTCTGAAAACAGTTCGCTCCAGCGATGGCTAGTAAGCAGCATGTCCGCGATCTTCGGATCGAATTGGCGTCCACGCAAACGAGTGAATTCGGCCCTCACGTCGGACGGGGTCATTGATCGCCGGTACGGTCTGGTCGAAGTCATTGCGTCTATCGTGTCCGCGAACATAATGATCCGCGCTGCGAGGGGGATTTTCTCACCAGACAGGCCGCTCGGATAGCCGCTGCCATCCCAATGTTCGTGGTGGTGGCGCACGAGCGGCACGATTTCCCGAAAGATGGACATGGTAGCGAGAAGATTCGCCCCGTCGCTGGCGTGCTCTTGCATCACGCGGCGCTCGTCCAGCGTCAGCTTGCCTTCCTTGTTTAGGATTGCCGTGTACTTCTCCCCAATCTTTCCAATGTCGTGGAGCAACGCAGCTATGCCTATGCGCTCAACCTCGCGGTCGGGCAACCTGAGAATTTCGCGGGCGATGAAAACGGAGTTGCGCTGAACACGTTGCGAGTGCCCCGAAGTATACCTGCTCTGCGCCTCCATAGAACGGATTATCAGATCGACCAATTGACCATTTACGCGCTGAACTTGTGCATGCTTCACCTGACCCCAGCGAACCAGCAGCATCGCAGCGAGGAGCGCCAATGCTGCCATCGGACCTTGCGAGACATACAGCCAAACAAAAGGGAACACGAGCGGTGCTTGAAACACAGTACCGAGGCCCAACCGGGGGAGATCCCGGAACCATACATGCCGAATTGGCTTTGCCTGGCTTACCGCCACGACCAAGCCAAATAGAATGCTGTTGGTCAGCAACAGAGTTAGGGCGGCGGCAAGTCCCGGCCACATAGCCGCCTCGGTGAACCCGAGGAAAGACGAAAACCGTGCCTGACCTAGTCCTGTTCCACCCAACGCGTGGTAGGTCGCGATTGCGAGAGAGATTCCAATAGTCCCTTGCGCAATATTGAACGCTGCTTTCGTTAGCCGATCCGATCTTGCGCGACGCGATGCGACCGCACTCGTTGCGGCCACGGCCAGGGCGGTAAGCCAGTTGGGTACGAGCAGCACGGCCGCGAGGTACGGCATCGATGCAATCGTCCCCGACGCGTAGTCGGCCAATTCGTACGTGAGCGTGTCCGCTGTTAGAGCCATCGCCGTGAGGACGAGAATTGCCTGTAGCTCAGGCCACGGAACCACGGGCGATGCAACAAAAAGCACCGCCACGCAGATTAGCGCGACGATGCAGAGCAGGGTTACGTATATGACAGTTCGGCGACGAGAGTTCACGGGCAAGCCGATGTAGAGTGGAGCGACCCCCTCCTCCTAGGCTAGGTCCAAAGGACCCACTGCGTGGAAACAAAGAGAGCGTGCAATATCCGCAGCATGTCGGCGCGTCACCTCCCCGGGTGGTAAGTCAACGGACAACGGGTGTTGTCTCGCTGCTGTGATCAGGGTCGGCTTCGCTCCGCTCTGGCCATCGTTTCAACCTTCTCCGCTCGACTTCTGCCTGCCATGTCGTCCAGAGAAGGGGGTCGTTCAATTTTGTGTGTGAGTCAACTCAACCCGTTGGACCTCGTGGACACCGAACAGTCTTACAAAAGGCCGGCACCAAAGCTCAGTCTGGTTTAAAAAAAAATCGGGCGCAGCCCACGAAACTATCCCGCTCTCCCATGTGCAATCCAACGATTCGTCGCATCGAGCACGGCGAGCACGCTCGCTTGCTCGGGGCTCTCGCGTACTTCGCAACTGCCGGTCAGCATCGCGCGCTCGCGGCCCACCTGGGCCGTCACACCCACGAACACGAACGCGCGATCGAAGGCGTCGAGGAGCTTCACGCCGTCCAGGCCCAGGACGCGCTCGCCACGCTCGGCTGACGCGATCGCCTTGAGCGCCGCACGCGCCGCCAACTCCACCCGCGCCCGCTCGCCCTCGAGACCCTCGGCTTCTCCTGTGTAGGACGCGTCCCCTTTCCGCAGTGTCACCCGACAGGCCATGCCGCGCGACCGCGACCGACGGACTTCCACGTCCTCGAAATAGATGCGACGGCCGGTCGACTCGGGCGAGACGACCGACGCCAGGGTCGAATCGACTTCCCGCACGAGATCACGAAACTCCGTCCCCGCCGCCGCGATCACCCGCTCGCGCACGAGCTTGGGCGACGCCGGCGCCGGCTCGGACGACGCCCCCGACGGCCTACCTTCACCCTCCACTGTCGCGTTCCCAGCCGGCCGGGCCGCCGGCCCGCTTCCACCGGCCACGCTGCCCGAACCCCCGCCAAAGCCGGGGTACGCGGCCGCGTGCGGCGGCGCACCGGCCGGCGGCGACGCCACGGGAGGACTCCCCACCGGCGGGGTCCGCTGGCCCGACGCGGCCACCGAGATCTTGCGATGGTCCACCCGCATCCCGAGATGCGCGATCAACGCGCTCTCGATGTTCCGCACGGTCTGCTTCGGCGTGTACTCGGCGGTCGTCAAGACGTGGATCTCGTCGACCGCCCCGGTCTCCGACGCCACGATCTTGGCCGACAGCACGCCGGGTAACGTCACCAGCAGCTCCTCGGCCCGCCGAATCGGCAGCACGCTCCCGACGATCGGAGGGCCGCCGATGCTCCCGCCGCCCGCCGCCGCTGCCAGATGTCCCATCGGTTGGGAGGAATAGCTCACAGCAGCGGGCACCAGTACCGCCGGGAAAAAAGGTGGCGGCGAATATGTGGGTTTCGATGGGCTCGATCAAGTCTTGCGGGCTCAGCCAGATGCACCGCCGAGCCGCGCACGACGAAACACCTGTCACCCGACGGCACTTGCACGGCCCGGGCCAGCGGACCCAGCCGTTGCATCGGGCGGCGACGCGCCGAGGTCGCCCCCGCCGCCACCACCGTCCGCGCCGCCGTCCGATCGGCCACTCTCCGGGATCTCGTACTCGCGCAACTTGCGGTACAGGGTCCGCTCCCCGATGCCCAGCATCTCCGCTGCCCGCCGGCGGTTCCCCCGCGTCTCCCGCAACGCCGACTCGATCGCCAGCCGCTCGATCTCGGTCATCGTCATCCCCGGCCGCAAGGTCACCTCGGCGGGCGGCGGCGGCGCGCCCGGCGCCTCGATCCCCGACGCCGGCACCCCCCCGCTCACGAGCGCGGCCGGCAGATGCGGTGCCACATGTGGCGCCGATACCGCAGCGAGCGTGGCGCCCACGCCGCCCTGAAGCTCCCCCGACCCGGACACGCCGGCGCCCGACGACAGGGCCTCCGTCCGGCGACGCAGCTCCTCGACCTGGAGCTTGAGCTCCACCAGGCTCCGCACGATGAACTCCATCTCCCGCCCCTCGGCCCGCTCCTGCCCCCGCACCAACGGTCCCACATGCACCGGCAGGAACCGCGACCCCGCCTCGCGGATCTCGCGCGGGATGTCGGCCGGCCCGATCTCCCGCCCCGGCGCCAACACGACCATGCTCTCGACCAGGTTCCGGAGCTCGCGGACGTTCCCGGGCCAACTGTAGTCGATCAGGATCTGGAGCGCGTCGCGCGAGATCCCGTGGAAGGGACGGTCGTGCAGCGCCGAGAACTCCGTGATGAACCGGCGGACGAGGATCGGGATGTCCTCGCGCCGCTCGCGGAGCGGCGGGAGATAGACACTCAACACGTTGAGCCGATAGTAGAGGTCGGCCCGGAACGTCCCCTCCTCCACCTGCTGCCGGAGCGGCCGGTTGGTGGCCGTGATCACCCGCACGTCGACCGGGATCGCGTCCGTCCCGCCGACCCGCGTGATCTCACGCTCCTCGAGCACCCGCAACAACTTGACCTGGGTCGCCACCGGCACGTCGCCGATCTCGTCGAGGAACAGCGTCCCACGGTCCGCCAGCTCGAAGCGCCCGATGCGACGCTCGGCCGCCCCGGTGAACGCACCCTTCTCGTGGCCGAACAGCTCGCTCTCGAGCAGGGTCTCCGGCAGCGCGCCGACATTGACGGCGATGAACGGCCGGCCGCGCCGAGGACTCAGCCGATGCATCCCGCGCGCAACGAGCTCCTTGCCCGTGCCGCTCTCCCCCTCGATCAGGACCGTGCTCGTCACCGGCGCCATCTGCTCGAGCTTGACCAGCACCTCCCGGATCGCCTCGGAGTCGCCGTACAGCCCGGTCTCGCGGGCCAGCGCCTGACGCTCGGCGAGCCTCCGCACGCCGGCCGCCACCTCCTCGGGGAGGATCGGCTTGATGTACACCTCGCTGTAGCCGAGCCCGCGGAGCCGCTCGACGATCCCGGGCTCCCCGACATCCGAGAGCCCGATCACCGGCGTCCCCGTCCAGAGCTGCTCGCGGACGAGGGCGACATTCTGGGCGTCGAGGAGCGCGCCGGTCATGACCACGACATCGGGCCGAGCCCGGGCGATCATCCCGCGCACATCGTCGAGCGGCGAGATGACCTCCGTCGTCGCCCCGCCCCGCTCGAGCACGGCGTTGAGCCGGACCGCCGGCTCGACGTC
The DNA here is from genome assembly GCA_021324635.1 of Gemmatimonadota bacterium. GTDB lineage: Bacteria > Gemmatimonadota > Gemmatimonadetes > Gemmatimonadales > Gemmatimonadaceae > Palsa-1248. The sequence continues at coordinate 21,382 of JAJPIS010000062.1, forward strand.
GGTGAGCATGATGGCGACCTTCACGCGACAGTCCCCACGGTCACGACCCGGGACGCGGGACCGCCGGGGCGCCCGAGGCGGCGGCCACGGCGGCGCCCGAGTGGTCGGTGTGCGCGCCGCGCAGGATGTCGACCCCGTGGGCCACGATCGGCTCGAGCGCGGCCAGGGCGTCGCGGACGCCGCTCGGCGACCCGGGGAGGTTCACGATCAGGGTCCGATGACGCACGCCGGCGATGCCGCGGGAGAGCGCGGCGCGCGGGAAGGTGCCGAGCGAGAGCGACCGGATCCGCTCGGCGAGTCCGGGCGCCTCCCGCTCGATCACCGCCCGCGTCGCCTCCGGGGTGACGTCGCGCGGCGCGAGCCCGGTTCCGCCGGTCGTGAGCACCAGGTCGGCCTGGTCGGCGTCGCACCAGCCGACGAGCCGGGCGACGATCTCGGCGGACTCGTCCGGAACGAGCGCGCGGTCGGTCACCACGTCGCCACGCGCCGCCGCCCAGGCGACGATCGCCTCGCCCGACGTGTCCCGCCGCTCGCCGCGCGCGCCGGCGTCCGAGATGGTGAGTACGGCGATACGCATTCCCGAGGGATGGTGGGTCGCGCAATGGGTCGTGTGACGGGTCGCGTGAGCGCGATCCCCGCGTCGGGCGGATCGCCCTCCTTCCCATGGCGAACCCGCAATATGCGGTGGGCTCGGCCGAATTGGCAGGCGGTGCGCACAGGTGACGGGCTCGCCATCATCATCCCGCAGCGTCCCACAGCGAGCGGGATCGGGGACCGGCAGCGGCCGGCCCCCGTCACCCGCCGCCGTGGCGATCGAGCATTGCCAACCAGGACACCAGGGAACCGAGGACCGAGATGAGGAGACCGCAGTCGGACGCGCGCGCGTCGTGGGAGATCGTGCGGGGGATCGTGCGGGGGATGGCGTGGCTGACCATTGCCGCACTGGCGGGCGCCGGCGGCCGGCTCGCCGCGCAGGGGATCGTCGATCAGACCGTCGACCGGGCCGTCGACCGCGGCGTCGCTGGGGCGCCACTCCCCGCGGCGTCCGGAGCCATGGCCTCCGCGCCGTCGACCATGGGACGGGCGGCGCCGCACGCCCCGCCGCCGAGCATCGTCCTTCGCGCCGCGCGCATGCTCGACGTGAAGACGGGGACTGTCGTGCGGCACGCGGTCGTCGTGGTCACCGGGGATACGATCGCCGCGGCCGGCGCGGACGTCCCGGTGCCGCCCCGGAGCGAGGTCATCGACCTGGGCGACGCGATCCTCCTCCCCGGGCTCATCGACTGTCACACCCACCTGCTCCAGAACTATCGAGGTGAGCTCGACGGCGACGACCCCAACATGCTGCTCACGGTCGCGACGATGACGCCCGCCCGGCGCGCGCTGCTCGGGGTCGCGATGGGTCGGCAGGATCTCGAGGCCGGGATCACGACGGTGCGCGATGTCGGCAACTCGGGGTGGGGCGGTGATGTAGCGCTGCGCGACGCGATCGACTCGGGCTGGGTGGTCGGTCCGCGCATCATCGCGGCCACGCGCGCGCTGTCGGATCTCGGGGGTCAGTTCGGGCCGCTCGCGCCGTACGCGCAATCGCTCGTCCAGCAGGAGTACGACCCGATCAACGGCCCGGACGACGCCCGTCGCGCGGTGCGGCAGGCGGTGTACGACGGCGCGGACGTCATCAAGGTCATCGTCAACACGCCGCCCCGCGTGCTCACCGTCGACGAGATGAAGGCGATCGTCGACGAGGCGCACCGCATGGGGAAGCGTGTCGCCGCGCATGCCACCAACGACATCGCCACCCGGACGGCCGCCGAGGCGGGCGTCAACTCCATCGAGCACGGGTACACGATCTCGGACGACGCGCTCAAGATGATGGCCGCCAAGGGAATCTATCTCGTCCCCACGGACTATCCGGCCGACTTCTATGCCCTTGCACTGGCTCCGGCGACGCTGACACCGGAGCAGCGGCTGCAGCGGCTGGCGGGCGCGACGCGGTTCGTGGCCCGGAGCCGAGATCGGGTCGTGCGGGCGATCAAGGCGGGCGTGCGGATCGCCTTCGGATCGGACGAGTACTACGCCGCGCCGGGCCGGACCCGCGGGCAATCGAGCCTGCTCACCCTCCAGGCGTACCAGGAGGACGGGATGGCCCCGCTCGACGTGATCCGCACGGCCACGCTCAACGCCGCGGATCTCATCGGCTGGGGGGACCGCCTGGGCGCGATCGAGTCCGGCAAGCTCGCCGACATCATCGCCGTCGACGGCGACCCGCTGCGCGACGTGAAGGATCTCCAGCGGGTGCGCTTCGTGATGAAGGGCGGCCAGATCGTGCGGCGCGATTCGACCGCCGCCCCGCGCCAGAAGGCCGGCCCGTCGTCGGTGGGGCCGTAACCCGCCACGATCGCCCGCCGCGGGACGCCGCACGCGGCCGGCGCCGCGTGCCGTACGTCGGGGCGGCATTCATGCCGCCCGCGATTCGCATCCCGCACCGATGCCTGGCCCGGCATTGCACGCGGACCGCGTCCCGCGGACATCATTGGAACAGGGTTGATTGGATGGTGCCAGGGGCAATCGCGACGCGATTGCTTCTGGCACCGGGCGCAGCAACGACGGGCGCGGGGCCATGGCGCCGTCGTGGCGTGCGGGCGTGTGGATGGCCCTCGCACCGGGACTGGCAACGGCGACGTGGAATGACGGTACGTGGCGGCGTGCCGACGCGTGGGTGCGTGGACGCCCGCGGCACCGGGAACGGCAACGGCGACGTGGAATGACCGCACCGTGGCGGCGTGCAATCGCGTCGCGATTGCCCCTGGCACCATCCCGGGAAACCCGGTTCCTTTGGTGGCCGCGGGACGCGGCCGTTCCACCAATCGGGCGGCATCCACGCCGCCCCAAGCGAAACAACCGGGCGGCATGCGTGACATGCCGCCCCCAACATCGGGCACGGGGCGGGGGGACGATGCATCTCGCGCACAGGGTGGCGCGCTGGTCGGCGGGGTCGGGGATGGCGCTGGTCACGCTGGTCACGCTGGCCGCACTCGCCGCGAGCGCGCCGCGGCTCGCGGCGCAGCGGCCGGCGCAGCGGCCGGCGCAGCTGTCGGCGGAGACGCGCAAGTACGTGGCGGTCGACGCACCGGTCGTCGTGCTCCAGCACGTGCGGCTCGTGGACGGCACCGGCGCGGCCCCGCGGGACGACCAGACGGTCGTCGTGACCGGCGCGACGATCAGCGCCGTCGGGCCGGCCGCATCGACCCCGGCCCCGGCCGGCGCCCGGGTGCTCGACCTCGCCGGCCGTACCGTCCTGCCCGGGCTCGTGATGGTGCACGAGCACCTCTTCTACCCGACCGGGACGGTGCCGATCTACAACGAGCACGGATACAGCTTCCCGCGGCTGTATCTCGCCGGCGGCGCGACGACGATCCGCACGGCCGGCAGCATGGAGCCCTACACCGACATCAACCTGCGGGCGATGATCGACACGGGGGCGATCCCGGGCCCGCACATCGATGTCACCGGGCCGTACCTCGAGGGCCCGGGGCTCGGACTGTACCAGGTGCACGCGCTGACGTCGGCCGACGACGCCGCCGGGATGGTACGCTACTGGGCCGACCATGGCGCGACGTCGTTCAAGGCGTACATGCACGTCACGCGGGCCGAGCTGGGCGCGGCGATCGCCGAGGCGCACCGGCGGGGGCTCAAGCTCACGGCGCACCTCTGCTCGGTGACCTTCCACGAGGCGGCGGCGCTCGGCATCGATGACCTGGAGCACGGGATCCTGGTGGCGAGCGACTTCGTCCCGGGGAAGCAGCCCGACACCTGCCCCGCCCCGGCCAACGCCGTCGCCAACTCGATCGCCGCCACCGACATGGCCGGCGAGGCCGTGACGGGCCTCATCCGCGACCTCGTCGCCCACCACGTGGCCGTCACGTCGACGCTCGCCATCTTCGAGACCTTCGTCCCGCATCGGCCGACGATCTATCAGCGGGCGCTGGACGCGATGACCCCGGAGGCGCGCGTGCAGTATCTCCAGAATCGCGCACGGATCGGGGAGGACACCGCGTCGTCGTGGACGGTGCTGTTCCGCAAGGAGATGCAGTTCGAGCGGGCGTTCGCGGCGGCGGGCGGGCTCCTGCTCGCCGGGTCCGACCCGACCGGGTACGGCGGGGTCGTGCCGGGGTACTCCAACCAGCGGCAGATCGAGCTGTTGGTGGAGTCGGGCTTCACGCCGGTCGAGGCGATCGGGATCGCGACCCTGAACGGGGCGCGGTATCTCGGCCGCGCCGACCACATCGGCACCGTCGCGCCGGGCAAGGCGGCCGACCTGCTGGTGGTCCGCGGCGACCCGGCGACGCATATCCAGGACGTCGAGAACGCCGAGCTGGTCGTCAAGGACGGCATCGCGTACGACGCCCAGCGCCTCTTCGAGTCCGCGCGCGGGACCGTCGGGCTCCACTGATCGCCGGTGCGGCGCTAGCTTGGGCGCATGCCTGAGATCCTCCCCGTCGCTTATCGCTCGGACATCCTGCCGGAGTACGAGGGGACGCCCGTCGGGCGCCTGCTCGAGTACCACAACCTGGGGCGGGCCATGGGGTCCGCGCAGACGCCGGAGCTACTCATCGGGATGTGCATGGACAGCCGCAAGGCGCTACGCATCCCACGCGGCTTCGCGTTCATGCTGCGCACGGCCGGCGCCGACATGCGCGACAACGAGTTCCGCATCTCGTACGCGATCGCGGTCGGCGGCGTCCGCACGATCGTCCTGATCGCTCACACCGACTGCGGCATGGCCCGGGTGGCGCGGCTGCACGACCGGTTCGTGCACGGGCTCGTCGAGCACGCCGGCTGGGACGCGGCGCGGGCCGAGCGCCACTTCGCCGAGAGCGTCCCGAAGTTCGCGATCACCGACGAGGTCGACTTCGTGGTCCGCGAGGCGGAGCGGCTTCGAGGACTGTATCCGCGGATCACGGTCGTGCCGCTGCTGTACCGCGTCGAGGACGACCTGCTGTACCAGATCCGCGCGACGTAACGGGGCCGCCGCGTCCGGCGGACGCCAAAGGACCGAGATTGTTGGATGGTGTCAGGGGCAATCGCGAAGGGATTGCCCCTGACACCGGGCACGGCAACGGCCACGTGCAGTACCGGCACGTGGTGGCGTGCGCGCGCGTGGCGCGTGCGGACGTCGGCACGTGCGCCCCCGTAGGGGCGGCATTCATGCCGCCCGCGATTCGCATCCCGCACGGATGCCTGGCGGCATTCATGCCGCCCGCGATTCGCATCCCGCACGGATGCCTGCCGGCATTCATGCCGCCCGCGATTTGCATCCCGCACCAATGCCTGGCGGCATTCATGCCGCCCGCGATTCGCATCTGCACGGATGCCTGTCGCGACGCGATTGCCCCCGACACCGGGAACGACGGGTGCGACCATCGGCGGTCGTGGGGCGTTGGCACCGTCATCCCACCCGCCGTCACCCGCCGTCACCCGCCGTCCCGCGGTCACCCGCCGTCACCCGCGCCCGTCGTTGCCGTTTCCGGTGCAGGGGCAATTCGCGACGCGAATTGCCCATGCACCATCAAAAAACCTTTCCTTTGGTGGCCGCGGGACGCGGGGCCCGCGCGGAATGCCGGGCCCGGCATCCGTGCGCGATGCGGGTCGCGGGCGGCACGAATGCCGCCCCTACGACGACGAGGACGACGACGCGCCGCGGGCGCGGGGCGGGCGGGACCCGGCGCGGCGGACCACGCGGATGCGGAGGACGCTCCGGCGCTCGCCGCGGTCGCGACCGCCGAGGAAAGCGCCGATCGCCGCCAGCGACTCGACATGGTCGCAGCAGATCTTGGCCGCCGACAGGAGCGGAACGGCGAGGAAGACGCCGGGGATGCCCCAGAGCCACCAGCCGAGCGCGAGGGCGAGGAAGATCGCGACCGGGTTGAGCGTGAGGCGTCGACTCATGACGAGCGGGGTCACGATGTTCCCCTGCACGAAGTTGATCGCCAGGTAGATGCCGGGCGCGAGCAGCGCGTGCGCAACCGAGTCGAAGGCGGAGAGCCCGGCGAGCGTGAGGACGGCGACCATCGTCAGCATCCCCAGGTACGGGATGAACTCGGCGGCCGCGACCAGCGTCCCCCACAGGAAAGGCGTCGGCATGTGGATCAGCGCCATCCCGGCGGCCACCACCAGCCCCTCGCCGACGTTGATCATCGTCGTGAGCATGAGGAAGGTCGAGATCGACCGCTCGGTCGTGCGCGCGATCACGATCGCCTTCTCGCGATCGGTGCGGCTGGGGAGCATGGCCATGAGCTTCTGGAGGAAGAGGTCCCCGACGGCGAGGAGCGAGTAGAGGAGGACCGTCACCTCGAGCAGCGCGGCCGCGAGCGCCTGTCCGGTGCCGAAAAGGCGGCTGCTCAGGCTCGGGCCCTCGAGCACCACCCGGGCGGGCTCCGCCCCCGGGCCGCCGCGCCCGTTCCCACCACGAGCGGCCCCGCCGGCGCCGCCACCCGCCCCCCCGCCCGGCGCCACCGCCTCGGTCGCACGCGCCATCTGATCGGCCGCCCGGGTCACCTGCTCGACCGGCCGGATCACCCGGCGCAGCCGGCGCGCGGTCGTGCTCAGCTCCCCCGGCGCGGCCGCCACCCACGTGCGCAGCGGGGTCGCGAGGCCGTAGCCGGCGCCGGCGAGCGCCAGGAGGCCGAGGAGCAGGACGAGGGCGGCGCCGGCCGGCGGGGGCACGTGATATCGGGCGAGCCACCGAATCACAGGGCTGAGCGCGAGGTTGAGCAGGAACGCCAGCACGACCGGAATGAAGAAGTCGCGCGCGAAATAGAGGGCGCCAAAGACGAGGATGACGGCGATGACGATGAGGGCGATCGAGCGCGCCTGCGGCGACTCGGCCGCCCGCACGGTCTCCTCGGCGTCCGGCGCCGGGACGGCCACCCGTGCGGCCGACGGCGCGTCGTCCGGCACCTCGGGCACCACCGGGGTCTCGCCGGCGCGTGCGGCCGCCCAACCGGCGGTTGCGCTGTCGGGGATGTCGGGAGTCCTCCGCATACGACGCCCGGGACGGGGTGAGGGGCTGACCCGCCTCGACCGAAAGGCACGATGCACGCCAGGCGGGCCGCGGGGCGGGGTGGCCGGGGCCGGTGGCCGCAGGCCGGGCCGACGCACCGAGACGGTCGCGGGACCGATCAGGGGGCGGCCTGAATGCCGCCCCTACGTCTGTCGCGGGACCCGATCAGGGGGCGGCCTGAATGCCGCCCCTACGGCGTGCGGGCGGCGAGGCTTACGGGCAGTACGGCGCGCCCTCGCTCTCGGTCGCCGTGGTCGCGGCCGTGCCGACCGCAATGTGACAGCC
>JAJPIS010000053.1 GCA_021324635.1 Gemmatimonadota bacterium
GCGGCCCGGGCGCCGGCGCTGGCGGCGCACCCCGGGGGGCGCCGAGGGGTCCGCACGGCGGCGGAGGCGCTGGTGGAGGGGGCGGGCGGGGCGGGCGGGGCGGGCGAGGCAGCCGGGGCGGCGGGCGAGGCGGACGGTGATGCGGCCGATGACGCGGCCGGGGTGACGCGAAACCCCTACCGCGGTCTCCCGCGATAGGGGTCGGAGCCCGACTCCGTCCTGCGTGCCGTCAGGCGTTGCAGACCGAAGCCGGACAGCGTCGCTGAATCCGACGACGGCCTGGACGACTCTGGCACTGACTCTGGCACTAATGTAAGCCACGCCTCCGCCTGGCCTGTCACGCAGTCGGCGGTTCGGTGTCACGATCTGCGACGGTGGTCGCCAACCGTGACGGGCTCGACAGGACTCGCGTCCAGTGGGCATGGGCGTGATCGTGACCCTGCTCCCGCAACCGGGGCGGCTCCAGCGACTTCGGGCCGCCATCCGCGACCGCCACACGCTCATGACGTGCGAGGACTGGAGCGCGGTCACGCGGACGTGCGAGACCGAGCCGGTCCATCTGGCGGTGCTGGATCTCTATGCCGACGGGCCGGCGAACTTCGAGCGAGTCCGTGTCCTGAAGCTTCGATTTCCGCGGGTGGCGCTCATCGCCTACGTGAGCATCAACACGGAGCGGGCGCGCGACATGTTCGACGCCGGACGGTGCGGCCTGGACGGCCTGATCGTGGCCGACCTGGACGACGCCCCGGCGACGCTGCTCCTCCATGTCGAGAAGGCGGAAGCACGCAGCGTCGCCAGCGTCCTGCGGCCCGCGATCGCCGGGCTCAAGCCGACCGTTCGCGATGCGGTGCTGGCTTCGGTCACGCGAGCGCACGAGCGGCTGACACCGGAGGCGTTCGCCCGGCTGCTCGCCGTCCCGCGGCGCCTCCTGACCCGCCGGCTGACGGAGGCCGGCTTCCCCGCCCCGCACCGGCTTCTCACCTGGGGCCGCCTGATCGTCGCCGCCCACATGCTGGAAGACGAGCATCGGAGCGCCGACGGTGTGGCCCAGGTGCTCGACTTCCCCTCGGGGAGCGCCTTCCGGAACACCTGCCAGCGGTACCTCCACGCCACGCCGCAGCAGATCCGCGATCGGGGTGGCGCCGCCCACGTGATCGCCATCTTCATGGCCGAAGTGCGGGGCCGTGGCGCCACGGCCGGCCCGGGACCCTCGGCCCCGACCGAGCCGAACGGGAACGGTGAGGACCCGACCGAGGATCGGGCCGCCGGGCACGGCGGGCACCCGGTCCACGCGGTTTACCCGGCCCACCCGGTCCACCCCGGCCAGGCCCCCCGGCGGACGCCCGCCCGACTGGCGGCGATCGGCGGCCCGTTCCCCGGCCCGGGCGCGGGCGGGACGGACGGGGGCTCGCCGGACGAGAGCTGAGCCAGCGGCCGCAGCGGCGCCCGCGCCCGCCGGGACCGCCACGGCGGAGCGCATCCGAACGCATCCGAGTGCATCCCGGCACAGCCGAGCACATCTGACGCGGGCGTAAACGGGCTGGTGGTGTAGATTATGTCCCGGCGCCGTCGATCCGCCCCGGCCGTTGTCTCCAGAAGTCACGCCGGGTGGACGTGCGCGCCCTCGCCGGCGCGCGCGGTCGGCAGGGAGCGTGGCGGCGAGCAGTGCCTTCCATCACCCGGCACCGAGGAATCCTGTGACGCTGGTCGTCGGCCTGACGGGAAATATCGCCAGCGGGAAATCGACCGCCGCCGGGCGACTTCGAGCGTTGGGCGCGACGGTCATCGACGCGGACGTCCTCGCCCGACAGGCGGTCGAGGCGGGTACCCCCGCCCTCCAGCGTATCGCCGAGCGCTGGGGCGCGGACGTCATCGCGCCGACCGGCGTCCTCGACCGGGCGGCGCTCCGACGCCGCGTCTTTCACGATCACGAGGAGCTCGAGGAGCTCAACCGGATCGTGCATCCCGCCGTCACGCGCCTCCGCGACGAGCAGGTGGCGCAGGCACGCGCGCGCGGCGAGCGCGTGATCGTGTGCGATATTCCGCTCCTGTTCGAGCGGCGGCTGGTCGATGAGTTCGATCGCATCGTGCTCGTCGACGCGCCACGACCGCTCCGCCTCGAGCGTCTCGTGCACGATCGCGGATTGCAGGAAACCGAGGCGCTCGACATGATCACCGCGCAGATGCCCGCTGAGCTCAAGCGTGCGCGTGCCGACTTCGTCATCGACAACACCGGCACGCTGGCCGATCTCGACGCCAGGGTGGACGAGGTGTGGGCGGAGCTCACGCGCGAGGCCGATCACCTCCCGGCGCCGATGACCGCCTGACGCGCGTTCACGACTCGACCACTCTCCCTCGCATGGCCAACATCCCTGACGACCTCCTGTACACGACCGAGCACGAATACGTCCGCTTCACGCCCGACGGGTTGGCGGTCGTCGGCATCACCGACTACGCCCAGGGGGAGCTCGGCGACATCGTGTACGTCGAGCTGCCGAAGATCGGGACGACCCTGGGCGCGCACGACGTGTTCGGCACCGTCGAGGCCGTAAAGGCAGTGTCGGAGCTCTTCACACCGGTGGCCGGTGAGGCCGTGGCCGTGAACGAGCGGCTCGACAAGGAGCCGTCGCTCATCAACACCGACCCGTACGGCGACGGGTGGATGATCCGGATCAGGCCGACCGCCAGCGGCGCGCAGGCACGCCAGGGCCTGATCTCCCCGACGGAGTACGCCGCACACGTCGGAGCCTGACGGTCCGCCGGGGCGGGGCGGGGCCGACGTCCTCGACCCGACGGAGGCGGAAGACCCGGCGCCCGTCGTGGGCAGAGGCGATCGGCCGGGGCTGCTCGCCCGGTTTCCGCGATGGCGGGTGCTGGAGGCCGGGGCGTCCGGTGACGGGGCCGGCAACATGGCCCTGGATCACGCACTGCTCCGCCATGCCGCGGCGACGGGCGAGGCCGTGCTCCGGGTCTATCGGTGGCGGCGGCCGACGATCTCCTTTGGCCGCCACCAGCCCGCGCGCGATGTCTACGACCGGGAGCGTCTCGCGGCGGCCGGACTGGACGTCGTCCGCCGGCCGACGGGTGGGCGAGCCGTCGTGCACGACCGCGAGCTGACGTACAGCGTCGTGGCCCCGCTGTGTCCCGACGTCGACCGCGCGATCCGCGTGCGCGACCTGTACGGGTCGATCAACGGACTGCTCGTCCGTGCCCTCCGGCGACTCGGGGTCCCGGCCGCCCTGGCGGCCGGGGCCCAGAGGTCGTCCAATCGGGGACCAACCGCCGTGGGACCCACCGCCACCCCCTGTTTCGACATCGCCACGGAAGGCGAGGTCGTGGCGCTCGGCCGCAAGCTGGTCGGCAGCGCCCAGTGGCGTGAAGGGCACGCCGTGCTCCAGCACGGCTCGATCCTGATCGACGACGATCAGCACCGCCTGACCGCGGTGACCCGAGCCCCGACGTGCCCCGAGCCGGTCGCGACGCTCCGGAATCTCCTGGGGCGAGCGCCGGAGGTCTCCGAGATCACGGCCGCCCTGGTGCGGACACTCGGGGAGAGTCTCCCGGTCGGCACTCGACTGTCGCCGCTCGACCCGGCCCGCGAGCCGCTTCCGGAGCTCGAGATCCTTCGCGCGCATTACGCGGACGAGCGATGGACCTGGGGCCGCTGATCGGGGTGGGGTGCTTGCCGAGAGCCGGAATCGGCCAGCATCGTTGAACGGCGCCCCGCGCCACGCATGGCAGACAGCGGCGACGCCGGCCCCGCGCCGGGCGTGACGATCGGCGGACTGGGGCCGTCGTTTGTTGCCCCTCTCCCGATTTCGATGCCGCCAGCTTCTGTCCGACCCATCGTGCCCGCGAGCTCGTGCCACCCGCGGGTCGCGTCTCCCGCTCCCCTCCCGATCGCCCGCGCCGGTGGGCGCGCCGGTGGTCGCGCGCGCCGCGTCGTGTGCGCCGCGCTCATGGTCCTCGGGGCCGGGTGCGGTGGCAGCGGAGGGATCAGCGCCGGCCGCGCGGATGCGGGTGGCACGATCGTCGTCGCGCTGGCCGCGGACGTCAGGAACTTGCTTCCGGCGTATGCGATCTCGACCCAGGACCAGATGGTGGCCGACCTGATGTTCGACCGGCTCGCCGATCCCGGCGACTCACTCAACACGGTCGGCGACCGCGGGTTCCTGCCGCGCCTCGCCGAGCGTTGGAGCTGGAGCGCCGATTCGCTGTCGATCACCTTCCACCTCGATCCTCGGGCCCGGTGGCACGATGGCGTTCCGGTCCGCGCCACGGACGTCCGGTTCACCTACCGCCTGTTCACGGACACGACGGCGGCGGTCCCGGCCGCCTCGCAGCTCGCGGCGATCGACTCGGTGACCACGCCGGACTCGCTGACGGCGACGTTCTGGTTCAAGCACCGGTATCCCGAGCAGTTCTTCGACGCGACGTACCAGATGCACATCTGCCCGGAGCACCTGCTGCGGGGCATCCCGACGAGCGCGCTCCTCGCCTCGGCGTTCAGCAAGCACCCGGTCGGCGATGGCCAGTTCCGGTTCGCGTCGTGGACCCCGGGGTCCGCCCTCGAGCTGGTGGCCGACACCATGAACTACCGCGGGCGCCCGAAGCTCGACCGTGTCATCCTGAGCATCTCGCCCAACTACGGCGCGGCGATGGCCAAGCTGCTCGCCGGCGACGCGGACCTCTTCGAGTCGGTCCATCCCGACAACCTGAGCGAGGTGCGCCGCCGCCCCGACCTCACGACCATTCCGTACGACGATCCGTCCTACGGCTTCCTCTGGTTCAACTTGCGCACGGCCAAGGGCACGCGACCGCATCCGCTGTTCGCCGACCGTGATCTGCGCCGCGCCCTCTCGATGGCGATCGACCGCGCCGCGATCGTGCGCAACGTCTTCGACACGCTGGCGTACGTCCCGCCGGGCCCCTTCCCGCGCGGCGCATCGAACGCCGACCCGAGCGCGCCGGCGCTTCCCTACGACACCATGCGCGCCGACAGGCTCCTCGACTCCGCAGGGTGGCGCCGCGGCTCCGACGGCATCCGCCGCAAGGGCGCCCGTGAGCTGGCATTCACGCTCAGCGTTCCGACGTCGAGCAAGACGCGGCAGCAGATCGCGGTCCTCATCCAGGACCAACTGGCGCACGTCGGCGCGCGGGTGACCGTCGACCCCATGGAGATGCCCGTGTTGATGCAGCGCCTGGAAGGGCATGACTTCGATGCCGTCCTCCAGAATTGGCGGACGGATGGCGCGATGGACGACCTGCGGCAGACCTGGACGACGGACGCGGTGCGGCACGGCGCGAACTACGGGGACTACGCGAACCCGACGTTCGACGCGCTCGTGGACAGCGCGCTCACGACGAGCGACCCGGCGCGCGTGCACGAGCTGCTGCACCGGGCGTACACGATCCTCGACAACGATGCGCCCGCCGTCTGGCTCTACCAGCCCCGCCTCGTCGCCGGCGTGCACCGCCGCCTGCATCACGCGCCATTCCGGCCGGACGCCTGGTGGGCGCATCTCGCCGACTGGTCGGTGCCGGTCGCTGATCGGCTGCCCCGCGACAACATCGGCCTGACGGCCCGCACCACCGCCCAGGCACAGTGACCGCCGGACCCGGCTGACCCTCGCGGGCAGGCCCGTGCGCTCCTTCGTCGTTCGCCGACTGGTGCAGGCGGTCACGGTTGCCGCCGCGGTGACGACGCTGACGTTCGTGCTGATTCACCTCGCGCCCGGCGATCCGCTCGCCGGGACGATGGATGATCCCCGGATCGCGCCGAGCGTGCGGGCGCACTGGCGGCAGGTGTACGGTCTGGACCGTCCCCTCCCCGTGCAGTACGTGCGCTTCCTGACCGGGGTGGCGCGCGGCGATCTCGGGTTCTCGGTCTCCTACAACGAGCCGGTGATCGCCGTGATCCGTCGCGCGGTGCCGAATACTCTGATGCTCGCCGGCACGGCGCTCGTCCTCAGCTTTGCGGCCGGGATCCTGATCGCCGTGATCCAGGTGCGGCGCGAGGGCACGCTGACGGATCGCGCGCTGGGGGCCATCTCGCTGGGCCTCTACTCCCTCCCCGATTTCTGGCTGGCCCAGGTCGCGCTGCTCGCCTTTTCCTACTGGCTGCCGATCTTTCCGGCTGGCGGGACGATCGATCCGGTGATCCATCCGTACCTCGGGCCCGCGGCGGCGGCCCTCGACCGGGTGAGGCACCTGGTGTTGCCGGCGGTGACGCTCGCCGCCCTCACGGCGGCCTGGATCGCCCGCTTCCAGCGGGCGGCGCTGCTCGACGTGGCGGCCGACGACTACCTCCGGACGGCACGCGCCAAGGGACTGTCCGAGTGGACGATCCTCGTGCGGCACGCGCTCCGGAACGCGCTCCTGCCGGTGATCACCCTCTTCGGTCTCTCGCTCTCCGCTTTCGTGAGCGGCGCGGTGTTCGTCGAGAAGGTGTTCGGCTGGCCCGGCATCGGGTCGGTGGCGGTGGACGCGGTCGGCGCGCGAGATTACCCGGTGATCATTGCCTGTACCATCATTGGCAGCATCCTGGTGGCGGCGGGAAGCCTGATCGCCGACCTGCTCTACATGCTGGCCGATCCGCGGCTGCGTCGCGCCGAGGGCGATGCCGACGGTGGGGCGACTTCCGCCGTGGCCGGCGCGTGACGGTGACCCGGCCCAGCGAGCGGGGTGGGGCCGTATGGGTGCCCGTCGGGCCGCGGGACGCTGCGCCCCCCGAGCGCGAGCGGCGACGTCCGGCATACGGGCCCTGGCGCGCCCTGTGGCGGCGCTATCGGCGCGATCAGGGGGCGGTGGTTGGGCTCGCGGTGTTGGCCACCATCGCCGCGATCATCATTGCCGCCCCGCTCCTCGCGGCCTATCCGCCGGATGTCCCGCTCGACATCATCGCCCTCAAGAGCCAGCCGCCGTCGTGGCTCCACCCACTCGGCACCGATCCGGTGAGCCGCGATGTGCTGAGTCGGGTCCTCTACGGCGGCCGCGTGTCGCTCGCGATCGCGGTCCTCGCGGCGCTCACCGCCGCGACCGTGGGTACGCTCTACGGCGCGATCGCCGGCTACGCGGGCGGGGCGGTCGACGCCATCATGATGCGTGTGACCGACGCGTGTCTCTCGATCCCGCGCGTGCTCCTCCTCCTGACCGTCGCCGCACTCTGGGGCCGCCTCTCGATCGGGGGGCTCGTGCTGGTGCTCGGCTTCACCGGGTGGTTCGGCGTGAGTCGCATCGTGCGCGGTGAGGTGCTGGCCCTCCGCGATCGTGAGTGGGCGATCGCCGCTCGGGCACTCGGCGCCGGAGCGACGCGCACGCTCCTCCGGCACATCCTGCCAAATGTGGCATCACCGATCATCGTCGCGATCGCCCTCGGCATCGGCAACGTCATCCTGCTCGAGGCCGGGCTGTCGTTCTTCGGGGTCGGCGTCCAGCCGCCGCAGGCGAGTTGGGGCACGATCATGCAGGACGGCGCCGATCAGGTGCGTGCCCTCTGGTGGCTCACCGTCTTCCCGGGCCTGGCGATCGTCACGACGGTGATGGCGGTCCATGCCGTCGCCGATGGCCTGCGGCGCGCCGCCGACCCGCGATCCGGGTACGGCGCCAGGCCGTGACCGAGCCGCTCCTCTCGATTCGGGACCTGCGGGTGACGTTCGCGACCGACGGCGGCGTCGCTCGAGCGGTCGACGGCGTGTCGCTCGATCTGGCGGCCGGCGAGATCCTGGGATTGGTCGGCGAGTCCGGATGCGGGAAGTCGGTGACCGCCATGTCGGTGCTGCGCCTGCTCCGGCCCCCGGCTCGGATCGAACCGGGAAGCGAGATCTGGTTGGATGGCCGGGACTTGCTGGCGCTGCCGGAGCGGGCGATGCGCTCGATTCGCGGCCGGCGGATCGCGATGGTCTTTCAGGAGCCGATGACCGCGCTCAATCCGGTCCTCACGATCGGTCATCAGATCGCCGAGGTCGTTCGCGTGCACGAGCGGGCCAGCCGAGGCGCCGCCCGGGCGCGCGCCGTGGCCGCGCTCGAGCAGGTCGGCGTGCCCGACCCCGACCTGCGGGCGCGCCAGTATCCGCACCAGCTCTCCGGCGGCACGCGTCAGCGGGTGCTGCTCGCGATGGCGCTCGTGCTCCACCCGGCAGTGCTGATCGCCGACGAGCCGACGACGGCTCTCGACGTGACCGTGCAGGCGGAACTGCTCGCGTTGCTCGCCGACCTCCAGCGCCGGCTCGGAATGGCCGTGCTGCTGATCACCCACGACCTGGGTGTCGTCGCCGAGCTGGCGTCACGGGTCGCGGTGATGTACGCCGGCCAGTTGGTCGAGGAAGCACCGGTACAGGAGCTGTTCGCGCGCGCGCGTCATCCCTACACGCAGGGGCTTCTCGAGGCGGCGCCGCGCCTGGCGCCACGGGACGGACCACACGGGAGCGGCGGACGGCACGGGGGCGGAGCAGGCCGGCTGCGCGTCATCCCCGGTACCGTGCCGCCGGCCACCGCGTGGCCGTCCGGGTGTCGCTTTCACGACCGCTGCTCGGCGGCGTGGGATCGGTGTGAGCGGGAGGCGCCGCCATCCCATGCCGTCGATGCGTCGCATCGCGCGCGCTGTCACCTGGCCGCTGAGCCCGAGCGCCGCGCCGCGCTGCCGGTCGCCCTCACGGGGTCGGTCAGGTGAGCGCCGGCGCCGAGCCTCTCGTCGAGGTTCGTCGTCTGCGGAAGGTCTATGCCCTGTCCGGCCGCCTCTTCGGACGAGCGGCGGGGTCGCTGACCGCCGTCCACGACGTGTCCTTCGCGATCGCGCGTGGTGCCACGCTCGCGCTCGTGGGCGAGTCGGGCTGTGGCAAGACGACCACCGGCCGCGCGGTGCTCCGGCTCGTCGAGCCGACGACGGGGCGGATCCGGTTCGACGGGATCGACGTGCTGGCGCTCGGGCCGGCCCCGCTTCGGCGCCTCCGCCGACGGATGCAGCCCGTGTTCCAGGATCCGTATTCATCGCTCAATCCGCGAATGCGGGTGGGCGCGATCATTCGCGAGGGGCTGGTCATTCACGGGCTCGCCGAGGGCGCGGCGGCCGATGCGCGCGTCCGCGAGCTGATGGCCGAAGTGGGGCTGCGCCCGGAGCATGCGCGACTGTACCCGCACGAGTTCTCGGGCGGCCAGCGGCAGCGCGTCGGGATCGCGCGAGCGCTCGCGGTCGAGCCCGACTTCATCGTCTGCGACGAGCCGGTCTCAGCGCTCGACGTCTCGGTGCAGGGGCAGGTGATCAATCTGCTGCTCGACCTTCAGCGCGATCGCGGACTGACCTACCTGTTCATCGCACACGATCTCGCGGTCGTGGCCCAGATCGCGACCCACGTCGCCGTCATGTATCTCGGGCGGATCGTCGAGCACGGCCCGGCGGCTGCGGTGTACCGAGACCCGATCATGCCGTACACACGCGCGCTCCTGTCCGCCGTCGCGCCACCCGACCCGACCGCCCGGCTCCAGCGACTCGCCCTCGTGGGAGACGCGCCGTCCCCGCGCGCGGCGCCGCGCGGGTGTTCGTTCTTTGCCCGCTGCCCGCATCCACGCAAGGATGCCGAGTGCACGCGGACCGTGCCCGCGCTCGAGCTCAAGGCGCCGGGGCACTCGGCGGCATGCATCAAGGAGCCGCCTCGCGCTCCGGTTGACGGCCTCATCCCTCCGCCCCTGATCCCGAGTGTGCTCGATGGCGACGACATCCACCGTTGACGGCGATGTGGCCGCGGTCGCGACCGATCGGCCGCCAGCCCTCGACGACACCGCCCTGCTGGGGCACCCGCGCGGTCTCGGACTCCTGTTTCTGGTCGAGATGTGGGAGCGCTTCTCGTACTACGGGATGCGCGCGATCCTCGTGCTGTACATGGTCCACGTGCTCCGATGGACCGACGTCGCCGCCGACAACCTGTACGGCTGGTACACCTCGCTCGTCTATCTTACGCCACTGGCGGGCGGCTATCTGGCCGACCGGTTCATCGGGACGCGCCGTTCGCTCGTGATCGGCGGGCTGGTGATCGCGGCGGGGCACTTCGTGCTGGCGACGGAGACGATCGTCTCGTTCTACCTCGGCCTCACGCTGGTGGTGATCGGGACCGGTTTCTTCAAGCCGAACGTGTCGACCATGGTCGGCCAGCTCTACCGGCCGGGGGACGGCCGCCGCGACGCGGGGTTCACGATCTTCTACATGGGGATCAACCTCGGCGGATTTCTCTCCCCGTTTCTGTGCGGGTGGCTGGCCCAGAGCGCGGCGTTCCGGGCCACGCTCGTCGGCGCCGGCATCGACCCGGCGCGGAGCTGGAGCTGGGGCTTCGGGGCGGCGGGAGTCGGTATGCTCGCCGGGTTGGTACTCTATATCTCCCTCCGCGACAAGTATCTCCCCGGCATCGGGCTTCCCAGCCGTGGCCCGGCGGCCGGATCCGGCCGCGGCGCGCGGGCGCCCGCCGGTCCGCTCACCCGCGAGGAGTGGCGGCGCGTCGCGGCTCTGCTGATCATGTTCTTTTTCATGGTCTTCTTCTGGGCCGTGTACGAGCAGGCGGGTAGTTCCCTCAACCTGTTCGCTGACCGGTACGTGGACCTGCACGTCGGATCGCATCTGATCCCGTCGAGCTGGTTCCAGTCGGCGCAGCCGTTCTTCGTCATCATGCTGGCGCCGGTCTTTGCTTTCCTCTGGCGTCGGCTCCGCGATGCGAACCACGAGCCGTCGACGCCGCTCAAGATGGCGCTCGGATTGGGTCTCATCGGCGTCGGGTGCGCGTTCCTGCTCGTCGCCGGCCACGCCGCCGACGCCTGCCTCGGCGCGCGGGCCGCGACCGCCTGCGCGGTGGTGAGTCCGACGTGGCTCACGATGTTCTACCTGTTCAGCGTCCTCGGTGAGCTGTGCATGTCACCGGTCGGGCTCTCGTACGTCACCAAGGTCGCGCCCCCGCGATACGTGGCGTTTCTCATGGGCGCATGGTTCCTCACCAACGCGGTGGGGGACAAGATCGCGGGCTCGCTCGCCGCGCTCGGCGCGCGGTTGCCGTCGCATGCGCAGTTCTTCATGATCCCGCTCGTGACGTCGCTCGTGGCCGCCGCGCTCCTGCTGCTCTGCGCCCCATGGCTCAAACGGCTGACCGGCCGCCTCGGTGACTGACGCGCACGGCGCCGGCGCGACCGATGCCAAGGACGGCCGGCACACGACGGACCCCCTCCGGCGCTACTGCGGCGGGTAGTCGAAGATGGCCGTCGGCGTCGTGTGCGCCCGGGCGCGCGCGAGGTCGCGGGGCTCGAGGTAGAAGGGTGCCCCGGCGTCGGTCGATGAGAACCTGACCTCGAAGCGGGCGTTGGGGTCGTGCGTCACCGGGACGGCGAAATCGACACGCCAGAGATGGCGTGAGTGGACCGGAACACCGACCAGGACCCCGAGCCCGACGCCGACGGCGGTCGGGGAGTTGACCCCGAACGGCACGCCCTGCGCCCAGATCCGCCCGACGTCGGTGAAGGTCGCGAGCCCGAGCTCGGCGAGCGATTTCACCGGCCCCAGGCGCCACCGCTCCTCGAATCGCGCGACGCCACGCTCACCCCCGGCGGCCAGTGAGCCGTGATATCCCCGCACGCCACCTCGGACGTCGGAGAGCGTCAGTACGAACGGGAGCCGCTGATCGACCCCGAGAGAGTACTCCGTGCTGGCGATGAACGTGTGGGCGTCGGCGAGCCGCCAATACCAGGCGAGTCGACCGCCGAGGAGGATGTCGTCCCACACCGCGGTGTTGAAATCCCGGCGTGCCTCGGCCCGAACGCTGGCGGCCAGGAGGTAACGCTGAGACCCCGTGCCGATATACAGCCCGGACGCGAGCAGGGCATCCCGTGTCACGGAGCCGAGCACACCGAGGCTCCGCCCGGCGACGACCCCGACCTCGGTACCGAGCGTGATGTCCTGCTCGCCGCTCAGCGCGTCGAATCCGGAGACGCGGATGAACCGGACATCGCGCACGCCGAGGATGGCGTTGAGGCGGGCGGCGCGGAGCGGAGCGTAGCGCGCGACCAGCGCGAGATTGGTGTCCGGACGGACGCCGCCGCTGTCGGAAAGGAAGATCGGGCGCGTCCCCGGCTCATCGCGCTCCTCGGAGACCGAGAGTCCGAAGAGCGCCAGGTGGCCCGGCCCGCCGCGGACGCGCGCCAGACCGCCGACTTGCAGGAAGTGTCGCGAGAAGTCGAGGGTGACCGGCTCGCCCGTCGCCGTACTCGGAAAGGGGACGTAGGCCCGCAGCTCGCCGGCATCGACAATCCAGCCCAGGCGCTGAAGATCGGTGAAGAACGGATGGACCAGCGTGGCCGACCAGTAGCCACCGAGGACGTCCCGGTCGCCCTGGACGGTCAGCTCGTACGGGCGTCCGGCGAACTGATAGTCCGTGATCCGGCCGGCGTAGCGGTCACGCAGCCCCAATCCGTTGGCCCAGGTCCCGACGACGCTGATCCCCTGGCCGGCCAGGTTCACATCCCCGAGACGTCCCCCGATGACATGCGGCGCCGCGCCGCGCGCCGTGACCCCAGCCTGGAGCGAAAAATCGTCGGCCGTGGTGACGACCGCCCGGATGCCGCCCGCGCCGTCGTCGTAGGTCGTGACCCGCACCTCGGCGAGGAAGGGCTGAGCGCGGAGGATGCGCTCCGATTCCGCCCGCCGGAGCTCCGTGCACGGCTGCCCCTCGTGCAGTGCCAGGAAGCTGCGGAGCACGCCGGGCCGCGTCACCGCGTGGGTGGCCGTGAGCGCGCGCGCGAGCGGCCGCCACTGGCCAGCCACACCGGCGGAGTACGGCCCGTGCGTCCGGAACTCGATCGACGTCACCAGACGACCGTCGCAGGGCGCCACGACCCGCGCCGTGTCCTGGGCGGCGCCCTGCGCCGTGTCTCCCGCCGTGTGTCGCGCCGTCCCTGACCCCGTGTCTCGCGGCGCGCCGGATGCCCCGACGGGCGCCGCGACGGGCGCCGGCTGTGCGCCGCCCGGGGAGACGGCGGAGGTCAGCGAGACAACGAGCGCGGCGACGAGCACGAGAGCGCAGGCTCCGCGGTCGATCGGCTACCTCCGGAGGTGTGAACGCATGGCCGCGAACGATATATTCCTCGCACGATGCCACGCCACCCCGATCGCTCGGCTCCCGGGCCGCTCGTCGCGGTCACGGCCACCATCCACAATGACGACGACGGGGTGGCGCGCGTGCGCCTCGGGGCAGCGTATCTTCGCGTCATCGAGCGCGCGGGGCTGACGCCGGTCGTCGTGCCACCGTTCGCGGGGACCCCCGACGCGGTGGCGGCCGCGGTTGGGCGAGTCCTGGACGCGGTCGACGGGCTGGTCCTCACCGGTGGCGAGGACGTGGAACCGGCGCGGTACGGCGCGGCGCCCAGTCCGCACATTCAGAAGGGCACCCCCGCGCGCGACGCGACCGAGCTGGCGTTGGTCGAGGAAGCTCGGCGTCGCGCGCTGCCGACGCTGGCGATCTGCCGCGGCGTGCAGGTACTCAACGTCGCCCTGGGCGGATCCCTGATCCAGGACATCCCGACCGAGCGCCCCGGATCCCTCGACCACGACCCCGATCTCGCGCGCGATGTGCGCACCCATCCGATCCGAATCCTCCCCGGCTCACGGACCTCGGCCGCCCTCGGCACGGACGCCCTCCAGGTCAATTCCGTTCATCACCAGGCGGTCGACCGCATCGCGTCGGGCCTGGTGGTGACGGCGACGTCGCCCGACGGGATCGTGGAGGGCGTCGAGACGCCCGCCGACGATCCCTGGTGGGTCCTCGGCGTGCAGTGGCACCCGGAGGAATTCGTCGCCGACGTTCATGCCCCGGACCACACGCTGTTCGCCGCGCTCGCCGCCGCGCTCGCGCTCGGGGCGGCCGTTCCGCGCTAGGCCCGCCCCCAGAGGAGCCCGTAGAGCAGCAGGCAGAGCACGAGCAGGGTGATGGCGACGTAGAGTCGGTCGCGCTTCAGCACGAAGACGACGACCGTCAGCGCGACGCGGGCGACCGGCGTGGCGATCAGCAGGACGAGGCCGAGTTGCACGACGGCCGCGCTGTCGAGGCGGAGCGCGCCGCGGACGATCGGCGCGAGGCCGTCGAGCGTCGAGCGCTCCGGGTGAAAGTGTCGGAAGTCGGCCGGCGCGCCGCCGCTCCGCGCGAGGAGGGCCACGGCGCCGGCGAGGACGACGGCCGCGGCGGCGAGGACGCCGGCCTGTAGCAGCCGGCCGATCCACTGGTCGACCTTCGTGTCGCTCCACCGAGAGGGCGCGGGTCGGACGACCTCGCGGGCCTCGGTGATCACAGGGCCGACCCCACGCCCTTGTACAGCATCTCGATCGCGAGCACGACCACGACCCCAGTGAAGAGCAGTCGGAGCCACCGTGTGTTCGCCGCGCCGAGGATGCGGGCGCCGAGGAGGGCGCCGGCCAGGACGCCGAGCATCACGGGAAAGGCCACGGCCGGTACGATGTAGCCGCGGTGGAGGTATACGCCGGCACTCGCCGCCGCCGTCACGCCGATCATGAAGTTGCTGGTCGTGGTGGACACCTTGAACGGCAGCTTCATCGTCCGATCCATGGCGAGCACCTTGAGCACGCCGGAGCCGATCCCGAGCAACGCCGAGAGGATCCCGGCGGCGAACATCAGCGCGAATCCGCCGGGGACGTTCTGCACCGCATACGATTGGAGCCCCGCCGCGGTGGGAAAGGTCGAGTCCAGGCGGAGGCGCACGGCCCATGGGTGCGGCGCGGCGATGACGATGTGGTCCGCGTGGGATTGGAGGGAGCGGTACGCCGTATAGAGCAGGACGAGCCCGAACAGCACCGCCAGGGCGCTCGTCGGGATGATGCCGGCCAGCGCGGCCCCCGCGAGCGCTCCGACGGTCGTCGCGACCTCGAGGAAGATGCCGGCCCGGACATTCGTGTAGCCCTCCCGCACGTACGCGGCGGCCGCGCCCGATGACGTCGCGATCACCGAGACGAGCGACGCCCCGATGGCGTAGTGGAGGTCGACGTGGAAGAGCAGCGTCAGCATCGGGACGACGACGATCCCGCCGCCCAGGCCCGTGAGGGCGCCCAGCAGCCCGGCACCGAAGGATCCCAGCGCCACCCACCCCGCGAACGCCAGGATGGTCACGGGCGCGAGATCCGCGGCCCGGGCACCGTCTTCACCTCATGGCGGCCGGCCGCGACCCTCAGCTCGCCTCGCGCCAGCGGCCCTCGTCGCGCACCTGGCGCATCAGGCGATCGGGTGAGTGCCACTTCGGGAAGAGGTATGCGTCGCTCACGCGGTTGAGGGCAATCCGGAGGGTCCCGAACCGCTCGGCGGCGGCGGCAAAGAGCGCCGCCATGCCGTGCTGGACCGCCAGTTGGTGGGCTGCCGCGAGCGCGAACCCGCGGCGTCCCATCTCCTCGTAATAATCGAGATCCGGTGCGCCGCGGCGCCAGCGCCGCCCGCTGATGTAATCGGGGAACAGGCCGCTCAGCCAGAGGGCGTAGTTCCCGAGGTGGGCGCGGACGAGAAACGTGCGACGCGGATCCTGCCCCTCGACATCGCGGCCGATGGTCGCCAGTGCGTCGTAGCACTCGTCGTCGGTCTCGGCGATCCGCGACGCCCGGTCCCGCAGCCCGAAATGGAGCAGAATCGCGGCCACGTAGTCGGCCAACATCCGATCCTGCTCGCCGACCGCCCGCAGCGCGTCACGCACCACGACATAGGCGAAGAGCGGATACGACGCGTTCGCCCCCTGCCGCGAGTCCATCAGCGCGCCCAGCAATCGCGGGTCGTCGAGCAGCTCATCCAGTCCCCGGTCGCGCAGCGTCGCCTCGGCGCGCTCATAGTCGGCCGTCGACTCGCGCCCGAGGAGGCGGAGCACGAGCTGCGCGTCGTCCCGCCGGAGTTGCCGTCGCACATTCGCCAGGATCATCGATGACCTCCTGCATCGATCAGTGTCACGCTTCACTCTGGTAATACACCGAGTGTGCCAGACCGGGCCGGGCCGGCCCCATTCCTCTCTTCGCGACGATTCGGTCGCGCGGAGCGAAACACGACGCGCGGACCGGGGTAAGCACTCGGGATGCGAGAGTGCTGACGGCGGCCCGCCTCGGGAGCAGTCGCGCTCGGTGCGGGTGCGAGGGTGGCAAATCACACGCGGGCGCGGCAAACTTCACGGGCGATGATCTATATTGGCATTCCGGTCCATGACGAAGCGCCGACCATCGGCGTTCTTCTGTGGCGGATCCGAAAGGTCTTTCAGGACTTCAAGCGCGAGTACGAGCTCATCGTCTACGACGATGCCAGCACCGACGCGACGCCGGAGGTCCTTCAGCCGTACACCGAGGTACTGCCGCTGACGGTGATCCGGGGCGCGTCACGGATCGGGTACGGCGGCGCGCTGGACGCGCTCTGTCGGGCGGCCGCGCGCCGCACCCGGTACGCTCGGCGCGACGCGCTGGTGACGATGCAGGGCGATTTCACCGATCAGCCCGACGGAATCCCCGAGCTGATCAAGCGGTTCGAGGGGGGCGCCGACGTGGTGGTGGCCGAGCAGCCACCGAGCATGGGCGGCCCGACTCCCGTCCGCCGGTTCCGGCGGGTCGCACCGATCGTGCTCCGGCCGTTCGTGCGCGTTCCGGGCATCGGCGATCCGTTCGGCTCGTTCCGGCTGTATCGCATCTCGGTGCTGCGCGAGGCGGCGAAGGCCGGGGAAGGGCCCGAGGCGCCGCTCGTTCGGAGCACCGGGTGGGCCGCCAACGTCGAGCTCCTGCTCCGGACCAGCGCGATGGCCCGTCGGGTCGAGTCCGTGCAACTCGCGCCACGCTACGACATCCGCCTGCGCGCGAGCCGGGTCCGACCCTGGGCCGACGCGCTGGCGGTGTATCGGTTCGCTCGGGCGGCGCGCTCCCTGCGGCCGGCGCGGGCGCAGTGAACCGGCGCGGGACGGTCCGCGCCGGCGCGGCGTTCGCCTGCCTCGCGGCGTCGGCGTTCGCGGGTCGGGCCGGAGCGGCGCAGAACGCGCCGGCGATCCCGACGGCGAGCGCGGCCGGTGCGGGTGGCGCGGCGGCGGACGCCGCCGACACGGCGCCCGCCTTTCCGTTCTCGGTCGGGGAGCACCTGACCTACGACGTGAAGTTCGGCATCGTCCACGTCGGGAGCGGCACCCTCGAGGTCGCGGGGGTGGAGCCGCTGCGCGGGCGGGACGCGTTCCACACCGTCTTCCGCATCAAGGGTGGGACGATCTTCTACCACGTGAACGACACGCTCGAGAGCTGGTTCGACACGCGCACGATGGCGTCGCTCCGGTTCGCGCAGCATCTCGACGAAGGGGGAAAGGTCCGCGAGCGCGACTACGAGATCTACCCCGACCGCGCGAATTTCGTGCTGAATCGGAAGCCGCCGCAGCCGTCGGTGCCGGACCCGCTCGACGACGGCTCGTTCCTGTATTTCGTGCGCACGCTCCCGCTCAACGTCGGGGACACGTACACGTTCAACAAGTACTTCAACCCGAAGGCGAACCCGGTCACGATCCGCGTCCTGCGCCGGGAGCGGATCCAGGTGCCGGCGGGCACGTTCAACGCCGTCGTCGTGCAGCCGATCATCAAGACGAGTGGCATCTTCTCGGAGCATGGCGAGGCGCAGGTCTGGTTCTCGGACGATTCCTCGCACATCGTCCTGCAGATGAAGTCGAAGCTGAGCTTCGGCTCGCTCGATCTGTACCTGCGTGACTACCAGCCCGGGCGCGGCCCGGCCGCGAACCGCGTGGCCGAAGCGGCCGGCGACACGGGGGCGCGAGCGGCGCACGCGGCGCACGGGGCCGGCAGCGCGAGAGCCGGGGGCGGGGCCGGAATCGAGGGTGACAGCACGCCGACGGCGGCCCGCCCGTCGGGCGCACCCCCGCCGTCGACGAGCCCACGCTGAGCCCACGCTGAGCGACCGCCCGGCATCCTCCGGAGCCCCACGTGAGGCCGACCTCCGTGGGGTCCGCACCGTCCCGATCGTCCAGCGGCCGGCCAAGGTCCGCGCGATGGAGTTCGCCCGACCGCCCGGGGACGACGGTGCTGCCACGATCGGCGACTTCCTCGACTCGTTGCCCGACATCCTCGTCGCCCGCGATTTCCGCGCGGTGGTGGCGGCGATCGTCGCCGCCCACCGGGCGGGCCGCGCGGTCCTGGTCATGCTCGGCGGTCACGTGGTCAAGACGGGGCTCACGCCGCTCCTGATCGACCTGCTCGAGCGCCGGGTCGTGACGCAGGTCGCGATGAACGGCTCGGCGGCGATCCACGACTACGAGATGGCGCGGTTCGGGGCGACGTCGGAGGACGTGGCCGCCGGGATCCGGGACGGCACCTTCGGGATGGCCGAGGAGACGGGGCGCGGCATGAACGAGGCGTTCGTTGACGGAGCGGCACGGGCCCGGGGGATGGGCGAGGCCATCGCGTGCGCGCTGAGCGCGACGCCCGGCCTGGCGCACCCGGAGCTGTCACTGCTCCTGGCCGCCCACCGGCTCGGCGCGCCCGTCACCGTCCACGCGGCGATCGGAGCAGAGGTCATCCACCAGCACCCGGCGGCGAATGGCGCCGCGATCGGCGAGACGAGTCACCGCGATTTCCGGCGGCTCGCCGCGGGGTTGAGCGGGCTCGATGACGGTGGCGTGGTGCTGAATATCGGGAGCGCCGTCATCATGCCCGAGGTCTTTCTCAAAGCGCTCACGGTCGCGCGAAATCTGGATCACGGGCGGCCGACGCGATTCGTCACTTGCGACTTCGACATGCAGCGACACTATCGCCCGAGGGTGAACGTCGTCGAGCGGCCTACCCAGGGGGGCGGTCGCGGCTACGAGATCACCGGGCACCACGAGATCATGGTGCCACTCCTGGCGTGGGCGGTCGTGGACGCGCTCGGGCGGCGCGAGGAGCCGGGCGGGGCCTAGCAGCCCGATCCGGAGAAGCGGGTGCGGAGCCGCCGAGCGGTCTCGGGACTCACGATCCGGATCACGACGTATACGATCACGCCGATGATCAACACCTTGATGGCGAGCCCGAGCACCCACATGGCCGCGCCCATCATGAAGCCGAACAGACTGAACACCGAGCCCAGCAGGAAGATGCCGAGCAGGGCGAAGACCCCAAGGGTGAACACAGTACGCAGCATGGCGGAAAGCTCGAGTCCAGAGTCAGCGATCCATACGGGCGGTCCCACCGCAATGTTTCAGCCTGGCCACACACCCGCCGATCCCTCACCCGGCGCTCCGGCGAGCGTGCCAGGGGGCGCTCTGGGGGGCGTTTCGGAGGGCGCCGTTCAAGATACAGCCGGCGACCCAGCCGGCGAGGCGCCCGGCGGACCGGCCCGGCAGGGAGGCGACCCGCCCGGGCGGCCCGGGGCGGTGCCGGCAGCGGCGGCGGGGAGGGCGGGGAGCGCGGGGAGCGCGGCACCGGTGGAGCAGCAACGGGCAATCGGGCGGGTCGCGGCGGGGGGCGGGCGTCCCGACGTCATTGTCGTCGGCGCGGGCGTGATCGGCCTCTCGTCGGCGCTCGCGCTGGCGGACCGTGGGGTCCGGGTCTGCATTGTGGGCGAGACGAGGGCGGGCGAGGCGTCCCCGGCCGCCGCCGGGATCCTGGGCCCGTCACTCGAGGATACACACGGCGCGCGCGTCCCGTCCGCCGTCGAGCGGTTCGCCCTGGCGGCGCGCGACCGCTACGTCTCGTTCCTCGCCGACCTGTTCGACCGATCGGGGGTTGCGGTCCCCCTCAATCGGCTCGGGATGCTGGAGATCGCGACCGACGACGCGGGCGCCGACGCCCTGCGCCAGCGTCGGCACGGGGAGTGGCTGGACCCACCGCGCCTGGCGGCGCTCCAGCCGGGACTCGACCGTGCGGTCGGGGGGCTCTACTTCGAGCACGACGGCGCGGTCGACAATCTCGCGCTCCTGCGCGCGCTCGCCGCCGCGGTCGACTGCTCATCGCGCATCGTCCAGTTCGAGGCCACGGTGACGTCAGTCGCGATCGACGCCACTCAGGTGAGGTGCACTACAGGCGCGAGCGGCGAGGCGTACGAGGCCGCGCGCGTCGTGCTCGCGGCGGGCGCGTGGGTGGCGCAGATCGCCGGGCTGCCCCGCCGCATACCGGTCGAGCCGCTCCGGGGGCAGATGTTCTCGATCGGCGCCGAGGGTGGCGCGCGTCTTCGGCATGTGGTCTACGGGCCGGGGGTGTACCTCGTGCCGCGTGGCGATCGGGTGCTCGTGGGGGCCACCCTCGAGCGAGTCGGCTTTGATCCGACGACCACGCCATCGGCGCTCGCCGAGCTACGGCGGGCCGGCGCGGCCGTCTGGCCCGCCATCGGCACGACGCCGATCGCCTCGTCGTGGGCGGGGCTGCGCCCGGCCACGCCGGACCTGCTTCCCATCATCGGCGCCGATCCGGACTGGCGCTCGGTGGTCTACGCCTGCGGTCATTCGCGGAACGGCATCCTCATGGCACCGCTGACCGCCGACTGCGTCGCGGCCACGCTCACCGACAGCGCAGTCTCGGCCGACATCTCGCCCTTCCGGATCGACCGTTTCGACGCCCGGTGACCGGCCGCACCCGCACCGTACGGGCACCGGATGGGCATCACACGGACGCGGGGACATCGATGTCGCCCCTACGCGACGTCGTTTCGCGTCCGGTATATTTCGCCGGTCACCTCTCCTCTCGAGCCGCTGCACGTCATGCCGGATACGCTGTACCAGATCATGGGGCGCCACCGGGCCGACCCGCTCCCCGAGCGGAAGCCCTCGTGGCTGAAGGTTCGGGCGCCGGGCGGGCCGAACTACGTCCGGCTGAAGTCGCTCCTGCGCGACCTCGATCTGCATACGGTCTGCGAGGAGGCTCACTGCCCCAACGTCGGCGAGTGCTGGGAGCACGGCACGGCGACGTTCATGATCCTGGGGGACGTGTGCACGCGGAACTGCGCCTACTGCGCCGTCGCGCACGGACGGCCTCCGACGTACGACGTGGCCGAACCGGCGCGCGTCGCGCGGGCGGTGGCCGAGCTGGGCCTCCGGCACGCGGTGATCACGTCGGTCGATCGCGATGACCTGCCGGACTTCGGCGCGTCCATCTTCGCCGAGACGGTGCGGCAGATCCACGACCGGCTCCCGGACTGCTCGGTCGAGGTACTGGTCCCCGACTTTCAGGGTACCGAACGCTCGATCCGGACCGTGCTCGAGGCACGGCCCCAGATCTACAATCACAACACCGAGACCGTGCCGCGGCTGTACAAGCGCGCCCGCCCCGGCGGGCGCTACCCGCGGGTGCTCGAGATCTTCCGGGTCGCGAAGCGCATCGCGCCCGACGTGCCGACCAAGACCGGGATCATCCTGGGGATGGGGGAGACGATCGAGGAAGTGGTCGCCGTGATGCAGGATCTCCGGGGCGTCGATGTCGACATCCTGACCCTGGGCCAGTACCTCCAGCCCTCGAGCGCGCATCTGCCGCTCGACCGCTATTACACGCCGGCCGAGTTCCGAGCGCTGTACGACATCGGTATGGGGATGGGCTTTCGGCACGTCGAGAGCGGTCCGCTCGTGCGGTCCAGCTATCACGCGTGGGAGCAGGTGGAGAAGGCCGCGGCCCACGGGACATGACCTGTCGATGACCCGCCCATGACGCGCACGCGCTCCGCCGGCCCTGCCCCGCAGGCCCTTGCCCCGCAAGCCCCGCCGGCAGCGGCCGCCGCCACCAACGGCGCGCCCGCCGGTGGGCCGTCCGGCGACCGGGGGCTGCACCGGCACCTGCTCCGTGAGATGCTCCTTCAGCGGCGCTTCGAGGAGCGATGCGCGGAAGCCTACGCGCTGGGTAAGATCGGGGGCTTCTGCCACCTCTATATCGGTCAGGAAGGGACGGGGACCGGCGCCATCTCGGTGCTGCGTGACGACGACTACGTGATCACGACCTACCGCGATCACGCGCAGGCGATCGCCCGCGGGATCCCGCCGCGGGCGGTGATGGCGGAGCTGTTCGGCAAGGCCACCGGATGCTCGCACGGGAAGGGCGGGTCCATGCACCTGTTCAGCCGCGAGCGGAACTTCCTCGGTGGTCACGGCATCGTGGCCGGCAACATCCCGATCGCGACCGGCGTGGCGTTCGCGATCAAGTACCGGGGCGGCGACCAGGTGTGCCTCTGCTTCTTCGGCGAAGCGGCGGTCAACAATGGGGCGTTCCACGAGGCGCTCAACATGGCGGGCCTCTGGCGGCTCCCGGTGATCTACATCATCGAGAACAACCGCTACGGCATGGGCACGGCGCTCGAGCGCGCCTCGGCGATCAACGACATCGCCGAGCGCGCCCGCGCCTACAACATGCCGCGCTCCGTCGTCGACGGGCAGGATGTGCTGACGGTCCGCGCCGTCGTGGGCGAGGCGGTCGAGCGGGCGCGGCGCGAGCAGCTCCCGACGCTGATCGAGGCGCGGACCTACCGGTTCATGGGGCACTCCATGTCCGACGCCGTGAGTGGCACGTACCGGTCCAAGGCCGAGCTGGAGGAGCACCTCAAGCGCGATCCGATCGCGCTGCTGCGCGCCCGCATGCACGAGCGCGGCGAGATCACCGACGAGGAGGTCGCGCAACTCGACGCCGAGGTCCGCGCCGTGTGCGAGGATGCATGGCAGTTCGCGGACTCGAGCCCCGAACCGACGCTCGACGCGCTGACGAGCGATGTGACCGCCGAGACGGAATCGACAGCGGGCGCGCCCATCGCCGCGGCCCGCAGCTAGCCCGGCCGTGGCAGTCGTCACGTACCGCGACGCCCTCAACCAGGCGCTCCGCGAGGAGATGGAGCGCGACGAGCGCGTCTTCCTGATGGGCGAGGAAGTCGCCGTGTATCAGGGCGCCTACAAGGTGTCGAAGGGACTGCTCCAGGAGTTCGGGGACCGGCGCGTCATCGACACGCCGATCACCGAGCTGGGGTTCGCCGGGGTCGGCGTCGGCGCGGCGATGGTCGGGCTTCGCCCGGTCGTCGAGTTCATGACCTGGAACTTCGCCGTGCTCGCGCTCGACCAGGTGGTCAACAGCGCGGCCAAGATGCTGTACATGTCCGGCGGGCAGTTCCCGATCCCGATCGTCTTCCGCGGCCCGAGCGGCGCCGCGCTTCAGCTCGCGGCGCAGCACTCCCAGGCGTGGGAGTCGTGGCTGATGCACATCCCGGGACTCAAGGTCGTCACTCCCGGAACGCCGGCCGACGCCAAGGGGCTGCTCAAGAGCGCGGTCCGCGACGGGAACCCGGTCCTCGTGCTCGAAGGCGAGATGCTGTACAACACCCGGGGCGAGGTACCCGAGGGCGAGCACGTGGTCCCGATCGGCGTGGCCGAGCTGAAACGGGAGGGCGAGCACTGCTCGCTCATCACCAACGGCAAGATGGTGCTGGTCGCGCTCCAGGCCGCCGATCAGCTCGCCAAGGAGGGGATCCGCATCGACGTCGTGGATCTCCGCACCGTGCGCCCGATGGACGTGGCGGCGATCACGGCGTCGGTCCGGAAGACGAACCGCGCGGTCGTGCTCGAGGAGGGCTGGGAGGTGTGCGGCATCGGCGCGCAGGTGGTGGACTACGTGCAGCGGGAGTGCTTCGACGACCTCGACGCTCCGGTGCTGCGCGTCCATCAGGTCGACACGCCGATGCCGTACGCGAAGAATCTCGAGCGCGCGGCCAAGCCCGATGCGGCGAAGACGATCGCCGCCATCAAGCGCGTCCTCTATCTCGATTCGTAACCCCGTACCGCGACCCGCACCGCCGACCCTCAGCCCATGGCAACGAAGGTGTTCATGGAGGCGCTCTCGCCCACGATGGAGGAAGGGCGCCTCGTCCACTGGCACAAGGCCGAGGGCGACGCGGTCTCGAGCGGCGACGTGCTCGCGGAGGTGGAGACGGACAAGGCGGTGATGGAGCTCGTCGCCCGCGGGGATGGGGTGCTCCGCAAGCGCCTGCTCGGCGAGGGGGAGACGGCTCCGGTCGGCCAGCTGGTCGGCGTGATCGCGGCCCCGGACGAGAGTATCGACGCCCTGCTCGCGTCGTCGCCGGTGCCCCCGGCCGCCGTCATCGCCCGCACGACGGAGACGGCCGGGGCGAACGCCATTCCCCGGTCCGCGCCCGAGTCACAGGGGGAAGCGTCGGTCCCACCGCAGCAGAAGGCACCGGCCGTCGATCGCCAACTGATGGGCGCGGCCGGCCCCCAGCCGGCGCGGCGCGCGGCGGCCGGTCCGGTGACGCCCCCGCCACCCCCGCCACCCCCGCCACCCCCGGCACCCGCGCCGCTCTCGCCGGCTGCGCAGCCGGCCGGCGGCGGGCGCCCGCCCGGTCCGGCAGCTTCCGGCGCGGGCGGACGCGTCCTCTCCTCACCGCTCGCGCGACGGCTCGCATCGGCGCGGGGGATCGATCTCCGAGGGGTAGCCGGCAGCGGCCCGAACGGGCGCGTCGTCAAGCGTGACGTCGAGTCGGCCCCGGCCCCCCGCACCGAGGCCGCGCCGGCGGCGGCCGGGCCGGCGCGGGTCATCCCGGCCGAGGGGGACTATCACGACGTCCCGCTGACGCAGATCCGGAAGACGATCGCGAAGCGACTCGCCGAGTCGATCGGCCCGGTCCCGACGTTCTACCTGACGGCCGATTTCGATCTCGAGCGGATCGTGGAGATGCGCGAGGCGATGGCGGGGCAGGGCGCGGAGTACCGGGTGTCGATCAACGACATCCTGCTCAAGGCCGTGGCGACCGCGCTCGCGCAGCACCCCGAGGTGAACGCCCATTGGATGGGTGACCACATCCGCTACTTCAATCGCGTGCACCTCGGAATGGCGGTCGCGGTCGAGGACGGGCTGATCACGCCCGTCATCACCGACGCCAACCTCAAGGGGTTGCGCGAGATCGCGACCGAGTCGCGGGCGCTGGCCGAGCGGGCCCGGGCGCGCCGCCTCACGCCGGCCGAGTACACCGGGGCGACGTTCTCCGTCTCGAACCTCGGGATGTTCGGCATCGAGGATTTCACGGCGATCATCAATCCGCCCGAGGCGGGGATCCTCGCGATCGGCGCGGTCGAGCCGCGGCCGGTGGCGGCGCCTGACGGCACCGTGACGGTGCGCCGACGGATGCGCGTCACGATGAGCTGCGATCACCGCGTGATCGATGGCGCGACGGGCGCCCGGTTCCTTCAGACGCTGCGCCGGCTGGTCGACACTCCGCTGCTGATGGTGTTCTGATCACCCTTCTCCTTCCCCCTCCCCCTCCCCCTCCCCTCTCCACTCTCTGCTCCCGTGGCCTCATACGACGTGATCTTCATCGGCGGCGGCCCCGCCGGATACGTGGGCGCGATCCGTGCCGCCCAGCTCGGGCTCACCGTCGCCGTGGTCGAGCGCGAGGGGCTCGGCGGCACCTGCGTCCTGTGGGGCTGCATCCCCGCCAAGTCGCTGCTCGAGAGCGCGGCGCTCGCCACTCGCGTGCGCCACGCCGCCGACCACGGCATCACGACCGGGGAGTTGCGGTTCGACTTCGCGCCGGCGATGAAGCGCTCGCGCGCCGTGAGCGCCCAGAACTCGAAGGGAGTCGAGTTCCTCTTCAAGAAGAACAAGATCACGTGGATCCGGGGTGAGGGGAGGATCACCGCCCCGACCGCCGTCACGGTCACCGCCGGCGGCACCTCGGAGCGGCACGAGGCGAAGCGCGGGATCGTGATCTCGACCGGATCCCGCGTGCGTGGGCTGCCGTCGGCGGGGCTTCCACTCGACAAGAAGACCGTCCTCTCGTCCGACGACGTGCTCGTCCTCGAGCGCGCCCCCAAGACGATGGCGATCGTCGGCGCGGGGGCCGTCGGGTGCGAGTTCGCCGATGTCTTCAACGCCTACGGCACCCAGGTCACCCTACTCGACGTCGCGCCGACCATCCTGCCGCTCGAGGACGGCGACCTCTCGGCGGAGCTGACGCGCTCGTTCAGGAAGCGGAAGATCGACGTGATCGCCGGGGCGACTGTCCGGGACGTCAAGGTCGGTGCGGATGGCGTCACCTTCTCGGTGGCGAGCGGAGGCGGCGGGTCGGCGCCGGGGGCGGGGGCGGAGGCGGGGGCGCAGAAGCTCACGGTGGAGAAGGTGCTGGTCGCCGCGGGGCGGGCGCCGAACGTCGAGGGGCTGGGGCTCGAGGCCGTCGGGGTCGCGCTCACCGATCGGGGCTTCATCCGCATCAACGAGCGGATGGAGACGTCGGCGCGGGGGATCTACGCGATCGGCGACGTCGCCGGCCCCCCGATGCTCGCTCACAAGGGGCAGCGCGAGGGTGTGGTGGTGGCCGAGATCATCGCCGGGCACCAGCATCATCCGGTGAACTACGGCAACATCCCGAACGCCACCTACTGCCACCCCGAAGTCGCGTCGATCGGCCTGACCGAGGCCGCGTGCAAGGATCGGAAGCTGGAGTACAAGGTCGGGAGGTTCCCGTTTTCGGCCAACGGCCGGGCCCGGACAGCCGGGGAGACGGAGGGGTTCGTGAAGATCATCCGGGACGCCAAGTACGGTGAGATCCTGGGCGCGCACATCATCGGCGCCCACGCGACGGAACTGATCCACGAGCTGGCGGTGGCCCGCGAGAACGAGTTCACGGTCGAGGAGGTCGACCTCGCGATCCATGCGCACCCGACGCTGTCGGAGGCGATCGCCGAGGCGGCGCTCGACTCGATGGGACGCATGATCCATGCGTGATCTCGCGCATGATCCAGGCATGGTCCACGGATGAACCCGACGGGGCGCGGTGCGTGAGCTCTGGGTGACCGACCTCGGTCGGATGCGATACGGCGAGGCGCTGGAGCTCCAGCGCGCGGTCGCGATGGAGCGCATCGCGGGTACGGTCCCCGAGGACGTGCTGTTGCTCGTCGAGCATCCGCCGGTCATCACGTTGGGCCGGAGCGCCAAGGCGGATCACCTGTTGGCCTCGCCCGCGCTGCTCGCCGCGCGCGGCGTCGAGCGATTCGAGGTCGAGCGCGGCGGGGACGTGACGTTCCACGGCCCCGGGCAGCTCGTGGGGTACCCGATCCTCGACCTGACGCGTCACCGCCAGGACCTGCACTGGTATCTCCGGCAGCTCGAGGGAGCGCTGATCGATGCCCTCGCGGTCATCGGGGTGCCGAGCGAGCGCCGGGCCGAGGGCACGGGCGTCTGGACATCGACGGGCCGCAAGATCGCCTCGATCGGCGTGCACGCCCGGCAGTGGGTGACGTGGCACGGCTTCGCCCTGAATGTGTCCACCGATCTCGCCTACTTCGACCTGATGGTGCCCTGTGGCATCGCCGGGGTCGAGATGACCTCGATCGCCCGCGAGTCGGGCGTGGAGCCGGAGGCGTCGAAGGTGGCCGAGACGGTCGTCGAGGCGCTCGCGGCGCGCTTCGGGCTCGCGCCGGTCCGGCACGAGCTGGCCGCCGCCGAACGCCGGTAAGACTTCGTGTCGGGCCTCAACCCGGCGCAGGAGGCCGCCGCGATCCACGGCGACGGTCCGCTGCTCATCATCGCGGGCGCCGGAACGGGGAAAACGCGGACCCTGGTGCACCGGGTCGCGCACCTCATCGAGCGCGGGGTGCGACCGGAGCGGATCCTGCTGCTGACGTTCACGCGGCGGGCGGCGCAGGAGATGCTGGGCCGGGTCGAGCGGATCGTCGGCCCGTCGGGCCGCAAGGTACAGGGCGGCACATTCCACGCGACCGCCCACCGGCTCCTCCGCCGCTTCGGTGCGGCGGCGGGACTCCCGAGCGACTTCACGATCATGGATCAGGAGGACGCGCAGGATCTCATGCACCTCTCGCGCGTCCAGCTCGGCTACGGCGAGCGGTCGAAGCGGTTCCCGAAGAAGGAGACGCTGCACTACGTGTACTCGCGTCACGTCAACACCGAGCTCCCGGTGGCGACGATCCTCGCCGAGGAGTTCGCCGCGTTCCGGGAGTACGTGGTCGACATCGGCCGCATCTTCGCCGACTACACGCAGCGGAAGGCCGCCCGGAACCTCGTCGACTACGACGACCTCCTGCTCTTCTGGGCCGCCCTGCTGGAGGGCCCGCCCCGGCCGGCGGGCGACGGGGTGCAGGGCGTGGGGGGCCACGCCGACGCCGGCCCCCACGCCGGGGCCGGTCACGGCGGCGAGGTGGCCGATGGCGAGCCGCCGGCCGGCTGGCCCCTGGGGGCGCGGATCGCGGCTCTGTACGATCACGTGCTGGTCGACGAGTACCAGGACACGAACACGCTTCAGGCGCGGATCCTCCGCGGGCTGTGCCGCGGGCACCGGAACGTCACCGTGGTCGGGGACGATGCGCAGAGCATCTACTCGTTCCGCGGGGCGAGCTTCCGCAACATCCTCGACTTCCCGCACCAGTTCGAGGGGACCACGGTGGTGACGCTCGAGCAGAACTACCGGTCGACCCAGCCGATCCTCGACGCCACCAATTGCCTGATCTCTCGCGCGCGCGAGCGCTACAGCAAGGTCCTGTGGACGGCGCGGGGCGGGGGCGAGCGTCCGTGGCTCGTGACGGCACGCGACGAGGAGGAGCAGACGCGGTTCGTGGTCGACCGGATCCTCGAGCTGTACGAGGGCGGGACGCCGCTCCGCGAGATGGCGGTGCTCTTCCGCGCCGGCTACATGTCGGCCGCGCTCGAGATCGAGCTCGCGAACCGGAAGATCCCGTTCGAGAAGTGGGGCGGGTTGCGCTTCCTGGAGGCGGCGCACGTCAAGGATGTGCTGGCCTTCCTGCGGGTGATCGAGAACCCGCGCGACGAGGTGAGCTGGTACCGGATCCTGTCACTGCTCCCGGGGATCGGCGACCGGACGGCGCGGGCCGCGATCGCCGCGATGGCGCAGGCGGCGTGGGAGTCGGCCGCGTTCGCCCGGTATGTGCCGCCCGCCCGGGCGCGTGCGGCCCACGCGGCGCTCGTCGGGCTGCTCGAGACGCTCCGCGGCGAGGGCGCGGCGGCCGCCGCGGGTGGCGACGAATCGGACGGGCGGCCGGTGAGTGCGGAGATCGCCCGGGTTCGGCGCCTCTACGACGACATCCTCCGCGAGCGATACGATCGCGCCGAGCCGCGACTCGCCGACCTCGATCAGTTGGAGACGATCGCGGGCGGCTACCCGAGCCGGTCGGCGTTCCTGTCGGCGCTCGCGCTGGAGCCGCCGACGAACACGCACGACCTCGCGGTCGGCGACCACGAGGACGAGGATGTGCTGGTACTCAGTACGGCCCACTCGGCGAAGGGTAAGGAGTGGGATGCCGTGTTCCTCGTCTGGGCGGTCGATGGATGGTTCCCGACGTCGCGGGCGCTCAACGATGAGGCGGGGCTGGAGGAGGAGCGGCGACTCATGTACGTGGCGCTCACGCGCGCGCGACACCATCTCACGGTCGTCTATCCGCTCCAGGTGTACGGCAGCCGCCGCGGGGCGGATTACTCGATCGACCAGCTCTCACGGTTTCTCGACCGCGGGGTGCGGGCGACGATGGAGCGCGTGGTGGTGGGCACGCCGACACCCGAGCCGGGCACGCGTGCGCCCGCCGGCGAGCCGGCGTTCACGACGATCGATCTCCGCGCGCTCATGCGCGAGCGGTTCAGCGGGTGAACCGCGGGTACGGAAGGAACAGCATGGAAGGGACGGCGGGATCGGGTGCCGCCCCGGCATCGGTGCGGGTACAGGGAGCGGGCGGCGCCGGGGCGATCGGCGCCGTGGCGATCGGCGCCGTGGCGATCGGCGCCGTGGCGACTGGTCAGGGGAGGCGGAGGGCGCGGGCCAGGCTGGGGGGATCGACGAGACCGTGGGGGATGAGGGTGCGCCAGAACTTGTACGCCCACTTGTCCGCGCCGTGGAGCCGGATGAGCTTCTCCTGGCCGAATTCCGCCTTGCCCCGCGCGGCGATCGGGATGAGGCGCCGCAGCGGGAGCGCGAGCGCGACATGCTGGAGCCGGCGGGTGAGGGCTCGGCCGGCGTGCGGGCGGTACTGGGCCCAGGCGATCGAGCCGCTGAAGCCGGCCGGGCCGAAATCGGGGCTCGCCAGCACCTCCTGGTCGAACACGCGGAGCGTGCCCTCCCAGGTGCCGAGGACATCGTGCATCGCCACGATCGCACCCGGCGCGAGGCGCGGCGTGAAGAGCCGCACGTCGGCGCGGGCGCCCTCGTAGCTGTGGTCCCCGTCGATCCAGAGAAAGCGGATCGGATCCCGCCAGTCGCGGGCGACGTCGCAGGAGTAGGCGCGTCGCGGCTCGACGGCGTCCCGTACGCCCGCGCGCTCCAGATTGGCGAGGAACTCGTCGAACGTCGTCTCCTGCTCGCGGAGCACCGGATCGGTTGGCGATGGACAGGTATGCGGATCGATCGCGATCACCGGACCGAGATCGTAGTGCCGGGCCACGTAGGCGAGACCGACGGTCGACCGGCCCCTGAAGCTTCCGATCTCCACATTCGCCCCGTCGGCCGGGGCGAGCGCGATCGCCGCCATGATGAAGCGGGCCTCGCGCTCGGTGAGGTATCCCGGGGTCTCGCGGACGCGCGCCCAGGCCGCGGCCATGACGTACCCCAGGTCGGGCGGCGGTGCGCCGCGTACGCGGACCAACGGTCGGCCGGCGATGGCAGCGTCGATCACGGCCATAACATAGTGATCAGCGAGGCGGCGGGTGAGCCGGCTCACGCGCCGCCTCGCGCACGGCGCCGAGCGGGTCCCGGGGGTGGGCGCGGGCCAGGGCGATGATCCGCGCCACCGCGCGCCGCAGGTCGTGACCACTTGCGTCGTAGATCGCGTCGAAGTCGTCGAGACCGGTGAGATAGACGCGTCGGGCGAGCAGGGCCGCGTTGTCGAGTCGGGCGCGCGCGAGGGCCGCGGCCGGGATGGTGCGCACGCGCGCCGGCACCGAGTGTCGGAGCGAGTCTCGCGCGAGCGCGAAGATGCTGTCCCGGGCCGCCAGGCGCGCGGCGCGGGAGGCCGAATCGTCGCCGGGACGTGCCCGGAAGGCCGAGTCGAGGGTGACGTACACCCACGTCCAGAAGCGCCCGAGCGTCTTCTCGTCCGCCCAGCGCTCGTCCATCGTCCGGACGGCGGCCGTGTCAGCGCGGGCGCGGAAGAACGCGGCCGCCCCGCGGGCGCCCACGAAGTTGGCGAACGATTCGTTGAAGCTCGCCTGGCCCGGCGCGTAGTAGGTGTTGTGCGTGAGCTCGTGGATGACGGTGTTGGCGAGGTCGAGTGAGTCGGTGCGGAGGGATGTCGAGACGAGCGGATCGTTGAACCAGCCGAGCGTGCTGAAGGCCGGCGAGGGGCGGACGAAGGCGTCGTAGCCGGCGGCCCGCATCTGCGCCGCCGTGCGGACGGCGGCCGCGAAGTCGAAGTATCCCTTGTACGGCACGCGCCCGACGATCGGGAACCACCAGGTGAGCGGCCGCAGGCGGTCGCGGTAGGCGCCCGAGAGAACGAGGACGAGCGTATCGTGCGGGAGCACCGAGTACATGGTGAAGCTGCGCTTGACCCGCAGGCCGATGGAGTCGGCGGCGAAGCGCCGGGCCCCCTCGACCAACTCGAGCTGCGCCCGCGTGTGGGGGCTCGTAGCGGGGTCCGCGATCACATCGGCGATCGGGCGACGCCGCGCGAGGATGCGCACCTCCTCCCAGGCGGCGCGGGCGACGTAACGGACCGTCGGGCTCAGCAGCGACACGCCCACGGCGAGCACGCCGACGCCGAGCGCGATCAGCGCCGCCGTGCCACACCCGCCGGCACCGGGCCGTCCGCTAGGGCGCACCGGCGCCCTCCCCCGCCCCAGTCGCGATGGCTAACTTGCAAAACCCATGGGCTTCGTTCATTTGCACTGTCATTCCGAATATTCGCTCCTCGACGGCGCAAATCGGATCGACCACCTGATCGCTCGCGCGCTCGAGCTCGAGCAGCCTGCCCTGGCGATCACGGACCATGGGAACATGCACGGCGCCTGGGAGCTCCAGGAGAAGGCCAAGAAGGCCAGGATCAAGCCGATCATCGGGATGGAGGCGTACGTCGCGCCCGGCGACCGCCGGCTCCGGCAGCGACCCGCTCCCGGCGCCAAGCCCTACTTCCACCTCGTGGTCCTGGCCCAGAATGCGACCGGGTACCAGAACCTCGTGAAGCTCTCCTCGCTCGCCTACCTCGAGGGCTTCTACACCAAGCCACGGGTCGACCGCGAGCTCCTGGCCCGCTACGGCGAGGGCCTCATCATCTCGTCGGCGTGCATGGCGGGCGAGGTGGCGATGCATCTCCAGGCAGGGGATGTGCAAGCGGCGCGGGAGGCCGCCTCCTGGTACGCGAACGCCTTCCCGAATCGATACTACCTGGAGGTCCAGGCGCACGACACGCCCGGGCAGCGGGAGCTGAACGACCGGATCTTCGCGCTCGGCGCCGAGCTCGGGCTGCCGGTGATCGCGACCAACGACGCGCACTTCCTCCGACGGGAGGACCACGACGCGCACGATGTGCTGCTCTGCATCGGGCTGGGGAAAGACCGCGCGGACTCCGATCGCATGCGTTACGACGGCGGGCTCTACTTCAAGAGCGCCCCGGAGATCGCCGAGCGCTTCCCAGACCACCCCGAGGTCCTCGAGAACACGCTGCGGATCGCCGACTCGGTGGACGTGCCGTTCTCGAAGACGTACCGGGTGCCCTCGTTCCCGCTGCCGAGCGGCGTCGCGACGGAGAACGAGTTGCTGGTGCAGCTCGCGGAGGCGGGCGCGCGCGAGCGGTACGGCGACCCGCTCCCGCCGGCCGCGCGCGACCGGCTCGACTACGAGCTCGGTGTGATCACCAAGACCGGGTACGCCGGGTACTTCCTGATCGTCGCCGATTTCATCCGGGCAGCGCGGGACCGCGGGATCCCGGTCGGGCCGGGCCGCGGGTCGGCCGCGGGGTCGCTCGTCGCCTACGCGCTCCGCATCACGAACGTCTGCCCGCTCCGGTTCGACCTGCTGTTCGAGCGCTTCCTCAATCCGGAACGCGTCTCGATGCCGGACATCGACGTCGACTTCTGCTTCGAGCGGCGGGGCGAGGTCATCGAGTATGTCCGGCAGAAGTACGGCCGTGACTCGGTCGGCCAGATCGTGACGTTCGGCACGCTCAAGTCGCGCGCCGCGGTGAAGGATGTCGGCCGAGCGCTGGGGTTCACGCCGGCAGAGACGGACGCGCTCGCGAAGCTGATCCCCAACCAGCCGAACTACTCGCTGACGGTCCAGGAGGCGACGCAGCAGATCTCGGAAGTGCGGCGGTTGTACGACAAGGACGACCGCTATCGGCAGCTCCTCGACTATGCGATCGCGCTCGAGGGCCTGTCACGTCACTCCGGGGTCCACGCCGCCGGCATCGTGATCGCACCGGGCCCGCTCGACGAGTATGTGCCGGTCTTCACGACGACGACCAAAGGCTAGGGCGGGGGTGGGGGTGGGGGTGGGGGCGGGGGCGGGGGCGGGGGCGGGGCGAGCACTGGCGGCGGTGCCGCGGCGGGGGGGGTGGGTGCGCCGAGGCTCGGGGGCGAGCGAGCCAGCGAGCGAGCCAGCGAGCGAGC
>JAJPIS010000014.1 GCA_021324635.1 Gemmatimonadota bacterium
CACGGCGCGTGCCCGCCGGGAACAACCACGGCGGGCGCGACGCGGGTGCCGCCGCGCACGGGGCAAACGTGCGCGCACCGTAGGGGCGGCATTCATGCCGCCCG
Organism: Gemmatimonadota bacterium; assembly: GCA_021324635.1. GTDB lineage: Bacteria > Gemmatimonadota > Gemmatimonadetes > Gemmatimonadales > Gemmatimonadaceae > Palsa-1248. Next base: position 105 of record JAJPIS010000014.1, read on the forward strand.
CGACCCACATCCCGCACCGATGCCTGGCCCGGCATGCCGCGCCGCCCGCGATTCGCACCCCGCACGGCTGTCTGGCCCGGCATGTCGCGCCGCCCGCGTCCCGCGGCGAGGAAACGGGGTTGTTGGATGGTACCAGGGGCAATCGCGTCACGATTGCCCCTGACACCGGGACGGCGCCGCGAGGCAGGACCGTGGTGCCGCCGGGGCGTGGCGGGGGCCCGGCCGGGCCCTCGCGGGGCGGCGGGCCGGGGAGTAGTAGTACGGCGGTGCACCCGAATCAGCCCCGCACGCCGACGCCGCCGCGCGCCACATCCGCGTGGGCGGACGATGACGAGCTCTCGCGCATCCCGCTCTGGCGCCGCATCCGCCACGAGCACCGCGTGCTCGCGATCGCCCTGCTCACCGTGTTGCCGGCGGTCGCCGTCGTCGCCACCGTCGCGCCCCGGGCCGGGTTGTCGCCCGGTGCGCGGTGGGTGCTGTGCGCGATCGTGCTGGCGTGCTGGATCCTCGGCGCGCTCGCGCTGCGGGCGACCGTCACGCGTCCGCTCCAGACGCTGGCGAACATGATCGCCTCGCTCCGCGAGGGTGACTACACCCTGCGGGCGCGCGGCGCGCGGCCGGACGATGCGCTGGGCCTCGCCGTGCTCGAGACCAACCTCCTGGGCGACCAGCTCCGCGCCCACCGCCTGGGCGAGATGGAGGCGACCGCGCTGCTGCGCAGCGTGATGGCCGAGATCGACGTCGCCATCTTCGCCTTCGACGAGGACCGCCGGCTCCGGCTGATCAATCGCGCCGGCGAACGGCTGCTCGCCCAGCCCGCCGAGCGGCTGCTGGGCCGCGAGGCCGCGGCGCTCCAGCTCGCGCCGGCCCTGAGCGGCGCCGTCCCACGGGTCGAGGATTTCACCTGGCCGGGCGCCGGCGGCCGCTGGGGCGTGCGCCGGACGCTCGTCCGGCAGGGCGGCCGGTCGCACACCCTGCTCGTGCTGACCGACCTGAGTCGCACGCTGCGCGAGGAGCAGCTGGCCGCCTGGCAGCGGATCGTGCGCGTGCTCAGCCACGAGATCAACAACTCGACGGCGCCCATCCAGTCGATCGCCCACACCCTGCGCGGGCTCGTGACGCGCGAGCCGCCCCCGCCCGATCTGGCGGCCGACGTGACCCGCGGCCTGGCCGTGATCGCGGCACGGTCCGAGGCGTTGGGCCGCCTCATGTCGTCGTACGCGCGACTGGCGAAGCTCCCGCCCCCGAATCGTGCCCCGGTCGACGTCGACGCCTGGGTCAGACGCGCGGCCGCGCTCGAGACGCGCGTGCCGGTGGAGATGACGGGCGGCCCGACGGTCACCGTTCAAGCCGACGCCGACCAACTCGATCAGCTCCTGATCAACCTGCTGCGGAACGCCGCGGACGCCGCGCTCGAGACCCATGCCGCGGTGACACTCCGGTGGCGTGCCGATGACACGCAGCTCGAGCTGGAGGTGATCGACGGCGGCCCGGGGCTCGCCGGGACCGCCAACCTCTTCGTGCCGTTCTACACCACCAAGACCAACGGCTCGGGGATCGGGCTCGTGCTCTGCCGCCAGATCGCCGAGGCACACGGTGGCACCCTGAGCCTCGCCAACCGCCGCGACGCCCGCGGCTGCGTGGCGACGCTCCGCCTCCCGGTGGCGTAGTGGGCCGGTCGGCGCCGCGGACTCCTCGGCGCCGCTACGGGAGCGGCGGACCCTCGGGGATCGCGGCGCCGTCGTGGCGGGGGTCCGAGGCGCCGAAGTGGACCCCGGCGCTGTCGCTCATGACGGCCTGACCGAAGCCGAACTCCGAGCTGCGCGGCGGGACGACGGTCAGCTGGTGGCCGAGCGCCTGGAGTTCCGTCCGGGTGGGTTCGGGCACCAGTGACTCGATCGCCACATCACACCCGCCGAAGGTGGGCTTGGTGAAGCGGCCTGCCTCGAGCGCCTCCTGGATCGTGAACCCGTAGTCGGCGATGTCGGACACGAACTGCGCGTGCGCCTGCGCCTGGTTCCACCCGCCCATGATGCCGAAGCCGATGCGCACGCCGTCCTTCTGCATGAAGGCCGGGATGATCGTATGCAGCGGGCGCTTGCGCGGCGCCAGGGTGTTGGGCTGGCCCGGCTCGAGCGTGAAGAGGGCGCCCCGGTTCTGGAGCGCGAAGCCGGTGCCGGGCGCGACCAGTCCCGAGCCGAACGCCGAGTAATTGCTCTGGATGAAGGAGACGATGTTGCCGTCCCGGTCGATCACCGAGAGATAGATCGTCTCGCTTCCGGGCTGACCCGCGACCGACGCCAACTGCGAAGGCGCGACATCGCAGCGCGCGTGCTGCGGGTCGATGAGCCGGGCACGATCGGTTGCGTGCTGCGCGCTCAGCATCTCGGCGACCGGCACGGACGTGAACCGTGGGTCCCCGACGTAGCGCAGCATGTCGGCGTAGGCCAGCTTCTTCGCCTCGATCATGACATGCAGCGCGCGGCTGCTGTGGAACCCGTACGACGCCATCGGGAACTGCTCCATGATGCCGAGCATCATGAGGGCCGCGATGCCCTGCGTGTTGGGCGGTAGCTCGCTCACCGTCCAGCCGCGGTACGTCGTCTGGATCGGCGTCACCCACTCCGGCTCGAGCGCCGACAGGTCGGCCGCCGACATCGGGTTTCCACCCGCCTGGGCAAAGGCGACCAGCGCGTCGGCCGTCGGCCCGCGATAGAAGCCGTCCCGGCCCAGCGTCGCGATCGCGCGCAGCGACCGGGCGAGATCGGGGTTGCGGAAGAGCGCGCCGGCGCGCGGCGGATGGCCGTCCGGCAGATACGTAGCCCGGGCCCCCGGGTCGGCGGCCAGCCCCGGCGCACCCTCGGCCCACATGCGGGCGTCGACCTCGCTCACCGGGACGCCCTGCTCCGCATAATGGATCGCGGGCGCCAGGAGCGTGGCGAGCGGGAGGCGCCCGAACCGCCGGTGCAGAGCGTCCCATCCCGCGACGGCGCCCGGCACCGTGACGCTCAGGATCCCCCTCCGCGGCATCTCGTGCTGCCCGTGCTGGGCGAGCAGCGCGGGCGTCATCCCGGCCGGCGCCCATCCGGAGGCGTTGAGCCCCGAGAGGCGTCCCGTCCTGGCATCGTAGACGATCGCGAACAGGTCGCCACCGATGCCGTTCATCATCGGCTCGACCAGCCCGAGCGTCGCGTTGGCGGCGATCGCCGCGTCCGCCGCCGACCCGCCACGCTCGAGCATCTGCACGCCGGCCATCGATGCGAGGGGCGAGCTGGTGGCGACGATGCCGAACCGCGTCGCGACGACGGAGCGGCCGACGAGCGGGTGCGGCGGCTGACCGATATCCGCGCCAGCCTGGCCGGCGGCCGGTTCCGCGGCGGCCGCGGCCGCGATCGATCCTGCGGTGAGCGTCACGATCGCAGCTGCCCGGCGAGAGGAGGAGATGCAGGACGCGAGGCGCATCCCGCCATACTACAGCGGCCCGAGCCGGCCCGCCAGGAATTCGGCGACCCGCCACTCTCCCCAGTAGAACGGCCGCCACGGCTGGCCGCTCACGAACCCGACGTGACCGCCAGCCGGGAGGAATTCCACCACCAGCGCCGGCGTGCGGTCGGCGATCGCCCTGACTTCACCGAGCACGGCGGCCGGCAGGAACGGATCGTCGACGGCGCTGAGCAGGAGCGTCGGCACGCGGACGCCGGCGAGATACCGGAGCGCGCTGGAGCGCGCGTAGTAGTCCTCCGCGCCGGCGAACCCGTGCACCGGCCCGGTGACGATCTCGTCGAAGTCGTAGAGCGTCCGCGCGGCGCCGATCCGTCCCGGGTCACCGAGATCGGGGAACAGCGCGAGCTTCGCCCGTGCCTTCCGCTTCAGCGAACGGAGGAAGTGAGCCTGATAGACGCGGGCGAAGCCCCGCTGGATGTGCCGCGCACCGCGGGCAAGGTCGAACGGCACGGACACCGCCGCCGCGGCGCGGAGCTGCCGCGGAAGGTCGGCGCCCCGCTCGCCCAGCCACTTGAGGAGCACGTTCCCGCCGAGCGAGTAGCCGGCGAGCAACAGCGGCGCGCTCGGGCGCTCGCGCGTGATCCGGTCGACGAGCAATCCGAGGTCGCCCGTCTCACCGGAGTGGTAGAAGCGCCGCGTGCGATTGAGCGTGCCGCCGCAGGAACGGAAGACGAGAAGATCCGCGCCCCACCCGCGGCGGCGCGCTTCGGCCAGCATGCCGCGCACGTAGTGCGAGCGCGGCGTTCCCTCGAGCCCGTGCAGCACCACCAGGCGTGGCGCGTCCTCGGCCGGCGCGTCGATCCGCTCGATCTCGAGGATATCGCCGTCCGGCGTGTCCCAGCGCTCCCGCCGGGTGCCGATCTCCTCGATCGTCGGATGGGGGCGCGCGAACCGGCCCCAGAGCGTCTGGAGGTGCGGGTTGCGGAGCCACCACGCGGGGCGGTACCCGGCCAGCGGACCATCGAGGCGAGTCGCGTGGGTTCCGGGCTCGCCTCTACGCGGCACGGCGCCCCGACCGGGCCAGCGCCGTGCTGCCCGTGCGGACCGGGCTGGGCGGCGCTACATTCGGGGCGCCGCGCCCGATCCGCCACGGCGCGGTCAGTGCTCGACCACACTCGGAGTTCCTGTGAGCGCACCTGCCCTTCGCCCGCGTAGCGTCACGGAACTCGTCGACGCCGCATTTCAACTCGTGCGGCTGCATTACGTCCAGTTCGTCTCCATCTCGGCGGTGTTCCTCATCCCGGCGATTCTCGTCCAGGCGCTGTTCGCGCGCAGCACGGGCCCGTTCGTCATCCCCAGCGCAACCGGCACCACGGGTCAGACGCTCGCGCCCGGCGCGATCCTCCCCTTCACGCTAGTCGCCCTCGTGGTCGGGCTCCTGGGGCTCCTGGGGACCGCGGCGGTCGTCGTCGGTGTCTCCGACAGCTACGTACACGACCGCGTGGACGTCGGTCAAGCGGTTCGTCGGGTACTCGGTCGGTTCGGGCCGATCATCGGCGGCGCCGTCGGGCAGGCGCTCGCGATGGCGATCTCGGCGTTCATCCTGGTCTTCGGGGCGATGCTGGTCGTGGGCGTGCTCGTGCTCGTCCTGCCCAAGGGGACGGCAACGGCCCTCATGGGCGTGTTGGTCGTTCCGATCGTGTTGATCGGTGAGGTCGCCGTCTTTGCGCGGGTCTTCGCCGTGCCGATGGTGATCGTGCTCGAGGGCGGAACGGTCGGTCATGCCTTCTCGCGCTCGCTCGAGCTGACGCGCGGCTCGGTGGGGCGGGTGATCGGGGTGCTGGTGCTCACCGGGCTCATCTTCCTGGCGCTGTTCGGCGCGATCCTCTTTTTCATCGGCTACCTGTCGGCGGTCGCGCCACGGGGTGGGCCGATGTACGCCGTGCTGTCGAGCGTCATCAACATCTTCGCCTACCCGATCTACACGGTCTTCATCACGCTTCTCTACTACGACCTCCGCATCCGGAAGGATGGCTTCGACCTCGAGGTGATGAGCCGAGAGCTGATGGGCGCAGCGCCGGCAGTGCCCGCGTAGCTGCACGTGACGCCTCCGGGCTGACGTCCGAGTCGCCGGCGTCGGAGGGCCGGCCCGCAGCGCTCGCCCCGGTCGCGCGGGTATCTTTCTCCGCGATGGAAGTTCAGGTCTTCGGGACGAAGAAGAGTGCGGACACGCGCAAGGCGCTGCGATTCTTCGCCGAGCGGCGCGTGCGGGTCCATTTCGTCGACCTGGCCGAACGGCCCGCCTCGCTCGGGGAGCTCGAGCGGTTCGCCCGGAAATTCGGGGTCGCGGCGCTCGTCGACCGGACGGGCAAGCGCTTTGCGGAGCTCGGGCTGGGCAACGCGCACTACTCGGATGCGCGGTGGCTCGATCGCCTGGTCGATGAGCCGGGTCTGCTCCGCACCCCGCTCACACGGTGGCAGCATCAGCTGACGATCGGGCTCGCCGAATCCACCTGGAAGGAGTGGGTGGGAGTGGGGGTGCGGGCGGGAGTGGCGCAGCGATGACGCTCCTGTCACTGTCGAACGTCGACGTGGAGTTCGGCGCCACGCGACTGCTGAGCGGCGTCACGGTCTCGATCGGTGCCGGCGACAAGTGGGGCATCGTCGGCCGGAACGGGACGGGCAAGACGACGCTCTTCCGTCTCATCACCGGCGCCATGGCACCCACGAGCGGTCAGGTCTCCCGCGTCGGCGGCACGCGCTTCTCCCTGCTCGATCAGAACCGGGACTTCGGCGCCGCGGGGACCGTGTGGGAGGCCGCTGCGGGAGAGTTCGCCGAGCTGCTCGCGCTGGAGCAGTCGCTCGCCGAGCAGGCGGCGGCGCTCGAGACCGACGCCGGCGAGGCCGCGCTCGCGCGCTACGGGCACGATCTCGAGCGGTTCGAGCGGGAGGGCGGCTATACGGTCGCGCCGCGGGTCGATGCCGTGCTGCACGGGCTCGGATTCGAGCCGGCGGAGGCGCGGATCCGACCGCTGGCGACGTTGTCGGGGGGAGAGCGGGGCCGGCTCGGACTGGCGCGGCAACTCGTCGCGCCGGCCGACGTGCTCCTCCTCGACGAGCCCACGAACCACCTCGACCTCGAGACGACGCGATGGCTCGAGCAGTACCTTGGCGAGACGACGGCGACGGTTCTCGTCATCAGTCACGATCGGGCGTTTCTGGCCGCCCTGGTCGACCACGTGCTCCACGTCGACGAGGGCACGGCGACGCCGTACACTGGGGGGTACGAGGCGTTCATCGCCCAGCACGCCGAGCGGCGGCTCACGCGGCAACGGGCGGCCGACCGGCAGCGGAAGCTGGTCGAGCGGGAGGAGGAGTACATCAGGCGCAACATCGCCGGGCAGAACAGCCGCCAGGCAAAGGGTCGGCGCACCCGGTTGGCGCGTCTGCCGAGGTTGAGCCCGCCGCGGTCCGCGGACGGCGCCATGGCCGTCGCCTTCGAGATCCGGGACCGCGGCGGCGATCAGGTGCTCGCCGCGCGCGACCTGCGGATCGAGGTCGATGGGCGTCTCCTGCTGCGCGAGTTCGACGGACGACTGATGCGCGGCGATCGCGTCGGCCTCATCGGCCCGAACGGCGCTGGCAAGTCGACGCTGCTGCGCACGATCATGGGCGAGCGCGAGCCGACCTCGGGCGCGGTCCGGGTGGGCGGCTCGATCACCGTCGGCTATTACCGACAGGACCTGGCGCAGGTCCCGCTCGATCGCACCCTCTACGACATCATCGCCGACCTGCGGCCGCTCTGGACCCGCGGACAGATCCAGGGGCATCTCGGACGGTTCGCGTTCAGCGGGGACGAGGTCCAGCGTCGGGCGGACACGTTGTCGGGCGGGGAGCGGGCGCGGGTCGCGCTGGCGATGATCATGCTGTCGGGTGCGAACTTGCTCATCTTCGATGAGCCGACGAACCATCTGGACGTGGAGTCGATCGAGGCCCTCGAGGACGCGGTCGAGCAGTATCCCGGGACGGTGCTTTTGGTGAGCCACGATCGCGCGTTGCTGCGCGCGCTCGCGACGCGGGTCTGGGTGCTGCACGATCAGCGGATCACGAGCTTCGACGGGAGCTTCGCCGAATGGGAGGTCGTGAGCGAGGAGCGCGCGCATGCGGCCGCGGTCGCGGCGGCCGAGGACGAGGCGGTGCACCGCGTCCGCGAGCATCGGCGGACGGAGCGGCGGTCCGTCGAGGAGCGGGCGGAGCAGGACCGTGGCCGTCAGGCGCGCCGCACGGCGCGCCAGGCGGTCGCGGCGGCCGAGGCGGAGGTGGCCGCGGCGGAAGCCCAGGTGGCGCAGATCACGACCGCGCTCGCGGACCCCGGCTTGTACACCACGCCCGAGGGCATCGCGCGGAGCGCCGAGCTGGGCGCGGGACTCGAGCGGGCGCGGCGCGCGCTCGACGCCGCGATCGAGCGCTGGGCGGCGGCGGAACAGCAGGTCGAACGCGGCGAGGCGGCGGGCGCGCCGGCCGCCGAGGAGCGTGGACGGAGATGAGAATCCTGCGCGTCGGTGGCATCACCAAAATTGCCGGCATCCTTGGCGTGATCGCTCTGTGCGGGTTCTCCGGCGTGGCCGGGGCGCAGCCGGGCACGACCGGTGCCGCGGGCGGCGCGGTCACTCCCGCAACCACCGCGACGCGCCGCGCTCCCGCGCCGTCGGCGAGCGCGGCGTTGCCGCCGGCGCCGTCGGAGCGCATCGGGTCGGGCGATTCGGCGGCGCGGCACGCGCGGGCCGAGCGGTACCTCCAGCGGGGGGACGCCGCGCTCGCGGCCGGCATGCGCGACACGGCGCGCATCGCGTGGGAGAACGCGCTCTACGAGTATCCGCCGCTGACGGACGCGGCGATCGAGCTGGCGCGCATGCTGACCGAGGATGGCGATGGGTTCTACGCGCGCCGCGTGCTCGAGCGCGCGCTGCACTTCGATCCCGACAACCCGAAGCTCCTGCACTTCAGGGCGCGCCGTCGCGCACTCCCGGATACCGCGCGGTAAGGAAGCGGCTTATTGGATGATGACGCGACGCACCCGCTTTCGCGGGTGCGTCGTGTCATCCGGAACGGCAGGGACGTGGATCATGGTGGCGCGAGTCGGCCCGGGGCCGGCGGGCGCCCGCGGGGCGCGGCGGACCGCTAGGACGTGACTCTTTCCCGCTGGGCGGGGAAGCGGATCCGGTACACGGCGGCGGATCGCTCGGCGCGCGCCTCTTCGACGACGCCGCCCAGGTGCCAGATGGCGGCCAGGAGAGGACCGAGCTCGGCCGGGGTGAAGTGCGAGGCGAAGATCGAGGCGGTCGAGTCGGTCGCGGCGCGTAGGCGCGCGGCTTCGGCAGACGCCCAGCCCGGGTCGGGCCACGGCTGGAGGAAGCGCAGGCCGCCGCGGTACTCCATGCCGTCTCCGACGCCGACGATCTCGCGGCGCCCGTGATACGTGTACGTGAGGCCGTCGCCGTCGTGGATCGAGCGCGGGGCTCGGCTGGGCGCGTTCGCGAACGCGGGCCCGGCCGACCCGGCCACACGCGCGTACCAGTGGAGTCGCGCCGTGTCCGGCGCGTGCCAGTCGGTCGTGTAGAAGAGCCAGGCGGGGACGCCGCTGGCGAAGAGATACACGGGATCGGGGCCGCCGCGGTCGAGCGCCTGCACCAACCCGCGACTCTCTTCGCGATCCTGCGGCCCGAGCACGACCCCGGCCGCCCTGGGCGCGCGGGCGAGCAGAAAGGCGAGCAGGGCCGCGCCGTACACGGCGGGCCGCCACGCGCGAGGCCAGAGCTCCACGGCCGCGAGTACGGCCGACGCGCCCGCCAGGTAGAGGAAGGGTGTGGCGAAGAGCTGCATCCGCGCGGCGATCGGATAGAGGCCGGCCGCGCTCGCGCCAAAGGCCGCGAGATAGGGCACGATCAGCAGCAGTCCCATCGGCGGCCCGTGGGCGTACCACGCGGCCGCGACCCCGACCGCCCACAGGCCGACGCCGAGCAGGAGCAGGGCCCCTTCGTGGTCCGGCACTCCCAGCTCGCTGAGGAACGGGCTGGCGAGCGCCTGATAGAGCCCGTCCGTGATCCGCCGCGCCGCGTCGGCCGCGCCGACCGTGAAGAACGTCGGCTCCCAGAAGCGGCGTAGATACGGGTCGTGCATGGCCGAGCGATACACGAAGACGTACAGCACCACGAATGTCGCCGCCCAACTGCCACAGACCACGACGAGACGGCGGAGGCGCCGGCGATCGCCGCGGATCCGCTGGTCGACCGCGAGCGCGACGGCGATCCCCGCCAGCGTGAAGACGGCCGGCATCGAGCACCAGAGGGCGACCATGCCGCCGGCCCCGAGATAGCGCCAGCGCGTCGTGCGGCTGGCATCGGCGAGGAGCGGGGCGACGAGGGCGAGCAAGCCGGCGGTCACGAACCCGTCGACGCCGTACTGCTTGGCCTCCCCCGCGTACGTGAGCAGCAGGATCGAGCAGGACGCAAACGCGGTCGTGAGCAGCGCCTCCTCGTCGCCCACGAGCCGCCGAGCGGCGGGCCAGATCAGGATCAGCACGCCGAGCGACGCGAGCAGGGGAACGAGTCGCAGCCCCCACTCGTTCATCCCGAGCAGCAGCGTCGCGGCCTTGGTCGCCCAGAGAAAGGGAATCGGCGCCGTCTGATCGAAATCGAGCGGATGTCCGAGACCGCCGAAGCTGCGACTCCCGACGTTGAGCGCGACCATCGCCTCGTCGAGCCAGAGCGACGGTCGACGGAAAAAGAGGAGCAGCCGCAGTGCGACCCCGAACGTGATGAGCGCGATCGCCGCCGCGCGATACCAGTCGGCGTGGGCACGGCCGCCGGCGTCGACGTGCACGGCTCGAACCGGCGACCGTCTGGTCCGGCGCCGGAGCCCTGGGATGGGCGCACTGACAGCCATATCCGCGACCGCCCTACACAATTCGCACCAGCCGGCGCCGGCCCGTCCGATCGCGCGAGCCGTCACGCCGGAAGCCGGACGATCAGCGGGCGGAAGCGGGCGCGTCCGTGCTGCCTCCGCGCGGCCGTCTCCGTGCGGCGCCTTCACGCTACTGGCGTGCGGGAGCCGGCGCACCCGCGGTCCCGCACGCGCGGGGCGTCCCGACGCCGACCGCCTGTCCGACGGCCGGCGGTGTGTGGGGCCGCCCGCGCTGCTCGAGCCCGGGCTAGAAGCCCGCGGGCCGCTCGCCGACGACGCCGAGTGCGCGCTCCATGGCGAGTCCCGCGCGAGCGATCGTGCCCTCGTCGAAGAGGCGCCCGATGCACGTCACGCCGTGTGGGACTCGGCGAGGCGGGGAGAACCTGGGGAGCGGGTGCGCCGGGTCCGGCGCCCAGTCGCTCCGCGCTTCACTGACGTCGACGAACCCGGCGCGGAAGGTCAGCGAGGGATGTCCGGTGCAGTTCGAGATCACGAGCATCTCATCGCGGAGCGACGGGACGAGCAACAGATCGACCTGCGAGAACAGGCGCGCCATCTCCATCGCCACGCGCCGCCGCAGCCGATCGGCCTGGACGAGGTCGACCGCCGACAGGAACCGCGCTTCCCGGAACTGGTTGGGCCAGGCGTCGGGGACCTGCGCCCGGAGCTCATCCACTCGCCGGCTCAGCGTCAGCTCCTCGAACGCGGCCGCCGCCTCGGCGAACAGGATGAGATTGAGCGAGTCGAACGGCCAGTCGGGGAGGCTCACCTCGACGGGCGCCATGCCGAGCGACCGCGCGACATCGAGCGCGTGACGATCCACGTCGGTGGCCGGGCTCTCCTGCATCCAGTGCGGGAAATAGCCGAGGCGGAGCCCCTGCACGCCCGACGTGGCGTCGAAGTCCAGTCGACTCGGCACGCTCGCGACATCGTCCGGGTCCGGACCGCTGATCGCTCGGAGCACCAGCATCGCGTCCTCGACGCTCCGTGTCATCGGGCCCAACTTGTCGAGCGACCAGCAGAGCGTCATCGCGCCGCTGCGGGCCACCCGCCCGTAGGTCGGGCGCAGCCCGGTCACCCCGCAGCGCATGCTGGGGCTCACGATGCTGCCGCCCGTCTCGCTCCCGATCGCGAAGCCGACCAGCCCGGCGGCCGTGGCCGCGCCCGGTCCGGCGCTCGACCCGGACGCTCCCTCCTCGAGCAGCCAGGGATTCATCGTCTGCCCGCCGAACCAGATGTCGTTGAGCGCCAGCGCGCCGAGACTGAGCTTGGCGACCAGCACTGCACCGGCGTCGTGCAGGCGGCGCACGACCGCGGCGTCGGTCGTCGGCACCCGATCGCGAAACGGCTCGGCGCCGTAGGTCGTGCGGATCCCTGCCGTGTCCAGGAGATCCTTACCGCCCCACGGGATGCCGTGGAGCGCCCCGCGATACCGGCCGGCCGCGATCTCACGGTCGGCTTGGCGAGCCTGCGTGAGCGCCAGGTCGCGCGTGAGCGTGATCACGCATCGGAGTCGGGGATCGAATCGCTGGAGCCGGTCGAGGTAGAGCGTCGTGAGTCGCTCGCTGGTGAGTGCCCGCCGCTCGATCCACCGCGAGAGGCGAGTCACCGGCGCGAACGCGATGTCGTCGTCGCTCGCGGGCAGCGGGCCCGGGTCGGTCGTGCTGCGCACGAACCGATCGTGCGCCGGCCCCGCGTCGCCGGTGAGCACCGGGTTCCAGCGGGTCGCCGGGGGGAGCGTCGCGTCGAGCGCCACTCTGCGCGGCCCGGTTCTGCGCTCGAGGAGTGGCGCCATCGATGTCCGCCAGCTTGCGGCGGCCATCGCCCGCTCGGCCGGTGTCATCGTCACCTGCACGAGCTTCTCCGCGTCGGCGAACGTCGACGGTGAGACCTCGGGGCCGACCGCGGGCGACCCGTTGAAGGTCGTCGGCGCGCCGGGCGGTGGCGTCGAGGGCGACGCGGCCGCGTGCCCGGCCGTCTCCTGCGACTGGTCGCTCCCGCGACATGCCTCGGCCGCGGCGAGGAGCCCGAGCGGAGCGCGAATGAGGAACTGGCGTCGGGTATTCAGAGCGCACCTCGGTGCTATGGACAGGACAATGTACGTATCGGGGTCGTCCGCCGGGGCGGCGCGATGCGGTTGCGCGCCCCGCGGCCATCACCGGAACGGCAACGGCGGGCGGGATGGCGGGACGCCGCGTCCCACGGCCCCGTGGGGGCGGCATTCATGCCGCCCGCGCCTCGCATCCCACACCGATGCCGGGCCGGCATTCATGCCGCCCGCGCCTCGCATCCCACACCGATGCCTGGCCCGGCGCGGCGTACCGACGTCCCGGGGGGATGGTTCATGCCGCCAACGGCATGAATGCCGCCCACCGTCACCCTGTCACACGGTCAACACCAGCAGATCGTAGAGCGCGTGCGTCCAGGCCGTGATGCCGAAGCCGCGGGTGACGTACAGCAGGCTGAAGGCGAGGCCGCCCAGCAGGCGGAAGACGAACGAGTCGAGACGCCACGGGTCGCCGTAGGGGCCCACGTAGTGGAACGCTGCGAAGATGAGCGCCGACAGCGTGACCGCCACCCCGGCGGCCACCAACGGCCGCCATCCGAGGAGGCGGCGGGCGATGAGCGCGATCCCCGAGACCAGCAGTACGCGGAAGAGGAGCTCCTCGTACACGCCTGCTCCCAGCGCCAGCATCACCTTGGTCGCCGTCGGCGCGGTGGCGATCGGCCCGCCCACCGGCGCGACCATCCCGACGTGCACGATGGCATCGGCGACGCTCCGGTGCGGGAAGGGAACCGCGCGGACGAGATGGGCGGTGAGGGTGCCGACGACCGACCCGAAGCAGAGGGCGAGCGCGGCGGCCTCGGCGATCATCGTCGCGAACACGCGACCACGGAGCGGTGCCGGCGTGCGCCGGATGTCGCGTGCGACGTACCAGAGCCCGACCCCGATGACCGTGAGGCCGAAGGCGACCGATGCGTACTGCCGCCCGGCGATCGCCAGGAACAGCTCCTCGAGCAACACGTCGGCGCCGTTGCGCAGCTCGGCACCCTGGCCCGTCGACAGGAACGCGGCCAGCGCCTCGTACACGACGAGCAACGGCAGGGCGATCAGGATGCTGTATCGGGGCGCGCGGCTCACACGCCAGTAGTCGAGAAGACCGGCCGGCACGATCCCGCCACGAACTGATCGGCGCATATCTTCCAAAGATGTGCCGCCCGCCGCGCGTCTGACCAGCCACGCCCGCGATCACTGGTGCGCCCCACGGAGGCCGGCGTGCCTGCGCTCGTGCGCGGCCGCCCTCGTCGGCGCGGCCCTCGTCGGCGCGGACGTCCCCGCCCCCGCTGCGGCGCAGCCCGCACCCGCGCCCTCACGCACCGCATCGGGCGGGATCGCGCGCGCGCCGGCGCGACCCGGCGCAGCACCGGCCCGCCCGCAGACCGCCGCCGGCGACACGAGCGCGGCGTACTCCTCCCCGGCCCTCGAGGCGCTGGTCGCGCGCGCGGCCCAGCGGAACCGGATCGTGCCGGCCGGCCTCGTGTCCTACCGGGTCGAGACGGAGAGCGAGCTGTCGCTGCTCATCCACCGCCGCGACGGGTCCGAAGGCGCGACGCAGGTCGAGCAGGTGGCGAGTCTCGTCCGGTGGGATCGGTCGGGCGCGCTGTCACAGCACGTCATCGGGTATCGGTCGCGGTTCTCCGGGCCGAACATCTCGGCGCTCGCCCTCATCAAGCAGGCGTGGATCGTCCCGACGCTCTATGGCAACCGGCTGAGTCTCTTCCTCGGCCGCGACACGACCCACCTGGCCCGCCGCGCGATCGCCCGCGACACGGCCGTCCGCGTCGTGCATCCCTTTGCGCCCGACCGGGACTCCGTGTATCGCTTCTCCGGCGGCGACACGGCGCTCACGATGCGCCTCCTGACTCGCCAGATCCCGGTCGCCCTCGTCCACGTCGCGCCTCGCCCACACCTCCGGCGGCGCACCGTGCTGTTCCATGGCGACGTGTACGTCGACCTCGCGCACGCCGAGATCGTGCGCATGCGTGGTGCGTTCGAGGTCGTCGGCGGGCACCCCGGCCTTCGGGCGCGGCTCCAGGCCGTCGCGTATACCGGCATCGCCTTCGTCGACCTCACGAATCGCGAGATCCACGGCCGCTTCTGGCTGCCCGGGACGCAGCGGATCGAGGGCGACGTGACGTCGCCGCTCGCGGGCGACTTCCGCTCGATCTTCCGGGTCGTCACCCGGTTCGGCGCGTACACGCTCGACGAGCGCGACACGGTGGGCTCCCGGGCCGACGACTCGGCGGCCGCGTCCGACACGATGCGCGCCCTGCCACACACGCTCACGATCGCGCCCGGTGACAGCCTGTCGGGATACTCCGGCTGGCTGGCACCGGTGGGGCAGGCGACGACGGCCGCGCGACCCGACGCGTTCGACGACGTCGCCCCCGAGCAGTGGCGGCCGACCGGACCGCCGCGGGCACAGGTCGGCACCGAGCGGATCGGTGATTTCATCCACTACGACCGCGTGGAAGGAACGTTCACCGGGGTGGGGGGCGCCCTGCGCTTTCGCGACGCGGCGCCCGGCCTTATCGCACGGGCGCACGCCGGCTGGGCGTGGACGGAGCAGACGGTGCGTGGCGGCGCCAGCCTGGAGTGGCTCCACGGCCCCTGGCTGCTCGGCGCCCAGGCGTCCCGCACCCTCGACAACACCAACGATTTCCGCCGCCCGCTGGCCGGCGGCCCGTTCCTCGAGGCGCTGCTGGTGCAGGATGATTTCGACTATGTGGACCGGCGCTCGGCCGGCGTGTACGCGCTGCACGTCTGGCAATCGACGGGTGCCCGGGACGGGGGTGGGGGTGGGGGCGGGGGCGGGGGTTCGCTCATCGTGCGGGTGGACGCCGGGCTGGGCGACGATCGCGGGGATCGGGCGCGGCTCACGCACGGCATCTTCGCGCCCGGCGTCCTGCTGCGCGACTCACTCCTCCGGCCCAACCGTGGCGTGCTCCCGGGGACCTACGCCCGTGGCGCGCTGACCCTCGACTACCATCCCGGGGTCGATGCCGGATTCGTGAGCCAGGGGCTGGGCGTGCACCTGCGGTACGAAGCGGCCGGCGGCGAGCTCGCCTGGCAGCGGATCGAGGCGCGCGTCGTCGCCGACCGGACGTGGGGTCCGTTCACGGCCCTCGTTCGGATCGACGGCGGGCTCGTGGCCGGCACCGTCATCCCGCCGCAACAGCTCTTCGAGATCGGGGCCGCCGAGGGGCTGCTCGCGTACGACTACAAGCAGTTCGCGGGGGATCAGGCCGCCATCTGGCAGGGTGAGGGGATCTACGCCCTTCCGTTCTGGCAGGCTCCGCTCCGGATCGCGCACCTGTTCCTGCCGAGCGTCGCCCCGGGGATCGCGATCGGGTTCCAGAGCGGGTGGACGGAGGCGAGCACCCGCGCCGCGCGGCGCGCGCTCATCGCGCTCGGCTCGCGCGTCGATCCGGCGACCAATGCCCTCGTCCTCGACGGTGCGGGCCACACGATCCCCGTCTCCAGTCCGAGCCACGGCGTGCGCACGTCGGTCAACGTGTTGCTCCGCGTCTTCGGCGGCGCCGCCGGGATCGGCGTCGCGCATTCGCTCGACCCGCACGCGCCATTTCAGGCTGTGCTGCGCCTCGGCGCGGCCCTCTGACGGAGTCAGCCTACCGGAACTCGCCGATGAACCCGATCTCGGGCTCCAGGCGCTGACCGAGCTTCTCGCGGACCGCCGTCTGGGCGAACGCGATCAAGGCACGCACATCCGCGGCCGTGGCGCCGCCCAGGTTCACGATGATGTTGGCGTGCACGTGCGAGATCTGGGCGCCGCCGATCCGGTGGCCCTTGAGGCCGAGCTGATCGATGAGGCGGCCGGCGCCGACGCCTTCGATCTTCTTGAAGATCGAGCCGGCGCTCGGATAGAGGTCGAGCCATGGGTGTCGACTGCCGCGCCAGCTCAGGTTCTCCTGCATGACGCGCTGCATCTCGGCGGGATCACCCGGGGCGAGTCGGAACGTCACCGACAGGACCGCATCACGCCGCGCGTGCAGGATGCTCGTGTCGTAGCCGAAGGCCATCTCCTCCCGGCCGGCGACCATGCGATCCCCGGACTCGGTGAGCAGGACGCACGACTCGAAGACCTCCGCGATGAACATCGTGCGCTCGCGGGCCGGACCCGGCGAGAGGAAGTGGAGATTCTGCCAGATCGCGCCCCCGACCGTGCTCGGGATCCCGACGTAGTGCTCGAGCCCCGACCAGCCCCTGGCGACCGCCTCCGGGATGAGCCGTCCCATCGACGCACCGCTCTCGACCCAGAGTCGTCCATCGTCGTGGAACGTGAAGTGGCCGGCGGTGTTCCGTATCACCAGACCACGGAAGCCGCCGTCGCCGACGAGGATGTTGGCGCCGAGCCCCAGCAGAAAGCACGGAACCCGGAGCGCGCGTGCAGCGAGCAGGGCATTTGCCAGATCGTCCGCCGACGTGGCATCGTACAGCAGGTCTGCGGGCCCGCCGATCTTGAAGGTCGTGAACGGGGCCAGCGGTGCGTCGCGCCGGAGCCGATCCGGGTCCAGCCGCGCGGCGAGCGCGGTGAGCGCGCTTTTCGAGAGAGTCGTCGCCATGACCGTCGAAGGTATGTGCAGAGCCGGACGGCCCGCTACAACAGGCCGGCCAGCCGTACCCCACCAGCACGCCACACGGCACGCCACACGGCACGCCACACGGCACGCCACACGGCGCCGGCACGCAGGGCTGCCGGCACAGGAGGCCGGGGCCGTCTCGTTCGACGCGCCGCGTGTCGTCACAGTCACCGGCGCGCTCGCCGCACTCCCCGCACTCGCGGCACTCGCGGCACTCCTGGCCCTGCTCGGCGCGCCCGCGGGCGCCCAGCGGCCGGCCGCCCGCTCGGGATCGCAACCGGTGGCCCGGGCAACCGCGGCCATCGCGGGCCCGCGGTCGGAGCGGGGGCTGCTCGAGCGCGCCACGCGGAGCCGCGTCCTCGACAACGGACTGGAGGTCGTCGCCGTCGAGAACCACGGCGTGCCGCTCGCCACGATCGAGGTCGACGTCCGGAACGGCTCGTTCACGCAGACGCCGGCCTACGCCGGCCTCGCGCACATGTACGAGCACATGTTCTTCAAGGCCAACGCGGCATACCTGAGCTCCGACGCATTCATCGATCGCACGACGGAGCTCGGGGCGGTGTTCAACGGCCGGACCGAGGAGGAGAGCGTCAGCTACTATCTGACCCTGCCCTCCGACAGTCTGGCGGGCGGGCTCCAGCTCATGGCCGCGGCCCTCCGCGCTCCGCTCTTCCTCCCGACCGACCTCGCGCACGAGAAGGAAATCGTTCTCGGCGAGTACGACCGCCAGGAGGCGAATCCGATCTTCCCGCTCACGCAGCGGATGGGCCAGAAGCTCTGGCCCGACAACTGGAGTCGGAAGAACGTGATCGGCGACCGTGACGTCATTCGCCACGTCACGCCGGAGCAGATGCGCGAGATCCAGCACCGGTACTACGTCCCGAACAACGCCGCCCTCATCGTCACCGGTGACGTGGACACGGCGCGCGTCTTCGGCCTCGCCCGCCGGTACTTCGCCGACTGGCCGCGCGCCGCCGACCCCTTCACGACGGACCCTGTGCCGCCCATCCCGCCTCTCACAGGGAACGAGGCGGTCGTCGTCGAGGCGCCGGTCGGGGCCGTGACCGTCCTCGTGCAGTGGCAGGGGCCGAGCGTCGGATCCGATCCGGGCGCCACCTACGCGGCCGACGTGTTCTCCGACGCGCTCAACTCGCCCGCGTCGGGGTTCCAGCAGCGGCTCGTCGACAGCGGCCTCTTTCAGGCCGTGGGCGTGAACTACTACACACTGAACCACACCGGCCCGATCACGATCAGCGGACAGACCAGCGCCGACAAGCTGCGGCCCGCCCTGGCCGCGCTCGATCGGGAGATCGCCCGCTTCGACAGCGTCGGCTACGTCTCGGCCACCGAGCTCGCGGACGTCAAAGCACGCCGCGCCGTGAACTCCGCCTTCGGTCGCGAGCGGGCGTCGGGGTACGCCCACACGGTCGGCTTCTGGTGGAGCGTCGCCAACCTCGACTACTACTTCGACTACGTCGACAACATGGCAGCCCGGACGCCGCGTGACCTCGCGTCGTACGCCCACCGCTACATCGTCGGCAAGCCCCACGTGACCGGCGTCCTCATCGCCCCGGACGACCGCCGCGCGATCGGGCTGACCGAGTCGGAGCTCGACGGGGCGATCCAGTGAGGCGGCTCGGCGCACTGACGGCGGTGCTCGCGATCCCCCTCCTCGCGCCTCCGGCCGCCCCCCCGGTCTTCGCCGCCGCTGCGGCGGCCTCGACCTCGGCCGCCGGTCCGGCGCCCGACACCGCCACGACGCGCTTCGTCGTCGCGGGGATCCCGGTGATCCTCCGCCGCGTCACGTCCAACGACGTGGTGTCGGCCAACGTCTACCTGCTCGGCGGCGTGCGGCAGGTGACCGACGAGACGGCGGGCATCGAGCCGCTGCTGCTCGACATCGCCGAGCGTGGGACTGCCCGTTACCCCCGGGCCGCAATGCTCCGGACGATGGCGCGCCTCGGCACGACGGTCGTCGTCGAGCCGGCCACCGACTGGACCGCGCTCGGCGTGCGGGCGACCTCGGGCACCTTCGATTCGACCTGGGCCGTGATGACCGACCGGCTGATGGCGCCGACGCTCGACTCGGCGGATGTCGAGCTGGTCCGCCGGCAGTACGCGTCGGCCGTGCGCCAGCGGGGGGACAGCCCGGACGCGCTCGTCGACTACCTCGCCGACAGCGCTGCGTTCGCGGGGAGCGCCTACGGCCGCTCTGTCACCGGCACCGCGCGCTCGATCGCGCACATCACCCGGGCGGAGTTGCAGCGCTACGAGCGGACGCAGATGGTCCGGTCGCGGCTCCTCGTCATCGTCGTCGGCAACGTCACCGCGGAGCATGTCGAGCGGCTGGTCCGCGCGACACTCGGACGGCTTCCCCTCGGGGCCTATCACTGGACCCTCCCCCCCGGGACGCCGCGGGCATCGAGCGCCCTCATCGCACGGCAGCGGCAGCTGCCGACGAATTACATCCTCGGCTACTACCACGGGCCGCCGGCGTCGAGCCCCGACTACCAGGCGCTCCGGCTCGCGACGTCGGCGCTCTCCGGCCAGCTCTTCTCCGAGATCCGCACCCAACGCAACCTGTCGTACGCCGTGAACGCTCCGTTCGTCGACCGGGCGCTCTCGGCGGGCGGGCTCTACGTCACGACCGTGTCG
Organism: Gemmatimonadota bacterium; assembly: GCA_021324635.1. Classification (GTDB taxonomy): domain Bacteria; phylum Gemmatimonadota; class Gemmatimonadetes; order Gemmatimonadales; family Gemmatimonadaceae; genus Palsa-1248. The sequence goes on from JAJPIS010000014.1 coordinate 19,833, forward strand.
CCCGACACGGTGCTCGACATCATGCGACACGAGATCGGGATCATGCAGACGAACCTGATCGAGCCGGCCGCACTCGACCGGCTCGTGCAGCAGTTCATCACCGAATACTTCCTCGACAACGAGACGGACGCCGACCAGGCCGATTTTCTCGCCCGTGCGGAGCTCTATCGCGGCGACTACCGCGCGGCCGACCGGTTCGTCGACGAGCTGCGGCGGGTCACGCCGCAGGACATTCAACGAGTCGCCCGCACGTACATGAGCGGGGTCGTGTTCGCGTATGTCGGTGATACGGCCAAGGTGTCCCGGGCGGTGGTCGGTCGGTTCTGATCTGTAATCGTGGCGTCAGATTCCCGGGCTATCCTTCGCCGGCACGATGACGGGCGCCAGCCCCCACCGCCCGTGCGGACGACCCCTCACCACCCAGGACCCGCCATGACTCCGCCGACTCCGAATACCCCGATCACCCCGCCCCCCGTGTCCACTCGACCGGCCGCTCGCTCGTTCGCCCGGTCCGCCGGCGTCACCGCGCTCGCCCTGCTCGCCACCACCGGCGTCCTGTCGGCGCCCGCCGCCCACGCCCAGACCGGCGCGGGCTACGCGGTGACCAAGCACTACCAGATCGGGGGTGACGGCGGCTGGGACTATCTCGCCTTCGACACGGCGGGCCACCGCCTGTTCGTGACGCACGGGACACATGTCACTGTCGTGAACCCGGACAATGGGTCGATCATCGGCGACATCCCCAATACGCCGCACGTGCACGGAGTCGCGCTGGCGTACGATCTCGGGCGCGGCTTCATCACCGCCGCGGGCGACACGTCGATCCACATCTTCGACCTGGCGAGCCTCAAGCCGCTCGGCACAGTCAAGGTCGACCCGGACGATGACGCGATCCTGTACGACCCCGCCACGCACTATGTCGTGAGCCTCAACGGCGACGCACACTCGGCGACGGTCATCGACGGCGCGAGCGGGAAGTCGGTCGGCCGCATCGAGCTCCCCGGTGGACCCGAGTTCGGGGCGTCCGATGGCAACGGCACCGTGTACGCCAACATCGAGGACAAGAGCCTCGTGGTGGCACTCGACCTCAAGCAGTTGAAGGTCGTCCGTCAGTGGTCGCTCGCGCCCTGCGAGAGCCCGTCGGGCCTGGCGATCGATCGGCGGCATCACCGGATCTTCAGCGGCTGCCACAACAAGCTGATGGCGATCTCGGATGCGGACGCGGGTAAGGTGGTGGCGACCGTGCCGATCGGCCGTGGCGTCGACGCCAACCGCTTCGACCCGGGCACGCAGTTGGCGTTCAGCTCGAACGGCGACGGCACGCTGACGGTCGTCCACGAGGACTCGCCCGACCAGTACACGGTCCGTGGCAACGTGACGACCCAGCTCGGCGCCCGCACGATGGCGCTCGATCCCAAGACCCATACCGTGTACCTGGTCACCGCCAAGTTCCTGCCCGCCCAGGGGAACGCGCGGCCGCAGCCGGTGCCGGGGTCGTTCACGCTGCTCGTCGCGACGCCGACGCACTGACGCCGCGCGGGTCCGAGCGCGACGAATCCCCGATCGCGCGCTGATCGGGGATTCGTCGCGACCGTCACTGACTCGTTGCGGCCGCGGCGCCCGGGCCGCGCAGGATCCTGCCTGGCCGGGCGCCGGTATGCCGGCCGTGATCCTCGACCACCGTGCCGTTCACGAGCACGTAGTCGATCCCCTCGGGCGCCAGGTACGGGTGCTCGTAGGTCGAGCGATCCTGCACCCTGTCGTAGTCGAAGACGACCACATCGGCCCACGCGCCCTCCCGGATCACGCCGCGCCCGGCGAGCCGGAGTCGGGTGGCCGGCCACGACGTCATCTTCCGGATCGCCTCCGGGAGCGTCAACACGTGGCGCTCCCGCACGTAGTGCGCGATCACGCGCGGGAAATTGCCATAGGCGCGCGGGTGTGGGAGCCCGGTCGCGTCGATCTCACCGGGGTGTAGGGCGGCGCCGGCGTCGCTCCCGATGCTGGTCCAGGGGAAGCGGAGCGCCGTCTCGATGTCCGGCTCGCCCATCATGAAGTAGAGCGCCGTGACCTCCTTCCCCGGCGCGCCCTGCTCGACGAGGTCGAAGGCCGCATCGGCCGGCGTCTTGCCCAACTCCTTGGCGATGACGGCGATCGATTTCCCCTCGAAGCGGGCGTTGGCGGGGTTGGCGGCGTCGCCAAGCACGATGCCGTTCCATCCGCCGGCGGCCTCGACGATGTTCCACCACCCCGGCGAGCCGGTCACGATCTCGCGCTGGAGCCGGGTCCGGATCGCCGGATCCCGGAGCCGCGCCCTGAGCGAGTCGGGCCCGCCCTCGTGCGCCCATGCCGGGATCACCGAAGCGAGGCCGGTGCCTCCCGCGGTGTAGACGTACATGTCCGCGGCAACGTCCTCGCCGCGCGCGCGCGCCGAGTCGATCAGGGCGCCGACCCGAGGCATGAGGACGCCCCAGGCCGGGCGGTAGGCGACCTTGAGGTGAAAGATCTCGACCGGGAGCTTGCCCTCCTGGCCGATCCGGATCGCCTCGTGGAGCGCGTCGAGGACTTCCTTCCCCTCGCCACGGATGTGGCTCGCGTAGATGCCGCCATAGCGGCCCGCGACCTTCGCCATCTCGATCAGCTCCGGCGTCTTGGTGTAGCTGAGCGGCGGGTAGATCAGCGCCGTCGTCATCCCGAGCGCGCCCTGCTGCATCCCGATCGCGATGAGCGCGCGCATCGAGTCGAGCTCCGCCGGCGTCGGGTCGCGGGCCGATTGGCCGAGGACCGGGACGCGGGCCTGCTCCTCGCTCACATAGGTGCCGAAATTGAGGCTGATGCCCTGACGCTCGAGCGTGCTGAAGTACGCGGCGAGCGAATCGATCGGGCCCGGCGATCCGTCCTCGCCGGCGATCGCCGTCGTCACTCCCTCCTGGAGCTTGGTCTCGGCCAATCCGTTCCTGAGGAGCACCTCTCCCGACTGGTCCATCGCGTCGATCCAGCCCGGGGAGACGTACTTCCCGCGGGCGTCGATCTCCGTCCGTCCGCTGCCCGCGACCGTGCCGATGCGCACGAACCGCCCGCCCTGGATCGCGACATCGGCCGCGATCCACGGATTCCCCGCGCCGTCGAGCACGCGTCCCCCGCGGATCACGACATCGTACGTCGCCCCGGCATCGGCCCGCGCGGCCGTCCTGGCGCCCGCGCCCGAGCCGCCGGCCGGCGGCGACTGCGCGCCGGCCGCGAGCGCCGCGCAGAGGAACGTCACCACCGCGACGGGCGCCAGGGGTGTGACCGTGCGCGCCATCGCGGCGCGCCGCCCAGAGCCGGCCGGCGGGCGAGCGGGGCGGGCGGGGCGAATGGACGACGGGAGGGACGGCGACTGGGGCGACGGCACGGGGCAAGGCTCCGACTCGGAGGACGCCACAATCCTACCGTCCCGGGGATCGCCGCGTCAGATCGGTCGTGCGGAGCGCCGCGCCGCGTCGGCGCCGTTCGCGGCGTGCACCCCGGGGACTCACCCCCGGAAGCTCACGCCACGGGCTGGGGCAGAGGATTCAGCCGGGCGGGATCGCCATCGTGCCGCTCCCTACCACGGCCGATCCGCCGCCGACGCGGATCCGGACGGTGCGCCCGTCCCGCTTCTCGGCCGACGCCTCGATGAGGCTCGGGCGGCCCATCGCGACTCCCTGCTCGATCTGCCAACTGAAAATGCCCTCGCGCGCGGGATCGGCGTCGGCCAGGGCGCCGGCGAGTGCGGCCGCCGCCGACCCGGTCGCCGGATCCTCGGTGACGCCGAGCCCCGGGGCGAACATCCGGGCGTAGAGCCGCCCCGAGGCGGTGTCGCCGGCGAAGAGGAAGACATTCGGCGACCAGGCGCGCGCGAAGTGCCCGCTCCATGCGGTCCGATCGAGCACGGCGCGGTCGACCGTGCCGCGGTCGGCCAGACGCACGACGGCGAACGGCAGCCCGGCGGTCGCGAACCACGTGTCGACGACCGCTTCCACCGGCAGCGAGAGCGTCGCCGCGGCCCCGCTCACCGACGGGCGCTCGGCCGGCCGCTCGACCCCGCGCTCGAGGGTGAAGCGGCTCGTCGCGACGCTGTCCCGCACGTCGACATCCACGGCGATCGGCCCGACCCCCTCCTCGAGCACCATCGTCCCCACGCCGCCCTGCACGCCGACGCCGCGTTGCGCGAGCACGGCGGCCGTGCCCACGGTCGGATGGCCGGCGAAGGGCATCTCGGCGCCGGGTGAGAAGATGCGGACGCGGGCGGCGTGCACCGGGTCGCGCGGCGGCAGGACGAACGTCGTCTCCGCGAAATTGAACTCGCGCGCGAGAACCTGCATCGCGCGATCGCTGAGCCCGCGCGCGTCGGTAAAGACGGCGAGCTGGTTGCCGCCGAACGGCGTCCGGGTGAAGACGTCGACGATCACGAATTCGTGTGGCATGGGATCACGCGTGAGAGAAACCGGTCAGCGGGCGCGGGCCGCCCCGCCGTCCGAGTATACATCAGAACTTAGCCACATGGCAATATACCGAATCGCTACGGCGGGGGGCCGTCATCCCACCGCCCCGCCGGCGACGAGCGCGCGCACCTCGGCCGCCAGGGCAGCGTTGGTCGCGATGCTGCTCCCGCCGAATGCGGTCGGCCGGCCGTCCCAGTCGGTGAAGACGCCGCCGGCTTCCGTGATCACGGGATGGAGCGCCGCCGTGTCCCACGGCGCCATGATCGCGTCCATCATGACCTCGGCGCGCCCGGTCGCGACGAGGACGTAGCCGAACGCGTCGCCCCAGCTCCGCGCGACCGCGGCCCGCTCCGACAGCCGGCGCCACCCCAGCCACCGCCGCATCCGCTCGCCCTGGATCGCGGTCTCGTCGGCGAGCGGGGCGCCGGGGGGGGCGGCGACCTCGGGGAAGCGCTCGTCGGTCGCCAGCACGGTCGCGGCCGCCAGCCGGTGCTGCGTCGAGACGCGGCATCGGACCCCGTTCCACCAGCACCCCTGTCCGATCGCCGCGGCCACCAGCTCGCCGGCCGCCGCGCAGTAGATGGCGCCCGCGAGCACCGTATCCTCCTCGGCAACGGCCACCAGCGTGCCCCACAGCGGCACGCCACGCACGAAGCTCTTCGTCCCGTCGATCGGATCGAGCACCCACCGCCGGCGCGCCCCGGGGCGCACCGTTCCCATCTCCTCACCGAGAATCCCGTCCGAGCGGAAATGATGCTCGATCCACTCGCGTGCGGCCGCCTCGGCGCCCCGATCGGCGGCCGTGACCGGCGAGCCATCGGACTTGTACTCGATGGTCAACCTCGCGCGACGCGCCTCGTCGAAGTACCCGAGCGCCACGTCGCCGGCGATGCGTGCGAGCTCCGTGACCGCCGCGAGCAACGATCCGAGCGTCCCCCGCTCGCCGCCGTCCGGGGTGCGGCCCTCGCTCCCATGTCCGCCGCGTCCCACCTGTCCGTCGCTCACGCCGATGCTCCTGGGCGTCACCAGTCCATCTCTGCGGCCGCGCGCCCGTCGATCGCGCCGGTGTAGAGGCCCATGCCGACGATCGCGCCCGTGACTCCGCGGTCCGCCAGCGCGTGCAGCTCCGTGAGGCTGGAGATTCCCCCGGCGGCGTACACCGGGAACGCGCTCGCCTCGGCGACGTCCTCCATGAGCGGGAGATCGGCCCCGGCGAGCGTGCCCTGCCGGTGGACCGCCGTCACGATCAGTCCCGCCAGCGGCAGCCCGTTGAGCTCTTCCACGGTGTCGAAGATGTCGGCCGGGAGCGCATGCAGCCACCCGCGGGTCACCACGCGCCGATCCCGCACGTCGGCCGCGACGATGATCTCGCCCGGCCGGCGGCCGGTGATCTCCTCCAGCCACCACGAGTCCTCGAGCGCCCGCGTCCCCACCACCACCCGGTGCGCCCCGCGCTCGAGCAGCCGCTCGATGCGATCGTCGGTCCGCACGCCGCCGCCGACCTGGATCGCCAGGCCATCCATCGCGAGCACGTCCTCGATCACGCGGTCATTGGACCCGTGTCCGGCGAGCGCATCGAGGTCCACGATGTGGAGCGCCCTGAATCCCGTCCGTTCCCACAGTCGGGCGACCCCGATCGGGTCGCCCAGCCGCACGCGCTCGCTAGCGCCGGCGCCCGCGGCACCGCCGTCGCCCTGTGCGTGCAGGACACAGGCCCCGCCGAGGAGCGGCAGCGTCGGGATCACGATCACGGGCGGCTCCAGTGACGCAATTGAACTCCCGTCGGCCGACGGATAACTTGACCTGTCTGCGCGCCTCTGGCCGCAGCATGATCACTCGAGAACATTCCGAACGATACGGGGGAACGACAGCATGCGGTTCAACGGGGTGGCGCTCGTGGCCAGCGCCGCGATGCTCGCTGCGTGTGGTGGCGGCGACAAGAGCGCGAGCAACAGTGGCGCCGCGGATTCCAGCACGACGGCGACGACCACGACGAGCACGACGACGACACCGGCCGCTGGCGCGGCTGCGACGGGCGCAACGGGGGCGACGAGCACCGCGACGCCGCTGCCCATCACCGGCAAGACGTACGAAGTGAAGATGATCGGTGACGCCAAGGGATACCGGTTCGAGCCCGCCAGCCTGACGATCAAGGTCGGCGACGGCCTGAAGTTCGTCAACGTGACGGGGGGGCCGCACAACGTCGCGTTCAACAGCGAGCCGCCCGAGTCCAAGGCGCAGCTCGACGCGAACATGCCGGCGCAGACCGGGAGCGGCCCGGGTCAGAAGCTCGGTGAGCTGAGCGGCCCGCTGCTCGTTCAGCCCAACGACACGTACACGGTGTCGTTCGCGGGTGTAAAGCCGGGCGCGTACGGCTTCAACTGCACGCCACACCTGGCCCTCGGGATGAAGGGCCAAGTCACCGTCCAGTAAGGCCGGCCGCCGAGTCGGAGCCGGAATGACCGGGGAAGCGGCGGTCGCGGTGCGGCGCAGCGCCGCTCGTGACGGCTGACCGCCGCTCGCCCGACCACGGTTGAGGATCGGCCGCCAGTCCCGACGGCGGCCACCGTCACGCAATGGCTGGCGGCGCGGGCGCGCAACGCGCTCCGCCGCCCGCTGCGCATCATCGGGGTGAGCATCGCGGCGTTCCTCACCGCGCTGTTCACACTGATCCTGATCCCACGCCAGGCGACGCGCGCCGCTCAGCAATTGCTCGTGGGCACGCGCGAGCGGCCCGACACGGTCGCGCTGATGCGCCACCTCGATCGACTCACCGCGCAGGTCGCGGCGGTCGACAGCGTGCTCGAGCGCCACCGGGCGCGGGCCGAGGAGCGGGCGCGGCATCCGGCGGCGTTCGATTCCCTGCTCGCCGCCAGCGCCGAGCCGCCGGCGAAGCGCGCACGGCGCGATTCGCTCGCGACCGCGATCGATGAGCTGTCGACCCTGCTCGCGCGCGCCGAGCGCGCGCCGCTCTCGGCGTCGTATCGGGCGCTGGGCGATGCGCGCGCGCTCGAGGGCGACCCACGCGTCCGCATGCTGCTCGACTCGCTCGCCGATCTCTCGCGTGCCCGCGACGCGTTCTCCGCGGCCGGCGGCGTGGACCCGATCTTCGTGGCCCTCACGTCGCGCCTCACGGCCGTCGGCCACGACCTCGAGGCCGCGGCCACCGCCAAGCGGGCCGCGTTGCGCGCCGAGCTGGCGACGCTCGGCCCCCCGCCGGCCCCGCCGGCGGCGCTCATCGCCGCGGCCGACACGCTCGGCCCGCTGGCCCGCATCGACTCGATCCAGCGCATCCGCTCCGCGATCGTCGGCGCGCTCGGCCGTGCGCGGCGGATCGATGCCGATCTCGATGCGCGGACCGAGGAAGCACAGTCGATCACCAACGCCAGCGCCCCGCCGCTGGCCCTCATGATGGCTGCCCTCGTGCTCGGCGCCGCGGTCGGGTTCGCGGTGACCTTCGGGTTCGAGCTCTCGACCCCTCGAGTGGCCGATGCCGCCGAGGCGGCCCGTGTGGCCGGCGTGCCGACACTCGCGACCATCGCTCCGCAGCCGCCCGATCCTCGGCGGATGCGCCGCGCTGCCGACCGTGCGCTCTCGCCGCTGATCGCCGCGAGCTCCCAGGTGTATCGCTACCTGTACTCGACCCTCGCCGACCCGCGGGCCGCCGTCCCCGACCGGCTGCCGCTGGTCGCGATCACCGGTGACGAGGCGAGCATCATCGCCGCCGTGGCCGCGAACATCGCGGTCGCCGGTGCCCAGGACTCGCGGAGCACGCTCCTCATCGATGCCGACCCGGAGGCAGCGTCCGTCTCCAGCATCCTCGCCGTCCGCCGTGCCCCCGGCGTCACCGATGTACTCAGCGAGCGAACCGACTGGGCAGCGGTCATCCTGTCGGCCGTCGTGGGACGGGACCGGACACTCGACGTGATCCCGGCCGGCACGCACCCCCGCGACGCGGCGCTCCCCTCCCCCTCCCCCTCCCCCTCCACCGACGTGGTGGCGACGCGGGCGTCCGCTGGCGCGGAGCACCCCGATGGCGGAGACGCATCCGCCGGCGTGGCGGCCGCCGGGTTCCGGGACGACCTCACGCGGCTGGGCCGCCGCTATGACCTGATCGTCGTCGGGGCGCCGGCGGGCGCCGTGCAGGTCGGACCCGGCAGCGTCCTCCCGGCTTCGGACGCCGTCGTCTGCGCGCGGGTCGCCTACACCACGCTCGCGCGCCTCGGGCAATCGGTCGCGACCCTCCACGACTCCGGCCTACGGGTCCGTGGCGTCGTGCTCTGGGATGCCGACGCGGCACCCCGCATCGCGGCCCAGGCCGGGTAACGCGCATGTTCGCCGACACGCTGCTCCAACTGGAGCGCGGTCACCTGCTGCGGCTGCTCCTCTGGGCGGCGGCGTCGGTCGTCGCCGGGACGGCGCTCATCACGACGCTCATGGTCGCGCGGACCCGATCACGGCTCCTCTCGGGCTTCAGCGCGACGGTGGGCGCCTGCGGTGTCGCCGAGCTCGCTGCGGGCGCATGGGGATGGCAGGGGCTGGGTCTGCTCGACCTCGCCGGCGCCACGCGGCTCGACCGCCTCCTCTGGCTCGCGATGGGGCTCGACGTCGGGCTCGTCGCCAGTGGCGTGGTGCTCGCGATCGCCGCCTGGCGGTTCGGCCACCGGTCGGGGGCACTTGGCGCCGGTCTGGCGATCGCCATGCACGGCGCCGCCCTGCTGTCGCTCCACGCGCGCTTCGCCCTCGCTCTCCAAGGACTCGTGTGAGGGCGGGGCGGCAGCCCTCACGGAACCGCCGCCCCTGTGCCGGAGTACTGGTGCTTGGCTCCCCGTCACCGTCTTCCGTAGCTTAGTGCCCATGAGCGGCATCGTCGGCTACTCCGACCGGGTCAACCACGCCTTCGCGTTCGCGGCGAAGCACCACGACAAGCAGGTGCGAAAGGGGACGGCGCTGCCCTATCTGACGCACCCGGCGAACGTCGCCGTCATCCTCACTCGCTATCGGTGCGATGAGGAGACGGTCGTCGCGGGCATCCTCCACGACGTCGTCGAGGATTCCGTCCGCGACGGATACACGCGCGAGGATCTCGAGGAGCGGATCGGCGCCAAGTTCGGGCCGGATGTGCTCGCGACCGTGCTCGCCGTCACCGAGCGGAAAGTCGACGACGATGGAGTCGACCTGGCGTGGGAGGATCGCAAGGCGGACTACCTGGACCGCCTCGAGCAGGCGAGCGAATCCGCCCGGTGGGTCTGTGCGGCCGACAAGCTCCACAACGGGAGCCAGATCCTGGCGGACCTCAAACGGACGGCATTTCCCGAGACGGTCTGGGGGCGCTTCGCTCGCGGACCCGAAGTGACGGCTGGGTGGTACCGCCGGGTCCATGACCGGCTCGCCGAGGTCGGCTTTCAGGCCCCGATCATGGAGGAGCTAGGGCGTGTCGTCGCCGCCCTCGAGCGCGAGGCCGCGGAGACTCGCGTCAGGGTGTGAGGTAGCGCGGGCTACCGTCCGGCGCGGACGGGGCCCCAGCGCAGGGTGTCCAGGCAGGCGTGGAGGCGCGGCACCGTGTCCCCGATCGCGGGCACGGCGAAGATCGCCTGCCCTGACGGCCACCGGAGGTGCAGCGCGAACTGCGGCCGGATCCCGGCGAGCCGAGCGACCCTGGGCTGGGGGAGCGCGAGCGGTACGGCCGTGACCTGACGGACCGGTCCCATCTCGATCGGCGGCCGCGCCGGCGCGCGTCCCCGGGGCTCGAAGCGGAGTCCGGCGGGGCCCACGAAGAGCAGCCCGGGGCGGGCGTCATCGAGGAGGTCCTTCTCGCGCGCTCCGCGGAGCCGTGCCGTCAGGTTGGCGGTCGCGAGGTCCTCCTGGAGGAACGCGCACGGCAGGTAGTGCGTGTACCCGGGCACCTGGGCGACCGTCGTCCCTGCGACCTCGAGGTAGAGCCGCTCCAGCCGCCCGCCCCGCCGGCGCTCCACCGAGTGCACATCCATGCGGCTGACGAACAGGCCGGCGAAGACCCCGATGCACACCGCCAATTCGGCCTGCGCGGACGTATGGCGCCGCAGCAGGTCGAAGAGCTCGTGCCAACCGAGGATCAGCAGGATACCGATCGCGACCCCGAGGGCGGCCGCCATCAACCACGGGAGCCTGGACGCGGCGACCCCACGCGGGCCGGCTTCGCGGGGCTCGAACGGCATGAGAGATTGCACGTGGCGCTGACGCGCGACCGCGCACGGCGGTAACTGGCCAACGGTCGAGCTAGCTCGCATGGCGTACTGCGGCGTCGCGCTCTGCCGCGGACCGACGCCGCGGTCCCGCCCTCTCCCGGTCCGCGATGGGTCCGCGATGGGTCCGCGATCAGATACCGTCGACCGCGTGCGCGGAGAGAGGGACGGCACGCGTCCGGCGTCACCATGGTGAAGACGCCGGCCGCTCGCGACTGGCGCCTCCCTTGCGTCGCACCGTGCGCCGCAGGGCGGGTGCGGTGCGGCACGGCGCGGGGCCGGCGCCACGGCGCCGATCTGCGGGAGGAGTCATGACGTACGACATCAGGGCAACCATTGCCGTCCTCGACGACCTCATCCAGACGTGTCACGACGGTGCCGAGGGGTTCCGATCGGCCGCCGAGGGGGTACGGAACAAGGATGCGCGCGCCCTCTTCCAATCGCGTGTCCGGCGGATCGAGGATGCCGCGGTGGAGCTACAGGCGGCCGTCCGACGACTCGGAGGACAGCCGTCAGGCGGGGGCCATCTCGCGGCGCCCGCGCATCGGGCGTGGATCAATCTCAAGTCGGCGATCTCCGGGGGGAACGACGACGCGATCATCGTGGAGGTCGAGCGGGGTGAGGAATACGCGGTCCGCCGGTACGAGGCGGCGCTCCGGATGAACCTGCCGGGCGATCTCCGGATGTTGATCGAGCGACAGGCGAGAGGGGCGGAGGAGAACCTGGAGATCGTCCGTAACCTCCGCCGTGGCACATCATTGGGGACGACGCAGACCATGCCCGTCCAGCCGCGCCCGTCGCCCTGAGCACCCGGGCGTGCGCC
>JAJPIS010000124.1 GCA_021324635.1 Gemmatimonadota bacterium
AGTAGAGATCGCTCCGGCCGTCGATCTCCCGATCGCCCGCGCACTGCTCCGGGCTCATGTACGCGGGAGTGCCGATCGCGACCCCGGTCGCCGTCAGCCGGGAGTCGGTGCCGGCGGTCACGGCGCGGGCGATCCCGAAGTCCGTGACCATGACGCGCTCGCGATCGGTGGCGAGCAGGATGTTGTCCGGCTTGATGTCGCGGTGGATCACCCCGCGGGAATGGGCGTAGGCGAGCGCGCTCGCGACTTCGCGCAGGATCCGCCGCGCCTCGGCGGGCGGGAGCGGCCCGCCGGCGCCCTTGAGCCGCTGCGCCAGCGTCTCGCCGTCGACGAACGCCATGACGAAGTAGACCAGCCCGCCGCGCTCATCGACCGCGTAGATCGGGACGATGTTCGGATGGGCGAGCTGGGCCGCCGTCTCGGCCTCCTGGAGGAACCGCGTGCGGATCTCCGCGCGGAACGCGAGGTCCGGCGGCAGCACCTTGACGGCGACCGGGCGCTTGAGGCGACGGTCGACCGCCCGGTAGACGATCCCCATCCCCCCGCGCCCCACCTCGCGGTCGAGATCGAACGTCGGGGCCAGGACCTCCTGCATCCGCGCGGTCAACTCGGCGTCGTTCGCCGGTGGGAACGGCGCGACCGGGGCGGGGGGCTCGGGCGTGGGCGGTGGCGAGGACGGCTCTGGGAGGGACACGCGGTCGGCAGTCGTGCGCTGGCGGTGAGGCGGAGCCCCCGACTAGCGCGGCAAACGAGAAAGCTACAGCGCCCGCCCGCCCGCCGTAGGGGCGGCATGAATGCCGCCCCTACGGTCCGCGCACGCGACGGCGGCCCGCCCTCCCACCCGTCGTTGCCGTTCCGGGTGCCAGGGGTCATCGCGAAGCGATTACCCCTGGCACCATCCCAAAAACCGTTCACTGGGTGGCCGCGCGGGACGCGGGCCCCCGCGGGCCGCGCCGGCGTCAATACGGCGCGATCGTCAGTTGGATCTGGTCGCCCGGATTGACCACGACGTCCTCGCCGACCTCGGCCGCCCGGCCGCCGACCGGGTCGGCGAGGAAGTGCAGGTGTGCGGACCCGCCGTCCACCACACTGCGCGGGATCTCCATCGTCGCCGTCGAGTGGCCGGTGGCGATGCCCAGACGCAGCCGCTGCCCGGCCTCGGTGATCACGTAGACGTCGTAGTCGGGGAAGTTCTGGTTCTCGACCGTCAGCGTCGCCGGGCCGGCGACGATCTCCTCGTTGGGTCCGTGTCGCCGGCAGCCCACCACGAGCGGCAGCCCGACCAGCGCCATGGCAAGCCACGTCATCGACCCGCGCCCGCCAGTCCCGCCATCCCTGCCAGCCCCGCCGCCTCTGGATCCCGACATGTGGCCTCCTCGAAGAAGGGGCCGGCGCACGTGGGTGTGCGCTGCGGCGCCGGCCGATCCGCAACGGAGCGGCTCGCTGTATAATGCACGATCCATGCGTCCCGCACCTGTGCCGCCGGGCCGGCGCGTCCCGCTGCGCAACCGTGATGCCGCGCCCCCGCCGGGGCTTCCCCAGGATCTCCACACCGCAACGGACCGCCTGCTCGAGCAGCTGGCCGAGCGCCAGGCGGCGCTGTACGCCGAAGGGACGCGGGCGGTGCTGGTCGTCATTCAGGGGCGCGACGCGTCGGGGAAGGACGCGACGATCAAGGCCGTCTGCGGAGCCTTCAATCCCCAGGGATGCGCCGTCACGAGCTTCAAGGCGCCGACGGCGACCGAGCTCGCGCACGACTATCTGTGGCGCGCCCATCTCGCCGCACCCGCCCGACGGATGGTGGGCGTCTTCAACCGGTCGCACTACGAGGACGTCCTCGTGGCGCGCGTCGACCGGCTGGTGCCGCGCCGCGTCTGGATGCAGCGCTATCGGCAGATCAACGAGTTCGAGCGCACGCTGAGCGAATGCGGCACGACGATCGTCAAGCTCTGCCTCCACGTCTCGAGGGGCGAGCAACGGCGGCGACTCGTCGAGCGCCTCACCGATCCCAGAAAGAGCTGGAAGTTCTCCGAGGATGACCTCACCGCGCGTGCGCGCTGGGACGACTACACGACCGCGTACCGCGACATGCTCGCGCGGTGCAGCACGCGATGGGCTCCCTGGTACGTCATCCCCGCCGACGACAAGCACGCCCGCAACTACCTGGCGGCGAGCGTCATCGGATCGGCGTTGGCACGGATCCGGCCTCGGTACCCCGCGCCCGACGCCACGCTCCTCGCACGGATGCGGAAGCTGGTGTGATCTCTCCCCCTGGCTACTTTTCCACCCGTGGCGAGTGTGCTTCCCCCGGCGAGACCGCGCAGCCTGTTCGCTCGTCTGTTCGCGCGGCCCGTGGGCGCGGCGTGGCGGGTGGGCAGCGGCGCGGACGCGGAGCGATTTGCCGGTCCCATCCGTGGCGAGCTGCTGGGGGCTGAAGGACTCGCGGAGCATGCGCGAGCGCTCGCGCGCCAGCAGCGAGTGGTCTCCGCCAGCGCCCGACCGCTCGCACGCGGCGGGCGACCCCTCCTCGAGCGGCTAGACGACACCCGGCGGATCCTCGAGACGGCGCGCGATACGCTCGCCGCCGCCGTCGAGCGCGGGGCCGACATCAGCCCGGCCGGCGAGTGGCTCCTCGACAACTTCTACGTGATCCAGGAGCACCTCCGGGAGATCCGCGCCAGCATGCCGCGCGGTTACTACCGGGAGCTGCCGAAGCTCGCGGCCGGCACGCTGGCCGGGTACCCGCGCGTCTACGAGCTCGCCATCAGCCTGATCGGGAATACCGAGGGGCACGTCGAGCTGGAGAACGTGCAGCTCTTCGTCCGCGAGTTTCAGCGCGGTGCGACGCTGACGACCGGCGAGCTGTGGGCCGTGCCGACGATGCTCCGCCTCGGCCTCATGGAGAACATCCGCCGGATGGCGCTCCGCACGGTGCAGCGCCTCGAGGAGGTGGAGGCGGCCGATCGATGGGCCGAACGACTGCGGGAGTCGAGCGACGAGGGGCCGGCGGCGCTGGCCACGGCGCTCGCCGGGTTCGTGAGCGGGCACCCCACGCTGACCCCGACGTTCGTCGCGCGCTTCCTCCAGCAGCTCCGGACCTACCAGACGAACTTCACGCCGCTCGTCTGGCTCGAGCAGTGGATCGCCGAGGACAGCCTGAGCGCCGAGGACGCGATCGGCCGATCCAATCAGCGGCTCGCGATGACGCAGGTGATGATGGCCAACAGCATCACGAGCCTGCGCACGATCGCCCGCCTCGACTGGTCGGCGTTCGTGGAGGGGGCGAGCGCGGTCGAGGCGGTGCTGCGTCGCGATCCGACGAACGACTACCCGCGCATGACCTTCGGCACGCGAGACCAGTACCGTCACGTCATCGAAGACATCGCGAAGGGGACCGGACTCGAGGAACGCGACGTCGCGCAGCGGGCGTTGGAACTCGCGCAGCGGGCGGCGGCGGCCGGCGGCCCGGGCACATCAGCCACCGCCGCCGCGGCGCGCGACGGCGCCGCCCCGCCCACCTCAGCCCCCGCCCCGGCCGCCGCCCCCGCCGCGCCCGCCCCGGTGGCGCCCGCCGTCGCCGATCCGACGACCGACCGGCGTCCGGCGCACGTCGGCCACTACCTCGTGGGGGAAGGGCGTGGGCTCCTCGAGGCGGTGACGCGCTTCCGGCCGCCCTGGCGTCTCCGGTTGCACCGGCGCGTGCTGGCGCACGCCGACAGCGTCTACTTCGGCGGCATCGCGGTGGTCACCCTCGCCCTGCTGGCGATCGCCTTCCGCCTCGTCGGGCCACTCGGGCCGGTGCCCCAGCTCCTCGTGCTCGCGTTCGCGCTCGTCCCGGCGAACGACATCGCGATCAACATCATCCATCAGGTCCTGACGGTCCTGCTCCCGCCGCGCGTGCTCCCCAAGCTCGATTTCGAGGAGTCGGGGATCCCGGCCGACTCGAGCGCCGTCGTCGTCGTGCCGATCCTGCTCGGGAACATCGAGGCGGTGAAGGAGGCGCTCGAGCACCTGGAGGTGCAGTTTCTCGCCAACCGCGATTCGCATCTCCAGTTCGCGCTCCTCAGCGACTTCACCGACGCCCCGGCCGCCACCCGCGAGGGGGACGGCGCCATCCTCGACGCGGCCGTGCGCGGCGTGCAGGCCCTCAACGAGCGGTACCCGGCGCCGGCCGGGCATGGCGACACGTTCTTCCTCTTCCACCGCCACCGGCTCTGGAACGAGCGCCAGGCGGCCTGGCTCGGATGGGAGCGCAAGCGCGGCAAGCTCGCGCAGTTCAACCGGTACCTGCGCGGCGGGGCGCGCGAGGCGTTCTCGGTCGTGGTCGGCGATACGCGCGTCCTGCGGAACGCCCGCTATGTCGTGACCCTCGACTCCGACACGGTGCTACCGCGCGGCGCCGCCGCGACGCTCGTCGGAGCGATGGCACATCCGCTCAACCGCGCGATCTACGACCCGGCGAGCGGGCGCGTCGTGGCCGGCTACGCGATCCTCCAGCCACGCATCGGGATCACCCTCACGAGCGCGAACCGGTCGCGCTTCGCCTCGATCTATTCCGGGCACCCCGGGGTCGACCCCTATACGACCGCCGTCTCGGACGTCTATCAGGATCTCTACGCCGAGGGGAGCTACACGGGGAAGGGCATCTACGACATCGACGCCTTCGAGCTCGCGACGCACGGGCGGTTTCCCGAGAACACGCTGCTGAGCCACGACCTGATCGAGGGTGCGTACGGCAGGGCGGCGCTCGCGACGGACGTCGAGCTGTTCGACGATTTCCCCACCCGGTACCTCACGTTCACGCGGCGGAAGCACCGCTGGATCCGCGGCGACTGGCAGTTGCTCCGCTGGCTCGGTGCCCGCGTGCCCGGGCCCGATGGGCCGGAGCCCAATCGACTCTCGGCCATCTCGCGCTGGAAGATCTTCGACAACCTCCGCCGGAGCGTGGTGGAGATCGCCCAGCTGGTGCTGCTCGTCGCCGGCTGGCTCGTCCTCCCGGGGACGGCTCGCCTCTGGACGTTCCTGGCGCTGGCCGGGATCGCCTCTCCGTGGGCGTTCTCGCTCGCCCTGGCCCTGGTCCGGCCGCCGGGTGGCAAGTCGTGGCGGGCCTACTACCGGTCGGTCGGACGCGACGCCGTCACGAGCGCCCAGCAGTTCGCGCTGGCGGTCGTCTTCCTGCCGCACCAGGCGGTCGTATCGGCGGACGCGATCCTGCGAACGCTCTGGCGGCTGTTCGTGACCCGGCGCAACCTGCTGGAGTGGCAGACCGCGTCGCAGGTCGAGCGCGTCCTCGGGACCGGCTCGCCGCGCGAGGTCTGGCGCCGGATGGCGCCGGCGGTCGCGGTCGCGGCGGTGATCGCCGTGCTCGTCGGGCTTCGCGCGATCTTCGCCCGGGGGACGTCCTGGGCCGCGCTCCACCCGGTGCTGTACCTCGAGGTCACGCTCCCGCTGATCGCGCTCTGGGCCGCGAGCCCGCACTTCGCCAACGCCCTGAGCGCCCCGGCGGTGCGACGGGAGCGGCGGCTGTCGGCGAGCGAGCGGTGGACGGCGCTCCGGTATGCGCTGTTGCACTGGCGGTACTTCGATCGCTTCGTGACCGCCGAGACCCAATGGCTCGCGCCCGACAACTTCCAGGAGGATCCGGCCCCGGTCGTCGCGCCGCGGACGTCGCCCACGAACATCGGGCTCCAGCTCCTGGGCATCGTGAGCGCCTACGATCTCGGGTTCCTCTCCTGTGGCGCGATGATCGAGCGGCTCGAGCTGGTGTTCCGCTCGCTCGAGCGCATGGAGCGCTTCCGCGGTCACTTTTACAACTGGTACGACCTCGCCGAGCTGCGGGTGCTGGAGCCGCAGTATATCTCGACCGTCGACAGCGGGAACCTCGCCGGGCACCTCCTGGCGCTCAAGCAGGCCTGTGTCGCGATCGGCGACGACCCGGTGGCCGACGGCCGCGTCTGGGATGCGCTCTCGACGTCGCTCACCATGGCGGCCGAGGAGCTGCGCGGCGCCGCATCGTCGGGCGCGGTCGACAGTCCACGCCAGTGGCAAGCGGTGCTGGAAGCGGCCGAGCGCGTCCGGGCGGTGCTCGCCTCGCTCCCGCAGGCGGCGGCCCGGTCACCCGCGACGGCAGCCGTCGCCGCGGGGACCGACGATGCGGCCGCCCACGTCCGCTCGATCGAGATGCTGCTCGACCGACTCCGCGCGGCCGAGCGCGTCCTCGTCGACCGTGGCGCGACCCAGACGCCAACCGGAGTCGTGGGGGCCTCGGCCAGTGCCTCGGCGAGTGCCCCGGCGAGTGCCCCGGCGGGCCCCGCCAGCGGCGCCTCGGCCGACGCGCCGATCGACGGCTCACTCGCCGCGCCCGCGGCGCCGGCCGCGCCGGCCGCGTCTGACGCGAGCGAGCATCCTGCCACGGCCGAGCACGACATCGATGCCGCCGCGATGCGACGCGCCGAGGAGTCGCGCGCGGCGATCGCGCTCGCCTATACGCCGGCGCCGGCGACCGAGCCCGCGACCGCGTGGCTCACCTGGGCTCGCGCGCTCCTCGAGCGCCACCTCACCGAGCTCGCGGCGATCGGGCTGGCCACCGGCCCCAGGCTCGAAGGGGACGGAGACCGGACCGTGCCGGCCGGCGCCGGCGGCGCGGTCCCGAGCGTCACCGGCCGGATGCCGACGCTGCGGGAGGCGGCGCGGACCTCCGGGTACGCCGCCGAGCAGCTGCAGCGGCTCCACGTGCTCGCCGAGCGCGCCGAGGCGTACGCGATGGAGATGGACTTCCGCTTTCTGTTCGACTCGCGGCGGAAGATCTTCGCCATCGGCTATCAGGTCGGCACCTCGTCGCTCGACGCATCGTACTACGACCTCCTCGCGTCGGAGGCGCGGCTGGCCAGCTACGTCGCGATCGCCAAGAACGACGTGCCGGTCGAGCACTGGTTCCGGCTCGGACGCTCGCTCACCACGGCGGCCGGCGAGACGGCCCTGATCTCGTGGAGCGGGAGCATGTTCGAGTACCTGATGCCGGCGCTCGTCATGGAGTCGTTCCCGTTCACCCTCCTCGACCAGACCTACAACGGCGCCGTCGCCCGGCAGATTGCCTATGCGCGCGAGCGGGGCGTGCCGTGGGGCGTCTCCGAGTCGGCCTACAACGCGCGCGACCGGAACCAGGTCTATCAGTACCGGGCCTTCGGGGTCCCGGACCTGGCGCTCAAGCGCGGACTGTCGCGGGACCTGGTGGTGGCGCCGTACGCCACGCTCCTGGCACTCGCGATCGAGCCGCACCAGGCGATGCGCAACCTCGCGGCCCTCGAGGGCGAAGGGGCCCTTGGCCCGTTCGGCTTTCGCGACTCGGTCGACTATACGCGCCCCGTCCCGGGCACCCGGAAGGCGATCGTGTGCGCCTACATGGCGCACCACATCGGCATGGGCCTCATGGCGCTCAACAACGCCATCAACCGCCAGATCTGGCCCCGCCGCTTCCACGCCGATGCCCTCGTCCGGTCGGCGGAGCTCGTCCTGTTCGAGCGCATCCCGCGGCGGTTCGAGACGCAGGAGGCGCAGACGGGCGAGCGCGACGAGCGGCCGCGCCGCGGCGGTCCGGCGATCGAGAAGCCGTCCGCCCGATCGGTCGACACGCCGCACACGCCGCGCCCCCGCCTCGCCCTGCTCGGCCACGCGCCCTACACCGTCATGACCACCAACGGTGGGGGCGGCTACAGCCGCTTCAACGGCATCGATGTCACCCGCTGGCGCGCCGACGGGACGTTGGATCAGACCGGCCAGTGGTGCTACATCAAGGATGTCACCAGCGCGGGGTCCGCCGTCCCGGTGACGCGCACCCGGCTCTGGTCGGCCGCCTATCAGCCCGTCGCCGCGCCGCCCGACTGGTACCGGGCCACCTTCGCGACCGATCGCGCGACGTTCCAGCGACGCGACGCCGACATCGAGACCCGCCTCGAGGTCACCGTCGTGCCGGACGACGCCGCCGAGGTCCGGCGGCTCACCCTCACCAACCACGGCTCGAGCACACGCGAGCTGGAGCTCACGAGCTACGGTGAGATCGTGCTCGCACCGCACGACGCCGACCGGCAGGGGGCGGCGTTCTCCAGCCTGTTCGTCGAAACGGAGTGGTTGCCGGCGAGCGCGGCGATCCTCGCCTCCCGCCGCCCCCGGTCCGCCGCCGAGCGGCCGGTCTGGGGCGTGCACGTCGTCGCCGTCGGCGGAGGACACGGGTCGGCCGGCCGCGAGCTCGTCGGCACCGCGTCGTGTGAGACCGATCGCGCCCGGTTCCTTGGCCGCGCCCGCGGGGTGCGGTGCCCGGCCGCGCTCGACGATGCGGCCGACGGGCCGCTGAGCGGCACGACCGGCGCCGTGCTCGATCCGGTGTGTGCGATCCGGGTGCGGGTGCGGATCGGGCCCGGTCTCTCGGTGCGCGTCGCCTTCACGACCCTCGTCGCCCCGGATCGCGATCGGGCGGTGGAGCTGGCCGACCGTTACCACGATTCCTACAGCGCCCAACGCGCGCTCGACCTGTCGTGGATGCAGGCACAGGTGGAGCTGCGCGAGCTGGGGATCTCCCCGGCCGACGCCGCCCTGTACCAGGACATCGCGGGCTATCTCATGTACACGACGTCGGCCGTGCGCGCGCCCCAACGCGACCTGCTGGCCGCCCGCCGAGGACAGGATGCCCTCTGGGCCCACGGGATCTCGGGCGATTACCCGATCCTCCTCGCGCCGGTCGAGTCCACGGCCGGCGTCCCGACGGTCCGCGAGCTGCTCGCCGCCCATCACTACTGGCGGCTCAAGGGTGTGACGGTCGATCTCGTCCTGCTCAACTGCTACCCGCCGACGTACCTCCAGGAGCTCCAGGAGGCGTTGGTGACGACCGTCATGGGGTCGACCGAGGCATCGCTCCTCGACAAACCGGGAGGCGTGTTCATCCGCCGGCGCGACCTCATGCCCCCGGACGACGTGGCGGCCCTGCGCGCGCTGGCGAGCGTCGAGGTGCCGTGCGACGGCGGGTTGCGGCTGGCCGAGATCCTGGAAGTGCCCGAGGTGGCGCCGGACTACCCGGCGGTGTTCGTACCGCGGGTGCAGACGGCCAACGCGATCGTGACCCCGAGCACGCTCGCGGCGGCGGCGGCCCGGAACGCGGTCGAGGGGAACGGCGACACGCGGCAGGCCGCGCAGTCGAGCACGACCGGCTCCACGTCGGCTCCGGCGTCGGCTCCCGCGTCGGCTCCCACGTCAGGCGGGGCGATCGGCGCCGCCTCTGGCCCGGCGGCCGGCATGGACGGCGCGGTCCGCCGACTGGCGCCCGTCGTCACGATCGGTGCCGGGTCGGCGGCCGGTGGCGGCCGGAGTGGCGATGCCACCAATCCGCCGGGCACGGCGGGCGTCGGGGACGGGACGGACTCGCGCGATGGCGCGGCCGGCGACCGCGGCGCGCTCGCCCCGGCGCGGCCGGGCGGGGCCGGCGGGATCGACCCGCCGGTCCTTCGCACCGCCGGATGGGCCGCCGGCGCGCGGGCGATCGCCGCGTCGGCGCATCCCAACGGCCTCGGGGGCCTCGCGGCCGACGGCGCGTACGAGATCGTCCTTCGCGACGACGCGACGACACCCGCGCCCTGGTGCAACGTGATCGCCAACGAGCGCGGAGGCTTCGTCGTCTCCGAGAGCGGCACCGGATGCACCTGGGTCGACAGCAGCTACTTCTACCGGCTCACCCCCTGGCGGAACGATCCGGTCAGCGATCCGTGCACCGATGTCCTCTATCTGCGCGACGACGAGACGGGGGAGGTGTGGACGGTCACGCCGCTCCCCGTCCGCCATGCGTCGCCCTATCTCGTGCGCCACTCGCCGGGGAGCACCGAGTTCCGCCACACGCACGCCGGGATCGCGGCCACGTTGACGGTCGGGATGGCACCGACCGATCCGGTCAGGATCGCCGTCCTCACGATTGCGAACGAGACCAACCACGCCCGCCGGCTCACCGTCACCAGCTATGTCGAGTGGGTGCTCGGGGTCGCGCGTGAGGTGACCCGGCACCACGTGCGCACGACGTTCGATCGCGAGACGGAGGCGCTGTTCGCGCAGAACGGCTTCGACCCACAGTTCTCGGGGCTGGTCGCCTTCGCCGCGCTCAGCGAGCCGGTGAGCGGGCAGACGGGGGACCGGCGGGAATTCCTCGGCAGGAACGGCGACTACGCCGACCCGGCGGCGCTCCGGCGCGCGCTCCTGGCCGAGGCCAACGGGGTCGGCCTCGACCCCTGTGCGGCCCTCCAGTGCGATGTCACACTCGGCCCCGGCGAGACGCGAACGATCGTCGCCATCCTCGGCGCCGCGCAGGGCCAGGGCGCGGCCAGGCAGCTCGTGCGCGCCTACAAGGACCGCGAGTCGGCCCGGCGTGCGCTCCTGGCCGCGCGCGCACAGTGGCAGACGCGGCTGTCGACCGTGACCGTGCGCACGCCCGTGCCGGAGTTCGACGCCCTGCTCAACGGGTGGCTCCTGTATCAGGCGCTGTCGTGCCGCATGTGGGGCCGCACGGCCGTCTACCAGTCGAGCGGGGCGTACGGGTTCCGCGACCAGCTCCAGGATTGCTGCGCCTTCCTCTATGCCGAGCCGGGCGTGGCCCGCGCGCACATCGTGCGGTCGGCCGGGCGCCAGTTCAAGGAAGGAGATGTGCAGCACTGGTGGCATCCCCAGACGGGGCAGGGGGTCCGCACCCGCTTCTCCGACGATCTCGTCTGGCTCCCGTTCGTCGTCGACCGCTACGTCACCGTGACCGGCGATCTCGGCGTTCTGGACGAACGGGCGCCGTTTCTCACGACCCGCACCCTCGAGCCGCAAGAGCAGGAGCTGTACAATCGGCCCGATGTCTCGGGGGAGGAGGGGACCGTCTACGAGCACTGCGTCCGCGCGCTCGACCGGGCGACGACCGTCGGCCCGCACGGCCTGCCGCTGATCGGCAGCGGCGACTGGAACGACGGATACAATCGGGTGGGGATCGAGGGACGGGGCGAGAGTGTGTGGCTCGCCTGGTTCCTGATCGCGACGCTGCATCGGTTCGCGACGCACTGTGACGCGCGGGGGGATGCCGCGACGGCCCAGGATTTCCGCCGCAAGGCGGACGCGTACGCGGCGGCGGTCGAGGCGACCGCGTGGGATGGCCACTGGTACCGGCGCGCCTACTTCGACGACGGCACGCCGCTCGGCAGCGCGTCCGAGACCGAGTGCACGATCGACTCGATCGCGCAGAGCTGGAGCGTGATCTCGGGCGTCGCGCCGGCCGACCGCGCCCATCGGGCCATGGCCTCGCTCAACGAGCACCTCGTGCGCGAGGACGCACGGCTCATCATGCTGCTCACGCCGCCCTTCGATCACACGCAGCACGATCCCGGCTACATCAAGGGGTACGTGCCGGGCGTGCGCGAGAACGGCGCGCAGTACACGCATGGCGCGCTCTGGGCGGTGCTCGCCACGGCGCTCATGGGGGACGGCGCGCGCGCGCTCGAGCTGTTCCAGATGCTCAATCCGCTGACGCACTCGGCGACGCCCGACGCGGTGGCGCGCTACAAGGTCGAGCCGTACGTGGTGGCGGCCGATGTGTACACGGCGGCCGGGCATCTCGGCCGCGGCGGGTGGACGTGGTACACGGGCTCGGCCAGCTGGATGTACCGGGTCGGTCTCGAGGCGATTCTCGGGTTCACCAAGGAGGGCGACACGCTTCGGATGGACCCGTGTATCCCCCCCGAGTGGGAGGGGGCGTCACTGACGTACACGTTCGGCTCGGCGCGCTACCGGATCGAGATCCGGAACCCGACCGGCATCAGCTGCGGCGTCCGCGCGGTCACGGTCGACGGCACGCTCGTGCTCACCGGCGCCGTGCCGCTGGTCGACGACGGGCGCGAGCACGAGGTCGTGGTCGAGCTCGGGGTGGTGTCGGCGCTCGCGCCGGTGGGCTAGTGCGCCTGTCTAGCGCGCCTGTCTAGCGCGCCTGTCTAGCGCGCCTGTCTAGCGCGCCTGCATCTAGTGCGCCTGCATCCAGTGCAGCACGGCGTTCGTGACTGCCTGGAGCGCGGGGCTCTCGACTGTCCCGTTGAACCCGTCGAGTCCGCGACCCCATTCCACGTCCCCGGCCGTGAACACGCCGGCCCCGCTCGGGGCGACGAAGAAGGTCGTGTAGTAGTACGGCGCGTACGGAACCCCGAACTTGGGCGCGATCGGTGAACGGAAGAGCACCTGAAGATTCGGCGGTGACGATGTGTCGGGGACGATCCGGTCCCCCTCGATCCCGATCTGCTGCGGGATCTGGTCGCCCGGCTTGAGCCCGGCCGCCGCCAGGAACGCCGCCGCCTCGGGGCCGATCGCGGTGTCGCTCACCACCAGCGGCTGGAGCGGGAAGGTCTGCGTGCCGACGACGTACTCGACACCCATCAGGTGGTCCTCCGGGCGGTCCAGCGGCTGCCGGCGAAACTGGGTCGTCGTCAGGCTCTCGGCCGGTGCCCCCGGATCCGGGTCGAGCTTGTAGCAGGTGATCACATCACCGGGGCGCCCGGTGACCTGTCCGCTCGACAGCCGCACGTTCCAGTAGGCGTCGTTCCCCGACAGGAACGCGAGATGGGTGTGCTGGTCGTCCCGCATCCGCTGCACGACCGACCGCTCGTGAAAGGTCCAGTACTCATCGTGGCCGATGAACAACAGCCCTTTCGCCGGCTGCGGCAGCCCGCGCGAGACTTCGGTGAGGTCCACGTCCGACACGTACGTCACGTCGTAGCCGTTGCGCTCGAGGAAGCGCAGGTCGCGCAGGTCGTGGCTCTTGTAGTCGTCGAGGATGTAGCTCGCGCCCCCGTTGGCGGCGTACGGGCGCTCGAATGAGACGAAATGCCCGAGTGAGCCGCTGACCTCACCGCTGTCCGTGGACTGGCCGGGCGTGTAGAGGCTCATCCCGCCGTAGGTGTTGTACGCCTGCCAGGAGAACTGCGCCACCACGGCCACGAACTGCGCCGGCCGGGTGTCCGTCAGCACGAACGGGTAGAAGGCGGACTTGCCGCTGTTGTCCGTCGCCTTGATCAGGTAGACGCCGCTGACCCAGTCGCTGCCGACGGGGACACTCAGGGTCTTGGTCCATCGACAGACCACCGGGCCCGACTCGCTCGAGCAGGGCGGCTGCGCCGCTGCCGCCACGCCGCTCTGCGTCGCGACGGCGTGGCCGCCCAGGCCACCATACCAGCCCATCCGGAAGATCGTGACGGTGACCGGTCCCTGCGTGGCATGGATGTAGATGTCGACCACGTCGCCATACCGTGGCGCGTAGGGGCTCGCCCAGAGCGCCAGCTGCGTCTGCGGCGCGCGCTGGCCGACCGGGACGAACCACGAGCCGTCACCTGACTGGGCGTTGGCCTGCGCGACCGTGATCCGCGTGGACGGCGTCGTCGGGCCCGAGCTCGCGCAGGCCAATCCTCCGGCACCCGCCACGAGGATGCCCACCGCGGTCCAGACCAGTCGGAACTGTGATCCAGATCTCATTTGGGAGGTGATAGTCTACTCCACACGGGTTCGGTTCCCCCGACAAGCAAGGCCGGGGCCACTGCGGAACGCGCCGAGCGCGCCGGCGCGCGCCGCGCGCGCCGGGTTGCGTCCCGATGTTGATCGCGTATCGGATCCGATCTGTGACGCGGCCTGAACGTCGAGTGAGCGCTACCGGACGAGCGACCGCGCCGCCTCGACCACGTGATCCACGGTGAGCCCCAGCTCCGTGTAGATCCGCTGGAACGGCGCCGACGCGCCGAAGCGCTCGAGCCCGATCACGATGCCGTCGGCCCCGATCCACCGGTACCACGACATCGGATGCGCCGCCTCGACGGCGATCCGGGGCACTCCGGGCGGAAGCACCGCCCGCTGGTACTCCGCCGACTCCCGTGCGAACAGCTCAAGGCTCGGCGCGCTCACCACGCGCGCCCGCACACCGGCCGCCGCCAACCGCTCCTGCGCACCGAGGATGAGCGCCAGCTCCGAGCCGCTCGCCAGCAGCACCACCTGCGGCGGCCCGCCGGCCGCGTCCCCCAGGACGTACGCCCCCTGGGCGACGCCACTGGCGCTCGCGAACCGCGTGCGGTCGATGAAGACGAGCTTCTGCCGGCTGAGCACGAGCGCAATCGGTCCGTCCTCGTGCTGTATCGCGACCCGCCACGCCTCCGCCACCTCGTTGGCGTCTCCGGGGCGCAGGACGGTCATGTTCGGGATGCAGCGAAGCGCCGACAACTGCTCGATCGGCTGGTGCGTCGGCCCGTCCTCGCCCAACCCGATCGAGTCGTGCGTGTAGATGTAGATGACGTGCTGCTCCATCAGGGCCGCGAGGCGGATGGGGGGCCGCATGTAGTCGGAGAAGATCAGAAAGGTCCCGCCGAACGGGATCGTGCCACCGTGCACCGCGAGCCCGTTGAGGATGGCGCCCATGCCGTGCTCGCGAATCCCGAAATGGATGTAGCGTCCGGCGAAGTCGCTCGGGGCGAAGTTGCGGATCCCGGCGAGGGCCGTGTTGTTGGACCCGGTGAGGTCCGCCGAGCCGCCCACGAGCTCCGGGACGCGCCCCGCGATGGCGTTGAGCACCGTGCCCGAGGCCGCACGGCTCGCGACATTGCCATTCTCCGCCGTGAAGGTCGGGATGTCGGCGTCCCAATCGGCCGGAAGCTCGCCGCGCAGCCGCCGCTCCAGCTCCGCGGCTGCCGTCGGGTAGGCCGACTGATAGGCCGCGAACCGCATCTGCCACTCCTCGTGCGCCGCCCGTCCGCGCGGCTGCGCCTCGCGCCAGCGGGCGATCGCCTCGTCGGGGACGAAGAACGGCTCCGTCCAGGGCCACCGCAGGGTCTTCCGGCTCTGAGCGACCGCCTCGACGCCGAGTGCCTCGCCGTGCGCCTTGGCTGAATCCTGCTTCGGGCTGCCGTAGCCGATGTGCGTTCGGCAGATGATGAGCGATGGCCGGCTCGTCTCCGCCCTGGCGGCGCGGATCGCCGCGTCGACGCCATCGAGATCGTTCACATCGGGCACGTGCTGCACGTGCCACCCGTAGGCCTCGAACCGCTCGCCGACGTTGTCGCTGAAGGTGAGATCGGTCGAGCCGTCGATGGTGATGTGGTTGTCGTCGTAGAAGCCGACCAACTTGCCGAGCTGGAAATGGCCGGCGAAGGAGGCCGCCTCGTGCGACACCCCCTCCATGAGATCGCCATCGCTACAGATGAAGTACGTGTGGTGATCGATGATCCGATGCCCCGGTCGGTTGAACACGGCCGCCAGGTGGGCCTCGGCGACCGCCATCCCGACGGCGTTGCCCACGCCCTGACCGAGCGGCCCGGTGGTCGTCTCGATGCCGGGCGTCTCCCCGTACTCGGGATGCCCCGGCGTGCGGCTCCCCCATTGCCGGAACTGCTTGATGTCGTCGAGCGAGAGATCGTACCCCGAGAGGTAGAGCGCCGCGTACAGGAGCATGCTCGCGTGTCCCGCCGAGAGCACGAAGCGGTCGCGGTCGGGCCACATCGGGTCTGCCGGGTCGTGCTTGAGATGCCGCGTGTACAGCAGATACGCGAGCGGCGCGAGCGCCATCGGCGTCCCCGGGTGCCCCGAATCCGCCTTCTGGACGGCATCCATGGCGAGGATGCGCACGGCGTTGATCGCGACCAGATCGAGGTCGCCGGCCGGCGGGATCGGCGGTGGGGAGGCGGATGCGGAGGCAGGGGTCGGCTGGGCGCGTGTGGCGCCCTGGGCGGCGGTGTCCATGCCCGGAAGATACCCGCGGCCGCCGCAGGGCCCATAGCGGATTGTCTACCGTTGTGCCCGGTCGGGCGACGGGGTCAGTCGCAGGTCACGACGTCGTCGGGTACGGGGCGCGGGTCCGGCGCCGCGGGATCGCCCGCGGGGACGGCGCCGTGGGCGAGGAGACACTGCATGCCGGGCGCGCGGCGGAAGGTCGCGCGCGCGCGCCACCCGTCGGCGGTCGCGGCCGTGACGGTCACCGACACGTCCGGGTCCCAGACGAACGGGTCGAGCGCGCCGAGGTCCGCCGTGTACCGCCGGTGCACGGCACGATACCGGGTCTCGCTGCGCCGGAGCGCGCGCAGCGCGTAGGTCATGTAGCTCCGCCCCGCGGCGTCCCATTCGGCCGGCGCCGTGTACCCATCACCATCGCAGGAGACTTCCGCTTCCGGGTACACCTTCTGCTCGGCCGCCGTCGCCGGCCGCTCCGGCGGCTCGATCGCCCCGACCCAGACGACGCAACTGTGTGTCACGGTCGCGGTGCCGAGCTCCGCCCGAGCCGCCCAGCCACCGGGCTCCGCGTGCGTGATCTCCACGACCACGCCCGCGTCCGGATGGAACATCGGGAGCAGCGCGGCCTCCGAGGCATACGTGCGGCGGCCCCGCCAGTAGACCTCCTGCGCGGCAACGAGACGGCGGAGCGTCGCGCGCGCGCGCTGCACCGCCTGGCGCGGTGCCATGTCCTGGGCCACGGTGATGGCCCCGGACGCCGCCGGCTCGACCGGCCTGGCGACCGCCTGTGACTGGGCGCCCGCGACGTGCGATGCCGCGGAGAGGGTGAGTGCGAGGCCGGCGGCCGCCGCGACCGGCGGGCGCCAAGGGGCGCGGGCCCGACAGGCCCATCCCCGGGGCGCGGTCCCACGTGTGGTCATACCCAACAGAGTCCCCCGCCGGGGCGGAGGTAACGGGGCCGGCGCGCGGGCACCCTCGCCGTCAGGCGACGCGGTCGCGCGGACGGGTACCGCCGAAAAAGGCGGTCAGATTGGCGAGGGCACGCTCGCCCATGGCGACGCGCGACTCGACGGTCGCGCTGCCCAGGTGCGGCAGCAGCACGAGATTGGGGAGCTCGAGCATCTCCCGCCGCGGACGCGGCTCGTCGGCGAACACGTCCAGGGCGGCACCGGCGATCGTTCCCGAGCGGAGAGCGGCGATGAGGGCCGTCTCATCGACGATGTCGCCGCGCGCAGTGTTGACGAGGCAGGCGTGCCGCGGCATGCACGCGAGGCGCTCGGCGTCGATCAGGTGCCGAGTCTCGGGACTGGACGGCACGTGCAGCGAGACGAAGTCGCTCTCGCGGAGCACGGCCTCGACCGACGTGCGGGGCGACGCGCCCGCCGCCTTGGCCTCGCCGATCGGCACCGGCGGGTCGTAGTAGACCACACGCATGCCGAACCCGTCGTGCGCACGCCGCGCGACGGCGCGGCCGATGCGCCCCATGCCGAGGATGCCCAGGGTCTTGCCGCTGACGCGCGTGCCCAGGAGGTATGTGGGGTGCCACCCGGTCCAGCGGCCCTGACGAAGCTCGTCCACGCCCTCCCCCAGCCGCCGGGCCACCATGAGCAGCAGCGCGAGCGTGAGGTCCGCCGTGTCGTCGGTCAACACATCCGGCGTGTTCGTCACCACGACGCCATGCGCCCGCGCGGCGTCGACGGCGATGTTGTCGTAGCCGGCCCCGTAGTTGGCGATGATCGCCGCCCGGCGCCCGGGCGCACCGATGATGTCCGCCGTCACCCGGTCGCTCACCGTCGGCACGAGCGCGTCGGCGGTTCGCAGCGCCTCACGGAGCTGCTCGGGGGTGAACGGCCGGTCGGACTCGTTGAGCCGGACGTCGAACAGCTCGGCCGCGTGCCGCTCGACGGCGCTCGGCAGCCGCCGGGTGATGACGACGCTGGGGCGCGGGCCCGCCGAGCCGCTATCGGCCGGACGTGACAAGCGTCAGGGCCGGCGTGCGGCGTGCGGCGATCGCGTCGGCCATCGACACGATGTTCTGGGCCAGCCGCATCGACGCGGCGTCGATCATCTTCCCGTCCAGTTGCGCCGCACCGCGGCCGGCCGTTGCCGCCTCATCGATCGCTCTCAGGATGCGGCGGGCGCGGTCGACCTCGGCCGCGTCCGGGGTGAAGACCTCGTTCGCCAATGCCACCTGCGACGGATGGATCGCCCACTTGCCCTCGATCCCGAGTGCGGCCCCACGCCGCGCCGCTGCCAGGAAGCCCTCGCGGTCACTGAAGTCCCCGAATGGTCCATCGATCGGGCGCAGGCCGTGCGCCCGACTGGCGACGACGAGGCGCGTCAGCGCCGAGTGCCATTGATCCCCGGGATAGTCCGGTGTCGTGCCGCCGATACTCGTCGTCCGGGCGCGCACGCTGGCCGCGTAGTCGGCCACCCCGAAGTGCAGCGCCTCGAGACGGCGACTGGATTGAGCGATCGCTTCGACGTTCGACATGCCGAGCGCCGTCTCGATCAGCGTCTCGATGCCGATCCGGTGCGGCAGGCGCCGGGCCTCCTCGATCTGCGTGAGAAGGACATCGACCAGGTACACGTCACTGGGCGTGCCGACCTTGGGGACGAGGATGGTGTCGAGCCGGTCGCCGGCCTGCTCCACGATGTCGACCAGGTCGCGATACATGAACTGCGTATCGAGCCCGTTGATGCGGAGCGAGACGGTCTTGCCGCGACTCCGCCAGTCGTGGTCGCGCAGTCCCTTGATGGCGGCCGCGCGCGCCGCCTCCTTGTCGGCCGGAGCGACCGAGTCCTCGAGGTCAATGAAGACGTAGTCCGCGTCGCTGTGCAGGGCCTTGCCGAACAGCTCCGGGCGCGATGCCGGCACCGCGAGCTCGCTCCGTTGCAGACGCTGCCGCGCAGGCTCGATGCGCGCGCCGCTCATCGCCCCTCCGATGCTCGCTCCGCCATCGATGTGAGCCTCCACGCGCCGGTCGGAGCTGTCCGGGTGCGCACCGGTCGGTGCGCACTCCTCCCCCCGGCGCTGGCCGTCAGCGCACCAGCTGCTCGACCTCGGCCGCCTTACACCTGTTCTCGTGGTCCGGATAGGCCTTACCACAGTGGATGCACTGCTCGCCGAAACCGGTGCGCTTCCAGATCAGATAGTAGACCGCCCGCTGGAGCGCGGCGATGCGCTCGCTGAGCTGGCGGAGGTCCGTCTCGGGAGGGGTCATCGCGGTTCACGCTGAGAGAGAACGCAGCCGGCGCGGTCGGCGCCGGCGTGAGATGAGCCTAGATAAGCAGCCGCGTGGCGGGGGGCAAGGGGCCGCCAGCGGGCCCCGCACCTACTCCCGCAGGCCTGCGAGAACGTCGGGCGGCGCGCGGCGCCGGGGCGGCATCGGTGTCGCGCCTTTCACCGCGCGCCAGAGGATGCGGTTGAACAGGGCCTCGTCCGCCCGGTCGGGACCGGACAGGTCGAGCCGCGCCGACTCGCTCGCGCCCGCGCCCGTGGCCGGGTTACGCTCGGTGAGCGGCACACTGGGCGTGAGGACGACGTACGGCCGAGGGTCCGCCGTTCGCGCGAAGGCATCACGCAGCGGATGCCCGAAGTAGTCGAACGGCGAGAGCGCCGTGAGCCCCAGGATCTCCTCGATCGTCGCCAGCACGTCGGTCGTGTTGGCGAACCGGTGTCGGACACCACCCCGGCTGTACGGGGAGATCACGAGGAGCGGGGAGCGGTGGGAGTCCACGTGGTCGGCGCCGTTCTGCGCGTCGTCCTCGAGCACGAACACCACCGTGTTGACCCAGAATGGCGTGCGGGACAGGGCGTCGACCATCCGCCCGAGGGCGAGGTCGTTGTCGGCCATGTAGGCGCGCGGCGTGGGCGCGTCGGCGGTCGCGCCGGCGGTGTGATCGTTCCCGAGGTGCACGATCTCGAGCGCGGGCATCGCGCCCGCCGCCACGAACCGGTGCAGGTCGGCGATCCACACGTCCGCGCGCCGCTGGTCCGGGATCTTCAGATCGAACGAGGGGAAGTCCGGATTGGTCCGGCCCGCGAGCCCGCCCTTCGTGGGCACGTAGGTCCCGGCCGGAGCGGCCGCTGCCCCCGCCGTCCCCGCCGGGACGCTGAACTCGCCGTAGTTCCGGACGGTCAGGCCGCCGCGGATGGCGAGATCCCACAGGTAGCCCGCCGATGGGGCGGCGACGTCGTCGCCATCCGCGGGCACCGAGTCGCGGTTCGTTCCCTCGTAGTCGTACGTCCGCCCGCGCCGGGAATACTGCGACGGGACGGTCTTCTCGGTGTAGTCGGTGGCGTACGCCGCCGTCGACCAGTTGTGGCCGTCGCCACTCACTTCGGCGTTGACGAAGAAGCGGTCCCAGATACCAAAACGCTCGGCGAGCGCGTGGTGGTTCGGCGAGACCGACCGGGGGAAGAACACGAGCGCGGTGTCGCCATCGGCCTGGCGCAGATCGCCGAGCACCTGGTCGTAGGTCCGATTCTCCTTGATGATGTAGACCACGTGCGTGAGCGGAGGATAGAGCAGGCGCGGGTTGGTGGGTGGCGCCGGTTCGTCCCACCCGTCGAGGTGGGAGACGCGAGCGGTGTAGGTCGCGAGCGCATCCCCGGCGCCAGCGCTCGGCGGCGGCACGAAGGTGATCGTGCCCGAGATCTGCCCGAGGGTGTAGCCGCTCGGATTGCGCGGTCGACCGGGGCCCGGCCCCGAGTCGGCGTTCGGCCGCGTCCCGCGGCCCTTGGCATTCACCACGATCAGAGTGTCACCGGGGAGCGCGAGCACCGCGGACGGGTACCACCCGACGGGGATCCGACCGATCGGGACGGCGGCGCCGGGCGGCGCGTGCCCTCCGAGCCTGAAGACAGCGACCGCATTGTTGTCGGCCTCCGCCGCGTATAACCGCGTGCCGTCAGCGGCCAGCGCGAGCGCGACCGGTGTGCTTCCTTCGGCCGTCGGCGAGGCGGGTGGATCGGTCAGGGTCGCGACGACGCGCCGGGCCCTGGTATTGATGACGTCGATGCGGTCGGTGCTCGCCGACGTCACGAACAGGCGCGAGCCATCGGGCGTCAGGAGCAGTGACGACGGATGCCGCGAGACGCGGATCCGATCGCCAGCCGCCAGCGTGCCCGCCGCTCCGGGCGCGAACGCCGACACGGTCTGGCTTCCCCAGGCCGACACGTACACCGCGCCGTCCGGTCCGACGGCGACGGCGTACGGGTAGCGATCGGTGGGCAACCGCTGGGTGACTCGTCCGGTCGCGAGATCGATGACGGCGAGCGAATCGGCGAGATTCTCGGCGACGTAGAGGGTACGGCCATCCGGGGAGACCGCGAGTCCTGCCGGGTAGCGCCGGCCGCTCGCCCGCGGCGCTCGGGGCTCGAGGACGATGCTGTCCGCGAGCGTGGCCCGACCGTCCGTCCAGGCATAGCGGTACACGACGTCCTGGTTGCCGCCGGACGCGAGCAGCGTGTGCCCGTCGGGCGTGAAACTCAACCCGATGAACGCCGCCGGCTGACCGAGCGTCTGAACGACCTGGCCGGTCGCGCGATCGACAACCTGAACGCCCTGCTCACGCCACCCGTCCAGCAGCAGCACGATGCGCGACCCGTCGGGTGAGAGGACGGCGGCCAGCGGGAACGAGCCCACATCGAACGATCGGCCGGCAGGGTCGAGGTGTCCGCCGGTCGGGAGGCGCCCGGGCTCGAGGGTCGCGAGTTCCGCCTCGCTCGCCGGTCCGCGCGACCGCGTGCAGGCGCCGGCCGCGCACAGCGCACCGAGGAGCAGGTGCCGGACCGGGCGGCCGGTCAGGGCCGCGATCGTGCGCCGCGCGGACCGCCGGCCTGGGCGTCGGATCACGTGCCGGGTCGTTGGTCGGAGCTGGTTCGCGGCTGGTCCTTCTTCCCGCCGTAGCCGCTCTCGTGCTCGGTCGTGTGGTGCCGGTCGGGCGGCATCGCCTCCGGGGTGCCGCCGAGCCGAGTCTCGGGGCCGTGCCCGTGCTCGGTGTGCCCGGGCGGCATGTGAGCCGGGTCAGCCGGGCCGGCCTCCTTCGGCTCCTGCTCGGTGGATTCCGGCTGCGGCTCGCCAGGGTGTTCAGGATCGGGTCTCATCGGTCGACTCCTTCCCAAGAGAGGGGGTTCCGGGTACCAGCGTGGGCAGGGGCAGTGTGCAAGTCCGTGGCCGCCCGTCGTCTCACTGGAGGTGCGCGCGAGACGGGCGGCAGGGCCGGCCCGGACGGCGCGCGCCAGGTGCGGTCAGGCACACCCCGGAGAAACGATATGCAATCGCGGCCGGATCAGGAAACGGCACCGCTGAGATGTTGCGTGGTCGTTGCCGTCGGTGGACCGTCGACGGGTGCGGCCCACGGTGCCGGTGGCCGGGCGTGGTGAGGCTCGGGCATGGGTGACGTCGAGCGCTTGTTTCACGCCTACCACGGTCCGCTCGTGCGGTACTTGACCCGCCGGCTCGGGGACCGCGACTGGGCGGAGGAGGTCGCCCAGGAGACCTTCGTGCGCGCGCTTCGGCAGGAGACGATCGTCAACGAGCGGGCATGGCTCTTTGCGGTCGCGACCAATCTGGTGCGTGACGAGGCGCGAAAGGATGCGCGCCGGCGGCGGCATCTCGCGCTGCTGGCCGAGCAGGAGCGGGAGTCCGTGACCGAGCCCGCAGTGACATCGCTCGAGCGCGCCCAGGAGGCGGCCCTGGCGCGCCGCGCCGTCGACGCGCTCGGCGAGCGGGACCGGCTCGCGTTGCTGATGCGCGAGGAAGGACTCGACTACCACGAGATTGCGGAAGCGCTCGGCCTCTCGATCGGCTCGGTCGGCACGACACTGGCGCGCGCCCGGCGGCGGCTGGCGGAGAGCTACGAGGCGATCCAGCGGGAGAGCGCGGCGCGCGGGACATGGCGAGGTGGCTATGGTGGAGCGTGAGGCGAGGCGTGGAACGACCGAGCACGTCGATGAAGGGACAGTCCACGCGTGGCTCGACGACCAGCTCGGGCCGGCCGAGGGAGCGCGCATCGCGGCGCACGTCGCGGCGTGCGCCGCGTGCGCCGCCCTCGTCGCCGACGCTCGTGGCTTCATCGCCGCATCGACGCGCATCCTGACGGCGCTCGACGATGCCCCGCCGCGCGGGGCGAGCGCCGGCGTCGCGGCGAACCAGAGTGACGCCCCGCTGACCGCGCGCCCGGCGTCGGGCCTGGCCCCCCGAGCGGCGGCACCGGCGGCCGGGAGGCGCCGGGCCCGGCCGCCCTGGCGGATCGCGCCGTGGGAGCTCAGAGCTGCCGCGGCGGCGGTCGTGGTCGCCGTGGGCGTCACTCTGGTGCTCCGCGGCGGCCGGCCCGACGCGAGCCGCCGCGCCGATCAGCTCACCGCCGCGCCGTCACCCGCCTCCGCGACATCCCCCGCCCCCACGGCCCCCGCGGCCCGCTACGCCCTGCCGGCACCCGCTCGGCCCCCTCGGCCCCCTCGGCCCGCTCGGCCGGCCGCGCCGGCCATGGCGGCCCCTCCGGCGGCCCTCCGGCCGGCGTCGGCGTGCGTCGATCGCGTCGTCACCGTCCCGGCGGCGACGAGCACCCTGCTGACCGCGGATGTGGCCACGAAGAGCGCCGCGGCGGCACTCGCCTCGACCGCGCCCCTGTCGGACGGCGCTGATGCCGCCAAGAAAGAAGACGCGGTCGGCGTCCGCGAAGGCCCACAAATGCAGGCGGAGGTGCGTGGGCGGGCGGACACGCGTCGCCCCGCGCCGAGCACGAGCGAGGTGTCCGCCCCGACGTCGGGCGCGGTCCGCCTCACGATGCGCGAGAGCGGCGACAGCCTCTTCCCCGGCCTCGGCCTCGCGGCAGCCGGCGACACGTCCGTCGTTCTGCGAGGGAGCTGGCGCCCGCTCGGTCACGACTCGGCGATCCTCTCCCTCCCGTCGCCCCGCGGCCGAGTCGAGGCGGCCGTGCGGTGCGGATCACGCCCCTAGGGCCGCTTCTCTGTCGTCACACCGGGGCGAGCGCCGCCGCGTCGGTGCGGTCGAACCGGCGGCCGAGCCATTGGATCGCGAGGGCGATCTCGGCCGCCGCAGCCGTCAGCGCGACGAGCGCCGCCGTGAGCACGGCCCCGAGGGTCGGCCGCCCGCCGCCCGCGCTGGCGCCCAGGACGATGGCCGCCCCCGCCGTCGGCAGGGCGAGCAGGAGCGCCAGTCCCGTGAGCGAGCCGAGCATGCCGAGGATGCGCTGACCGATCACCTCGAGCCCACTGATGCCGCCCGGGCCGAGCCGAATCCAGCCGGGGAAGAGCAACGCGGCCGCGTTCTGCACGACGAAGCTCGACATGTTGACGATCGGGAGCGCGCCCATCGTGACCGCGAGCAGAGTCATGCGGTCCGCCAGGGGCGCGGCCAGCAGGCGTGAGACCGCGCCCCCTCCGGCGTCCGCGGGGCTGGCCGAGAGCAGGGCGTAGGCGGCCGCCAGCAGCAGCCATTGGATCATCGTGAGCGCCAGCGTCGACGACGCGATCTCGGCGAAGACCAACGTCGCCCCGCCGAGCGGGTAGGTGCGGAGCAGATCGATGTGCAGCAGGTCCTGACGCAGGTCGTTCCGGATGGCGAGGGGTCCGAGGACCACCAGGAAGAGCGCCGCCATGAACGCCAGCCAGCCGAGGAAGAGCACACCGTCGCCCGGCGGGAGGTCACCGAAGAGCCCGAGCTCACTGAACGCGAACACGACCGCGGAGATGGCGATCCCCACGAACGCCATCGTGCGCAGCCGGAGCCCGCGCGCGAGCGCGAGGGTGTTCTTCCAGAGTACTGCGACCGCCGGGTCGCCGGCGGCCGAGAGCGGGAGCACCACCCGCCGCAGGCGCGCGGCCGGCGGCGGCGCCCGATCGAGCCGCACGGCGGCCATCGATCCACTGACCTTGTCGACCACGCTTGGCGTCGGCAGCGCCGCGCCGGCGGCTCGCGCCCGCGCCCGGGCGATCCGCGCGGCACGGCGCGCCGAGGCTTCTACCGCGGCGTCCTCGAACACCGTGTCGGCCCGCAGCACCCAGGCCACATGGAGGATGAGCAGCGCCATCGCCGGGCCCATCGCGAGTGCCCACTCGCCGGCCGACCCGGCGTACGACGGCGCGATGGCGATCCGGAAGGGCCACAGGATCGCCGCCGGGAGCGGCATCGCCATCGCCGCGCGCACGTGCGCGACCGCCGCCGGGATGCCTTCGACGCCGTGCGTCCCCGGCCAGCTGCGGACCGCGCTCACGAACAGGATCATGATCCCGCCGCCGGCGATGACGATCGGAAGCGCATTGCGGCGGAGCCCGCGGCCGCGCTGCGCTGCGCCCGCGCGCGCGAGGGCCGTCCCCATCTGGTGGAGCGACAGCGTACTGAACAGCATCCAGACCGACAGCACCCGGAGCCCGACGGGGAGCGACGCCCCCGCCCGCCGAGCGAGGAAGGTGATGAACAGCGCGCTGACGAGGAGCGGGATCTGCGCCCGTCCGATCCGGTACAGCACGAGCGTCCGCCGGCTGAGCGGCGCCGGGAAGAGGAACTGGACCTCGGCCGGCGAGAACGCCAGCGCCGCATTGGAGCTCCCGATCAGCCACCACTTGGCGGCGAAGAGCGCGAGCCCGACCGCGCTCATGAGCGCCAGCTCTGTGCGTCCGGCACCCTGTCCTGGCGGGAGCACCGCCGGGACGCCCACCCCCTCGTCCGTCGGGCGGTGGAGCAGGAGAAAGAAGTAGCCGCACGCGACCGCCACCGCGATCACGTACCGCGGCGAGCGGAGCCGCCGCACCTGCGCGCTGAAGCGGTTCCGGACCGTCCGCGCGACGAGGAACGGCAGCGCGCCATTCATGGCTCGCCTCGGCAGCCGCTCACCGACTCGCTCAGCGACTTGCTCACCGACTCGCTCAGCGACCCGCTCACCGACCCGCTCACCGGCCGCTCACGCAGCGGCGGCGCGACGCCAGCGCCGCTCACGTGCGCGCCGGGTCACCCGTGAGCGCGAGAAAGACATCCTCGAGCCCCCGGCCGGCGAGCTCCGGGCGCTCGGCGATGATGCTCGCGATCGGGCCGTACGCGACGCGGCGTCCGCGGTGCAGGACGAGGATCTGCGTGCACAGCTCCTCGACCAGATGGAGCAGGTGGGAGCTGAGCACGACCGCCGCGCCGCCGCGCGCCCGGTGCGCGACCGTCGCTTTCATCTTCCGGATGCCGGCCGGATCCAAGCCGGTGAGCGGCTCGTCGAGGATCAGCGCCGACGGCGAGTGGAGGAGGCCGCACGCGATCGCCAGCTTCTGACGCATCCCGCGCGACAGCTCCGCGGGGAGCGCGTCGCGCTTGTCCAGCAGATCGAGCTCGGCGAGCAACGGGCCGACCCGTGCCGCCGCATCCCCCACCTGGTAGAGTCGCGCGATGAAGCGGAGATGCTCGCTGACGGTCAGGTACTCGAAGAGCTGCGGCTCATCGGGGATGAAGGCCAGCGCGGCCTTGGCGCGCCGCGGGGCCGTGGCGAGGTCGGCCCCCGCGATGCGGATCGATCCCCGCGTCGGGATGATGATGCCGGCCAGACTTCGCAGCGTCGTCGTCTTGCCGGCGCCGTTCGGTCCGACCAGTCCCATGACTTCGCCCGGCCCGACCCGGAACGACAGGTCGTCGACGGCGACCACATCACCATAGAGCTTCGTGAGCCCCGATACCTCGATCACGCGGACGAATCTAGAGCCCCGGACCGGCCACCCACCACCACCGCCCCCGTCTCTCGGCGCCGCGCCATATTACTGGCAATTCCCGGCATCGCGCTCCGGACGATGCCGCTGCTCGCTCTCACTCTGCAGATCCGACGTCCATGTCCTCTCCATCGGCAGTCGTGGCCGACCCCAGCTCGCGCCTGGCAGCGACGCTGCTCTCGCTGCTCCGTGTGATCGTCGGATTCCTCTTCATCTGCCACGGCGCGTCGAAGCTGTTCGGCGTGCTCGGCGGGTCGATGGGCTCGGGGCGGATCGCCGCGACCGGCTCCCTGCTCTGGGTCTCGGGGATCATCGAGCTCGTTGGGGGGACGCTGCTGCTGCTCGGCCTTCTGACACGGATCGCCGGATTCATCATGTCGGGGGAGATGGCGGTCGCGTATTTCCTGCGTCATCTGCCGCGTGGTCCATGGCCGCTCACCAACCGAGGCGAGCTGGCGGTCGTCTACTGCTTCCTGCTGCTCTACCTCGCCGCCGCCGGGCCCGGCCCGGTCGCGCTGGACGCCTGGCGCG
This sequence comes from Gemmatimonadota bacterium, assembly GCA_021324635.1. Taxonomy (GTDB): domain Bacteria; phylum Gemmatimonadota; class Gemmatimonadetes; order Gemmatimonadales; family Gemmatimonadaceae; genus Palsa-1248. The sequence goes on from JAJPIS010000124.1 coordinate 27,008, forward strand.
CGAAGCGGTCACGAAGGTGACGGGCCACCCCTCGGTGGCACGAATCGCGCGGATCGACCGCCGCCGTCGCTGACACCAGGGACGAGCGTGGGCGAGCGCCCCGCACACCGGAGGAGCATCCATGGCCACGAAGAGATCGTCTCGCGCGAAGCGGGCGCGCCGCGCCACCGGCACGACCGGCCCCCTCCCGGCGGGTCGCCGAGCGCCCGACTTCACGCTCCACAGCACGCCGGACCAAACTGTCTCGCTCTCCGACTTCCGCGGTCGGCCGGTGATCCTCGCGTTCTATCCGGCCGACTGGAGTCCGGTCTGCGGCGATCAACTGGCGTTGTACAACGAGCTGCTGCCCGAATTTCAGCGGCATCGAGCGGAGCTGGTCGGCGTCTCCGTCGACGGTGCGTGGTGCCACGCCGCGTTCGCCGCCGCGCGCCACTTGCACTTCCCGCTCCTCGCCGACTTCGAGCCCAAGGGAGCGGTGGCGCGCATGTACGGGGTGTACAACGCCGCGGAAGGGCTCGATGACCGGGCGCTCTTCGTCGTCGATGGGGAGGGGGTGATCCGCTGGAGCCATCTCTCGCCGATGGGCGTCAACCCCGGCGCGGACGGCATTCTCGCGGCCCTCGAATCGCTGGGGTCGCCCGGCGCGTCGCGGGAGACGTCGCGCGAGCCGGCGCGTGCCCGGGCGGGGTCGGCCGCCCACGGCCCGGCGGTCCCCGCGCCGTCGGCGAGCGTGCCGCGTGAGCCGCGCCGCCCGGACCATGGTGCATCGGGCGAGGAGGCCCGGTGAGCCCGCTCACCCCCGCGGTCTCCGACCGCGACCACGCCAGCGGCCCGGCTGACGCCCCGATCACGCTCGTCGAGTATGGCGACTACGAGTGTCCCTACTGCGGCGCTGCCCAGCCGGTCGTCCAGGCGTTGGAGCGCCACTTCGGGGACCGCATGCGCTTCGTGTTCCGGCACTTCCCGCTCACGCAGATCCACCCGCACGCCGAGCGTGCTGCCGAGGCCGCCGAAGCGGCGGGCGCGGCGGGGAAGTTCTGGCCGATGCATGAGACGATCTTCGCCCACCAGCGTGCGCTGCGCGACGACGATCTCCGCCGCTACGCCACCGACGCCGGCGTTCCCGGCGCCGTCATCGTCGATGCCCTCGCGAACCACACCTTCGAGCCGCGGGTGCGCGAGGATTTCATGAGCGGTGTCCGGAGCGGTGTGAACGGCACTCCGAGCTTCTTCATCAACGATGAGAAGTACGAGGGCCCGTACGAGTACGACGCCCTCCGCGACGCGATCGACGAGGTGCTGGTCGGCGGTTGACGGGCGGCCGCCAGGCCGCCCCGCGGCGGGGCGCCATTCATGCCGCCCGCGATTCGCATCCCACACCGATGCCGGGGCGGCGTTTCGCGTGATCCCACGTCCCGCGGCCCCCCGTAGGGGCGGCGTTCATGCCGCCCGCGACTCGCATCCCGCACCAATGCCGGGGCGGCGTTCATGCCGCCCGCGACCCGCATCCCGCGCCAATGCCGGGGCGGCATTCATGCCGCCCGCGATTCGCATCCCACACCGATGCCGGGCGGCATTCATGCCGCCCGCGACGCGCATCCCGCGCGGATGCCTGACCCGGCATTCCGCGCGCGTGGGTGCGTGGATGCCCGCCGGGGGCGACCGGGGGTTACGTGAGGAGCGCCCGATGCCAGGTGCGGCCGACCACCGTCTCGAATCGGTCGCGCCATTCGCCGGCGGTGGCCACCGTCGCGTCGAACACCGGCGTCTCATCGGTGATCGCGCCGGCCGTCGCCAGGGCCGAGAATTCCTCGCGCGACACGCTGCGAATCGCGCCGGCCGGCTCGCGAAACTGCACCCGCCCGCCGGCCACGAGGGTCGTGCCCAGGATCGGTTCGAGTGCCCGCAGGGCCCGGAAGAGGCCGTCGATCGAGCAACCCGATGCGTAGGCGTCCGTCTGATCGACGCCGATCACCAGGAACCGGTCGTCGCGCCAGGTGCGGCCACAGGTGAGCGGATGGCCGTGCGCCTGCCAGCCGCGAAGGTACTCGTCGACCGCCTCGAGGAGGCGGTCGGCCCGGGCACCCGTGATCGGCTGCTCGCTCGCGAACACCCAGACGCGGGCGGAGGGGGGGAGGGAGTCAAACGAGACGAGAGGCATGAGAGGAAAGTAGCTCGTGTCGGAGGGCCGACTCCAGCGTCGGATGACCGAAGACGAAGCCGGCCGCGAGGAGCCGGCGCGGGACAGCGCGCTGGCTGGTGAGGAGGCCGGCGTCGGCCAGCTCGCCGTACAGCAACCGGACGACGAACGGCGGGATGGTGGCGACCGCAGGTCGGTGGAGCACCTGGCCAAGTGTGCGTGCGAACTCGGCGTTCGTCACCGGGTTGGGGGACGTGACATTGACCGGTCCGCTCAGGGCCGGCGTGCGGAGGATGAACTCGAGCGCCTCGACCAGGTCGTCACGGGCGATCCAGCTCATCCACTGGGTGCCGCGCCCGATCTTTCCCCCGGCCCCCAGCTCGAACGGCGGGAGCATCTTGGCGAGCGCCCCGCCGCCGCGGGCCAGCGCGAGCCCGAGGCGCGGGTGAACGACGCGGATCCCGGCGTCCCGCGCCGGAGCAGCCGCCGCCTCCCAGGCTCGACCGACATCGGCCAGATACCCATCGCCCAGCGTGCTTGCCTCGTCCAGCTCGGTGTCCCCTCGATCGCCGTAGATCCCGACCGCCGACGCCGAGAGGAGGACACTCGGCCTCGGACGCAGGGACGCCAGCGTGCGAGCCAGCAGCGCGGTGCTGTCGACGCGGCTCGTCCTGATGGTGCGCTTGTACTCCGGTGTCCATCGCGTGTCGATCGGCGCGCCCGCGAGATGGATCACGGCATCGACGCCGGCGAGGGCGGCCGGATCGAGCAGCCCACGTGCCGGATCCCACTGCGCGGTCCCGGCACCGGTCCCGGCGGTGCGCGTGACCCGGATGACCTGCCACCCGGCTGCCCCGAGCGCCGGGACGAGAGCGGCGCCCAGGAACCCCGACGAGCCGGTGACGGCGATGCGCGGCTGCGATGGCGTCGAGGTCATCGGTGATGGATCGATGGCGCCGATCGGCACATCCCTTGCCGCGCTCCGTGGCGACATGGCCGCGCGCCGGGAGGGCTCCGCATCGGGGGCGAAGCGCCCCGCGCGCGCGACGCGCGCTGACGGGGGCGCGGCGGCCGAGTGGATCCCCGCGGGCGCATCACTCGCCGCGCTTGGCGCCGCGGCGATGGGGTGCCGGGCATGCCATCTCTGGACGCTGGGGACGCAGACGGTGTTCGGGGAAGGGCCGGCTCGCGCACGCGTGATGATGGTCGGGGAGCAACCCGGAGACCAGGAGGACAGGGAAGGAGCGCCTTTCGTCGGGCCGTCCGGCGCGCTGCTCGCCGAGGGGCTGGCGGCCGCCGGACTCGATCGGGCGTCGATCTACGTCACGAACGTCGTGAAGCACTTCAAGTGGGAGCGCGTCGGGCGCAGCCCACGGCGGATTCACAAGAAGCCCAACGCGGCCGAGATCCGCGCCTGCCGGCCCTGGCTCGACGCCGAGATCGACCGCGTTCGCCCGTCGATGATCGTCTGCCTGGGCGCCACGGCCGCGCAGGCACTGCTCGGCCGGTCGTTCCGGGTCACCGGACAACGGGGGATACCACTCCCATCGCCGATCCCAGCCGCGCGGGCCGTCATGGCGACCGTCCACCCGTCGGCCGTCCTCCGCGCACCCGACGCCGCCACCCGCGAGCGCGCGCGAGCGGAATTCTTCGCCGACCTCCACGCCGTCGCCGATCACCTGCGCACGGCGGATGGAGAATCGGGTGGCGTCAGGGCCCCGGGGCCGGCGCCAACTGCCCCGCCGCGGCCTGCGCCGCGTAGCGCTTGATGCGCATCAGCATGGCATTGAGCCCGACCTCGCGGGCGCCGAGCCCGATACTCTCCATCATCTGACGCGTGAAGTCCGGCGGGATGGCGAGCGCCGTCGACGGCGGATGGTCGTTCACCGCCGACAGCAGGATCGCGAGGAACGCCGCCACCGTCGGCGACCGGCGGGCATCGACGTCGGCGTAGAAGTGGATCGCGCCGTCGGCTCGCTGCTCGGGATATAGCTCGACCGGCGTCTGGCACTCCGGGACCACATAGGCGGCACGGTCGAGCGCCCGGAACCGCTCCGGCACCGGCTCCAGCTTCTTGGAGTACTGCACCAGCGCCTGCATCTTTTCCTCGCGTGAGAGCGCGCGGAAATAGCTCAACACGCGAGCCACCGATGGCGGCACCGGCGCCACCGGCGGCGCGGACAGATCGTCGGCCATACCGGAATATCGCCGGCCCCGCCGGCCAGGACCAATGCGACCGACGCGACCGACGCGACCGACGCGACCGACGCGACGAACGCGAGTGACGTGACCGATGCGGGTCACGATCCTCGCTGTCGGGTCACGGGGTGACGTTCAGCCATACATCGCGCTCGGGCTGGGGCTCACACGCGCAGGACATGATGTCACGGTCGCGACGCACGACACGTTTCGCGACTGGGTTCGCGAGCGGGGACTCGGATACCGCCCGATCGCCGGCGATCCGCGCGCGATCCTGTCGTCCGCCGATCGATGGCTCGCCTCCGGCCGCGTCCGGCACCTGGTCCCCGCGGCCCGCACGTTCGTGCGGATGCTCCGCCCGCTCCTGCCGGCGCTCCTCGCCGACTACTGGCGCGCCGCCCAGGGGGCCGACGTGCTGGTCTACTCGGCGGTCGCGGCGCCAGCCTGGAGCGTCGCCGAACGGCTCGACATCCCGGGGATCGCCGCCTTCCTCCAGCCGCTCCACCGCACGCGACTCTTCCCCGCCATCGGCGTGCCCGGGGCGGTCCGCCTGGGCGGCGACTTCAACGAGTGGACCCATGCCGCGGCGGCGCAGCTCGCGTGGCAGCCCCACCGGCGCCAGATCAACGCCTGGCGGCGCGGCGCCCTGGGACTTCCTCCCGCGCCCTGGACGGGGCCCTTCGGCCGTCCCCACGGCGACCGCGCGGCGATCCCGACACTCTACGGCTACAGTTCCGTCGTCGTGCCCCGCCCGCCGGACTGGGGGCCCGACGTGCACGTGACCGGCTACTGGGTGCTCGCGCCCGCGTCGGATTGGCGCCCGACGCCCGCGCTCGAGGCGTTTCTCGCCGCCGGGCCCCCGCCGGTGTACGTCGGCTTCGGGAGCATGACGCCGCGCGACGCCGCCCCACTCACCGCCTTGGCCGTCGGCGCCCTCGCCCGCGCAGGCCGGCGCGGCGTGCTGCTCGCCGGCTGGGGCGAGCTCGGCGCCGGTCCCCTGCCGCCCACGGTGATTGCGGTGCGTGATGTCCCGCACGAGTGGCTCTTCCCGCGCGTGGCCGCGGTCGTCCACCACGGCGGCGCGGGCACGACCGGGGCCGCGCTCCGTGCCGGCGTCCCCTCGGTGGTCGTTCCGCTCGGCTTCGATCAGCCGTACTGGGCCGGTCGCGTGGCAGCCCTCGGCGCGGGACCTCGTCCCATCGCGCGGCGCCGGGTGACCGCCGAGCGCCTGGCAGCCGCGATCACGGAGGCGACCGAGGACCCCGGGATCCGCCGGCGAGCCGCCGCCATCGGCTCGGCACTGCGCGCCGAGCATGGGGTAGCCGTCGCCGTGGCGGCGATCGAGCGCTACGCCGGCGCCGGCGAGCGGGGAACGCTCCGCGCGCCAGGCGGGTCGTAGACCACGGTCAGGTTGCCGGTCGTCGCGAGCCGCGCGCCGCCCTCGCCGAGGTGGCGGAGCAGCGCCACGGTGATCGCCTGCTGGGCGTCCATGAACCGGGTGTAGTCCGGTGTGAGCACCGTGTACACCGTCTCGACCCCGATCCCGTTCAGCGTCGGCGGCGTGACGTGCGAGCGGCCGAACCGGAGCCCCTCCTGGCGTTGGATGATGCCGCGAAGCACCTCCGGCACCGCGGCCAGCGCGTCGGCGGCGGACGCCGGATCGAAGAGCAGCGTCATCGTGACCGTCCGCTCGTGGAGGCGACGGAAGTTCCGGATCCGACTCTTGAGCAGGTCGGCATTGGAGAAGACGATCTGCTCGCCGGTCGTCGCCCGCACGCGAGTGGTCTTGAGCCCGATGTGCTCGACCGTCCCACTCATCGTGTCGACGGTGATGGCATCGCCGACGACGAACGGCTTGTCCATGACGATGGAGAGCGCCGCGAACACGTCGCCCAGGATGTTCTGGACGGCGAGGGCGAGCGCGATGCCCGTGACACCGAGTCCCGCGATGAGCGTGGTGACGCGGACGCCGAGGCTGTCGAGCGCAATGAGGACGAGCAGTATCCAGAGGATGGCCCGGGCGAGCGCGCCCAGGGCGGCCACCGTCGTGCGGCTGGTCGCCGCCGCTCCGTCGCCATCGGTGCTCGGCGTGCTGCGTCGGGCGACGTATTGCTGGAGCCCGAAGCCGATCAGTCCATCGCCCCAGATCGCGACCTGGAGGAGCGCCGCGAGGATCGCGAAGTCACGGATGCCGCTCTCGATTCGCGGCGCGAGCGTGAGATCGAGCGACCCGGCCGCGAGCCCGAGCGCGAAGAGGAAGAAGAATCGCGTCCGGCGGACGAGATCGCCCGCGAGCGCGTTGACGCCGGTTGGGGGCTCCTGTGTGTGCAGGGGCGCTTCCGCGAGCCGTCGCCTGATGAGCTGCCGAACGAGGGCCAGGGCGACGAAGACGCCGAGCAGGATGCCCAGTGCCGTCACCCACGCGCGGACGGAGTTGTGGTAATACTCCCAGTCGAGCACGGTCAGAGCATGCATCGCGGCATCGCCGGAAGTAATATCGTCCATGCCTCGCCGCCAGTTCAGCGCCGAGTACATCACGGCCGCCGCGCACCTCCTGGGCGTCCTCAGCCACGAAGTGCGGCTCAATCTGGTGCTGCTCCTCGTCCAGGGTGAGGCGACGGTGACCGAGCTGTGCGACCTGCTCGCGATCCCGCAGAGCAACGTCAGCCACCACCTGTCGATCCTCCGGGCGGCCGGCCTGGTCACCGACCGGCGGGAGGGGCAGTTCGTCGTCTACGCCGTCAACGTCCCGATGTGGACGGCGATGGGGAACGGGTTCTTCGACTACCTGGCCGACGGGGAGAACACGGTACGGCTCCAGCACTTCCTGATCGAGCGCGGCCGCTCGGGCCCGGCTTCCGGCAGCCGCCCCGACCGCCCCGACCGCCCCGACCGCCC
>JAJPIS010000015.1 GCA_021324635.1 Gemmatimonadota bacterium
GAACGCGCTAGAACGCGCTAGAACGCGCTAGAACGCGCTAGAACGCGTGCCGGGCCCGCGCGCGTCGCCTTGCCCCACTGGCGGCACTGCGGGCCGCACCGCGCACGGCACGTCGCGCCGCACGAGCGGCCTGAGCCGAGCCCAGCGCGAGGCGCCGGCGCAGCGCTCCCCGGATCGGCGGTGGCAGGAAGAACGCGGCCGCCGCCATCACGCGCCGGATGCTCAGGTCCGACAGCTCCTCGGGATCGCCCGACCAGTGATCGAGCAGCACATCCTCCGGCGCGTGCGACACCAGATGCTGGAGCGCGAGCGTGAGGACGAAGAGATCGTCGATCTCGCCGAAGAACGGAATGAAGTCGGGGATGAGATCGATCGGCGAGATGATGTACGCGAGGGCACCGGCCACGAGCAGCTTGTCGACGAGCGCCACGCGGCGGTCGAGGAGCAGCCCGAGCAGCAGCCGCAGATACGCCGGGATCTGCCGGATCGCATGCAGCACCGTGCGCGTCGCTCCGCGCCTCGCTCGCCGGGGCGCGCCACCGGCGCTCACGCCCGCGTGTCCCCGGGCGGCACATGCGGCGGAAGCGCCGCCGGTGTCGCCGGCGCACGTCCGCGATCGCCCGCGGCGTCGGTCCCGCTCCCGGACGGCGATGCGCCGGACGGCGATGCGCCGGACGGCGAGCCCTGAGGACGCGTGGCCGCCTGCACGATGTCGGTGGCGACCGACTTTCCGGCCGCCGCCACGCCGCTCAACACCCCGGCCGCCCGGTCGAGGAACGTCATCGCCTCGGCGACCGCAGTGGCCGGCAGCCGCCCCGCGCGCAGGGTATCCTCGACACCCTCGGCGAAGCGTTGGAACGTGGTCGCCAGGGCGGGCCGGGTTGCGTACTTGGACTCGAGGAACTCGATGTAGTCGAGCACCTCGTACGCCCGCTCATCCGGCATCGTGTCGAGCGTGCGGAGGATTCGATCGCGGAGCAGCGGATTCACCCCCGCAAGCTAGCACGCCCCGCGGACCGCCCGGTAGGTGCGCGGGCGGTCGGTGCGCGGCCGGCGTGTGCGCGGCCGGTGGCGGCGCGGTGGTGGCGCGCTATCGGCCGTGCCGCGCCGCCCGAGCCTTCCTGGACCGGTGGCGGGTCAGCCTGGGCTCGACGACGGCCCAGCGCACCGCCTCACCCCGTACATCGACGTGCAGGAACGGCCCGTGAGCCCTGGTCCCACGATACACGCCCGCCCCGCCGACGAGCTCGGGATGCGCAGCCTCCACCCGATCGACCGACTCCAGCAGCGTGCGCGCATCGCGCGAGTCGACACGTCCGTCGCCATTGAGGTCGTCCATCACGCCGTCCCCATCATCGTCGACGTACACGTCCGCCGCATCGCCGAACTGATGCCGGCTGTCCCGGGCGCGACCCCCGCGCCGGCCGACCCCGAGCGCGTTGTACGCCGGGGTGCGAAAGCCCGACATGATGACCAGCCGTGCGTTCGGGTGCCCGTGCGCGGCCAGGTCGTCGATGATCAGCTCGAGCTTGTCCACCAAGGCCTCGCGCAACACGAGATACTTGGGCCAGATGTTCGGCTGATCGTGGGTGAGAAAGTCCCGCAGGCGGTAGTGCTCCGAGACCGGCGTATCCTCGTTGTCGGGCGTCACCCGGATGAACCCGTCCGGGTTCGCGTAGGCGTCCGACCGCTCTCGGCGCCGCTCGGCCGGCCACCAGCCGACCCGATAGTCCCCCACCCGTCCGCGGCTCTTGATCCGGAACGGCAGCATGGTGATGAGGGCGAACGGGTGGCCGCCGATCGCGCTCTCCCGCAACCGATAGATGCCGGGTGCGGCGGTCGCCGAGTCGCCGAAGAGACGCCGAATGATCGGGATCGCGAGGTGATCCCGCGTCACGCTCAGGAACCGCGCGCGCAGCTTGCCGCTCCGCCCGAAGAGCGAGTCTGGCTCCGGCAGGGACGCCGTGTCGCCGACCAGGCCGGCGATGGTATCGACCGCCGTGCTGTCGCCGCTCGGCCCCAGGCCTCCCGGCCGCGCCAGCCCGGGCGTGGTATCCGGCCGGTCGCGACCGGCCGACGCCGTACCGAATCGGGCCGGAGTGGCCGCGCCAGCCTGCGCGGCGGCCGGCGCCGCCGCTATCTGCGCGGCGACCAGCATCGCACAGAGCATCATGGCATCGCCCTCCGTCGCCGACAGGCCAGCCCGGCCCTCACACGGGCCATGCTGCCACAATGGCAGAATCCGCCTGCCGTAGGATGCGCGAGTCCCTGGATATCGACGAGCACGGGGGTCAATAGATATACACGACGGTGCCGACCGGCACGTAGCGGAAGAGGGTCTCGATATCCTCGTTGCGGAGCCGAACGCATCCGTGGCTCGCCGCCTTGCCGATGCTCCAGGGCTCGTCGGTGCCGTGGATTCCATAGCCGTCGCCGAGGTACAGTCGGTTCACCCCCAGCGTCCCGACGTACTTCCGCTGGTTGGTCCCGAACGGAGGGATCACGACGCTCCGGTTGGCGACGATCTCTTTCCCCTCCCGGGTCTCGAACGGGACCTTGCGGCCGTCCGGGTAGCGGGTCACGACGTCGGTCCCGTCGACGGTCACCACCGCGCCGTGGCCGATCGGGATCGACTGGTTCCGGGCCAGCTTGATCAGCCCGAGCCGCTTCTTCCGCGCCATCTCGAAGTAGTGCCAGTCCGGGGGGACCCAGACGGGGTCCGTCTCCTTCGCCTCGACGACCAGGCGCCCGCGTGGGGTCTCGAACTTCCAGTGCACGCCGCCGTTCGGACCCTCCTTCACCAGCTCCTTCCCCGTCCCGGTGGCGACCCGCGTCGTGAACAGCGTGCGGTCCCCCTGGCGGTACCAGAGCCGCTTCTCGTTGATGCTGACGACGATGTACGGATGGTCGCCCGGCGGCGGGCTCGACGTGTTGGCGAGCCGCTGGTCGAGGGTGTCGCGCGAAGCATCGACGCGGCGCCTCACGTAGTCGAGGAGCTCGAGGTTCCCGTTGAACGCCATCCGGGTGACGTCCCGCCGGAACCGCTCGCGCAGGGTGCCCCGCAGCACGACTCCGGTGATGGCCGCCATGGCCAGGGCAGCCACGATCAGGATCCAGACGAGGGGGCCGCTCTCGCGGAGGGCGCGGCGAATGCTCGAAGACATGAACTCGCTGCGCTCAGTAGAGGTAGACGCTCATGCCCGGCTTCACGTCCGGCAGGATCGCCTGGAGATCGGTGGCCCCGACCCGCACGTTCCCCGGGCTCGCGGGGGCGGCGTCGCCCGAGAGATCCCGCCCGGAGTCGGCGTAGATCGTCGTCCCGCCGTCCAGGGTGATGCGCCAGGGCGCCACGGCCGCGACGGTGCGCTGGCCGCGCGGCGCGGCGACGTGGACGCGGTTGGGCGGGCTCCCCACATCGGCCTCGGGTCCCACCCGCACGGCCATCCGCCGGAGCTCCACGCCCTCGCGCTCGAGGTCCATCTCACCGCGGTCGATCGCGACCGAGAGGTGGAGGTCACGGTCGCCCACGGCCTGGCGGCGGGCCAGTTCGACGATGAGGCGGAACTTGTCCTTGTTGGCGGCGAAGACCACGTCGGCCTTCCGCCGCTCCACGGAGCTCATCCCCTGCCGGAGCCGGACGACCTCGCGCTCATAGTCGCCGCGCTTCCGCACCATCCAGAGATCGGCTCCCGCCATCGACCCGATCGCGACGCATAGCCCGACAACGACCCAGGGGTAGGTGCGGACGAAGGCCCACGTGCCGAGCCGAGACGGCGTGGACGAACCGGGAGAAGCGGGCAGACCAGGCGACCCGCGGCCGGGGGCTCCGGGGCGGCGCGCCGGCCGCTCGATCGGCGGCGCGGTGGCGCTCCGGCCGGGCGGTGCGGCGGCCGGCACCGAGGGCGTCGGCGGCGCGGGCGGCGCCGGCGCATGGGACTGCCCTGGGGGCGACGGGGGAGACGATGGGGCAGCGCCGGACGGCTCGGTCACCGGCGGGCCAGGCTCTGGGCCTCGAGGACCGGAACGCCGGTGGGCTCGCTCCGCCCCGCCCGCACGGTGGCCACGAGATCGACCGCCAGCGGCGCGGCCGAGGCCAGTGCGCGAGCCGCCGCGGCGAGCCCCGGCGGAACGGCGATGTACAGCAGGGCACTCTCCTGGCCCGGCCCGCGGGCGAGCAGGAAGGGCTGGTCCGGATCCAGTCCTTTGCGCAGCGGATCGGCGGCCTCCATGGCCAGGATCTCGACCCCCCAGCGCACCGTCCTGCCGCGCGCGGCATCGGGGTCGGCCCGCAGATCGGCGGCACTCAGGCTCGTCTGCCCCGCGTTCACGGCACTCACATCGCTCTCCCGGACCCATCCCTCGGCGCGGACGCGCACCCACCCGCGGTCGTGTGCGATCGGCTCGAGGGTGGTCCGGGTCGTCAGGCTGGCGAGCGGCTGTCCGTCGGGCGCATCACGCAGCAGGATCGGCCCGGTTGGCGCGACCGCGGTCGCGGCGGCCGCCGCCGGGCCCGCCCCGCCGGCCACCCCCGTCCCCACGGCAGCACCCGCCCCCGAAGCCGTCGCCGGCCCGGCGGTAGTCGCGGCCGGCGCCGGCCTCGCCGGCCCTGTCCCGTGGTCCCGCGATGTGCCCGCGGTCGTTTCCTTCGCCGTGCTGGACGCGGACGAGGCCCGCTTCTCGGACCGCTTCTCGGACCGCTTTTCGGACCGCTTCTCGGCGTGCGCCGTCGCGCCGCTCGTTCGCGCCGATCCGGCGTCGCCCGTCCGCGTCGATGCACGCGCGGTCCCCTGGGCCGCGAGCCGCGTCGGATGGACGCTCCCGAGAGCCAGTGTGATCGCCAGAGTCGGACCGAAGAGAATGCGCATCGCTGGTTGGGGGATCAGCCCCCCGGTACATTTGCAAAGATGGCCGCGTCCGTACAGCGACCGGTAGCCCTCGTCGTGCTCGATGGCTGGGGTTACCGCCCCGAGCGCGAGGGCAACGCCATCGCGCTCGCGACGACGCCCACCTGGGATGCGTTGTGGACCCGTCGCTCGCGGACACTCCTCGCGGCATCCGGTCTTCGCGTGGGACTGCCGGAAGGCCAGATGGGAAACAGCGAGGTCGGCCACCTCAACCTGGGAGCCGGCCGGGTGGTCATGCAGGACCTGGTGCGGATCGATCGCGCGATCGCCGATGGGTCCTTCCGGGACAATGCGGCCCTCCGGTCGGCCTGCCGCGCCGCGCGCGAGCACGGCGGGACGCTCCACCTGGTCGGCCTCCTCGGCTCCGGCGGGGTCCACGCGGTCGACCGTCACCTCTGGGCCCTGCTGGACCTCGCGACCCGCGAGCAGGTCCCGCGTGTCGCCCTGCATGCGCTCCTCGATGGGCGCGACACGCTCCCGCGCTCGGCGCTCGGCTTCATGGAGGAGACCCTCGCCCACGCCGGCCCGCGGGTGGTCATCGCCAGCGTCGGCGGCCGCTATTACGGAATGGACCGCGACCGCCGCTGGCCCCGGACCGCCCTCTTCTACCGGGCCGCGGTCGACGGCGTGGGACCGACCGCCACCGATCCCGTCGCCCTCATCCGGGCGGCGTACGAGCGAGGCGAGAGCGACGAGTTCATCGAGCCGACCGTGATCGTCCGGGACGGACAGCCGGTCGCGCCGATGCGGAACGGCGACGCCGTGATCTGCTTCAACTTCCGCTCCGACCGGATGCGGCAATTCGTGCGCGCGCTGACCGAGCCGGGGTTCGCGGAGCTGGAGGTCGGCGACCGCCCGGACGTACGGGTGGTGACGATGACGTCGTACGACCAACGCTTCGCGCTCGACGTCGCCTTTCCCCCGCAGTCGATGGCGCGGATCGTGGCCGAGGTGCTCGCGGCGCGCGGCCTCACGACATTCCGGACGGCCGAGACGGAGAAGTATCCGCACGTGACGTACTTCTTCAACGGCGGCGAGGAGACGCCCTACCCCGGTGAAGAGCGGATCCTCGTCCCGAGCCAGACGGTCGCGACGTACGACCTCATGCCCGAGATGAGCGCCCCGGGCGTGACCGATGTCCTGTGTCGGGCGATCGAGTCGCGGGCGCACGATTTCATCCTCTGCAACTACGCCAACGGCGACATGGTGGGGCACAGCGGTAACCTCGACGCCACCGTGCGGGCCGTCGAGACGGTCGATCAGTGCCTGGCGCGGGTCCTCGCCGCCGCCGCACGGAGCGGCGTTCGACTGGTCGTCACTGCCGATCATGGGAATTGCGAGCAGATGATCGACCCGGCGACCGGTGGGCCGCACACGGCGCACACCACCAACCCCGTCCCACTCGTCCTCGTCGACGACGCGCAGCCCTGCCCACCGCTCCGTCCTGGCGGCGCCCTGTGCGATGTCGGCCCCACGATCCTCCGATTGCTCGGCGTCGACGTTCCCGACGAGATGACCGGGATCGATCTGCGCGAGCCCGACGATTGATCGCGCCGGGGGACACCCTCGCCGGCGTGGACCTCCACGCGGATTCGCCGGTACCACCGCCATTCCACGCGCCCGCATGCCGCGGGACGTGGCGACCATCCGCGAGCCGACTGCATCCGCGAGCCGACTGCATCGGGTCCGCCCACCGCACCGCCCACTCCCTGACCTCACCGTGATGTTTCGCTCGATCGCTGCGCTCTTCCCCCGTCCCCTCCCCCGCCTCCGCTCCCTCTTCGGCGTGAGGACCGGCGCCGGCACCTGTGTAGCGGCCTGCCTGGCCCTGCTCCTGCCGGCGGCCCTGGGTGCGCAGGACGTGCTCGGGCACCTGCCGCGGTCGAGCCCGTACCACGACGTGGAGAGCCCCCACGAGCTGTCGGTCATCGGGGGCTACCTCGTGCTCGCCCGCGACGCCGCCGGGGTCGCCCCCCGCAGCTCGCCCGTGGTCGGCATCCGCGAGGTGCTGCACCTGGGCGGCCCGCTCATCTTCTTCGCGCGGGTGACGCACACCTTCTCCGACCGCACCGTGCTCGACCCGGCGTTCCCGCGCGCGCTGCGCGTGTTGGGGACCACGAGCGATCCGTTGACGATCGCGGACGTGAACTTCGGGCTCAACCTGACCGGCGACCGGTCGTGGCACTACCTGGTGCCGATGATCAGCGCCGGGATCGGCGCCGTCTCCGACCTCGGGAAGTCGCGTGACGTCGGTGGCTACACCTTCGGCACCTCGCTGGCGATTCCGTTCGGCGGCGGCATCCGCTGGGTCCCGCCGGGGCGGTTCAGCGCGCACGTCGACGCCTACGACTACATCTGGCGATACAAGTACCCCTCGTCGTATCACACCGTCGCGATCGACAACAGCTCGGTCATCCCGCCGGCCCACAGTCTCAGCGGGTACCGCACCAACGGCATGTTCACGCTCGGAGTGTCGTACGCGATCCTGCACTAGCGCGGGACCCGTGTGAGCGCCTCGCTCACGCGCCGGGTCACCTTTGCCGCCGCCCACCGCTACCGGCGCCCCGACTGGGACGACGCCCGCAACCACGCGGTATTCGGGCCCTGCGCCCGCGACAACTACCACGGGCACACCTACCTGTGTGACGTGACGGTCACCGGCCCGATCGACGCCGAGACGGGGATGATCGTCGACCTCGCGCGGCTCGACGGCGTGCTCGAGCGGGAGGTCCGCGCCCGCTTCGATCACCGGAACATCAATCTCGACGTGCCCGAATTCGCCGACGGCCGCCTCGTCCCGACCGGCGAGAACCTGGCGCGCTTCATCCTGACGCGCGTCCAGGCGGCCCTCGGGCCGCCGCCCGCCGCCCGGGTGACCGAAGTCCGGGTCGCCGAGGACGCGACACTCTGGGCGACATACCGGCCGGACTGAGCGCCCGCCGGGCGCCCCACGGCCACACCAACGCGCCGTGTTACGTTGACGTATGGCCGCGTCACCCGCCCCCTCCCCGCTGCATGCTGTCGAGGAGGCCGCTGTCTGGCTGGAGCTCAACGGCGCGCCGGCGGTCACCTGGATGTGCACGCCCGACCAGCTCGATGATCTCGTCGTCGGGTGGCTTCACGGCGAGGGCTACATCGACCGCGCGTCCGACATCCTGCGGCTCCGCCCCTGCACGTCGGAGCTCGGCTTCTGGGCCGATGTGCCGAGCGCGCGGTACGAGGCGGTCGAGACGAGCGAGCGGCGGCGCGTGCTCGCCTCCGGCTGCGGTGCCGTGACGACGATCCTCGGGAGCATGAGCGCCGTCCCTCGGCGGACACACCGCGTCGACCCCCCGGAGCTGGCCCAGACGCGCCGCCTCTTCAAGGATCTCTTCGGGCGCGGGCAGCGCTACAACGAGACCGGCGGCGTGCATGCCGCGGCCCTGACCGACGGCACGCAGCTCCTCTTCCACGCCGAGGACATCGGGCGGCACAATGCGGTCGACAAGGTGATCGGCGCCGGACTCCAGGCGGGCCGAGACCCGGCCGACCTGCTGCTCCTTGTCACCGGCCGGATCTCCGGCGAGCTCGCCTTCAAGGCGGCCCGCGCCCGCGTCGCCGTCGTCGCCACGCCGTCCGTTCCATCGACGATCGCCGTCGAGATCGCCCGCGCCGCCAACATGCTCCTCGTCGGCCGCGCCGTGAGCGGCCAGCCGCAGGTCCACGAGCCGTGAGCAGCGACCCGCCCTCGCCGACGCTCACCCCGTGTACCGGGGTGATCCTCGCCGGGGGGCTCGCGACGCGCTACGGTGGACGTCCGAAAGGTCTCGAGCGCGTGCACGGCGCGCGGATCATCGATCGGGTGGCCGCGGCGCTCGCGCCGGCGACCGATCGGCTGCTCCTCGTCGCCAACGACCCATCCGCGGCCGACTGGCTGCCCGGTATCGCGGTCGCCGCCGACGTCCGGTCGGGGCTCGGCAGCCTTGGCGGGATCCATGCGGCGATCGTCCGTGCCGGGACAGCCGCTCTCGTCGTCGCCTGGGACATGCCCTTCGTCCCCACCGGGCTTCTCCGGTCGCTGCGTGCGCTTGGCGAGGGCGGCTGGGACGTCGGCGTCCCCGAGAGCGACTCGCGTCGCGGCGTCGAGCCGCTCTGTGCCTATTATGCCCCGTCGTGCGTGCCGGCGATCGAGCGCCGACTCGACGCCGGCGACCGCCGGGTGGTCGGGTTCTACGACGACGTCCGCGTGGCGCGGCTCGGAGTGGCGGAGGTGCGGCGCTTTGGCGACCCGGCGCGTCTCTTCATGAACGTCAATCAGCCGGCCGACTTGACGGCTGCGGCGCAGGCGTGACCAATTCCTCGCACGAGGGGAGCGCGGGCCGGCTCGTCACGATCGTCGGACGGAAGCACAGCGGGAAGACGACGCTCGTGGTCCGACTGGCGGCCGAGCTCGTGCGGCGCGGGCGTCGCGTCATGACGATCAAGCATGGCAGCCATACGTTCAATCTCGATCCGGCGACCACGGACACGTACCGCCACTACCACGAAGGACTGGCCGAGCGGGTGGCCATGGTCTCGCCCGACAAGTTCGCCCTCGTCGCCCGGTGGACGGAGGAGCTGGGGCCGGAGGCGATCGCCGACCGCTACATGGCGGATGCCGACATCGTCCTCTGCGAGGGGTTCAAGCGGTCGGCGCTGCCCCGGATCGAGATCTTTCGCCGCGCCGCGCATCCGGAGCCGCTCTACGATCCGCGGGATCCGTCGGCCGCGCGGTATCTCGCCGTCGTCACCGACGACCCGCAGTTCCGTGTGCCCGTTCCCGTCATTCAGCTCGAGGATCCCCGGTGGCTGACGAGCGTAGCGGACCTGGTCGAACGAGTCACGGTGCACGCCGGGGCGATGGCCGTCGGGCGCCCGCCGACATGACCTTGAGCCGCGCCGGGCTCGCGGGCGTCGCGGTCACGGCGCTCGCCTGCGGCCACGGCGGCGCTCCGCCCGCGCCCGGTCCGACACGGGCCTCGGCACCCGCCTCGGCACCCGCGACGCCGGCGGCCGCAAGCGCCAGCCCGTCCGCGCCCCTGGCACCGGTCACGGCCGGCGCGCGCGCGTCGCTCGCGCACGGGATCGATTCGTTGCTCGATGATCCCCGCTTTCGGAGCGCCTTCTGGGGCGTGCTGATCGTCGATCCCGTCCACGGCGACACGCTCTACGCGCGAAACGCCGACAAGCTGTTCCTCCCCGCGTCGAACATGAAGATCGTGACCAGCTCGGTCGCCCTCACGAGCCTCGGCCCCGATTTCCGGTTCCGGACGGCATTTGCGGCGCGCGGCCAGCTCCGCGACGGCGTGCTCCACGGTGATCTCGTCGTCTACGGGCGGGGCGATCCGACCGTCAGCGATCACATGATGCACGACGCCATGGCGCCGCTCGCGGCGGCCGCGGACTCGCTGGCGGCGCACGGCATTCGCCGCATCACCGGGCACGTCGTGAGCGGCGGCGACGCCTTCCCGGACGCCAACGCCGGCTACGGGTGGGACTGGGACGATCTGTCCCAGCCGTACGGCGCCGGTGTCGACGAGTTGATGTTCAACGAGGGATTCACGGCCATCAAGCTGCGCGCGGCGCCCCGGGCGGGGCGCCCTGCGGCGCTGACGACGGCGCCGATCGACGACTACCCGGTCGTGCGCTCCCACGTGACCACCGTCGTACCGGGCGGCGGCGCACCGGCGATCGAGCCGACCGCCACCATCGATCCGGCCCGCGGCTCGCTCATCGTCGCCGGCACGATGGCGCCGGGCGACACGACGACGCTCTTCGTCGCCTACCCGGACCCGGCGGTCGCCTACCTGCACGCGGTCGCCCGGGCGCTCCGCGCCCGGCGCATCGCCCTCCCGCGCGATGCCGTCGTGCCCCCCGGGGACACGATCGGACCCCGCGTCCCGGGCCCATCCGCCGCCTCGCACACGGCGACCTCGGCGGACGCACGCCGCGCGGAGCATCGCGGCGGGGCCCGCCGGGCGGCGCCGATCGACACGCTCTTTACCGTCCTGTCGCCACCGTTGCGTGACATCCTCCCGGCGCTGCTCAAACCGTCGCAGAACCAGATCGCCGAGGTCCTGTTCAAGACGCTGGGCCTCGAGCGAGCCGGTGTCGGGTCCGCCGATAGCGGCCGACGGGTGGTCGAGAGCCAGTTGGCCGCGTGGGGCGCGGCGCCCGACGGGTTCGTGATCCATGACGGCAGCGGCCTGTCACGGCACGACTATCTCTCGCCCGGCACCCTCGTCCGCGTGCTCACGGCCATCCGCGCCGATTCCGCCTTTCACGTGTTCTTCGATGCCCTGCCGATCGCCGGCGTCGACGGGACGATCGCGGCGCGAATGCGCGGGACGCCGGCCGCGGGCAACGTCCACGCCAAGACCGGGTACGTGGACCGGGCGCGGTCCCTGTCCGGCTACGTGACGACGGCCGACGGCGCGCCGCTCGTCTTCAGCCTGCTCTGCAACAACTGGACGGTGCCCGTCCGCGACGTCGAGCAGGTGCAGGACGCGATCGCGACGCGCCTCGCCACGCTGGTGCTCGGCGCCCGCTGACGATGGCGGCTCCGATGGCGGTGACGCGGAGGCACCGCTGGCCCGCGGGCCGGGCACGCACCCGGTGGACCCGGAGACGGCGCCCCGCCGCGCGCGCTGGCGCTCACACGCCCCGATGCTGACCGTCCACGAAGCCGTCGCCCGGGTCGTGGCCGACGTCCGCCCGCTCGCGCCCGAGCGGGTGCCGCTACTCGACGCGCTGGGACGCGTGCTGGCCGACCCGATCGTGGCGTCGCTGACCCTTCCGCCGTGGGACAACTCGGCGATGGACGGCTACGCCGTTCGCGCGGCCGACATCGCCCAGGCCACCGAGTCGTTGCCGGTGAGCCTTCGCGTGCTCGAGACCGTGGCCGCCGGACAGGCTCCGAGCGTTGCCGTCGGGCCCGGCGAGGCGATCCGGATCATGACCGGGGCGCCGATCCCCGCCGGCGCCGACTCGGTCGTGCGCGTCGAGGATACCGACGGCGGCATCGCCCGGGTCGCGATTCGGTCAACGCGCGACGCGGGACGGAACGTCCGTCCGCGCGGCGAGGACCTTCGCGCCGGCGACGTCGTGCTCTCGGCGGGGACGCCCGTGGGGCCGGGTCAGGTGGGCGTGCTCGCCTCCGTCGGCGCGGCGGTCGTCCAGGTGCACCGTCGCCCGCGGGTCGCGATCCTGGGCTCCGGCGACGAGCTGGTCGATCTCGATCGGTTTCACGAGGCCCTCGCCGGCCGACGCATCGTCTCGTCGAACAACTACTCGTTGCACGCCCTCATCCGGTCGGCCGGTGGTGAGCCCGTGAACCTCGGCGTGGTCCGGGACGAGCGGGACGCGATGCGCGATGCGCTCACTCGGAGCGCGGGGTGCGATCTGCTCGTCACGACGGCGGGCGTGTCGGTCGGCGAGTTCGACTA
This sequence comes from Gemmatimonadota bacterium, assembly GCA_021324635.1. Taxonomy (GTDB): domain Bacteria; phylum Gemmatimonadota; class Gemmatimonadetes; order Gemmatimonadales; family Gemmatimonadaceae; genus Palsa-1248. Next base: position 12,368 of record JAJPIS010000015.1, read on the forward strand.
CACGCGCGATGTGCTGGCCGCCCTGGGCGCCGAGATGAAGTTCTGGAAGGTGCGCATGCGGCCCGGGGCGCCGCTCGGCTTCGGGGCGCTCGGTGGCATGCCCTGGGTCGGCCTGCCCGGGAACCCCGTCTCGACCATGGTCACCTTCGAGCTCTTCGTCCGTCCGGTGATCCGGCGCATGCTTGGCCACACGTCGCTCTTTCGGCGGCCCGTGCGGGTGGTGATGGCGGAGCCCGTGAAGATCGGCGCTCCGCTGACGCACTTCCTGCGAGCTGTCGTCGAGCCCGGCGAGGATGGCGTGACGAGGGCGCGCCTCACAGGCCCGCAGGGCTCCGGTATCCTGACATCGATGTCACTCGCCAACGCGTTGCTCGTCGTCCCCGAAGATCGCCCCCGAACAGCCGTCGGGGAGACGCTGCATGCGCTGTTGCTCACCGACGATGCCACGACCAGCCGCCAGTTCACCCTCTGACACGGGGCGCCGGGCCAGATGATGAGTCCTCAGCTCGCGCTGGCTCTGGGCGGCGGCGCGCTCCTGGCTGGCGCGGGCGGCGTGGCGGTGCTGAGCCGCGCCTTGCGGCGGGAGCTCACGATCCGCGGCGACTCGCGGGGGCGGTCCCGGCGGCACGAGGAGACCCTGACGCCGCTCGCGAGCGGGCTCGCCCGGACGCTGACAGAGCGCGGTCTCGTGAACGCGCAGCAGCTGGCGAACATGTCGGCCGCCGAACGCGAGTTCTTCGTCGCCACCGTGGCCACCCAGGTCGGTGCAGGCACGAAGCCTCGACTCGTGCACACCGCGGCCGATCCGCGTGGCGCTGTGCCCACCGCGCTCGCCAGGCCGCTCGACCACGTCGCGGACCGCCCGCCCGAGCACGGGGACTCCGCCTCCGGCGGGATCGCGCCCTCGGCGCTCGTCGCCGGTCCGATCCACTGCCCGATCTGTCGAGCCGCGCTTGGCGAGCGGTCGTCGACGCCGCTCCTCGTTGCCCGCTGTCCGGGCTGCGCCCGCCGCGTGTCCGCCCGCGTCGACGGCGCCCGGCTCACGGTCACCGTGGCCTACGGCGCTCCGACCCCGCCGGTCGGTACCGCTGCCATCCCGCGGCCGTAGCCCGCGCGCGGCGCGCCGCCTGGACGCCGCACATCACATGCCGCTCCGAGCGGCCAACCGGGCGGCGATCACCTCGGAGATGTCGTAGACGGGCACGTCGGTCTCCTTCGCCGCCACCGCGTCCGACAGCATCGTCATGCAGAACGGGCACGCCGTCGCGATCGCGTCGGCGCCGGTGGCCAGCAGCTCTTCCGTGCGCTCGACGTTGATGCGCTTGCCCGTCGGCTCCTCCATCCACATGCGGCCACCGCCGGCCCCACAGCACAACCCCCGACTCCGCGTCCGAGCCGGCTCGACCAGCTCCACCACGGGCAACGCCCGGCGCAGCGCCTCGCGCGGCGCCTCGTACACGTCGTTGTACCGTCCCAGGTAGCAACTGTCGTGATACACGATGCGCGCCCGGCGTCCGTCGCCCGTCGCCCCCGTGTCGCGGGGCGCGCCCGAGGTGCCTGCCGGGCCGCCAGCGCCCACGTCATGGCCGTCCCCACGCCCCGCGACGATCTCCACCTCCGACGCCAGGGATCCGTCACCGAGCGGGATGCGACCCTCCCGCAGCAGGCCCTCGATGTAGGTCGAGTGGTGGAGCACCTCGTAGTGGCCGCCCCACTGCGGGTACTCGTTCCCGAGCTGATGGAAGCAGTGGGGGCAGATCGTCACGATCGTGCGCACGCCGTACCCGTTCAGGCGCTCGACGTTCTCCTTGGCGAGCATCTGATAGAGATACTCGTTCCCCATGCGCCGGGCCGGATCGCCGTTGCACTTCTCCTCCTGGCCGAGGATCGCGAATCGGATGTCGGCCGCCTGCATGACCCGGGCGAACGCCACGGTGATCTTCCGAGCCCGCGCGTCGAAGGATCCCATGCAACCGACCCAGAAGACCACCTCCGGCGTAATCCCGCGCTCGGCGCACTCGGCGAGCGTCGGGATCGACAGGCCGGTCGCCCACTCGGCGCGATCCGCCGGGTCGAACGCCCACGGGCTGCCGTTCCGCTCCATCGACTGGAAGACGGGCTGCACCTCGGCCGGGAAGCGCGACTCCATGAGCACCAGGTCGCGCCGCAGCTCGTTGATGATCGACAGTTGGTCGATCGACACCGGGCACTCCTGCACGCAGGCGCGGCAGCTCGTGCAGGCCCACAGCTCGTCCTCGGTGATGTACGTGTCCAGCAATCGCTCCTCGAGCACCTGCTCGGCCGTGCGCGCGCCGGTGCTGCCGCCTTCGCCGTGCACCAGCGTGAGGCGGCCGCCCCCGTCGGTCTCCCCGACCACGATCGGCGCTTTCTCCATGAGCCGCTGCCGCACATTGATCACGATCTTGCGCGGGCTCAGCGGCTTGCCGGTGATGTTGGCCGGACATGCCGCCGTGCACCGCCCGCACTCCGTGCAGGAGTAGCCATCGAGGAGGCTCTTCCAGGACAGATGCTCGACGTCGGACGCCCCGAACTGCTCGACCCCTTCCGCCTCGAGGTCCATCGGCCGCATCGCTCCCCGCACACCGGGCCCGCTGGTGTTCGAGAGGTAGACGTTGGGCAGCGACGTGATGACGTGGAGATGCTTGGAGTACGGGAGATAGTTGAGGAAGGCGAGCACGAGCAGCACGTGCGCCCACCAGAAGCCGGTCGCGGCCGTCGCCGCCGCTGCCGGCGAGACGCCGGTCAGGGCCGCCGCGAGGCCACGCGAGACCAGCCGCGCGGGCTCTGCCATCGCCGGCGCCGCGGCGATCGTCAGCGCGTTGAGCGCCAACAGCGTGATCATGAGGAGCGCGATCAACGACAGGATGATGAGCGCGTCGGTCTGCTCGAGGCGATCGCCGCGGAGCCGGGCCGGACGGATCACGAGCCGCCGGTAGACCAGCCAGCCGACGGCCGCCAGCACGAGGACCGCGAACACTTCCTGTGACGCCACATACGCCGCGTACAGCTCGGTCGGCAGAAAGGCGTATGAGAATCCCGCCCAGACGCCCTGGAGGAGCAGCTCGATCGTGCCGGCCGTGAGCACGATGAAGCCCCAGAAGACGGCAGCGTGCATCGCCCCCGCGATCGGATCGCGCAGGATCTTGCTCTGGAAGATCCCGATCCCGACCAGATTGCCGAGCCGCGTGCCGGCGCCGTTCGTGCGCCGGTCGGGCTGGCCGATCAGCAGGTAGCCGACGAGGCGTTGGGCGTTGTACGAGAAGAAGCCGACCGCGAGCGCGGCGATCACCACGAAGGCGATCGTGCCGATCGGCCCGCCGGCTGCGGTCACGACGCCGAGCGCGCGGCCCGTACGGCCGCGGTGAGCGCGGGTACGACCTCGAAGACATCGCCGACGATCCCGTAGTCGGCGACCTTGAAGATGGGCGCGTCCTTGTCCTTGTTGATCGCGACGATCGTCCGGGATGTCCGCATCCCGGCCAGGTGCTGGATCGCCCCCGAGATGCCCACCGCGACGTAGAGATCCGGGCTGACGAGCCGTCCCGTCTGGCCGATCTGCTCGCTGTGCGGGCGCCACCCTTCGTCGGTGACGGCGCGCGTCGCGCCGACCGCCGCATTCCCGAACGCGCCCGCCAGCTCCTCGACGAGCCGGAAGTTCTCCGCGGATCTGAGCCCGCGACCGCCACTGACGATCACGGGCGCGTCGCCGAGATCGAGCCTGGTCGACGTGCCGAGTGTGAGCTCCGTCGTCACGACCCGCGTTGCCGCCGGGTCGCCGACCGCCGCGATCGTCTCCACGCGCGGTTGGCGCGGCGCCGGTCCGGCCGCGACGGCCCCAGGCCGGAGGGCCACGAGCGCCGGCGTGCCGCGCACCACGAGCGTCGCAATGACCTTGCCGGTATCGATCGGATGCGTGACCACGACGTCCTCACCCTCGAGGCGGAGCGCGGTCACGTCGGTCACCACCGGTACGCCGAGCACCCCGGCGACGCGCGGGGCGAGGTCGCGGCCCTGGGCCGATGAGCCCAGCAGTCCGAGCCGGTACCCGCCGCGGGTGAGGCGATCGGCGACGACGGCAGACGTCGCTTCGGGGTTGTAGCGCTCGAACGCCGGGTGCTCGAGCACGAGCACCGCGTCGGCCCCGTCCTCCCCGAGCGCGCCCGCGGCGGCGCCGACGCCCGGCGCGCCGACGACCAGTGCGTGCACCTCGCCACCGCCCGCGGCATCGGCGGTCGCTCGGGCCGCCGCCACCGCTTCGAGCCCCACTTTGCGGACGGCACCCGCACGGGTCTCGACGTACGCCAGGATCGTCGGCATCACAGCACCTTGGCTTCGGTTTGCAGCAGCCGCACCAGCTCGGGCACGGCGGCCGCCCCCTGTCCGACGATGCGCCCCGCCGCGCGCTCCGCCGGCAGCTCGAGACGCCGCACCGTCACTCGGGGCTCGGCGAGCGTCGCGGCGCGTACCTCGAGCGGCTTCTTCTTGGCCGCCATGATCCCCTTGAGCGACGGCAGCCGCTCCTTGTTGAGTCCTTCGTCGATCGTCAGCACCGCCGGGAGCGGGAACTCCATCACCTCCTGTGCCCCCTCCAGTTCCCGTCGGGCCCGCCCGCGTCCGTTCGCGATCTCGAGCGTGGAGATCCCGGTCACGCAGGGGAGTCCGAGGAGGTGCGCCGCGATCGCGCCGGTCGCTCCGAACGCATCGTCGACCGCCACCCGCCCGAACAGGATCAGGTCGTACCCGCCCCCTCGAAGGGCGTCGGCGAGCGCCGTCGCCACCACGAACGGATCCGGCGGCACGGCCGACGCGCGGAGCTGGAGCCCGCGGTCCGCCCCCATGCTGAGGGCTTTCCGAATCTGCTCCTGGACCGCATCCGGGCCGAGCGAGACGATCACCACCTCGCCCTGTCCCGCCTTCTCCTTCAGTCGCAGCGCGGCCTCGACCGCCCAGAGGTCGAAGTCATTGACGTCGTATTTGAGGCCGGCCTCGTCGATCGCCGTGCCGCTCGGCGCGATCGCGAACCGTCCCTCCTGTACCGGCACGCGCTTGATGCACACCGCGATCTTCACGGCGCTCGCTCCACTCGTGGCAGGTCCTGTGTCGGGTCTGGGGGAAGATAATCGCCACGCAGTGCGGCCGGGACCGCCGACTCGGTGAGCGTGCGGACGCGCGACGGCACGACCGCTCGGAAATCGTGACCCAGGTACACCGCGACGTCGAACAGCGGTCTGCCGAGTCGCCGGATGGTGACCCGGCCGGCGGGAGCGACGCTGGCGAAGTTCGTCGCGTACATCGCCGCGACCGCGTGCCGTGACGGCAGGCGATCGACGATGACTGCGTCCTCGCCCAGGACCTCGCGCTGGTCGTGCAGGTAGCCGAAGTGGCGCGGGTCCGCGCTGAGGCAGAGCACCGGCACCGCCGGTCCGAGCGCGTAAGCGACCTTGCCAGCCTGGATCCAGCTCGTTGCGGCGACGAAGGTGTGGGGACGGCGGAGGAGTCCCAGCGAGTCGAGCCCGCCACGAAGGTCGCGCCAGTCGGCGGCCTCGAGCGTCGGGTCGCCGCGCCGGAAGGCTGCCGGGAACACTCGCGCCGGCCATCCCGTGATCGCCGCGCTCCCGGCGGCGACGAGGATCACGACGAACGCGCCCACGCACCATGCGGTCCACCCCACCGCCAGTCGGAGCGCGCGCTGCCCGGCGGCCGGCGCGAGCGGCGAGGTCGCGGGGGGGAGGCGTGCCCCGTCGGCGACCCGCCGAGCCAGCCGGGCGGCGGCGGCGCCCAGCAGCGGGAAGAGGAACAGGTACCCCGACGCGGGCCAGTGTGGCAGCCCCGGCTGCCCACCGAGCGCGACCGCGGTGAAGAGCGTGATCGGCACGACCGCGAGGGTCGCGAAGTAGAGTCCGCGATCGTCGCTCGCCCGGCGCCGAAATGCCTGCACCATCGCCCAGAGGAGCGGCACCCAGAGCCAGGGGAGCACCCACGTCGCCTGGCCGCCCAGGTTCTGGCCGAGGGCGCCGAGCCGGCGCACGAGCGCGACGTGAGGGGGCGAGGCACCGCGGCCGAGCTGGAACGCGAACGACGCCCAGCCATGCTGCGCGTTCCAGACCACGACCGGCGCGAAGAACAGGAGCGCGATGGCGGCCGCCGCATATGGCTCCGGCCGCCGGAGCCAGGCCCGGTGCGTCCGACTCATCAGCAGGAAGAGGAGGACGCCGGCGAGGAAGAGGACCGCCTGGTACTTGGAGAGGAGCGCGAGCCCGCTGCACACGCCGGCCGCGATCCACCACCGCCAGGCCAGCCGCGCCGCCACCCGGCGGTCGAGCATCGCGTGCACCAGGCAGAGGCTCGCCGCCGCGAGTGCGCACATGAGCGGCCCGTCGGGGAGCACCCAGCTCGCCGTGCTGACACCGAAGACGAGCGAGACGTTGAGGTAGAGCGCGGCGAGCCACCCCGCCCGCTCGCCGAAGGCGACCGCCGTCTGCCGGTAGATGAGCCACGTCGTGACGGCGAAGAGCGCGATGAACGGCAGCCGCACGGCGAGGTGCGCCTCGCTCCGGAACGCCGCCGCCGCCGCGTGCGCGAGCCAGAACGAGAGCGGCGGGTGGTCGAAGTAGCTGAGACTCAGCTGGCGGGCGCTGGCGACGGCGTACGATTCATCGACGCCGAGGCCCATGAGCCCGGCGAGCAGGAGGCGCACCGCCGCGCTGACGGCAATGAGCCACCAGACGAGTCGCCGGGGGTCGCGCAACGATCAGGTGATCACGTGATCAGGTGAAGGCGTCCAACCCGGTGATGGCCTGGCCGAGGATCAGCGTGTGGATGTCGTGCGTCCCCTCGTACGTGTACACGCTCTCCAAATTCTCCATGTGGCGCATCGCGCCGTACTCGGCCAGGATGCCGTTCGCGCCGAGCAGGCGCCGCGCCTCCCGGGCGATCTCGGTCGCCATGTTGACGTTGTTGCGCTTCGCGAGGGAGACCTGTTGCGGCGTGTAGGTGCCGGCATCCTTGAGCCGGCCGAGGTGGAGCACGACGAGCTGTGCCTTGACGATCTCCGTCAGCATCTCGGCGAGCCGGGCCTGCTGGAGCTGGAAGCCGCCGATCGGCCGCCCGAACATGACGCGGCTTCGCGCGTAGCGCACCGCTTCCTCGTAGCAGGCCGACGCCGCCCCCACCGCCCCCCAGGCGATGCCGTAGCGCGCCTGCGTGAGGCACATGAGTGGACTCTTGAGACCTCCCGAGCCGGGAAGGAGCTGCGACTTGGGCAGGCAGAGATCCTGGAACACCAGCTCACTCGTATCGGAGGCGCGCAGCGACAGCTTTCCCTTCTGGTCCCGGGCGCTGAAGCCCGGGGTGTCTGTCGGCACGATGAACCCCCGGATCGTGCGCTCGTCCGCGCCCGTCTTGGCCCAGACGATCGCCAGGTGCGCCGTCGACCCGTTGGTGATCCACATCTTCGCGCCGTTCAGCACATAGCTGCCGTCCGGGCGCTCGCGCGCGGTCGTGATCATCCCGGCGGGGTTGGAGCCGAAATCGGGCTCCGTCAGCCCGAAGCACCCGATGATCTCTCCCGACGCCATCCCCGGCAGGTAGCGGCGTTTCTGCTCTTCGGTCCCGAAGGCGTAGATCGGGTACATCGCCAGCGCGCCCTGCACCGAGGCGAAGGAGCGGATACCGGAGTCGCCGCGCTCCAACTCCTGCATGATGAGGCCGTACGCGACGTTGTTCAGCCCGGCGCACCCATACTGCTCCGGCAGATTGGCGCCGAACAGCCCGAGCTCCGCCATCGCCGGCACCAGCTCCCGGGGGAACCGTCCGTCGACGTAGCACCGCCCGATGATCGGCAGCACGCGCTCGTCGACGAAGCGGCGCACGCTGTCGCGAACGGCGCGCTCCTCTTCGGACAGCACGCTGTCGATGTTGAAGAAATCAGTCGCCGGCGTCATGGCGCGAAAGGTAACTAGCCGGCGGCCGGGCGATCGACCGGCCGGCGTGCGCGCGGGATGCAGCCGACGGCGCGCGCTTTGGCGCGGAACTGCGCCCCGTGGTCGACCGGCAGCCCGCTCTCGTCCTGCCACTGATGCACCATCTCGTGCAGCAGGGTCTCGAACACCTCCTCCCACCCGTGTCGCCTGAGGTGTCGCCGACTGATCACGATCAGCGCCGGCGCGCGGGGGCCGGCGAGCCGATAGTATCCGAGCCGGCTGCGCAACCCGCGCGACACCTCGATCGGGATCGGCCGCAGCGCGCCTCCGAACCGCTCGGCGTTGAACGCCGCATGCCGGCTCACCAACCGGGCCACGACGGCCGCGTCCGACTCGGCCGCGGTACGCGAGCGGCGCGGACGACGCGGCCGGACGGCCGCCAGCGGCGCCGAAACCGGCGGAGGAATGGGGGTGGGGGCGGGGGCGGGGGCGGGGGCGGGGGCGGGGGCGGGGGCGGGCGGAACCGGGGCGGGGGGGGCGCTCGGCGCGGCGGCACGATCGGCGAGCGGCAGCGGGAGCTGCGCCGGGTCCACCGCGCCGCGCCGGAGGAGTCGCCTCAGCGCGCGAAACACTTCACCGGCCCGGGCTCGAAGGCGCCGCGCTCGGGGGCCCAGATCCGTGTGGCGATCTCGATCGAGTCCGGCCGGATCGTCACGATGTTGAGCGCCGACGGCCGACCGCCACGCGAACGGCTCGAGATCGTGCCGGCGGTCGAGACGATGAGACCCCGACCCGTCCGCTCAACGAAGTGGATCGCCTCCTGGTGGTCGTGCCCGCACAGGATGAGGTCGACGTGCATGGCCGCAAGAGCGTCGAGCACCCGCTCGCTCCGCAGGAGGCCGCGCCGCCCCGACAACTCACCGCGCATGGGGTTGTGGTGCATGACGATCACGCGTGCGTCGCCGGCCGGCACCCGGGCCAGCGCGGCCGCCGCGCGGGTGAGTTGCCCCCGGTGGAGTCCACCCTTCACCGAGAGATCGCGCGGATTCCAGGTGAGCGTGTGCCAGTCCACTCCGGCCGCGGTGTTGAGTCCTACGAACGTGACGCCCGGTACGTGCAGCTCCGGTTCCAGCTCCGGGCTGATGTAGCGCCGGTATTTCTCGTACAGGCGATCCGTCGCGCCGACGCCGAGGGGCGCGAACCACCAGGCCACATCGTGATTCCCGGGGACGGTGATGAGGGCCGGGCGTGGCAGGTCGCTGCGCGCCGGCCGGCGAAGATCCCGGAGAAAGATCGCCGCCCGCTGGAACTCGCCGGCCCGCGCCCGCTGCGCGAGATCGCCCGAAACGGCGATGACGTCGAACCCTTCCTGTTGGGCCAGCGCCTCGACCGCGTCCGCCTGCTCCGGGATGGCCGGCCAGCCGAAATGCAGGTCCGAGACGTGGAGGACGCGCACGTCACCCACGACGGTCGCGACTCCCGGCCAGGCGGCGGCCGCCGGCGTCCGAGGTCGCGGACGCCGGCGGCCGGAGCGCGGCGACGACCGCGTCCGTGAACGCCTCGGTGGTCGCCGTCCCGCCGAGATCGCGCGTGACCTGGTGCCCGGCACGAATGGTCGCTTCGAGCGCGGCCCGGATGCGATCGGCGCGCGCGCCGTCGCCCAGGTGATCGAGCATCATGCAGGCGGCGAGTATGAGCGCCGAGGGATTGGCGACGCCCTTGCCCGCGAGGTCGGGCGCCGTGCCATGGACGGCCTCGAAGATCGCCGCGTGCACGCCGATGTTGGCGCCGGGCGCCAGCCCGAGGCCTCCCACGAGTCCCGAGATCTCGTCCGAGAGGATGTCGCCGAAGAGATTGGTCGTCACGATCACGTCGAAGACCTCGGGGTGCAGCACGAGGTTCATCGCCATGGCGTCGACGATCCGGTCCTCGAACGCGATCCCCCGCGGCTCGAACTCGGCGGCGATCCGCCGCCCGACCTCGAGGAACAGCCCCTGGGAGTACTTCAGGATGTTGGCCTTGTGGACGAGCGTCACCTTCCGCCGCCCGTGGGCGACCGCATAGTCGAAGGCGTATCGGATGACCCGCTCGGAGCCGGTCCGGGTGATGATCGCCACCGACTCCGCGGCCGCCCGTGGGTCGTCACCGACCTTGATGTAATGCTCGGCCCCGGAGTAGAGCCCCTCGGTGTTCTCCCGGACGAGGACGATGTCGACCGTGTCGAACCGGCCACCGCGCACGATGACGTGGGCGGGGCGGACGTTCGCGTACAGGTCGAACGTCTTGCGAAGGGCCACGTTGACGGACCGGTAGCCCTCGCCGACCGGCGTCTCGAGCGGTCCCTTGAGCGCGACACCGGTCCGCCGGATCGCCTCCAGCGTCGAGTCGGGCATCGGATTCTCGTGGGCGGCGAGGGCCGCGAGGCCGGCAAGGCGCACGTCCCAGTCGATCTCCGCTCCGGCCGCGGCCAGCACCCGGACGGTCGCGTCGGCGATGCTCGGGCCGATGCCGTCGCCGGGGATGAGAACGACCGCGGTCCGCATCTACTGCGTCGACATGACAGCGGCGAGCCGGTCGGCGAGGTTGGCGGCGACGGCAGGGGTGAGGGCCGGGGCAGGATCGCCGACGAGATCGCCCACCCAGAAGACGACCATCGCGCGCGTGTCGACCAGCGCCAGCCGGAGCACCGCTCGCCCCTCGCCCGGCGGGGTGGCGGTCGGCCCGCCCGACGATACGGCGGCCGCCGTGTGCCCGTCCTCCCGAGGGATGAAGCGGAGCTCGACGGGGACCAGCGCCACGCGCGCATCGACGAAGGACGTCATGGTGCGCAGGTCGCCCGCGAGCGGGTCGAGCAGCTTGGTGTCCCCGCGCCAGCGGTCCGGCCAGAACTGCGACGGGTCGGCCGCGTAGGGATCGGGCGCATACCCCGGGTTGCGGGCGGCGATCCGCGCCAGCTCGGACGGCAGGATCCAGCTCGTTCGGCCCGCACGGTCCGCGAGCGTGTGCGCGATCCGCGCGTTCACATCGAGCAAGTAGCCCCGGAGATCGGGGATGGACGCGGCCCATCCGAGCGCGTCGCCGCCCCGGACGGCGCTGAGCGGCAGGACGATCACCCGCTGGCCGGCGAGCCCCAGGCCGGGCGCCGGCGGAAGCGGCCGGAGCTGCGCCGGCGTCGGCCGCGCCCCCGCCGATGCGCAGCCAGCCGCCGCAAGGATGGTCGCCGTCGCAACGAGGGCGCATCGTCGGACGGATGGCGCGTCACGCCGCGCGCGCCGCGGTGGGCAGCGCACGCGCGTCCCGGCGGCGCGCTCCGGGCGGTCACTCGTGAGAAACGGCATGTTGAGCAGACGATAGCTGGCGACGGCGCGTAAACTAACTGAAATTCGAGCTCGATGCGGAAGACACTGGCGGGGATCATGTGGGCGGCGGTCGCGGCCACCGGGGCCGGCGCGTTCGCCATGCTCGCCCTCGCGCGGGGCGAGCCCGTGAACGCCGCCTGGTTGCTGGCGGCCGCCCTGTGCACGTACGCGGTCGGGTATCGCTTCTACAGTCGGTTCATCGCGCATCGCGTGTTCGCGCTCGATGCCGCCCGCGAGACGCCGGCCGAACGGCTCGAGGACGGGCGCGACTACGTCCCGACCAACCGATGGATCGTCTTCGGCCACCACTTCGCCGCCATCGCCGGACC